>JAVXNE010000003.1:0-208028 GCA_036645935.1 Oscillospiraceae bacterium | reverse complement strand
TGGGGCGCTCAGCCTTTCGGAGGCTTGCGAAGAGCCTGTAGGCCGAACAGCATCAGCGCCGCGCACTGGCACGCCCTCGCCCCCCCCAATGTACATATCCTGCGCTCCTTCTTCCTGATAGATGCGTTTCCGCCGCATAATGACCGACTGCTGTACTTCGTATTTTGATGATTCTTGATGTTGACTTAATTTGCTTTCTTGAATGTCCTCGAGCACTTGTTGCTTGAAATCTCCGGTGCATCGAGCATTTGCAGTTCAAAAAGCGGAGGGTATGTCTTTGTCTGTGTTATGCTGTCATTGCGGTGCAGATGGTTTATATACCCTTTGGCAGACTTGAAATATGGCCTGCTTTTTTATATCTTGACAGATGGGTTTACTGACGATAAACTACAATTAGTTGATTGACGATTAACCGAAAGTGATGTGTTGCACATGATTGAATATAAGTTAGGCGATATTGAAATGCGGTTTGCAGACTTAATTTGGGAGAGTGAGCCAATTTCTTCGGGCGAGCTTGTTAAGCTTGCAGAGGAGCATATTTCTTGGAAAAAATCAACCACCTACACGATTTTGCGCAAGCTGTGTGAAAAAGGCATTTTTCAAAACGTGAACGGCGCCGTGACATCTCTTGTGTCAAAAGAGGAGTATATTTTCGCACAAAGCGAACGATTTGTAGGAGAAACCTTTTCGGGGTCGCTGCCCCGGTTTATCGCATCTTTCGCAAGGAGGAAGGCCCTGTCCGATCAAGAGATTGCAGAAATTCAAAGCATGATTGATAGGCAGAAGGAGGGAAAACAATGTTAGATAAATTGTTTATTTCCGTGCTGAACATGAGCTTAGTTGGTGGTTATGTGATTATATTCGTGCTGATTGTAAGGCTGTTGCTGAAAAAAGCGCCTAAGATTTTTTCCTATACTTTGTGGAGCATCGTGCTGTTTAGATTGCTTTGCCCATTTTCATTCGAGAGCGTGCTCAGTCTCATGCCAACGGGGAAAGCCCCCATACCGCAGGATATTATTTACAGCACCGCACCGCAAATTAACACCGGTATCGGCATCATAGATAACTCCATCAATCCACTACTGCCAATGCAAGGTAATGTTGTTAACAGCGTTAATCCAATTCAAATTTGGATTTTGACAGGCTCTATTATTTGGGTGCTTGGAGTGCTGGCAATGCTGATTTACAGCGTGATTGCTTTTGTGAAGTTAAGGCGAAGTCTCATCGGCGCAACACGGCTGAAAGAGAACATCTACCTTGCAGACCATATCCATTCTCCATTTGTGATAGGGCTGTTTCGGCCGAAGATTTACCTTTCATCTTCGCTTTCGGAGTGTGAAACGGGTTTTATTATTGCCCACGAGCTCTGCCATGTAAGGCGATTTGACCATGCGACAAGAATACTCGGTTTTGCCGCTTTGGCAATCCATTGGTTTAATCCGCTTGTGTGGCTTGCGTTTATTCTGTCGGGAAAAGATATGGAACTGTCCTGCGACGAGGCTGTGATGAAAAAGATGGATACAGATATGCGCACTGAATATTCCCAGTCGCTTTTGCGCTTTGGCACTGCGAAAGGGATGATACACGCCACCCCTCTTGCCTTTGGCGAGGGAGACACGAAAAGCAGGGTGAAAAATGTGCTAAGCTACAAAAAAACCGAATTTTGGATCGTCGCGGCTGCGATTGTCGCTGTGGTTGCCCTTGCGGTTGTGCTGGTCAGTAACCCTGCGCCCAAAAGGGCGCAGAAAGAAATCGCAAGCGCCACACAGGTGTTTCTTGCACAGGATTCGTCTTATACTGTCGTAGAACAGTCCTATGTATACGGGGATGCGGTGCTGCTTCTGGCGGCGGCTCCAAACCCCATGCTGCCCGAGGAAAATATGGGCTACGGTGTGTTTGTCATGGAGAAAGCGGATGGGGCGTATTCGCTGGCAGCATCCGCGGAGTGCGATCCCTCTATGAGCCTGGGCTTTTCCGCTTCGCTTCTGAAATGGAACGGCCTGACGGTGGTGTTTGGCGATTTGGGCAAACGGTATTGGAACTTCCGCACCGATGAAGTAATCCCGGCAGAGTACACCAGTGTGCGCGTATTGTACGAGGGCGGCGAGCAGTCCGTGTCCGTCACGAGCAACGCGCCCTATCTTGTGGTGATTGAGGGTGACGTACAGGTCAGCGATATTGAGTATTACGCCGGAGACACGCTGGTAACCGGCTATGCGTCAAATTACAACGGGTCTAACTCATCTATTCTGCCAAGAGGACTGACAAAGGATGAAATAGCGCAGGTCAATGAAGCATTTGAGACGCTGCTGCCCGACGGTGATGGTGATGCGGCTGCTATTACAGGCCCAGATGGTGAATTTGCGTTAAACCCCATCTCGCATTTTTTTACCTCTTATTATGAGATACCGCCACAAATGGATATAGGTCGCTTTGTTTATTATATCCCCAGAGAAACTTTTCTCTCATCAGCAGACGAGACGGAAATTGCATCATTGAAGGAAGCATATGCTCAGCAGCCCATTGATGGCTTCCTTGCTACCGTCCCCTTTGGCCGCATCCCCTTTGCAACGGTGGAGCAATATTTGCAAAAATATATGAACGTTTCCCTTGCAGACATGACAAATATGGGCGATGCCTTGTATTTGGAAGAATATAAGACTTTTTATAGCTATGCAAGCGATTTCGGCCCGGGGGTATTCGAATGCACAGCCGGCGAAACGAATGGGGTTCTGGTAACACTATATAGCGAACACGCCGTACTTACCCTGCGAAAAGAAGGTGAGTCGTATTTCATTTTCTCTCATGTTGCCATCGACTAAGCAGTATGCGTAATGAGCATAATCCAACCGAACAATATGCCTATGCCCGGAATATTCCCCGTGTCCTCCATGTTTGCTTCAATGACAAATGACGCAAAGAATGTAATAATAGCAATAGCAATAGCGATTGCTATTAACATACACTCTATATTTCTGAATTTTCATTTATATATTGCCCGTTATACAAATGATCTTAATCAAAGTATAGCGCGCTTCTGAATATAAAAAAGAGACCCAATTTCCCACTGATGGAAAACAGGCCTTTTTGTGGTGGAGGCAAGAAGAAATCAGATGAACGGGAGTCGAACGAACCTTTTGAGTTCGTTCGGCTCTCTTGTGGTGGTACAGGTCGTAGCGTCAGTATTCGGCTATACGCTGGATTTGAGAGAGTTGGGCAACGGACTGTTGGCAGTTGTCAACGCTCTGTTTGCTGTGTTGACTATCCTCGGTAGCGACACCGACCCAACTACAGCCGGTGTCGCTGACTCCCAACTGGCTCTCACCTATGCCAAGCCGAAACCAAAAGAAAAAGCCTAACCGAAGTTAGACTTTTTCAATGGTGAGGACAAATCCGAAACAATGTTTTACAAAAAACATGGTGTTCGGATTTGCACTGTTTGGTGGACCCGAAGAGGATCGAACTCTCGACCTCCGCGTTGCGAACGCGGCGCTCTCCCAGCTGAGCTACGAGCCCAGGCGTGCTTGACCATTATACAAAAGAGTAAAGTGAATGTCAACATTTAGGTGAGCACTTTTTCAATTACTTTACGTGTGCCTTTTAAAGTCCGCTTTAAGCAGTAAGCAGCGTTGTGAAAATCATATTATACCACCGATAATGCAAAGAAAATTCCGACACTTCAGAATGTTTGCAGTTGATAATTCTTTGGCGTGAAAAGATTAATACACAGGGGAGATGTGGTAAATGAGTTTGTTTGTGAAAAATAATCGTGAGGGCAATGCAGAGCAAGTCGGAAGTCTAATTATGGATAGAACAAAGCAAAAGACAGCATAATGTTTCATCAAAAAGTACCGCAACTCCTATTTAAGACGAAAAGAATAAACTCGGATTTAAATCATGTGAGTTCGGATAAAGCATACATAGAGTATCAATAAAGTCGTTGCGCGACAAAGACAAAATTGTTTTAAAAGATACTAAGTTGCGCTCAGCATAATGTCAATAATCACCTTGTCCGTTATGGCCATACCTTGTTTTGCAACTTTACCGACGTTGGCAATGGTGTCGTTTGCATTGGCTGCAACAATGCCTTCTCCGGGGCCGAAATGCAGACCCTTGCAGCTCATATGATAGCCTTGCAGCCCTGCCTCAACTGCCAGAGCAATTTTTGCTGCGCAGGAACTTTTGGCGCCGTCACAGATAATCCCACTCGCAGCCGCAAGCGCGTTGGTCACCGTATTTGCTATCATTTCCACGTCTCCGCCACACAGGTATGCAATCCCTGCAGCAGCTCCGCAACCCGAGCTTACAGCGCCACAGAAAGCTGAGAGTCGTCCGACATCTGCCTTTTCCTGCACGGTGATCAAATTGGAAACCAGCAAAGCTCGCATCAGATCATCGTCGCTTTTGCCGAGATAATGTGCGTATTCAACAACGGGGACCGAGGCGGCAATTCCCTGGTTGCCACTGCCCGAAAGAATGACCACAGGCAGCTCACATCCATTCATCCGAGCGTCCGAACCGGCCGCAGCCATGGCTCTTGCACGCGTGTCGATATCGTTTGGCATGCGCTCAATAAGCGTGCGGCCTACCTGCGCTCCGTAATGACCCCGCATGCCTTCGCGCGCAATAGCACTGTTAAAATCAATTTGACGTTTGAGAAGATCTCGCAGAGGTTCGAGATCACAATGATCTGCAAAATCCATGATGTCTTCTATAGTGAGCTGATTTTCCACAACGCTTTGTTTGGGCTCCTCTTCAACAGGCAGGTCAAGAAACACACAGTCATCCAAAGACTCAAAAACTATATTTGTATGGCGGTTGGCAATGCGTACTTTGGAAGTGTGATTGACGCTGTGCAAAACAATGGTTATGTCAAGCTGCAAAGAAGTGTATACACAGCTCACGGTTATAATTGTATTTTCGGCAAAATCCTTGATCAGCGGAATGTCTTGTGTGCATATTTCGGACAGCACCTGAAGTTTTTTTGCCGCATTTCCCGCAATAACTCCGGCGGCAAGCGCCGCTCTGACGCCGCGAAGCCCTCCGCTGTTTGGCACGATAACGCTCTTGACATTCTTAAGTATATTACCGCTGACGTGAATTTCTGCCGATGTTGGAATTGAACCCAAAAGTTCGCGAGCTCTTGCTGCGGCATAAGCAACTGCAATAGGCTCAGTGCAGCCCGTTGCCACCTGAAGTTCATCTCTTAAAATCTCGCAGTAAATCTCATTTCTGTTTGCAACTGCTGCCATAAAACTGCCTCCGCGAATATAAAATGATAGCTGTTTGAGTGCAAAAAATAAAGTGCGTTTTGTTTTTTTGTTGTAATTTCTTCAATAATCGTCCATAATGAACGCAAATATGTTGGAAAAGAGTTACAAATATGCTGAACTTTCGAGATGTTTCTGTCTCTAATAAAAGCAGAGTCTTGGAAATAATAAGGAATAATGATGATATTTTCAAAGCACAGATATCAAGAATAACGGGGCTTAGCATTCCCACCATTATGCATATTACAGACTCATTCATTGAATCCGGTCTTGTAAAAGTGGCGGGTAAAGGTGTTTCCAGAGGAGGCAAGCGTCCCGAGGTTTTGAGGGTGATTCCCGAAGCTCGCTATTTCGCGGGAGTTGATATGAGCGATTCCTGCGTGACATGCGTTATAATTGACCTCAAAGGGCGTTCTATTATCAAAAACAGCGCAGCCATCGACAGCAATGATACATCTCAAATCGATGTGGTTGAACGCTCAATTGCGCTTTTGAAAGAAACCATATCTGACTCTCATATAGAACGTTCCAGGCTTTTTGGAATTGGAGTGGGAGTTCCCGGAATAACAAACCCTGAAACGGGAATTGCCAGTAGCCAAAGCCTTCAAATTTATGATTATGATATGGGATTGGCGTTTAACAGAGTGTTTTCAGTTCCGATATTTGTTGACAATACCGCCAAAGTTACGGCGATTGCAGAAAAATGGTACGGTAGTGGTCAAAATGAAGAGAGTTTTATAATGCTGGCGTTCGGACGCGGTATCGGCTCGGCAATGATTGTAAACGGAGATATATACCGTGGCTGCCACAACATGAGCGGAGAGGTGGGACACACTGTTGTCAATGTTAACGGGCCGTTGTGCAGATGCGGCAAAAGGGGATGTCTTGAAGTGCTGGCATCTAACAGCGCTATTGAAAAGCAAGCGCGCGGGATGCTGCGAGATGGCTTTAAAAGCTCAATGCTTGAAATGGCAGGCGGGGAAATTGAAAACGTCACGGTACGCGTTGTCATGGAAGCCGCAGAGCATGGGGATCATATAGCACTGATGATAGCTGAAGAGGCAATAAAATATATCGTTGTTGGAATTGAGAATGTCGTAAGTCTTTTTGACATCAACTTCATCATTGTTACTGGAAGAATTTTCAGAAAATCCGCGTGGCTGCTGAATCAGCTGACAAACAGACTCAAAGACACTTGCGGCCGCTATCACGGCGGAGAAGAAATAGAACTTGTGCTTGCGGGGCTGGGAAACGATGCCGCCGCAATAGGAGCCGCAACACTCCCTTTAAGGAGCTTCGTCGACAATCAGGATTGATATGATCGATCACAAAAGAGTTCAATTCTCTCTCCGTCGGGGCCGAATAGCCACGCTATACGAACAGGAATTTCGTTTGGGGTAGATTTTATGACGAAATCGAATGGTGGCCTGTCTGCTTTCGCACCCAGCATCAGAGCCCGCTCATAACATTCGTCGATGTTAGACGGTGAAAAACTGATGTGCCATAACTTGCCATCTGAGGAGGTTGTTTTATGACGCGAATGCAATTCAATGTAACCGCCGCTACGCAGCGATAGCATGACAATTTGTTTTTCTCCATGTTGCCACCGACCATATTCGGTGAAACCGAAAGCTTGTTCATAAAAAACAGTGCTTGTTTCTATATCATTTACATAAAGCGCTATGTGATGAAAAGCAGTCATTTTCAAAACACTACCCTTCCATTTGAATGGAGTGGGCTTTTTTTATTGTATAAGTTATGAGATCAACGTCGTAATTTCCCTGGATGGAGCAGTCTGCTCCCAGTGCGAATCCTTTTGCTCCAAACCTTGTTACTATATCGGAAACAGCTTTATCAATGTCATCTCTTGTGCCTGTGAGCATGAGACCTCGGTTGTCCAGCCCACCCATAACAGGACAGCCAAAAAAGTCTATTCCTCTTTCTATTTCGTAATTGTTGGCGTGAACTGCCCAATTTATCATGTCCATTGGGTAATCCTTGTATCGGTCAATATGCACTTTGAAATCGTATTCAGGTTCTCCGCACAGATGAAGGATGATGTATTTGTCGCGAGCCTTTATGCTCTTCAGCACCTCGATATCATAAGGCTTGACGAGACGATTCCATTCTTTTGCATTGAAACGCCCAACCTCCCCAAATTGGGCAGAGTAGAATATACCATCCACACCTGCATCGATAAAGCCGTCAACCCATTCCACAAGCGTTTCTGAAAACGCAGCGATACCCGCGCTGAGCGCTTCCGGATTTTCTCTGGCGTGAACCATCATCGCTTCATCGCCAACACACCATGCAGCCATCTTCATGGCGTTAAACATTGTTGTGAAAGCCATGGCTTCTCCGTTTGTCTTATCAAGGATACCTTTTATAATCTCTGTTTGTCTTATGTACTGAGGCGAATTTTTTCCCAGAGGTTTAATTTTATACCAATCAGACGACTTTGTGACCTTTTCCGGCAACTCAAACATAAACTCGTACATTATTTTAAGAAAGTCCATGTCGGTTGCACGATAAAAGTCGACCTGCTGCTCGACGAGCTCATGAATGTCCGATGATGTGTAGTGGTGCCAAAAACCTGCCGGTACAAAATCCACCTGTTGATTGTTAAATGCTGCTTTCATACGTTGACGCTTGTCCATAGTAGATGTATAGCTCCTTTAAGATAAATTACAGCTAAATATAGGCATCGCTATGTGCTCAGAAAAGGGAAAATGCCCAAAGCTAACTTAACCCTCATTAGCAAGTGGTTAAATTCTATAATCAAAAATGGTCAATGTCAAGCACAATATATGATTAACCAACAAAATATATTGACAAACTGCATCTTCGGGTGTAACATAACTTATGTTAAGTAAGTAACTTTTGCTAACAACCGCAGTTGTGCCGTTTATTTAATATTGGAGGGAGTTTGTAATTCAACTTTCCGGGCGTGCTTGAGAAGTTGACAGCGATTGAAAAATATTATGAAAAAACTCATTATTACGGGACCCAGCAAAGCGGAAATCAAAGAGGTTACGAAGCCGCACGCCATCGATGAATGGGCGCTGATCAGGGTCGTATATGCGGGCATGTGCACGGAGAACAAGAGGTTTATCGATGGTACACCCGATGAATATGTAGGGCATGAGGCTGTCGGAGTGGTCGAGGAGGTTGTGCAGGGACTCCATGTGAAGGCGGGTGATCGAGTTGTTGTGCCGGCACTTTATTCCTGTGGGCATTGCGAACTGTGCGATTCCGGATATTATCTACATTGCGAAAATACGCCTGATGGAATAAGCGCACAAGACGTCAACGCTGTCACTCATCAGACGGAGGGGGCTGCTTATTACGCACAATATCTGCTCAAACCGGAGCGGCTGTTGTGGATAATTCCAGATGATATCAGTTTTAAACATGCGGCTATGGCTAATTGTGGTCTGGGACCTTCGTTTGGAGCACTTCACAACATGAAAGTTATACCCGGTCGTTCCGTCCTGATTACCGGAATGGGCGGAGTTGGCCTCGGAGGGGTTATAAACGCAAAGCACAGAGGCCTGATGGTTATTGCGGTGGATACAATACCCTATAGAATGAATCTCGCAAAATCACTCGGTGCGGATTATGTCTTTGATGCTCGTGATATCGATATTCGAGAAAAAATCAGGTCGGTAACTAAAAATTTAGGCCCCGAATACGCGATAGAATGTTCTGGAACAATACCTGCACAGAAGCTTTGTATGCATGCTGTCAAACGTTTGGGGCATGTTTGCTTCGTTGGTGGAAGTTACAGTGATACACCAATTAAGGTGACTCCGGAACTTGTGGTTCAGGGGATAACAATCACAGGATCGTGGATGTTTCCCACCACACTTGTTGGAGATATGATGGAAGTGATCAGGAAGAACAGAACCAAGCTCGATTTGATGATAACCAATATTGTACCGATGAGCCGCGCTCAGCAGGCGCTTGAGATATCATCGGGGGCTGATCATGGAAAGATGCTTTTGGATCCGTGGTCATAATCTTGCAGCTTTTGGCCTATGCCAAATCTGATATTAAAGTTAGCAATGGAGGTAACACATGAAAAAAGCACTTTCGCTGTTGCTTTGCGCCGTTCTTGCGGTGTCGTTAGTCGCAGGGTTCTCCGGTTGTTCAAAGCAGGAAACGACGGGGTCGGATGCGCAACAGTCAGGGACGGCAGATCCAATCTATGTTGCAATTGCCGTGCCCATGACCGGAAATCAGGCACTGTATGGCGAGTACTTCCAAACTTCGGCCCAAATAAAAGTGGACGAGGTAAATGCGGCCGGTGGCATCAACGGCAGAAAGATTGTGCTCGATGTCTTTGATGACCGCGGAGACATTGCGGAAGCCTCAAACCTCGCTCAGAAAATCTGCGACGATGAAAAATATGTTGCAGTCATTGGCGGCTTTGCCAGCACAAGCGTTCTTGCAAGCGCTCCTATTTATGGTGAAAATGGCATGGTTCAAATGGTTCCCGCGGCGTCACATATGGACATTACTAAAGTAAGTCAATATACCTGGCTGCAGGCAAGCGTTGCGGATGAGATGAGAAACTTTTCCAACATGGTTATGGACGGAATCAAAGCTAAAAAAGTTGCATACATCTACTTAAATAACGATTCGGGACTGTCCGGTCTTGAGTTGCTCAAAAGCCAGGTTGCCAATCATGCGGGTGTCGAGTTGGTTGATGCCGAGAGTTTCAACGAAGGGCAGGTAAGCGATTTTACTCCGCTTCTTTCAAAACTCAAACAGGCAGCGCCTGAAACCGTGATGATTTCTGCTCAATACAAGGACGTTGCCAACATTCTCAAGCAGGCGAAGCAGATGGATTTCGGAGATATCAAATTTGCTAACCTCAGCACATGTTATTCTGATGAGTTCTTGACTCTTGCCGGCGACGCAGCGGAAGGATTTTATGTCAGCACTCTGTATTTTGCAGAAAATCCTGATGAGGGTGTTCAGAAATTCTCAAAGCTGTTCAGCGAAGCCAGCGACGGAAAGACCGCCAATCAGTTTGCCTCACAGGCCTATGAGTGCATGGCGATGCTTGTATCCGCGTTTGAAAAAGGTGCGGACACACGTGAAACCGTTTATGACGAGCTTATGAAGATAACGGAGTGGAAAGGCCTGACATGCACCTCGAAATACACCGATCGAGTACCAGAGAAAAACGGTGTCCCAATAATGGTTAAGGACGGAAAATGGGCACTCGCAGAGTATAAATAAAAATTTGTGATTTGACGACATCAACTCCGCCGGCATATATGATGTCGGCGGAGTGGGGCTCTTACTCCAAGGAGGGTGCGATGCAGTTTTTGATCCAACAAATAATCAGTGCAATCGCGTTAGGCAGCGTATATGCACTGACAGCTATTGGCTATTCCATGGTCTTCGGAGTGCTGGAGCTTATCAACTTTTCTCATGCTTCCGTGTTTATGGTAGGAGCATTTCTGTTTTACATTGAAACCAACATAGCGGGAATTCCCGGTTGGCTGGCATTCATAGTAGCAGTAATTGGAACAGGCATGTTGGGCGTTGTTATTGAAAAGCTCACACTACGGCCGCTTCGTCTTAGCAATCAGCCGAAGTTTGTCTCACTGATAGCCACGATTGGCTCGTCTATTATTTTGCAAAATATCATGTTCCTGATCATGGGTTCAGAGACACTCCCATACCAGACCTTGTTTAAGGGTAAAAACATCTCTCTGGGAGGGACGAATATATCCTATATGCAAATTATTACTATTGTCGTTTCGGCGGCGTTACTAATCGCACTCAGCATCTTTATAAAAAAATCAAAAATCGGGATGGCGATGCGTGCCACAGCACAGAATTACGACGCGGCCGAGCTTATGGGAATTTCTGTTGATAACATAGTATCAATCACTTTCTTTATAGGGTCGGCGATTGCTGCCGTCTCAGGAATTTTTGTCTGCATGAACTATCAGAGCGTAGATATAACAATCGGGACCACGTTCGGGCTTAAAACATTTGCCGCCACGGTGCTCGGAGGCATAGGAAATCTCAGCGGTGCGGTATTGGGATCTGTGCTGATTGCATTTGCGGAGGTTTTCACCGCCGCTTACATCAACACAAGCATGCGCGATCTTGCGGCGTTTTTGGTGCTTGTAATTGTGCTCCTTGTGCGTCCAAACGGGTTGTTGGGCAAACCGTTCCAGAAGAAGGTGTGACGGGAATATGAGAGTGAAATTATCAAAAAATTTCAAGATTTTACTTGCTGTTGTCTTTGTCGCGGCACTGTGCACGCTGCCATTCTGGGGACTGTCAAAATTTGCGATGCGCTTGGCTGTTTTCAGCGGAATTTATATTTTACTCGCGACGAGTCTCAACTTTATATCGGGCATTGCGGGACAGGTTTCGCTCGGGCATGCTGCGTTTTTTGGTATTGGCGCCTATACATCAGCACTGCTTGCACTAAAGCTGAATATGGATTTTTCGTTATGCATACTCGCGGCAGGAATTGTTTCCGCGCTTATCGGATGGCTTGTTGCGCTTCCGGCAATGCGACTTTCCGGAGGGTACCTTGCGATTGTGACTCTAGGTTTTGGCCAGATTGTTTACATTGTGCTTCTGAATTGGATTGACTTCACGCGAGGACCTATGGGCCTTGTCGGAATACCTTCTCCCGTCTATTTTGGATTTAAGTTCAGAGAACCGAAGTACTATTACTTTATTGTTTTGGCGCTGTGCATTGTGGTTTTGCTGATTTTCAAAAACCTTATAAATTCTCGTTTTGGCAGGAATCTTCGAGCGATAAAGGACGACGAAATTGCCGCATCCGCGATGGGGGTAAATATCTATCGCAACAAGGTCAATTGTTTTGCAATATCGTCGGCGGTAGCCGGAATTGCAGGTTCGCTTTATGCGCATTTCATGCTGTTTATCGATCCGTCAAAGTTTGTTGGAGACGAATCCACTGCCATATTAAGCATGGTGGTATTGGGTGGACTCGGAAGCATGAAGGGCTCGATAATCGCGGCTATTCTGCTGACATTACTGCCGGAATTGCTCAGAGGATTCTCCCGATACCGCATGTTGATTTACGGAATTCTGCTTGTGAGTGTGATGTTGATAAGATCTGTGGACTGGGACAAATATAAATTTACAGACAGAATTCGAGTTTTTTTTAAGTTCGCAAATAAACCCAAAGATTCTCAGAAAGGTGGGAGGTAAGCGATGGCTCTTCTTGAAGTAAACCTCCTGTGCAAATCATTCGGAGGGCTTGCAGCCGTTAAGGATATAACGATTTCGGTGCCCGAGCATAAGGTCGTGAGCCTTATCGGACCGAACGGAGCCGGAAAAACAACGGTGTTTAATCTGCTTTCGGGTTTTTACGAAAAGGATTCCGGTGATATAGTGCTCGACGGCATAAAGCTCGAGAATATACCCACACACATGTATATTGTTCAGGGAATGAGCCGCACTTTTCAGAACCTTAGACTCTTTGCCAACATGTCGGTTTTGGAAAATGTTTTAATAGGCTATCAGTCTAAAATGAGCTGCAAAAATCTTGATGCAGTATTCTGTACAAGGAAAAAACGTATAGAGGAAGAAAAAGCAATTTTTGTGGCGCGTGAAGCGCTCGACAAAATTGGGTTATTGGAACACGAAAATGAGATATGTTCCGGACTGCCCTATGGCATGCAGAAGCGACTGGAAATCGCGAGGGCTCTTGTTAGCAAACCTAAGGTTCTTCTACTTGACGAGCCCGCTGCTGGACTAAACCCAAATGAGACAAGTGACCTCAGCCAATTCATTCGAGGATTGTGCGACGAAGGCAACACGGTTTTTCTCATAGAGCACGACATGCATCTTGTAATGAACATTTCCGATTATGTCTATGTTATGGATCACGGTGAGATGCTCAGTGAAGGTCCGCCTCAAAAAGTGTGTGCGGATGACAGGGTTATCGAAGCGTATTTCGGCAAGGGGGGTGTGCAAAATGCTGTTGAGCGTTAACAACATCAACACATTTTACGGCCCGATACACGCGTTGTGGAATGTCTCAATTGATGTTAAGCAGGGAGAGATTGTCACTCTAATTGGCAGTAACGGAGCGGGAAAGAGCACGCTGCTGAAGTCCATTTCGGGAATTTTGTCTCCACAAAGCGGCCAAATTCTTTACAATGGGCAAGATATAACCCGTTTTAAAGCGAACAAGCTGGTTGCAGAAGGAATTGTGCTTTGCCCCGAGGGCAGAAGTATCTTTCCTCGAATGACGGTTTGGGAAAACCTGCGAGTTGGAGCGTATATCAGAAAAAAGGATGAGTTAGAGGCCGCGTTTGAGAGAGTTTACAAGCTTTTCCCCATATTAAAAGAACGATACAACCAAGCTGGTGGCACACTGTCCGGAGGCGAGCAGCAGATGCTGGCAATCGGCAGATCTCTTATGAGCGATCCTAAGCTTCTTATGCTGGACGAGCCCTCACTGGGACTTTCTCCGTTGCTAACTGAAAAGATATTTGAGTTGATACTGCAAATTCGCGATTTGGGTGTCACAGTGCTCATCGTGGAACAAAACGCAGTTCTGGGCCTTTCGGCAGCCGACAGAGGCTACGTGTTAGAGGTCGGAAATATTACACACGAGGGATCAAGTGGTGAACTTTTACACGATAAAGAAGTGTTGAACGCCTATCTCGGTGGAGCGAAAAAAAAGGAGAATAACGAGTAAAATGAAAGATCTTGTGTTTGAAAATCCTGTTAAGATATATTTCGGAAATAATGCGAGGCGCAAGGTCGGAAAGACGCTCGAAGGCAGGTATCATTCAGCATTGGCACTTATTGGAAAGGGAATACCCGGTTCGTTTTATACCGAGCTTGTCACAGATCTTAAAGACAGCGGAATTGCGGTATTTGAAACCGGCGAAGTTGATTCCAACCCGAGGGTTTCCACGGTTCGAGCGGGCGCAGAGATATGTGTGAACAACAAAATAGACGTCGTCATCGCACTCGGCGGCGGGTCAACAATGGATTGCGCAAAAATGATAGCGGTTTCAGCTGCGATGGGAATCGATGTTTGTGATTTTCTTTGGGGAGATCCGAAACCTATAACAGCAAGCCTGCCGGTTGTCACCATTCCGACGGTGGCTGCCACAGGTACTGAGCTGAACAATACCGCTGTGATACGCAATGAATTTACAAAAAAGAAGAGCTCTTGCGCGGCGGAGTGCATGTATCCCCAATATTCTTTTATAGATCCATTAGTTGCAGAAAAGCTGCCTAAGCGCATAGCGTTATGGGGCGCAATGGATGTCCTCAGTCATACTTATGAGTACTATTTTAACGGTTACTATTCTCCATTTCAGCTTCGATTCTCAGAAGGCATCATGCTGGCTGCAATGGAGTGTATAGAACAACTTGCAAAAGACGGATTTGATTCTTTTAATTACGGGGAACTGATGTGGACTGCTGCGATGACATGGGGCACGGGGCTAACACGCATTGGGCGAGGAGCGCCGGACATGGCCTGTCACACTATTGAGGAGGGCATGGGGGCTTATTTTGACACCCATCACGGTGCAGGACTGGGTGTAATAACTCCGGTGTGGATGCGCTACATTTACACGAAATCACCAGAGATTTTCGCAAGATACGCGCGAAATATCTGGAAAGTTGAAGAAACTGACGACACAAAGGCAGCGCTTGCGGGTATTGAAAGTCTTGAAGAATGGATGCGCAAGCTTGGAGTGGAGCGTAGTTACCGGCAGCTTACAGATAAGATCACAGACGAGCAATTGAAAGTGCTTTCAGATGAGATATACAGTGACAACAAGGGAGTGGTTGGCAGGCTTGTGCCGCTCTCCGGCGAAGATGTATACAAAATACTGAAACTCTCAAGCAAATAAAGGAGACAGATATGAACACAATCGATATAGGCTTGTGCGGCTATGGATTTATTGGTAAGATGCACGCGTTAGCTTATAAGACAATGGGGATAACAACCCCCGGTGATGTTTCGCCTCGGATGCGGACACTTTGTTCATCTTCAGTTTTGGAAAGCGATGATTTTGAAGTCGTGACGTCAGACTTTGCAGATATTATTGACGATGCGCAAATATCGTTGGTGGATATTTGCACTCCGGATTTTTTGCACTATGAGCAAGCAATGCTCGCGCTTGAAAAAAGAAAAAACTTATACCTCGAAAAACCCATCGCTCAAACACTTGAGCAGGCAAAAATTATTGCTCAAACTGCACATCGGCTTGGCGTCATAAATCAAACAGCACTGGTAATGCGCTTTCAGCCAAAGGTAGCGGCGGCTCGAGACATAATTAAAAATGGTGACCTAGGAGAGATAATTAATTTTAAGGCTAAGATATTTAACAATGCCTATCTGAACCCAAATCGTCAAGTGAATTGGAGATTGAGCGGAGATAAGGCGGCGGGTGGAAGTCTCATGGATACAGGTGTCCATGTTGCTGATCTCGTGCGATTCTTGCTTGGAGAGGTGGCTGAGGTTTCTTGCCGAACTTCGATACAATTCAAAGAGCGCTTCACCGATGACAATAGGACCGAAAAGATTGAGATGACTAACGATGAGTGGTCATTCATGAACTTAACCCTTGTGAGTGGAGTCCAGGGGGAGCTGGAAACTTCAAGAATTGCCGCAGGCGTTACGCCACGAAATTATTTTGAAATCTATGGCACCAATGGATACATGTACATTGATCTGTTATCGAATGGTTTTTTGAGAATATATCGCTATGATCTCGGTAAAGAATTTACAGGGCCAATCCCGCCGGCATCCGATTACGCGCGGCATCTCGCGGTTATTCATCCAAAACCGATGTTTGATCTCGGAACTATGGTCGACACCCATTCTGCAAGTGCGATGAATGTGCTCTATAACATAAATGCAGGGTGTGTTGTTATGGATGAGACCCCGACACTTTGGGAGGCGTACCTATCTCAGAGCATTGTTGAGATGGGATACCAATCGGCAAAGGACGGAGGACGCGTTGTCGAGCGCGATGAAATTGTCGGTTGAGAGCAAAAGAAATAATTGCCTGAGGGCAGGAGGTTTTTATGAGCAAGTTCAAGATAGGACTTATCGTCGATTCTTTGAGGATGGACGTTATAAGCGGAATTAAGTTGGCGGGTTCGTTGGGGGTTGAGGGAATTCAGATTCACTCCACAGGCGAGATGGCACGTGAAACACTGACTGATGAGAAAAGATCAGAAGTGCTTAAGATTATCAAGGAATGCGGGATGACGATTAGCGCGGTGACCGGAAATCTCGGAGGTCATTCTCTTTCGCATCCTGAAGATTATCCGGTGAAGATACCTCTCGCCAAAAGCAAGGTGGATCTTGCGGTATCGCTCGGATGTCCTATCGTTGCCACTCATGTCGGGGTGATTCCATCGGATAAGGAGTGCGACAGATATAAAAGAATGCAGGAAGCGCTGACGGAAATAGGCACTTATGCTGATCAAGCCGGTGTGAAATTTGCAATTGAGACAGGACCCGAGAAGACATCTGTTCTAAAAGATTTCATTTTAAGCTTGCCGTGTAGCGGAATTGCTGTGAACTATGATCCTGCTAACTTGTTAATGGTCACCGGAGAAGATCCCGTTGAAGGTGTTTACAATCTTAAAGACCTTATTATACACACCCATGCGAAAGACGGCGTCATGCTCAAACAGACCGACCCGCAAATTATTTATGATTTCTTTGCACAGGGTGGAATTGAGGACATGAACTTGTCGGACTATTTCAGGGAAGAGGCTCTCGGACGAGGAGATGTCAAATTTGATTTATATCTCAAGGCCCTTTCAGACATTGGGTACAATTCATTTCTTACTATCGAGCGCGAGCTCGGCCCTGACCCTATCGCCGACATTAAACTGGCAGTTGACTTTCTCCGGTCAAAAATAGACTAAGAGGTGTGATATGAAAAAAATAGGATTGGTAGATTATTATCTTGATGAGTTTCACGGAAATCATTTTCCGGGCTGGGTAGCGAATTCTCGCTATGCAAAAGATTTTGAAATCGCCTGCGCATACGGTGAAATTGATAAGCAGGGAGGCTTAACAACGGACGAATGGTGCGCAAAAATGGGAATCAAGAAATCGGATTCACTTGAAGCTCTTGTAAATGAATGCGATTGCATAGCCGTATTGGCCCCGGACGAAGCGCACTCTCACGAGAGACTCAGTGAACTTGCGATAAAATCAAAAAAACCCGTTTTTATCGATAAGGTGTTGGCTGACGACATCGAGAGCGGAAGGCGCATTTGTGAAACTGCCGCAAAATGCGGATCTCCGATGTACTCATCCTCTGCGCTGAGATTCTTCAAAGAGCTTGAGAACATACCAGAGGATAAACGCAGTGGGCAGGATATCGATGTGCTTGCACTTGTAGGAGCAGCTTCCTTTGAAGTGTATATAGTGCATCAGATTGAGATGATGGTGACGCTGTGCGGCCCACGAGTGCAAAGGATAATGAATGTAGGCACAAAAGCAGCACCCGTGCTGGTTGCAGATCTCGGTGATGCAACAGTTACTATGACGGTTATGGGGAAGATTCCGTTTGCGGCGTCAATCGGATACAGTGATGGATCGGCATGCTATTTGCCTGAATGCACCGAGTTTTTTCCGCGTTCAATCGACGCAATGCTTGAGTTTTTTGTTTCGGGCAAGGCTCCGGCCACATTTGAAGACAGCCTTTGTGTAGTTGCCGCGCATACTGCTGCGCACGCGGCGCGTCACACGCCGTTTTCGTGGATAAAAGTTGAAGTGTAAAGGAAAACAAAACTCGCATTTTTCCAGATAATGAATTGATCCTCTGATTTGCTCTTTGCACAATATAACGGAAAGAAGCCTTTGAAGGATATTCTTCGAAGGCTTCTTGTTTGCACAAAGAAATCCGATCGTTTTGCCGATCAGAGATTTTATCAAAACTGAGGAGAGTTTATGCGGAGGTTTCTGTGGTAAACAGCTCTTGAAGTTGATACAATAAGCAGACCGATATGTTTAAGATGGAGAGAAGAGATGCAAAAACGATTATATCACAAAGGCATGCTGGCACTGGCGGTTGTCGTTGTTTTGATGTGTGGCTGCAAAAATTCCGACATTCAGGAACCGAACACGGATTCTGGCAATATGCCGTTGGATGTTTATTCCAATCTTGTTTCCCAAAAGGAACAGGCGGAGCTCAAAAATACAATGAAAGACGCGGGATTATCAGGCACAGATGTGTTTTTTGAGTGGGTTCAAGATTACAATTCTTCAATTTATCTCGATGCTTTTCCAGCGGCATGGAAAGAGAGGGGAGTGACATTTGGAAAAGGTAAAGCATCTTTAATCACTGTGGTGATGAATGATTCTTTCGATGAGGTTTTGTTTATCGGGCACACAGGAGTCTTGATCGAAATGGACGGATATCTTCTTTTTATTGAAAAGTTGGCGCCCGGTTTGCCATATCAGGTCACGAAATATTCCACTCGAGCGGAGCTGGCGAAAGAGCTGCTGGGACGGCCGCAATACACGTTGGGAGATGAGGATTTCGGCACATTCTTGATGGAAAACGATCATGCTTTACAAATAAAGTCAAACTGATATGCACGAGAATCTTAATTTTAACATCTAAAAAGAGTGCATTTCTAGTGCATGAAATGAGAAAATAAATTGAAATGTTTTTCGCGTATCTATATAGAGATTACGAATGTGTGCAATCTTTCGTGCAGTTTCTGTATCGGAAATTCTCGTGCACCTCGTTTTATGAGCGCTGCCGAGTTTTCGCATGTGTTGCGTCAGATTCACCCTTTTGCACAGCACGTTTATCTTCATGTGCTCGGTGAGCCGCTCATGCACCCTCTTTTGGACGAATTTTTGCATGCAGTCAAATCGGAAGGATTGACGGCCAATCTCACGACAAACGGCACACTGCTTGCAGAGAGGCAGCCGCTGTTGCTGAAAGCGAAAGCGCTTCGCAAGGTGAGCGTGTCCCTGCACAGCATGGAGTTCGAAAGCGAAGAATTGAAGAAACGGTATCTTCGTGAAGTGACGACTTTTGCCCTTGCGGCAGCGGAAAGTGGGATAATATGCGAGCTTCGGATGTGGAATGTGGGCGAAGACAGAACGAACAACAGTGAGATGCTTGAAAATGTGTGCCGCCGGCTTAACCTGAGCGGGACATCCATTGAGGAATCAAAGGAACATTTCCGTTTGAGCGGCAACGCGACGCTTGCCCCTCGGCTTTATTTTGGTGAGGCAGAGCGTTTTGAATGGCCAAGTATGAAAGCGCCCCACACAGATCGACCGATCTTTTGCTACGCGCTTCGCAGTCAGGCTGCGGTGTTGTGCGACGGCACTGTGGTTCCATGCTGCCTCGACAGCTGCGGAGACATCGCTCTCGGGAACATTTTCACGACCTCGTTTGCCGAAATATTGGAAAGCGCACGCGCCAAAGCGCTTTACGATGGGTTTTCTCACAGGCAGCCAAGCGAAGAGCTTTGCAGACGTTGCGGATATGCAACGCGGTTTTGAAATATCCGAAATAATTCTTTAATTAATTAAAATAAGATAACTTCAAAAATGCAACAGCCATGTCTATGAGACAAAACATATAAAGCGTGTGCCAAAATGGGAATGTTGCAAGCTCTGTGTTTAGAGGCGATTCGTCGTCGGCGTTTTTTGCAGGGAGCCGAAGAATTTGCACAAATTGCAGCCAATGCGCGAAGCACACATAAAAAACGGACCGATGGTACTTAAAAAAACAGATGCTTAAAGCGTCAGAGCAGAAACTGATATTTTCAATTGAAGCAAAAACACAGTGAATGGCATAGCGTCTCATGAACAGCGCAAAGAGAACGAACGCAAAGAGAACGAACGCAAAGAGAACGAACGCAAAGAGAACGAACGCAAAGAACTTTGCTTAAGAGGAAAAGCCGTTCAAACTCCAAAAAACTGCTAATTTGAGATATTTGCTCAGAGCATCGATGGTATAAGCTTAACAGATTTTAGACAGATGTGATTTCACAGACAAAAAACGATATCCGGTTGCACACAAGTGCAGACGGATATCGTTTTTTAATCAGTCAGTTCAAAATGAATAAATATACAAACAAGGAGTTTTGCCAATCCTTAAAATTACAGCGATACAATGTTCTGAACTCTTCCCACTTGACCGTCGTCGAGCATTACCTTTATTCCGTGAGGGTGGGTTGGGCTTTTTGTGAGTATTCGTGAGACTACGCCGCGCGTCAACTTGCCTGTGGGCTGGTCTGCTTTGAGCACAATATCTACGGTAAGACCTATTTTGACATTTGCACGTGTGTGTCCATTCATTGAACTGTCCTCATTTCACGGATTGAAGTATTAATTTTGCGATTTTCTTGCTGTGTACGATGTAGCTGCCGTGGCCGTGCAGCGGCAGTATACGCAGTGTGCTGTGTTCAATTTCGGATGCGATTTCTCTTGTGTGACGGAGTTTTATGACATCGAATCCGCCCGCGAGGACTGTCGTCGGAACTGAAATATTCCGCAGCATATCTGCGGTTATAACAGGCTCTTCGAGCATGACTTTTAATTTGGGATCGGCGGTTTCTCTATAATTTGCCCGAGTTTTGCGAAGTATACCTGCGCGAACGCCATTGGGCCGAAGATTTGCACCCGAGACGATTAGCTGCGAGAGGAGCTTTGGATATTGCGAGGCGAGCAGCAGCCCGACAATGCCTCCGTCGCTGAAACCGTAGAAAACGGGTGTTATGAGCCCCAGCGCTTCTATGAAGCAATGCATGTCCTTTGCCATATCGGCGTAGTGATATTGTGCGACGGCAGAGCTGTGTCCGTGTCCGCGAGTGTCAACCGTGTATACGGTAAAATTCTCAGAGAGCAGAGAAACAGCGTTGTCGAAGATGTCGTGTGTCTCTCCGTTTCCGTGCATCATGATAAGCGGATCGCCGCTGCCGTTTCTTTCATAATATAAAGTTACACCGTTTACCGATATTGTCATGTTGTCTCCACACGTCCGCTGTGCCTTTTTATGAAATCTTGATTTAAATCGGTCTCGCCAGGCATTTTGAGTGCAATCTTAATAAATACACAGTTCGTATATCGTATCGGCACAAAACCTCGAAAGCTGAAAACAAGACAACACGCTGGAGTGCGCTCACAAACTAAAACTCCAAAGAGGCGACACAAACTCGCAAGTTTGCAGAATGAAATGCGCAGCAATATATTATGTTGGATGGATAAAACATACATAAGGTTTTAGGATTACACGCATTGTCAGGGTGCTTGTGCTCAAGAGTTTTCAGTACTTTTGGCAAAACGGATGTAGATTTTCAAAAGACACGTCAAGAGCCTTGAAATTCAAGTGAAAATCAATGCGCGCCGGAAGCAAAAACTTTCTGTTGCGGCGATTTTTAAGTGCGTACCTCACGTTTAAAACATAATCCGGTCGCAAACGGTATTATGCAGTGGGAATTATTATACCATTAAAAAATCCGAAGCTCAATCTTGAGCGGCTGATGTCAGCCGGAATTAAAAACAGTATCGAATTTCGGACCCATAAGACAGCACGGATTGCGTGTGTTCTTGTCTTAATGGACAACGTTGCCATTGTGCATGTGATTCCATCGACGCCTCCTGCAACATGTTCAGTCATGAGCATAACGCGAATTTGTAATTCCGAGTAAAGCAAAGAAACTCACTTGAGGGGATTATCGATATTTTTCAAAGTTTGTCAGGCATGCGGATGCTTTCAAATCGACAAATTGTCAGTTTTGTTCATATTCACGGCACTGCAAAATACAGGTGCGTTTTAAACTTCCTCGCCTATATCGGTGCCAAAAAGACATTTGTTGTGCTATAATGAAAACATGAAAAATACAAGAAACGTCAAAATCGCATACACGGTATTTGAGTGGCTGGACTCGATTGTCTTTTCGCTTTCACTTGTGCTGATCCTGTTCACATTTGTGCTGAAGACCTATACAGTGCAGGGCAGCTCGATGCAGCCGCAGTTTAAAACAGGGGATTATGTCATCGCGTACGGTCTGTTTTATCAGCCACGGCAGGGAGATGTTGTGATAATCGACGACAACAACTCGCTCGGAGAGCCGCTTATCAAAAGAGTGATCGCAACGGAGGGAGAGACTGTGGATGTTGACCGCGTGACAGGTGCGGTGATGGTGGACGGGGAACCGTTCCCAGATGTCGTGTCAGCGGGCTCGGACAATCTTCGAGGAGATGTCAAATATCCATGTATAGTTCCAAAAGGATGCATCTTCGTTATGGGTGATAATCGCAGCGTGTCGCTCGACAGTCGCTTTGGTGCACTCGGGTTTGTGGACACGCGCAGCGTTGTCGGCAAAGAAGTGTTGGTTTTCGGTAAATAATATGAATGCTGAATTTTCAAATATTCACTGGTTTCCCGGACACATGACAAAAACGTTCAGGCTCATCGAATCGGAGCTTCGTCACGTTGATATATTGATTGAACTGCTCGATGCTCGCATACCGCTCTCGAGCAAAAATCCGCAACTTGCGAGCGCTACGGCAAACAAGCCGAGGCTGCTCGTTCTCAACAAATCCGACCTTGCGGACGAGCGAGCTACAAAAGCTTGGGAGAGCTTCTACCGCGATCGCGGTTACGGTGCGCTGTCTCTGTCATCACGCGACAAAAGAGGCCCTATGAAAGCAGTGGACGCAGCGCTGGCGTTGCTCACAAACAAAGATGCGATCAGCGGAAAAAAGCGGCTTGCAAAACCGGCAGCAATGGTGATCGGAGTTCCGAATGTAGGAAAGTCCACCTTCATAAATGCGCTTGCCGGTTCGACACGCGCGAAAGCGGAAGATCGCCCCGGCGTTACGCGCGGCAAGCAATGGATATCGCTGCCGCGAATAGAGCTTCTTGATATGCCCGGCGTTCTGTGGAAAAAGCTTGAAAACCAAAACGGGGCACTGCTGCTTGCGTTTACGGGTGCGATAAAGGACGGGGTTCTTGACGGACAGGAAATATCTGCCTGCCTGCTCGGACTTCTCAAAAGAGATTATTCCGAAATGCTGAAATCACGTTACAAATTGGACGATTCGGATCTCGATCAGGACAATTTTGAACTGCTCTCTGAGATAGCACGCCACCGTGGAATGCTTATGCCGGGCGGAATTCCCGACACCGAACGCGCTGCCGCAATGGTTTTGGATGAGCTGCGAGCCGGTAAATTGGGAAACATCACTTTCGAAGAGGCTCCACGATGATTTATGAGGCGCTGTATGATTACGACGATGAACTGCGCACGCAGTTCGGAGATCTTGTTTGCGGAACAGACGAAGCGGGACGTGGCCCGCTGGCAGGTCCAGTTTCCTGTGCGGCGGTCATTTTGCGGGCGGGAGATCGGTTTGAATGGCTCAACGACAGCAAAAAGGTCACCGAAAAACGCAGAGAGAAATTGTGCGATGAGATAAAATCTCGATGCCTGTTTTTTTCCTTTGTGTTTATTGACAACCGAGTTATCGACGAGATAAATATTTTGTGGGCTTCGATGCTCGGCATGAGCCGCGCGGTTGAGAAACTGAAAGCCGCTCCCTCGCTTGTGCTCGCGGATGGCAACCGTGCACCCGATTGCGGCAAGATTGAGACGCGCTGTGTAGTACATGGCGACGCGGTGTCGGCCAGCATTGCGGCGGCCTCGATAATTGCCAAGGTTGAGCGCGATCGTTTTATGCGCGAGCTTGATGTTCGATTGCCACAATATGGCTTCGCACAGCACAAGGGTTACCCCACAAAGGCTCATTATGCGGCAATTGATCAGTTCGGAATCACCGAATACCACCGTCTCAGCTTTTTGAAAGGCAGGGTATAGATATGCAACAGCGGTTTGAGCTTGACACAGGGGCGATGGGCGAGCACACCGCTGAGCTGTATCTTAGAATGCGCGGCTGGGCTATTTTGGCAAGAAACTTTAAATGTCGTTTTGGTGAGATAGACATAATTGCCGAAAACGCGTCGTTCATCGCCTTTGTTGAGGTCAAAACTC
The DNA here is from genome assembly GCA_036645935.1 of Oscillospiraceae bacterium. GTDB lineage: Bacteria > Bacillota > Clostridia > Oscillospirales > Ruminococcaceae > JAUNBN01. The sequence goes on along the minus strand of JAVXNE010000003.1, from coordinate 183,732 downwards.
GCGCGAAAAATGCTTTGGTGTCAGGAGAGGAGGCTGTTGATTTGCGAAAACAAAGCCGCCTTACAGTGACGGCAGAGCTTTACCTCAGCCAAAACCCGAGCAATCTGCAGCCGCGTTTTGATGTTGTGATCGTGGAGCGTGACGGACGGGAATTTCGTGTTGTCAATTATATTGAAAACGCCTTTTAAGGCGCAAAGGAAAACTATGGACTATTTTGATCTGCACTGCGATACCTTTGTACACTGTGCGAAAACGGGAGCGTCACCGACAGACGACAGCGTTCAGCTCTCTTTCAGCAAGCGCGGTAAGATTGACAACTGGTGCCAGATTTTTGCGATTTTTATAGATGACAACGTCAGAGGTGAGGCCGCGTGGCAGGAATATCGCAGGCGTGTCAGTTATATAAAATCTTTTGAAAAAGAGCATCCCGAGATGCTTGCGCTCTGTTCTGCAGAGACAGCTGTGCGGGATGCGCTTGAAAAAGGACGCTGTGCAGGAATTCTTGCCATTGAAAACGCGGCGGCGCTTGCGGGAAAGCTTGAGAGGCTGCCTGAAGTTGCACAAGACGGCGTCAGGGCAATAACCATCACGTGGAACGGCGAGAATGAGTTCGCAGTTGGAAGCGGAGAGGGCGGAAAACTGAAGCGCTCCGGGATAGAGCTTGTCGATGCGATGAACGAGCTGTGCATTGCTCCCGATGTGTCCCATCTTTCGGACGAGGGCGTCGACGATGTGCTGTGCCACACCGAAGCACCAATTATCGCAACTCATTCAAATCTGCGGTCGGTGTGCGGTCATCGCCGTAACCTTACAGACGAGCACTTTTGTGAGATAGCGCGCAGGGGAGGCATCGTCGGTTTGAATCTTTACAAAGAGTTTCTGAAGAGCGACGGAGACGCAAAACTTTCAGATTTTATGCGCCACTCATACAAGATGCTCACTCTGGGTGGCGAGCGCTCGGTCTGCATTGGAAGCGATTTTGACGGCGCTGTGATGCCCGAATTTTGTCCCGATCTTGCCTTTATTCCGTCGCTGTTTGAGAGCTTTTCGCTCGAGTTTGGAGAGCGCACAGCGCAGAGGGTGTTTTACTATAACGCGCGGGAGTTTTTCGCCGCGCTCATGCAATGAGGTTTATATGTCTGTTTTTGCCATTGCCGATCCGCATCTGTCGCTGGGCTGCGAGAAGCCCATGGACGTGTTTGCGGGCTGGGAGAATTATGACGAAAGACTGTTCAAAAATTGGCGCTCGGCGGTGAGAGACGCTGACACCGTCATTATAGCGGGAGACATATCTTGGGCGATGACATTGGAAGAGGCGTTGCCGGATTTTCGCGCACTGAACGGGTTGCCCGGACACAAGATAATACTCAAGGGCAACCATGACTACTGGTGGTCAACCCGCGCGAAGCTCGAAGCGTGGACGGCAGAAAATGCTCTTGACAAGATCGATTTTTTGCTCAACGATGCCTATGAAGTTGAGAATCTTGTCATATGCGGCACGAGAAGCTGGTTTTATGACAAGCGTGCCGAGCAGAAAGACAAGGTTTTTTTGCGCGAACTCGGAAGGTTGGAAAGCTCGCTTAGCCGTTTCCCTGACAGCGAACTTGAGCGCGTCGCGTTCCTGCACTACCCTCCGATTTTCGGCGGAGTTCGGGTTGATGAGATTGTGGACATGCTCGAGAGTTATGGCGTGCGGCGCTGCTATTACGGCCACGTTCACGGCGCGAGCATAGGGAGCGCATTTAACGGAAGATACCGCGGGATTGATTTTTCGCTCATATCAGCGGATTTTCTTGCATTTAAGCCGATTGCGATAAACTGATATACCGAATCATAAAGACGGTTGTCGTGTTTTGATTAACAATTAATTTTGCGGGTACGGAGAATACATTATGGCTTTTACATGAGCCTTGTGTTATAATATTTTGGATTTGAAATCTTGGAGGATACACAATGTCACTTACTGAGCACAGCAAAAAAGAGGACGGAAAATACGAGCTGACCGTTGCAATTGATCCCAAAGCGTTTGCCGACGCTATAGAAAAAGTATACAGACGCGAGAACAAAAAGATTAACATACAGGGATTCCGCAAAGGCAAGGCACCGCGCTCCATTATTGAGCGCATGTACGGCGACAGCTTTTTCTTTGAGGATGCGCTGAATGAGTTGCTGCCGGATGAGTTTGAGAAAGCGGTGGAGGAGGCCGATATTCAAATTATCGACAGACCCGAAGTGGACGTCACCGAAATGAGCCGCGAAAAGGGTGTTGTTGCCAAATTCGTGTGTCTGCTTCGCCCTGAGCTTGTCGTGAAAAAGTATAAGGGATTAAGCGCAGAGAGAAATGTCTATAATGTTGAGCAGGCTGACATTGACCGAGAGTTGGGATTGCTGCGCGAAAAGCAGTCAAGAATGATTACCGTTGAAAACCGCCCTGCACAGAATGGGGATATTGCCGTTATAGATTTTGAGGGGTTTGTCAATGGAACGGCTTTTGAGGGCGGAAAGGGAGACAACTTTAATCTCACCCTGGGCTCAGGACAGTTTATCGACGGATTTGAAGAGCAGATAGTCGGACACAATGTCGGGGATGAATTCGAGATTAACGTGCGCTTTCCCGAGGAATATGGTTCAGAGCAGCTCGCTGGCAAGGAGGCTGTCTTTAAGATTAAGTTACACGAGCTTCGAATTAAGGAAATGCCCGAGCTGGACGACGAGTTTGCCAAGGATGCAAGCGAGTTTGACACGCTGAAAGAGCTCACTGATAGCATTAAAGGGAAACTTGCAAAATCAAATGAGCGTCGTTCCGATTCGGAGCTGGAAAACTCACTGCTCGAAGAGATCATTGAAAATCTTGAGGGAGAAGTGCCTCACGTGATGATCGAAGAGCAGATCGTGCAGATGATAAACGATTTCGCTCAGCGTCTTCGTTCACAGGGAATGGAGCTTGAGAACTATTTCAAGATGACAAACTCCACGATAGACTCCATGAAAGAAGAGATGCGTGACAATGCTGCGAAAAATGTCCGCAGTAGACTCGCACTTGAAGCCATCATCCGCGCTGAGAACTTTGTGATAACCGATGAGGATATTGAGGCGGAGCTCAAAAAGTACGCTGACGACTATGAGATGGACATCGAGAAAATCCGCGAGGCAATTCCCCGCAAGGAACTTGCTGAAAATCTGAAGGCCACGCGTGCGCTTGACCTTGTCCGCAGTACCGCCAGGGTTACCGACAAGGTCGTGTCAAAGGACAAGACCGAGGATAAGCCTAAAAAGAAGTCAACAAAAAAGACGGCGGACGACAAACCCGACGAGGGAGCCGCCGAATAACGGAGGCGTAAAAATGAGTTTAGTACCGATGGTAATCGAGCAGACTAACCGCGGCGAGCGGTCTTACGACATATTTTCGCGGCTGCTCAACGACAGAATAGTAATGCTCTCGGAGGAAATTAACGACGTGACAGCGAGCCTTGTTGTCGCACAGCTGCTCTACCTCGAGGGACAGGATCAGACAAAGGATATCAGCCTTTACATCAACAGCCCAGGCGGATCAATAACGTCTGGAATGGCGATTTTCGACACCATGAACTACATTAAATGTGATGTGTCGACCATAGCGATCGGAATGGCGGCTTCAATGGCGGCATTCCTGCTCGCAGCGGGACAAAAAGGCAAGCGTTACGCGCTCCCCAACAGCGAGATCATGATTCATCAGCCGCTTGGAGGTATGCAAGGGCAGGTGTCTGACGTCAAGATACACGCGGCGCGTCTTGTCACGATTAAGTCCAAGATGAATTCACTGCTTTCGGAAATGACAGGGCAGCCGCTTGAAGTCATTGAAAAGGACACCGATCGGGACAATTTCTTGACTGCACAGGAAGCTGCGGAATACGGCATAGTAGACGAGGTTTTCATAAAAAGATAAGTCCGGAGGCAGCATGGCCACAAACAACCGAAAGACAATGAAATGCTCGTTCTGCGGCAAAACACAGGACGAGGTGGAGCGTATGCTCGTTGGCCCAAATACCTATATATGCAATGAGTGCGTTTTGCTTTGCTATTCGCTGCTGGACAATGAGGGCAATTCAGGAGTACACGCAAAGAAAGGCTCGACGAGATCTGTGGGCGCAGGTGAATGTTCGGAAAAAGCGCTTCCCAAGCCCCAGGAAATTTGCAATATTCTCGACAAATACGTGATAGGACAGCAGAATGCTAAAATTGTCCTATCGGTTGCGGTTTACAACCACTATAAGAGAATTGCCAACAACGACGTCAACGACGTCGAATTGCAAAAGAGCAACATATTGCTGCTCGGTCCGTCCGGTGTTGGAAAAACCTATCTTGCTCAAACTCTCGCAAAGGCGCTCGACGTCCCGTTCGCAATAGCGGACGCCACGACGCTGACTGAGGCTGGCTATGTGGGTGAGGATGTCGAGAATATTCTCCTCAAGCTGGTTCAGGCTGCGGATTTTGACATTGAACGCGCACAGCGCGGCATAATCTATATCGACGAGCTCGACAAGATAACGCGCAAGAGTGAGAATCCTTCAATCACCCGCGATGTCGGCGGCGAGGGAGTGCAGCAGGCGCTGCTGAAAATAATTGAAGGCACGGTTTCAAATGTTCCTCCCGGAGGCGGACGCAAGCATCCGCAACAGCAGTTCATTCAGATTGACACGACGAATATACTGTTCATATGCGGCGGAGCATTCGACGGGATTGACAAAATAATCGAACAGCGCGTCGCGCGCTCCTCGCTTGGATTCGGCGCGTCTATTGCTGACAGAAGCAGCTCTGCATCGGAGAATGTCATCAAGCAGGTGACGGGTCATGACCTTGTGAAATACGGGCTGATACCGGAGCTTGTCGGCAGAATTCCCGTAATATCTGTGCTCGAACCGCTCGATGAGGATATGCTCGTCAGAATCCTTGTCGAACCTAAAAACTCGCTCATCAAGCAATACAAACGTTTGATGGAGATGGATAACATCTCGCTCGAGTTCACCGATGAAGCCTTGCGCGCCATCGCACGCAAAGCGGTTGAACGCAAGAGCGGAGCGCGCGGACTTCGCGCGATAATGGAAAACTTCCTCATCCCCATCATGTACGACGTGAGCTCACGCACCGACATCGCCAAGATAAGTGTCGATGAAAAGTGTGTCGAGGGCAGCGCCCCCGAATTGGTGCTCATCTGACAATTTAAGACATCGTATTCTAAGGCAATACCTCTGTCGTTTCGTTACTGCGGCAATGTTCTTCGCTGCTTTGTGTCGAAATGACAGAGTTTTTGTAACATTTCACCTCTTGTTGAATTATTCATATTCTTAAATTATACTGGTGTCTGAAAGTGTCCCCAAAGATCGAAATACGAGGTATAAAATGATTAGTAAAATCAGCATTAATAAAAAGAATTTAACTGAACTGCCCCTCGTCGCCATGCGCGGAGTGGTGGTGTTTCCCGATACAGTCAACCATTTTGACGTGGGCAGAAGCCGTTCGATTGCTGCTATTGAAGAGGCAATGAAAACCGCAACACCGGTGTTTTTGCTGGCGCAGCGCGACATCGCGGTGGATGAGCCTCACAGGGATGATCTGTATAAGTACGGCGTCGTCGCGGAGGTGCAGCAGGTGCTTCGGCTGTCCGACAATTTTATCAAAGTGCTCGTCAACTGCAAGTATCGTGCGCGGCTCGTTGAATTGCATGACGACAAGGCGTATCTCTCAGCACAGGTCATGCGAGCGCCCGCCCAGCAGCTTCGTGAGAGCGATGCTGAGGAGGCCGACGCACTTGTGCGAGCTATTCGCGAACAGCTTGATTCTTACATAGAACACTATCCGAAGCTGTCTGACGATATAGTATCGACGGCATTTTCCAACGGTAACCCCGGGCGTTTAGCAGAGTATCTCGCGTTTAACCTCAATCTCGAATACACTGACAAGCAAGCGATTCTTGAAAAGTCCGGTGTCATACCGAGGCTTGAACTGCTGCACAGTATTCTTGTGCGCGAGAATAACGTGCTGGATATTGAAAAAGATATCAATGAAAAAGTCCAGGAATCCATCGACCAGAATCAGCGCGAATACTATCTGCGTGAGCAGCTCAAGGTGCTTTCGAACGAGTTGGGAGACGGGACGGATGCGATTTCTGATGCCGACGAATACCGCAGCAAAATAAAGGCACTACCGCTTGGGGAAGAGTATCAAAAGAAGCTCCGCAAAGAGGTGGAAAGGCTCATTCAAACACCGCCCAACTCGCAGGAGAGTGCGGTTATACGGACATATCTTGACACAGTTGTCGGTCTGCCATGGAATAAATTCTCTGATGACAGCTTTGATTTGGCGCAGGCGCAGAAGATACTCGATCGGGATCATTACGGTCTCGAAAAGGTGAAAGAGCGGATTATTGAGCATCTGGCGGTGCGCTCTCTCACCGACGACATAAGCGGGCAGATACTCTGTCTCGTCGGACCCCCGGGAGTCGGCAAGACCTCGATCGCGCGCTCAATTGCCGAATGCATGAAGCGCAAATTTGTTCGCATGTCACTCGGTGGAATTAAAGACGAGAGCGAAATCCGAGGACATCGCCGCACTTATGTCGGCTCGATGCCGGGTAGAATAATCAACGCAATAGATCAGGCGGGGGTTTCAAATCCGCTTGTATTGCTCGATGAAATCGACAAGTTGAGCAGCGACTATCGCGGCGACCCGTCGTCCGCGCTGCTCGAGGTGCTTGATCCCGAACAGAACAGCACCTTCCGAGATCTGTTTCTTGATCTGCCGTATGATCTCTCTAAAGTTATGTTTATAACAACGGCGAACGACCGCTCCGGAATACCGCTGCCGCTTCAGGACAGAATGGACATAATAGAGCTGCCCAGCTATACGCGCGAGGAAAAGTTCAAGATTGCAAAGTTGCATCTCGTCAAAAAGCAAGTGGCAAAGCACGGCCTTGACAGAGAGAGATTCTCGATTTCCGACAAGGCACTCTACGCTCTCATCGACGATTATACCCGCGAGGCCGGAGTCAGAGAACTCGAACGCAAGCTCGCGACGCTCATTCGCAAGGCAGCAAAGCAAATTGTGGCAGGGGATGCCGTGTCAATCAAGGTGAACAATGCTCTCATCGGAGAGATGCTGGGACCGCCCATTTCTCGTGGGACGATTGCGACGCACGATTCCGAAATCGGCATTGTGAATGGCCTCGCTTGGACGTCAATCGGGGGAGAGGTCATGCCTATTGAGACTGTCGTCGTCAAGGGAACGGGCAAACTTGAGATAACGGGCAGCCTCGGCGATGTGATGAAGGAATCTGCAAAACTCGCGTTGACATACGTGAGAACACTTCCGAAGTTTTATGAAGTGCCGACGGATCTTCTCACGGCATACGACATACACATTCACGCGCCCGAGGGAGCAGTGCCCAAAGACGGACCATCTGCGGGTGTGACGCTCGCCGTCTCGCTGGTCTCTGCACTGTGCAAGCTTCCGGTTAAAAAGGGAATCGCGATGACTGGAGAGATAACTCTTCGAGGCAAGGTGCTGCCAATTGGCGGACTGCGCGAAAAACTGATTGCCGCTCACAAGGAAAAGCTGGGCACAGTGTTGATACCGTGTGACAACGTCTGCGATCTTGCCGAGATAAGTGACGAGGTCAAGAACACAATGCAACTCATCCCCGTCGCTACAGTTGAAGAGGTTCTTAAAAACGCGCTCGTGTTTTCGGAAAAGCCTCACGAGAAAGTACCTGCTATTCCGCCCAAAGACGTCTCTAAAACAGTGTCAATATAAGTTGGGAAATCATATGAATTTCAGCGCAGCGCAGTTTATAAAATCTTATGGCATTGCAAGCCAGCTCCCTCCCGCAGCGGGCGAGGAGCTGGTTTTTTGCGGACGATCTAATGTTGGAAAATCCTCCTTGATAAATAAGTTGTGCCGCAGAAAATCTCTTGCGAGGGTAAGTTCAACCCCGGGTAAAACCACCACGATCAACTATTTCTCACTAGGGGATGACGTGTTTCTTGTCGATCTGCCGGGATACGGTTACGCCAAGCGCTCCCAGACGGAGATGGCTCGGTGGGCGGCGCTGATGGAGAGCTTTTTTGCGTCGCACCCCGATATCAAACTTACGGTACAGCTGCTCGATTCGCGACATGAGCCGTCGGCAGATGACCTAATAATGATGAATTTCATCCGTCAAAATGGCCTTTGCGCCATTGCTGTGCTGACAAAAACAGATAAGCTTACAAAAACACAGCTGTCGAGTCAGACAAAGTATTTCGAGGAGCTACTGCCTCAATACGGCATCTCGGATGTCGAGCCGTTTACAATAAACGGGGAGGAGTCCGCAGAGAGACTTCGCGCAAAAATAACCGAGATAATGGGATAGATATTATGCTGACTTCAAGTTATGTCGGAATAAACAAGCACGGCCACCTTGAAATGGACGGAGCAGACTGCATTTCACTTGCAGAACAATTCGGAACGCCGCTGTATGTCCTTTCGGAAAATTCGATTCGCTGTTCCTGTCGCATGTTTGCAAAAGCGATGGGGGACTGCTTCGGAGAGGGCAGGGGCGTTGTCGCTTATGCGAGCAAAGCTCTTTGCTGCAAGGAACTTTGCCGAATTGTGGCAAGCGAAGGGCTTTGGCTTGATGTCGTCTCCGGCGGTGAGCTGTACACCGCGTCAAACATTGGATTTCCCAGTGAGAGGATATTCTTTCACGGCAACAACAAGACCCCGTCCGAGCTGGAATATGCGCTCTCAGAGGGCGTCGGATACGTCGTCGTAGACAACAAAGAAGAGCTTGAACTTCTGGATGTGCTCGCGCGCGAAAAAAACGTGAGGCAGCGTATTTTGTTGAGAATAAAGCCCGGAGTTGAGGCTCACACGCACAAATATATCATGACCGGATCGATTGACAGCAAGTTTGGGTTTGCCTTGGAAAACGGAGAGGCGTTTGATGCGGTTAAGCGAGCGATCTTGTGTGGCAGCCTTGAACTCTGTGGGCTGCACTGTCACATCGGCTCTCAGATTTTTGAGATTGCGCCGTTTCAAGAGGCCGCTCGAATTATGATCTCGCTTATGATGCGTATTAAAAATGAACTGGGAACAGAGCTTTCAGTTCTCAATCTCGGCGGTGGCTTCGGGATGAAATATGTCGATGCAAACGACCCTGTGTCACCGCGTGAGATACTGTGTGGTGTCGCATTAAAAATTGAGGAAACAATCGGCAACAGCGGTTTTAAAAGCCCAACAGTTGTCATTGAGCCGGGACGGGCAATTGCAGCTCCTGCCGGGCTAACATTGTATACTGTCGGCGCGACGAAAACGATTGAGGGCGTACGCAGTTACGTTTCGGTTGATGGCGGAATAACCGACAACCCGCGATATGCTCTCTATGGCTCGGAATATACGGTTCTCGTTGCCAATCGCGCGAGCGAGGCGCGTGATTTTAAAGCTACAATAGCGGGGCGATGCTGTGAGAGTGGAGACCTGATTCAGGAGAACACGTTGCTGCAGCGTCCGCGCTCGGGAGATATCCTGGCAGTGCTTGCAACGGGAGCATATAACTATTCAATGTCATCCAACTACAACAGAGTGCCAAAGCCGCCGATTGTGCTTGTGAGGGACGGCGAAGCGCGTGTTATAGTCAAAGGTGAGAGCTATGCTGATGTCGCGTCAAGGGATGTATGACCCTTTACTTCTACACTTTGATATGCTAAACTATGAAAGCAAATATCGAAAGGTGATGATAGGTTGAATAATAAGCTGCACTCCGAAAACCTCGACCAGCTTTTTGAGGCGATAATGTCGCTTAAAAACTTAGATGAGTGCTATGCGTTTTTTGAGGATCTGTGCACTGTGACCGAGCTTAAAGCCATCTCTCAGCGCTTTCATGTCGCGAATCTGCTCCTTCAAAATAGAGTATACAACGATATCGTCAGCGAAACAGGGGCCTCCACCGCAACCATCAGCAGGGTGAACCGCTCACTCAGCACCGGCAACGACGGCTACAGGATGCTGTTAGAGAGGATCGGCAAAATTTGAACGGATACCGTGCGCTTGCGCCGTTTTACGACGCGTTTTGTGGCGGAGACTACATTAAACTGCGGGATTTTATTGACGCAGCTTTGAGGAACAGAGTTCCAAACACTATTGTGCTGGATGCCGGGTGCGGCACCGGTACTCTTGCTGTTGCACTCTCAAAAATAGGCTACGATATTATAGGGGTCGACGCTTCTCCGGAGATGTTGAGCATCGCAAATGAAAAGGCAGCAACACAGTCGGCTGATGTGCTTTTTCTCAACCAGAATCTCGAGAGACTTGATTTGTACGGCACTGTCGGTGCGGTTATCTGCACTCGTGACACACTAAATCATGTTGGAAACTCCAAAGTGCTCGACGCCGTGTTGGGGAGATTTTCCCTGTTCCTTGAGCCGTCGGGAATACTGGTGTTCGATATCAACACCGAATACAAACACCGCGAAGTGCTTGCGGACAACGCGTTTGTCTACGAAAACGAAAACTGCTTTACAGTATGGCAAAACGCATATGATGGAGCGAACAGCCGTGTGTCGATGACGGTCGACGTTTTCTCAAAAGACAAAGGTGAGTATTTGCGTTCAACCGATGAGTTTTTTGAGTATACAATAGATACAGATGAACTTGAACGGAAACTGGTCAGAAACGGATTTGAAATTAAATCCAAACTGGACGGAGACAGTTATGAAACGCCGAGCGCAAGCTCCTGCCGGCTGCTCTACACCGCCGTTAAGCAGCGCACGGACAGTTGACAAACAGCATGTGTTTATAGTAATATACTTTTGCCGCGACGCTGTGGTATGGGAGCGTAGCTCAGCTGGTTAGAGCGCCTGCTTCACACGCAGGAGGTCACAGGTTCGAGCCCTGCCGCCCCCACCAGTCGGAGTGTTCTTATAGGAATTCAGTTTCCTTATAAGAACACTCCGTTTTTTATTTGTCTATTTGTTTGTTATTGCTTTATCATATAATTGGAGTTTTACACAAGCTCTCCACAAGGCGAAGCGTTTCTGACGCTTACGCCTTTTCTCGTTTTCAGCTCAAAGGGCTTGAACGGTGCTTTTTCAAGGTTCGGCACATCAATCATGCCGACACAGCGATAGCGTATCGTCAACTTCTGTACCCACTTGCCGTCCACTTTTACCGCTTGATGCACCTCAATTTTTTCAATTAAATCGTTCAGCATACGGGCGTTCAGCTTTTTTACACGTGTATAACGGCGCACAGCGGTGAGGAAAGTCTCAATCGTCTGTGCCTTTTCGGTCATCTCGTCAAGCTGCTTCTGTTTATAGGACAATTTTTCTTTCAGTTCTGCCTGCTCAAGTTCATATTTCTGCGACAATTTTGCAAAACGGTCATCGCTGATTTTGCCGCTCACATTGTCCTCGTACAGGGTTTCAAAAAGCCTGTCAAGCGTGCGGTCACGGGCAGCCAGTGCATCAAACTCGCGCTGAACGACTGCACAGTTTTCTTCCGAGGTCTGCAAGGCGCAATGGCTCATGTAGGCAGCGAATTCATTTTCATATTTGGAAGCAAACTGCATCAGCCGACGCAGTTCTGCCAACACAACAGGCTCCAAAAAATCAAGACGAATATTGTGCGTGCCGGTGCAGTCACCGTGACCGCTATTGTTGTTGGCGCAGTTAAAATATTTGATGTCGGGATTTTTCTGATTGAAATGATAGTTCATATTGCTGCCGCAATCGGCGCAGACAAGAAGCCCTGCAAAAATATTGCGGCTGCCGTCTGCCTTTTTGCGCTTGCGCATAGCGCCGCGCTTTTACTGTGTTTTTTCAAAAACAAAACATAGAAACAAAACATAGAAACAAAACATAAAGGAGGACGGCTCTTTTATTTGCGTTGACAGTTATCCCCGGTTATTCTGTATGTGAGAGGTGATAGTATGTCTAGAAAGTCACGGGAGCGGAGTTTACCACGTCATGCTGCGGCAAATTGTCAGATTGACCGACTGGACATTGAGTATTGTAAGAACAGATAAAATATAAAGAACCGTCCCTTGTGTTTCTCCGCCGTTCAATCTGCACGATGTTTTCGCTGCCAGGCGTTATATATGTAACCATAATATTCATGACGTATGTTGTCCTTTCAGTTTTGCAACCAAACAGCCAAAGTAATGCCGACTCCTGTCAAGCAGCGGCACCGGCATAATGAGTACACATCGGCTCAGTCCTTGCACATATATTTTCCGCAGCGACTACATTGTGCGACTGCGGGATTATTTGGATGATGATAACAAGCAGAAACATTAAAATCTCGAGCAACAGACAGCGATGAAGACACTGGCGTGAATACAGAAGCTTTTTCCTTGGACGGTTCAAAGATGAGATCAACCTTTGAAACTTTATTTTTCACAGCTTCTAGAGTCAGACACTATGAAAAGAGATATTTCATCCTTCGAAGCATCGCTGAATATCGGCTCAAGCGCGGACCATGCCTCTGGGTTTTCGCCTCCAAAAGCAGAGGGTAGAGTATATACTTTGTTGGCAAGCAGTACCTTTACTCCATCGATATCGATTTGACCCACGCCATCCTGCTCGTATACGGTGGGTCAAATCTGATAGGGAGGACTGTTTCTACGGAGGACTCTGTCAAATTTTCGTCAGGCTGAATGTCAGGCAACTGCGTCGATTCACCTAGTCTCTCCGGATCTAACCATTGATTTTCGGATATCGCACTTAAAATAGCGCATACACTAAAAAAAGCACCTACTGCTAGAACAACGACAAACACGAAGATCACCACATAGACAAGGATTCTCCGCCTTCGCTGTTTTGCAAGACGCCTTTTTTCTTAACTTAAATATTCGTTTTCTGTATCAATATGCCTTATAAAAATTGTCGCTTATAGCGATGTAGTTGTGATACTGTGCGCTATCCACATACCAGCCATTGGCACCACAAGCGAGATTGACCTTGCGGTACGCCTTGTTGATTCCAGCATACCGCAAGCCGTCGCGGCTGTACATGTCGCTTTCGCACACCGCATTAAATGAAACCGTTCCGTCTGCACTGTAGGTGATGCTGTCTGCGTCGATTAAAATAGAGCGACAGTAGAAAGTATTGTTTCGGTTTTGATTGTAAATTCGCGCCGTGGTGTCAAGGTAGCAGTTTTCCGAGCAGTACACAAGGTTCGACTCGTCGTATTCATTGATCGCACTGAGGAAACTCAGGTAATAAAGCACAAAGGTTTGTTCTGGCCCTATAGCAGAGACTTGGTTAGAGGCCGTCTGTATAGCGCTGTCAATACTCTTGTTTATACCAAAAGAACGCATCTCTACGAGCTCGTCGTCGATCATACGGTATACCGAGACACCACAGTGTATCTCCTCAGGGGGAATCATGATCTGGTAGCCCCCATCAAGCGTCCACGATCCAAAGCAGCAGGGCAGTTCTTGGTTCGTGTTGAGATAGTAATTGGCACCGTCCACCGTAGCACTGATAAATTCGGCGTACTGCGCATAATATAGACCGCCAATGAGGTAGCATTTCAGCAACACTTTTCCGTATCCCGCCGGAGGACCCCCTCCTACGGCGTAACGTGCGCTTATTTGATCTGCAATGTCCTCCTCAGCAGGCATTTTCCACTTCGTCGCTACGGTTTCATTTTTGTTAATGCGCTCTATCATGTCCCGTTCGACTTCCTCTCGCTTTATCTCCAAGCTTCTGGCATGCGAGCTGTCCTGCCCATCCACGAGCGTATTTATCGCCGCAGGATAGTCCCAGTTTGATATGTATACGTCCCCAAGACCTATATAAGCATCTGCGAAAGAGGGGGATTCATCTATCAACTCAAGAAAACTTTTTTCTGCCTCGAGCAGCTTTCCAGAGGTGTAGTATTTCTTTGATAAGTTAAATTTGCTCTGTCTAATTGTAAACGTGGTGCCATAGAAAATTCCCACACCTACGACGAGTGCCGCAATAACACAAACAATTATTTTATTTCGAACGCTTATCGTAGTTTTCTTTTTCTCTGCGTCCGCTTGTCTTTTTTCCACATGAGTGGGGTTTACGGCGTTTTGTTCCTTCTCTGGGTTGAAGCTATACGTTGCAGCTTCGCTCAAAGCGTTGTTGGCACTGGTCGTAAGGGCAACTTTCGGAGACTCAACATTCTCTGTTTCGGTGTCAGCAAGCGTGACGCTTGTTATTTCCTCTGGTTTGGTATTTGTCTCCTTATCACTTACGTTGGCGTTCTCCACATTTGTTGCTTTATCCGACTTAGTTATTGGCCAATTTTCTTTGGCACTGGTCAAATCTGTCGCTTCGCCGCACACAAAGCAAAACTTAAAATCCGACTCTATTTCGGCACCGCATTTTTTGCACTTTAGCTGTGAATCTTCCTCAACTTCTATGGGCTTCTCGCACTCGCTCCGGGGCTTTCCGCACCCCAGACAGAATTTCGCCTCATCGATTAATTCATCGCCACAAAATCCGCATTCCACCCTGTCCTACCTCCACGTTCCATTTTTCTGTTTGAGCCATACGCGCCGTTCAACGGCGCTTTTTCTGTTTTGATCTCTAAACTATTAAACGCAAAGTGCATTAGTCAATGATGAACACAACTTATTACACAACAGACTAAAACCAAACATAAGCCCGGAGCACAAACAGCCTGTAATTTAATGAACGGCAAATCATAAAAGAACTTGTAAAGAAAAGTCACAAAAATACATGAAGTGATTATTGGAGCGTCTGCAATAAGAGCAGAACGAAGCGGCAAATGCTAAGAGGGGAAATTTTACTATAAACTGATGTTAGTATGGAATTTCCATGATTTTAATAAATTGGATTGATGAAAACTTGCACTATCAATAAGAAGATTTCTTCTTTACGCATACGATTTTTAATTAATTTACGACAAAAAAATATCTTATATACGTTAGATTTTGGTTTAAGTATACCAAATCTTGAAAATCGATACAAGTCTAAATAGAGGAACAATTTGCCTTATGGTGAACTTTAGATCGAATATCGTCAAATACGCATATAAGCAAAATGCTTTCTGCAATTGCCTTGTGAGAAATCTATATGTGCTGCCCAAACAGACGGTTTTAATTTTTTACACGAGAACCGTCTTCTCTGCATTTATAATGCAACACTTATTATGTTATTGTTTGAGATCAAGAAAATAAACCTCTTTTTCAAAAAAGTAATGACACTTTTGGAAAGACGGCTCCAATAATGTCTGTTTCCCGCCAGGGCAAGTAGATCTTTTTTCATGTTGAAAAGCATGATATACTCGATGAGAATGATTTATATTTGACGGAGGGTGAGAAATGAAATTCAAAAAATTTATCATTCCATTAACCGTAATCATAGTTGCAGCAGGAATCATTGTGACGATTTTCATAATGCAAAACAGTAATCGTTGCGATACGATTGAAAATAGAGAGCGCAGATTAAGAGAGATCGGCAATTTGGGCGCGATTACTACCATCGGCCAAGAGATTGCCATTGATGGCTATATAATAAGTGGATACACTGCCCAGAACAATCGATATGGATTGGCTGTTTTTGCACCAATCGGAAACGGTGAATACGAATTTCAAACTAATGCCAACAGGCAAAATGACGAATTGGTGTTTATACTCACTTCCATTCATCAAACCCAATATAATGTGTTTTGGGCAAATAAAGCAAATTTAAACTATGCACAAATAACATACACCGTTGACGGAAAGACCGATGCAACAATAAAGTTGGATGCCAAAGATAATAAAATTCTATATGCTGAAGCCCCATCAGACGACTTCTCTGCTGAATTTTATTTTGTTGATCTGAGTGGAAAACTCTATGAATAGAACTTCATGGCAAAATGAGCATAGTCCACGCCAAATAAAAAAACCATTTCCCATCATTATCACAAATGTCCTGCGGATTGTGAAATATCGAAATGACCGCCTTGCTGAGAGAGCAAGGCGGTCATTTCGATTTGCGGGCGATTGCAAACGTCTTTGCGTCGGTGTGAAGATTCAGTTCGTGTGCCAACAAATCAATTGTCGTCGAGAAATGTGCAACTTCGTTCACATATTTGCAAACGGCTGCTCATTTGGACAGAGCAATTAATATCAGTAATCTGCCGCGAACAAGTTTTTAAGATTCGCGATCGCGATGTGGATAGGAAAACGACAAAAATCTAACCGCCAAAATCCAAGCGCATCGGTTGTGATTGCCAATATAAATCATTAGGACTAATAAAGCAAAAAAACAGCCATCGTTATTTTTTTGCTTTGCAGCGAACCGCGAAGATGTTTGGCGTGAAGATGACAAACGATTTAAAATATAGCGTTAATAACGTAATAGATGGCGAGAAATTTTCAAGCTTTTGCCCATACAAATGATTTCAGTCAAAAGATGAAAAGCGCAGCACCAGAGCGACTTTTAAAGATTGCGGTGTTTAAGGTTCTATGCGGAAATCAAAACTCAACAAAATGAGATCACAATGAATTGGTAAAGCTTAAAAAAGAATGGCTAGGAGAGCATTAAAATCAGGTTTCCGAGTTAAAACTTTCACCTCGCGCGGACGGAAGTTGTGATAATTAAATGTCTGTCCGCGAGTCCGACTGTTGACAGATTGGGAAATCAGAGCTATACTGAACAAAGTTCATTTAGAGGTGATTGTTATGAACACTGTTGTCACTTCAAGAGAGGCAATTCTGCGAACATGCCGGGAGATCGTATCCGAGTTCGGGCTGTCTGCGCTGACTATGCGCTTTGTTGCAAAAAGATGCAACGTGGCACTCGGCTCGATTTACAATTATTTTTCGTCTAAAAACGATCTCGCAATCGCCACCATTGAAAGCGTGTGGCAGGACATTTTTCATGTTGAGCGCATCTGCGAAACGGGGATGCCGTTTCTCAATTTGGTAGAGAGCATATTTGAGCGCATAAAAACGGGAATGATCGAATATCCTAATTTTTTTACCGCCCATTCTATCGGATTTGCCGGTGGAGACAAGGGAGAGGCGCGTCAAACGATGGATCGCTACTTTGTGCACATGGCGGTGGGGTTGATTGAGAATTTAAAGAATGACCCAAATGTGCGGGCCGACGTCTTTGATGAAAAATTCACACTGTCTGATTTTGTGGATTTCATCCTGTCTGGTGTTGTTTCCCTTCTGATGCGGCGAAAAAGTTCCTGTGCCGTACTTCTTGAAATGATTCGCCGCACGATTTATTGACGTGATCAGTCCCTGTAAGGCGGCGCGCTTTCACAGAAAACAGATATTGTTTTAACATTCAAGTGTTGGTCAAACTGACTATTCAGTCATTTTCTATAGGCACTTAAAGTTGGCCTAAGAGTTTTTCAACATAGATAATGTGCTAAAAGAGATTCTTTTCGCGGTTCATAGATATTGAGCTTAAATTCGGATGGGAGTGGTTTTATGCAGGCAATTATGGAAACGCTTTTCGACATTGTGTACCTTGTCACTGTCACCACACTGGGTATACTGATGATCAAAAACAGCAAGGGAAGAAAGCAGTATTTCTTCTTTGGCATCATGGCTGTAACGTTGGGCTGTGGCGACGCGTTCCACCTTGTGCCGCGTGCGATAGCGCTGTGCACAACCGGTCTTGAAAGCTATACTGCAGCGCTGGGCCTTGGACAGCTGATTACATCGGTCACGATGACAGTATTTTACGTGCTGCTTTACTATGTCTGGCGCGAACGCTATGCGATCACCGGACGCAGGGGACTCACAGCGGCAGTTTATGTCTTGGCGCTGAGCCGCATTGTACTGTGCTTGATGCCTCAGAACGATTGGACGAGCGCCAACGCGCCGCTCTCGTGGGGAATCTATCGCAACATCCCGTTTGCACTGCTCGGGCTTCTGATTGTCGTGCTCTTTTATCGCAGTGCGAAATCCGCAAACGACAAGGCCTTCCGCAATCTTTGGCTGACTGTTGTGCTGAGTTTTGCCTTCTACATCCCGGTTGTTCTGTTTGCAGACACTGTGCCTGCTGTGGGAATCCTGATGATTCCTAAAACATGTGCTTATGTCTGGACTGTTCTCATCGGCTATTTTGCAATGAAAGGAAATAAGTAAAATGAAAAAGTATCTCAACCTCTCACTCGGTTACGCAATTGCCGCGATGGTTGGCGGTGTGTTTTATCGTGAATTCACAAAGTTTAACAGCTTCACCGGCGTTACGGCATTAGGTAAAGTTCACGTGCATCTGTTTTTGCTGGGCATGATTGTGTTTCTCATGGTGGCGCTCTTTGCGGCGCATTCCAAATTACAGGAGCAAAAGCTGTTCAGAGTGTTTTTTGCTGTTTACAATGTTGGTGTTCCGCTGACGGCCGTGATGCTCGTGGTGCGCGGTATTCCACAGGTTTTGGGCTTTACTCTGTCTGCAGGAGTTAGCGCTGCGATCTCGGGAATGGCCGGTATTGGACATATACTTACTGGAATCGGCATCGTCTGTTTGATCCTCTCGCTCAGGAAAATTGCGAAGAACTGAGCCTCGCAGCAGCAGCCATATATCCGTAATCAGCCGATTACCAATCTCCACACAGTGATCTTTTGTCAAGCAAGCTCGCAGTTTTACCGCCCTCTTGATAGAGATAGCTTGCGCAGTTCTGACTGAGTTGAGGCTTATTGCCGAAATAAAACCCGGTGAACAGCAAGTGAATCTTGTCGAGAGGGTTATTTGGCTTTGACAGACAAAAGAATATAGTGTGAAAGGCGGATTGCAGTACCGAAAACCTGAAACCGAACAGCGAAAACAGTCAAGTGCTTTTGCAAATGCATCGAGCGACTTGAAAAGCTGCGTGTGCCTGAATCCGAAAGGATATTCCGAAGGTTTAACGCAACCAACCGATTGACATAGCCGCAATTAAACGCCGAAAGCCGTCGCAAGATGTCACTCATCTGCAAACTGCCGATTCGCAGTGTTGCCAGGAGAGTGGAAAGGGGCATATTAAACATCAACAATTGCTGTGGGTATCCTCCGGGGGGCAGTGACTTTGAAACGCGTTGCAAGCACAGACACGCCGCTCTGCTGATACGGAAAGTCAGCAGAGCGGCGTGTTGGCGTAAGATTTATTGAAACCATATCAATTGCATGAATTTTTAGCGTTAGAAAAGTGGGCGTAGGTGATGCTCAGAAAAACCATGAGGTGGGCAGATAAAACAAATACGGTGCAGTAAAGATTGCCATTGACAATGCCAATGTCTTCTTTTGATTATCTTCTATATCTAATTTTTTGAAACTTATTTTGTAGTTAAAAATAAAAATCAGTGCTGCGGTGATTACTATACATGTGCCTATCCACAGAACCGAACAAATGCTTGCAAACGGATGATAACTCACGGCGTTTGAAATATTGTCTGTCCACCAGCTGCCCAACGGAGTGTTATTGTCAAAGTTTATTATGTTTGCCAAAAACATAAACGCAGTGCCAATAAAATCCGCAAGAAAACCAAAAAACCATGTCTTTAAAACAACGGCTTTTGCCTTAAATTTGATATCTGTTATTTTTAAGTATTTTAATGTCAAAACGATGACGGCTAAATCGATAACAAAATTGGCCGGAAGAACCACTATCCATGTGATTGGCAGAATCCATAAAAGCCATATCGGAAATATTATGTTGTGCAGTTTTACATTCCTATTGCTCAAATGCGCACTCCCTTTAAACATAAATTAGATTCTCACGAGTGCTCATGCGAAACGCAAGTTGTCTATTTGATTTCATTCAGTATAGTAAAAGCGCTTAAAGAAGTCAACCGGCGACCAATGCTGAACAATTTCTCATCGTTGAAGCGAAAGATGGGTGAGCGGGTGCAATGCGAATAAACAAGCGTAAAATAACGATCGGCGTTCTGTCAAAGCAGTGCAGAGATTCGCATATATTTTGACCCTCCCCTCAAATTGACGTAAAACGGGTTGACAAAACGCTCAATATTTATTACTATATTGAAGTCGCATTTTCCGTGTGTCGACAATCGTGTTTTGCGGGTTTAGCTCATCTGGTAGAGCGCCACCTTGCCAAGGTGGAGGTAGCGAGTCCGAGCCTCGTAACCCGCTCCAATCTCTCCCTTTTGCGGTTGACAACCGTCGGCGTTTATTGTATGATAACAAAGCTGTCTGCGCATTTAGCACGGCGCAAAGGGGGAGCATAGCTCAGCTGGTAGAGCACCTGCCTTACACGCAGGGTGTCACAGGTTCGAGCCCTGTTGTTCCCACCATTTTGGCCCGGTAGTTCAGTTGGTTAGAACGCCAGCCTGTCACGCTGGAGGTCGTGAGTTCGAGCCTCATCCGGGTCGCCATTTGCCTCTGTAGCTCAGTTGGTAGAGCAGCGGACTGAAAATCCGCGTGTCGTTGGTTCAATTCCGACCGGAGGCACCATAAATTGCGGGTTTAGCTCATCTGGTAGAGCGCCACCTTGCCAAGGTGGAGGTAGCGAGTCCGAGCCTCGTAACCCGCTCCAACCCGAACGGCCGCCTATAAAGCGGCCGTTAGAAATCGGCGCCATAGCCAAGTGGTAAGGCAGAGGTCTGCAAAACCTCTATCACCAGTTCAAATCTGGTTGGCGCCTCCAAATTTGCTCCCCATAAATCGGCTGAAACAGCCTGTTTATGGGGTTGTTTTATTGTACGAGTTACCTTGTTTGACTTGAGAGAATATTTTCGTTGTTATATTTTAGGATATTTTTACAGAGCTTTATAAACAATATAGTATTGCTAAGTTGTGGGATAAAATGCGAGTTATCTTGACGAGCGTTTTTTTTAATATACCCTTTCTTTGGGTGCGTTAATACATGTTTTTAATAGGGTAGTTAAATATCAAAATGCAAATATCAAAATGCAAATATCAAAATGCAAATATCAAAATGCAAATATCAAAATGCAAATATCACTTATCACTAAAAGCACCGATGGCACACAAAGAACCCCTAAAGAAAGGGAGTTTATGTCAAAAATCCAATGAAGACTTTTGCTGCCGTGCTATTGGTACGAATCGAAGTATTATTGGAATCTGATGTTGCGTTTAAAATGTTTGAAGAACATAGAACAGGAGGCATTATATCAAATAACAATAGTATGTGATTGGTCACCCATTAAGCAATATTCGAGTGGTAAGATCAGCAGGTATAGCTCCATCGGAGTGCTCGCGGTATGAATATTTACCAGACGCTGGTTTTCAAATCAGTAGCTCTTTTACAAGTTAATCGACGTCATATACAGATGACGCGTTAATGACTTTTGCACCATAAGCGAACCCTTTTGGATAACCTGATATTCCGATGTTCATCAAACATGGATTCGTGTTTTAGCATTTGGGTAATCCGCATTTTTTACTCGGTTTTTATCATCCGCGAGTAACGGATCAGTCATTTAAGTAAGCTCGCAGTCTTTAAACTCAAGCGCAGACCTATTTGTAATTAGTCTACCCGTCGGGCTTTACATCAATACACAAATAACATCGTGCAACCCCTTGAAGCCTCTGGCGGTGCAACCTTAAAATCCTCGTAAGTTGCTGACGTTTCACAACAAGCCCTAACGTTGGGACAGATCAAAATCATCGCGTTTACTGTGATTCAATTTAATTGAAGTTGGAGCATGACTCTAACATTTGACAAAGAGCCTGTATTATTAAATAATGATGCTATAATGACAGCTATCAAACAGTCAAATCAGGAGTTTTATGATGGTTATTGTAAATATTTCAGGTGGCCTTGGAAATCAAATGTTTCAATACGCTTATTCTAAGCTATTAGAAGAGAATAAACGTGAGGTGCTTTTGTGTAAACGCGATTTACAGTGTCCTTCATGGAACCGATTGTCTCCTAAAAACGCGCAAAACAAATTTTATAATGAAAACTATCATCTGCATGGCTATTTCTTGAAAGACATTTTTGAGATTGAAGCTGATTTTGCAGACCCACACGACTTAAAAAAATACAGCTCTAATAATATCAAAAATGTGCTTTTATCAAAACTGGGCTGTAGGACACCAAAAACTATCTCGGAAAAAGATTTCTCAGCAGAGAATCTGCATGGCTATGCCCATACAGATGTTGATAATGCATTTGTGGTTGGGTATTGGCAACAGTTATCCCTGTATGAAAAAATATCAAATACTCTAAGGCAGTCATTCACTTTTAAAAAAACCTTGAGTGAAAAAAACCAAGAAACCGCATTTAAAATTGCCACAACAAATTCGGTGTCAATTCATGTGCGACGTGGAGATTTTTTAAAGCATCCTCAACTATATCCATGTTTAGACGCTTCCTATTATGCTGACGCGGCAAAAATAATTTCATCCCACACAAGTGATACGAACTATTTTTGCTTTTCTGACGAGACAGAATGGTGTAAAAAAAACTTACCATTTCAAAACATAACTTACGTTGACTGGAATTTAGGCAGAGATAATTATGTCGATATGCAGCTTATGAGCCTCTGTAAGCACAATATTATTGCCAACAGCACATTCAGTGCTTGGGCTGCGTGGATAAATAGTAATCCTGATAAAATAGTAGTATGTCCGTCAATTTTCACATATGGTTCAGGGGACTGCGAAATTCACAACTTTTTGCCTCAAAGCTGGATACGGCTGCATATACAATAGTCTTGGAAATATCTATGCATTGAGCGGTATCGTGGCAGGGAGATCAGCGTAAAGGAAACACTCATCAAGATCTACCTCGCCGGCGTTTCGGTGCGCGGGTAGATGCCATCACCGAATCACTCTGGGCAGCAAGGTTTTATCTATAACCATCAAGCGAGCTTGAACAAAAAAGCCTACGGTCACATTGTGGACTGGCGCAACCGTCTGTTGCAGAGCGGGCGCTATCCGTATGTCTCTGTGGACGACAGCTATCTGCGCTGCAATTGGGGCGGTGTTTCTGATTATAGCGTTTCTCTAAGTTTTACATCTGATTACATGGGAATGAATCACACCCGCAGCCGTGGGTTATCCCTTTTTCTTTTACAAAGTCTTTAATTTTACATTTGCGACAATGCCCTGCTTTCACCTCAGCGTGTTTCAAACATCCGTCACAGGGGTTTTCAGACAGCAATGTTTATAACAAGCCATGCCGTTCACCCCACAGGGGGAAAACATAATGATTTCTATTGGTTCTTATGGCATTTTCATAATCATCTTTCCTCCTAAAACATTATATAAATACTCTTAATTGAGTTTATCCTATTTTTACACATGAAAATAGCCCAAAAGAGAAGGCAAAAAAGATAAAATCTTTTTGCCTCCTCTTTTGTGTTTTGTGGACAGAAAAGATACCCGAAGCGAAGCCTTAAACCCGCAAAAAGGTGGTAGCGACAGCGAGCCGTCGGCCGCTTGCAACCGAACAGGCAAGCCGATCGTGCCTGTTTGCGGAGAAGAAAACCCCTACATAGCGTGAGCTTTTGCAAAGCAAAAGCGATACCATACAGGGGTGTTTCGACGTGTGCCGTTAGGTCAAAATAGACGCAATGAGTGCGGGAGTGCTGTTGAACTAAAGCAAGAACCGCAGCACGCAAATTGCGTGTCGAGGCTCTCGGCTGTGTCATTAGGTCAAAATAGATGCAGCGTGTATTGTATTTGGAGGGAAAGATAGTGTGAAAGAAAAACGGCAGGGTTTTCTCTCATGTTGAGCGAAACGGAGAGTCTGCCTGCAGGCGACGGTGCCGAAGGCACCGAACCAAAAAGAAAGAACCGTCCTAAGACGGTTCTTTCTTTTTGGTCGGAGTGGCGAGATTCGAACTCGCGGCCTCTTGGTCCCGAACCAAGCGCTCTACCAAGCTGAGCCACACCCCGATAATATAAGCCGTTGCGAGCAACGGCTTAATGCTGGTTGCGGAACTAGGATTTGAACCCAGACAAACAGAGTCAGAGTCTGTCGTGCTACCATTACACAATTCCGCAATGCGCATGATTTATTATACAGAACTTAACTGTTTTGTCAAGAGAGGTTCTTTATCTTTTAATACATAATGGACTTGTTTTTTATCCACCCTTTGTAGTAGAATCAATACGGTAAACTAACGAATGGAGATGATGGTGTGGCTGAATTCAAATATGAGATTGTTGAACAGATCGGCGTGCTGTCCGAAAGCTCTAACGGTTGGAGTCGCAAGCTCAACCTGATAAGCTGGAACGACCGCGATCCGAAATACGATATTCGCGACTGGGCCCCTGGCGACGAAAAAATGGGCAAGGGCATTTCTCTCTCTATCGAAGAAACAAAAGCACTTAAGGAAATTCTCGATACGCTCGAGCTATAAGGGGTAATCTTGTCTGAATCTAAGGATCGCTTTATCCAGAACTACCAACAATATATAAATCGCGCCGGCAATGTGGAGTTGCTCGATTGGCTCTCCAAAAGAACCGATTTTTTTGTTGCTCCGGCAAGCACTCGATTCCACGGTGCCCATGCCGAGGGACTCGTGCTTCATTCCCTCAATGTTTTCGATTTGCTTTACAAACGCAATCAAATTGAAAATGAAGAGGATCCCGAAAGCGTCGCTATTGTTTCGCTGTTGCATGATCTTTGCAAAACCGAGTTTTACAAAGAAACTACCCGAAATGTAAAAAACGACGATACGGGGCAGTGGGAAAAGGTCCCGTACTATTCAATTGAAGACCGATTCCCGTTCGGACACGGTGAAAAATCAGTCTGGCTCATAGAGCGCTTTATGCGTCTCAAACCGGCAGAGGCTGTCGCCATACGGTGGCATATGGGTGGGTTTGACGACAACGCACGTGTCGGAGGGTATTCTGTCGCCAATGCATTCGGCAAGTTTCCTCTTGCTGTGAAACTTCACCTCTGCGACCTTGAGGCTACTTATTTGGTCGAAAACGAAAATTAGCAGCAATTAGATGGTTTGATCGCCCCAAAACATCTACATCGTGTAGTTCTTTCGATCAAACTCCAAAGAAAAAGCGGAATCACATCTGTGATTCCGCTTTTGTGGCTGTGATATGTCAGTGTTGAAATTCACTCCAACTGAAAGTAATTGAATAACAGAAACAGAAATTGCGTCAAGCGGTGACAATTTTGTTTGCGGCAAATTTTTGAAATAGAAAACGAGAAATATGCGACTTCAGAAACGCAGAGAACGAGAAAACTGTGCGCATTGTGCTTGAACACTTTGCTCTTGCAATTGCATCGGGCTGTAAAGCCCTTTATTTTTTTGGTAATAAGGGGAGGTTAATAATTTCGGACCGACTACTGTGTGTGTGCGCATTGTGCCAACTGCGCATATCGAAAATCTTTCGCCGCGACGGTCTGCGCTGCAAAAAGCTTTGTTTCAAAATTCAATAGAGCGCATTCAGTCCCCTTAGGTGTGAGTTTCAAAGGTGTACTGGCCATTTTGTGCTTGTTCTGCGTGCGAATGAAGACAACATTTAGCTATGGGTTAAAAAAGATTTAAGATAAAACGCCCACAGGAGCGCTCCGGTTGGAGCAGTCTTGTGGGCGATGTTTTTGTGTTGACGGAAAGCGGGCAGCGTGTGGCGGTGCAAAGCTTAATATCACTGCAATCAATGTCGTGAAAAGCTTTTATATAAGCGAAAATCTCCGAGCGGCGTGCATTTTGAAGTGTCAAAAACTTGTGGTGCCGTAAGGTATTAAAGCGCTTCTCCCGTGACTGCGTTGAAGCGAACAAAGATGCAGCGGCGTGTGTCAGTCAAGTGAAAAATCTTCAGGATTTAATTTTGGAAGTTTGGGTGTGCGGCGCGGTATGCGAAGCACGGGACTATACCGAAAACGCGCACAACGAAAATAAGGCGATACGAGGCCGCGCTTGATGCACTCGACCATCGTGCCGTCATCCGTCAAAAGCCCATGCTCACAGTATTCACACGCGGGCGCTATGCTTTTGTCAAACAGCTTGTAACTCATTAGAGGATTATACATCAATATCTTCGATTAGTAAACCCGAAAAAACGCTTGTCACACAGCAGGAAAACGAAAGACAACGCGAGAAGCGCGGCAGAGGCTGGGGGAGAAAACGAGAAAGCGCGAGTTAGTGTTCCGCCGACAACGAATGAAGCCGGAAGTGCAACATCAAAAAATGTGAGAAGCAATTTAAGCAAGGACAGCGACAGGACAAAGTGTGCGGGTCGCAGCAGTAAAAAATACTTCATCGACATCCCGCACTCCCGGCATATCGATTTAACCTGCAAAAGGACACAGATGCCGCACATGCTGAGAACTCCACACGCGCACAAAATTCCGTGCACGCCGCCGAGCTCTGCCGCCATGGAGCAGCCTGTCGTGACCTCGAGTGCCGACATCGCCGCGAGGCGCACCCAATCGCCGGACTGCATGATGCTCAGCGCAGCAGAAAGATATGCTCCCGCACAGGAAAAGAGAGTGACATAGCCGCACAGGGACACTGTGGCACGCACAGCAAATGACAGCGACTCTCCGAACGCGCCGGTTGCAGCTGTGCCCAACCCGCTGTTGGGGCAGTGCGATATTTCGGTTGCTTTTCGGGTGGCTGAATGCGGTGAAGATCCGTGGTTGTGTGAAAAAATCAGTATTGCGGAACCTATCGCGACAGATGCGCCGGTGAGTGACGCAAAGAGCAGCACACCGGATAGCTGAGATCCGAACATGCCGCATCCGACACCCGTTATCAAAAAAGCCGGACCCGCATTTACCGAACACGCGAGTAGTCTTGAGCCTTTGTCTTGTGACATGATGCCTCGCTCAACACAGCGAGACAACGCGCGCGCCCCCGTCGGGTAGCCACCGACAAGACCGAAAAATAGAGATAGGGCAGCCGCGCCCTTCGCACCGCCGCATGTTAGCAGAGATGATGCAAAATCGGTCAAGAACAAAAACGGAAAGAGGGAGGGTATCACGACGTTGTAGCAGAGTGAAAGTCCGATATGCACTCCGTCCGCTCCAGTTTCGGGGATTGAGAGCAGCAGTCCCGACGCGATCAAAATGAGCGTCGCTCCCGCCAGCGAAACGGATTTCTTCACCGTGATAGTTTTGTACATAAATGCCTCCGTGAGGGCTAAACTCCGCTCATCAAAAATATATATGCATAATAGGCGGGTGAGATATATCAAATTAGGATCAAAAAAAATGTTTAGAGATGCCGCGCGAAAACTGGCATTTCAGGCAGATTATCCCGAAGATGCACTGTTAGACACACCGAGTGTGCACATTATGGGACGCGATTCCGTTGTGGTAGAGGGTTGCCGCAGCGTGTTGTTGTGCTGCGCTGATCGAGTTTCACTGGATATGGGAGATTACGTCCTCACCATATACGGCAAGCGCGCGGTTATAAACTCCCTGTCAAGTGCACGGCTTGTAATTCAGGCCGACATCACCAACATCGCATTTGATCGAAAGGGCAGTGGAAGATGAGCTTGAGCGGAATCGTCAGTCTGTTTGCGGGATCAGTTAGGGCACAGTGTGCAGGGGGGGCTTTTGAACGCTTTTTGCAGTGTGCGCTCGAGGCCGGAATAGAACCGTCCTGCATAAAAAAGTCGGACGGAGTCGGACTGTTCACTGTCGGTGCTCGCGAGTACCACAAGCTTAGACACAGCGCGAGGCTGTGCCAGTGTCACATGCGCGCAATTGAAAAGCGCGGTCTCCCGTTTGCGGTGCGCCGAATAAAATGCAGAGGTCCTCTGGCTCTCGGACTGATTGTGATGCTCCTGAGTGTGTTTGTGCTGGGAAATTTGGTTGTGACGATAGACATTTGCGGCTCAAGCACAATCCCGAGAGCGACAATTATTGAAAGCCTCTCGCGCGCGGGGCTAAGTGTCGGGATGTGGCAAGGGAAAACGGATGTTGAGCTGGTGGAACAGCTCGTCTTGCTTGAAAACGAGCGGCTGTCGTGGATAGCAATCAACCTCTCGTTTGGAAAGGCGAGCGTCGAACTGCGTGACAAACTAAAAAAATCCAATGACGTTGTGAATCCGCTCGGAGGGAGCATCATTGCGACGCGCGACGCACAAGTGAGAAAAGTGAAACTTGTCGGTGGGACGGCTCTTGTCAAACCCGGAGATGTAGTGCGCGCGGGGCAGACGCTAGTCAACCAGAGCGAGCTTTCGGGAGCGGGGTCGTGGGCGAGGGAGGCAGAAGCCGCAATAACGGGACGGACAGTGTATAAAGAGACATTTGAAATTGAAAAAACACAGATATTGCGTGAGCGCACGGGCCGTGTTAAGCGGGTGAGTTCGCTGTCGTTTTGCGATTTCACGCTGCCCAAAATATCAGCAAGTTGTGATTTTACATATTTTGATGTGCTGGAATACAGACGCCCACTTATAATTTTTTCAGCAGAGCTACCTGTGAGAATCTGTACAACCGAGTATACTGAGGTCGTTCAGCGCACTCGGAAGTTGAATGAATTGCAAGCGCAGATACTTTTCGACGAGCGCATTGATAAATATGAGAAAGAAAAATTCCGTAGTTCTAAAGTGCTCTCCCGAGAGCTGACAGTGAGCGATGATGGCTCGAAATACCGCCTTATAGCCGAATATATGTGCGACGAGGAAATAGGACAGTACATTTGCCCATAATTTTGGTTAAAATATGTGTATGTTTTACAGAAAAATATGATATAATCAGATTCAACGAAAGGATGTGCGGATGACACAGCAAGAGATAGATTTAGTTTCACAGGAATATGCATCGGCGGTTTTCGGCAACCTCGACTGCAATATCGGATTTATCGAGCGCGAGTTTCTCGTCGACATCGCAGGGCGCGGGTCAACAGCAGTTGTGAGCGGAGATGAACAAGGTGTTGAGGGCGCGCGACGCGCGATGCTTGAGCTGCTCAAGATGGTTGAGGGTGGAGGTGCGCCAGACGAACAAGCTGTGCGCTACTGTGTCAACCTCGTCAAATCCGGCGAAGAAGCGGCGTTGTCCGAGATGGGCAAGGGGTGTCTTTTTATCAACTCACGCGGCAAACCGATACGGCCGAAAACGCTGGGACAAAAGCGATATGTCGAAGCCATTGACAAAAACTTTATAGTATTTGGCGTTGGACCTGCAGGCACGGGAAAGACATACCTTGCAGTAATTGAGGCGGTGCGTGCTCTCAAAGATCACGAGGTCTCGCGCATAATACTGACACGTCCTGCGGTTGAGGCGGGCGAGAAGCTCGGGTTTCTGCCCGGGGATCTGCAGACTAAAATCGACCCTTATCTTCGTCCGCTCTATGATGCGCTCTTCGACGCGATGGGGCACGAGAGCTATCTGAAGCAGGTTGAAAAGGGAATAATCGAGGTCGCACCACTCGCGTATATGCGAGGCCGCACACTCGACAACGCCTTTGTTATATTAGACGAAGCGCAGAACACGACTCCCGAGCAGATGAAGATGTTTTTGACACGGCTTGGAACCGGATCCAAGATGGTGGTCAACGGCGACGTGACACAGATAGATCTGCCGGACGGTAAATGTTCAGGTCTCGTGGACGCGGTTCGGGTTTTAAAGGGTGTTGACGGAATAGAACAGGTAAAATTCACTGAAAAGGACGTCGTGCGATTCAGGCTTGTTGCCGATATCGTAAGGGCGTATGACAGAGCGACGGCTAAAAAAGTAGCCAAGGGGAGGCAATAAAGTGTCAAACAAGGTTTTAATATCAAATAGACAGACGGCGATAAAAATTCCAACGGGGACAAGGCTGCTCATACGGCGTTGCTGCAACGCGGTACTCGATAATGAGAAGTTTACTCTGCCCACAGAGATAAGCGTCAGCTTCGTCGACAACTCAGAAATTAGAAAAATAAATGCCGAATACCGCAACAAGGATATTGAGACCGATGTGCTCTCGTTCCCGCTGTGTGAGAAGGGTTGCTTTGATCCATCTGCGGGCAGCGGCTCGGTCGCGCTCGGCGATATCGTCATATCTATTGAAAAGGCCGTTGAACAGGCGAACATGTTCGGACACAGCCTGTCCCGGGAGATAGCGTTTTTGACGGTGCACTCAATGCTGCACCTGCTCGGCTTTCACCACGAAGAGGGCGGAATACAAGAGGTACATATGCGAGAAAAGGAGGAGACTATCCTCAAGCAGCTCGGGCTGCCGCGTGGAATGAGCTATGTCTCGGAAGACGAGTGATGGAGAAAACAGTGTGCGCGGCTCTTGTGGGGCAGCCTAATGTCGGAAAATCGACACTGCTCAACGCACTTGTGGGCGCAAAAATCGCGATAACCTCCCCCAAGCCACAGACTACGCGCAACCGCATTCTCGGTGTTGTGACAAAGGATGAGACACAGTATATTTACATTGACACGCCGGGGTTTCACGCGCCCAAAAGCAAGCTCGGTGAGCACATGGTGAAGGCAGTACGCGATTCGGCGGCAGACGTCGATTGCGCGCTCTTTCTAACGTGGGGCAAAAACGAGTTTGACGACACAGAGCGCGGACTGCTGGAAGAGCTTGCAAAATCCAAAATCCCGACCATCCTCGTAATCAACAAATCGGATACATTCAAATCTCCCGATGCGGGAGAAAAGTTTTTGCAGTCGCTGCAGGCAAATCACAGTTTTGCGGGCGGAGTTTGCACCAGTGCATTAACCCGAGACGGGTTGAGTGGGCTTGTGACGAAAATCGATCGTTTTGCACTCGAGGGGCCGCACCTTTATGATGACGACACGCTGACCGACGTGCCGGAACGGGTGATTGCCTCAGAACTTGTGAGGGAGAGCCTGCTTTACAATCTCTCAGAGGAGCTTCCGCACGGGTGCGCCGTGAGCGTCGAGAGCTTTAGGGAACGGGCCGACCGACCGCTCATTGACATTGAGGCCGAGATAATCTGTGAGAAAAACTCTCACAAGGGTATGATCATAGGCAAGGGTGGCTTTATGCTAAAGAAGATTGGAACACAGGCGAGAGAGCAAATCGAGGAGTTTCTCGATTGCAAGGTCAACCTCAAGCTGTGGGTCAAGGTTCGGGAGGGCTGGAGAGACAAGGAACAATATATAAAATCACTCGGATTATAAGCCACTAAAATCATGGCGCGAATTTCCTCTCATATACTTATGATAAGAACGCACACTAAAAGACAGAATATTGATGTGTGGGAGGATAGTATGAACGCTCGTGATTGTTGGCAGACATTTTTGCAAAGCGGCAGCGTGGTGGACTATCTGAATTACAAGCAGAGCGTCTCAGCCGCCGCTGATGACGGGGAAGAAAATGAAAATTACGACCGACGCGCTGGTGATATGGGAGCACAAAACGGGGGAAACGGACAGAGTTATAACACTGCTGACGCCTGAAGGAATCCTCTCGGCATATGCGAGAGGTTCGTTGCGTCCCGGAGGTAAGCTCACCTCGGCAACGGCAATGCTGGGATACTCCAACTTCGAGCTTGCCGAGGGCAGGAGCATGTACACGGTTGCAGACGCGATGAGCATAAGACGTTTCACAAAGCTCTCGACCGACATGAGCGCATACGCGCTCGCTGCATACTTCTGTGAGCTTGCGAAGCTGCTTGCCCCGTCTGATGACGGAGCGGCGGCCTTTTTGTCGTTGATGCTGAATTCAATTTATCTTTTGGGCGAATCGGAAAAGCCGCGCGAATTGATCAAATGCGTCTTTGAACTGCGCGCGATGACATATGCGGGATACAGACCTGATGTTGACAGCTGTGCGGCATGTTCCGGCAGCGGAAGCCGTGGAGTGTATTTTGATGTTGCGGCGGGAAACTTCCTCTGTGCGGACTGCGCCGCACGGCGGGGACTGCCCATCAACGTTCCAGGAAGCGTAATTTGCGCAATGAGATACATATGTGAGAGCGAGAGCGCCAAAGCATTTTCATTCGAGATATCGGCGGCTGCGCTCAAGATCCTCTCGAGGGTGTGTGAGGAATACGTACGGCGTTGGGTAGATCACCCGCTGCAAACACTGGATTTTTATAACACACAGTGCAAATAAAAGATAAGGATACTTAATTTACAATGCCACAAACGGACAAAAGCTATATCACACGGTTGGAATTTGACAAAATTTGCGCACTCATATGCGAGTACGCTGTGAGTGGAGAAGCGAAACGCCGCGTGCTGACAACCGAGCCGGCGACAGAGCTTTCCGATGCGCTCGAACAGCTCGCGCTCACCGATGCGCTTTTTTGCATGTTGGCAAAAAACTCTTCGCCGCAGATAAGTTCGTGCGGTGAGATACCGGAGATATGTATGCGTGCGCAAAAGGGCGGATCGCTTTCGTGCGGGGAGCTGCTGCATGTGAAAACGATGCTGCGTAACGGCAGGGCGCTCGGCACCTGGTACTCCGATGAGCTCGATTCAACGGGGGCGGCCTCTCGAGTTTTCTATGGACTATATGAGGACACTCAACTGGAACGTTCACTGAACGACGCCATCCTGAGTGACACCGAGCTCGCAGATGACGCGAGCCCGGCGCTCAAGGATATACGCAAGAGAATAGCGCGCGCGGAAAACTCGGTGCGTGAAAAGCTGGACAGTGTTATCCGTTCGGCGTCGACAAGCAAGTATCTGCAGGACGCGATCGTGACTATGCGGGCGGGCAGATTCGTCGTGCCCGTCAAACTGGAGCACAAGAACGCGGTCAAGGGTCTTGTGCACGACGTCTCTAGCAGTGGCTCCACACTGTTTGTTGAGCCGGCTGCTGTCGTTGAGGCAAACAATTTGATAATGCAGCTTCGCGGTGACGAGCGGGCCGAAACAGAGAAGATACTTGCGGCATTTTCCGCGCTTGTTTCAGATATAGCCGATCGACTGCGCGCGAGCTACGACAGCTTTGTTGAAATTGATCTCGCGCTTGCAAAGGCGAAATACGGACTTGCAAATGACTGCAGCTGCCCTCAGCTCAACACAGACGGCGTGATTTCGCTCAAGCGAGCACGTCACCCTTTAATTTCAAAATCCATCGTTGTTCCGATCGATCTTCCACTTGGAAAAGGCTACAACCAGCTTGTGATAACGGGGCCCAACACAGGCGGCAAGACGGTCACTCTCAAAACTGTCGGGTTGCTCACCCTAATGGCGTGCTCGGGAATGCTCATTCCGGCGGGAGAGGGAAGTGAGCTTTCGGTTTTTGATCGAGTGCTCGCGGATATCGGAGACGAGCAGAGCATCGAACAGAGCCTCTCCACATTTTCAGCACATGTTACCAATATCGCACAGATTCTCAAGCAAGCCGACAGAGGCTCTCTCGTGCTGCTCGATGAGTTGGGTGCGGGAACAGACCCGGCGGAAGGCGCCGCGTTGGCCGTCGCGATTCTCAAGCGACTTCGCTCGCTTGGAAGTCGTGTGCTTGCGACGACGCATTATGGTGAGATAAAAATATATGCGCTCGAAACCGATGGGGTACAAAATGCGAGTTCCGAATTCGACGTCAAGACGCTGCGTCCGACATATCGGCTCAACATCGGAATACCCGGTCGATCAAACGCGTTACTTATAGGAGAGCGTCTCGGGCTGGATGCCGAGCTGCTCGACGACGCACGTCGAAACATGACATCTCAGGACAGGCAGTTCGAGGACATGATGCGCGAGATTGAGTCGCTTAAAACCGAGATATCGGACAAGGAAAAAGAGATAGAACTCGAGCGTGAGAAAGCGCTCGCAATTGTCGAAAAGGCCAAGATTGACCGTGACAAGCTGATCGCACAGGGTAACAGAGAGCTTGATGCCGCGAGACTGCGCGCAAAACAGCTCGCCGCCGACGTGAGCGCGGGTGCTTATAGATTGCTCGATGAGATAAAGCAGCTGGACGCGCAGAAAGACAAGGACCGCGCTGCGGCAAAATCGAGAGCAAAGGCGATAGCAAACACAGATTCTTTTAAGCTTTCGGATCTCGCCGACGTCGATGCGGAAATATTGGCAGACACACTTGAAAAACTCACGCAGGCCGCTGTTGGAGACCATGTGTTTGTGGCGGCTCTCGGACGTGTGGGTGTTGTGACGCGCGAAGCCGATTCCAAAGGGTATTTTGAGGTCAAGTCCGGCAACATCAAAACCCGTGTCGACCTGAGCGGTTTGCGCAGAGCCCCCGCCGCGGCGGTTCCAAAGTCGGCGTCTTTGACTCGCTCACCGCAAATTAACGTGGAAAGCAGACGCAGCGGAAAGAGCGAGGTAAACCTCATCGGAATGAACGTTGAGGAGGCAATCGAGGAAGCTGAACGCTTCATAGACAGTGCGATGCTCTCACACATATCGCAGGTTTATCTGATTCACGGCAAGGGCACGGGCGCGTTGCGGGCCGCTCTGCACAAACAGCTAAAAACCATGAAGAATGTCGTGTCATTCCGCATTGGCGTTTACGGTGAGGGCGAGGCAGGCGTCACTATTGTTGAACTTAAATAGTGTGCTGTGCAGAAGAAAAAGATTGGGTGACCGAGGCAAAAAGTGCGACACCGTCCGAAAAGGCCTCACACATAGGGCGGGCGATTTTCATGTCAGGTACTGAAAATAAACCGGAAACGGGAACAATATGGAAACGAAAAACTATCTTAGCGAAACGATACGTGAGCTGCACAAGCGCAAATCGACGAGGGTGTTCGAGAAAAGAGCGGTTCCAGACGACATTAAAACCGCTATTCTGCAAGCTGCGATGCAGGCTCCCACTGCGGGAAACCAGCAGCTATATACAATACTTGACATAACGGACGCTGAACTCAAGAAAAAACTTGCAGTGAGTTGCGACAACCAGCCGTTTATAGCCGATGCACCGATAGTGCTCGTCTTTTGCGCCGACACAAAGAAGTGGTACGACGCGTTCAAGGCGGTGGGCTGTGAGCCACGCAATCCTCGTGCAGGAGATCTGATGCTGGCGGTGGCAGACACAGTTGCGGCGGCACAAAACGCCGTTACGGCGGCGGAGAGCGTGGGACTCGGTTCGTGTTACATCGGAGATATCGTCGAAAGGTGCGAGGAACACAAAGTGCTGTTAGATATCCCGAAGTATGTCTTTCCCGTCGTCTTGCTCGTCATCGGATGGCCGACAGAATCGCAGCGCCGCAGAAACAAGCCGGAACGCGCGGTGATTGAACACATCGTTCATGAAAACAGATATAGGGTCATGGACGAGAGCGAGCTTAGAGATTTGTTCGGCACCAAGTGCGGTGAGAGACCGTACGAGGAGTGGATGCGCGCTTTTTGTGAGCGAAAATACAACTCGGAATTCTCTCGAGAGATGAGCCGCTCGGCAGAAAAATACCTGAACGAGTACAAAGAAGAATAGAAAATGCAAAATCGGACAGCAGTGCGATGCAAGCCATTTTTGGAAACAGACTCCATTGCTCGACACCACGCAGTTATGGTATATTATTTGATGTAATATCCTCGTATTCACTGGCGTGATTGTCCGGTGATGTGAAATATGTGTGCGTTTCAAACCCCTCCGGTTGTAATTTGTATAATTTCCAGCTATATTCGCAGAATTTGCCAATTAGGGGTGGACATTGTATCCAATGTACGTTAATATATTAACGAAGTTAAACTACAAAAATAATGGCTGACAATCGGAGGGAATTGATATGACTGTGGAAATTTGCATCGGAAGCTCCTGCCATCTCAAGGGGTCTCACCAGATTATTGAGCTTATGCGTGAGACAATCAAGAAGAGCGGACTCGAAGATAAGGTTGAACTCAAGGCAGCATTTTGCCTTGGAAACTGCTCCATTGCGGGGGTTAGTGTCAAGGTGGGGGACGAGATTGTCGGAGGGATAACAAAGGAAAACTTTCCTGAATTTTTTGAAAAATATATCGCGCAGGCCGTTTGACACGCCGGCGATGCGGGGTGAAGCCTGAGGTGAAGCTGAATGAAGGATTATATCGGTCTTAAAAAATCCAACTGCAAAAACTGTTACAAGTGCATCCGCTACTGCCCTGTGAAGTCGATTCGTTTTTCGAGTGATCAAGCGCAGATTGTCAACGATGAATGCATTCTGTGCGGTCATTGCTTTGTTGTTTGTCCTCAAAACGCCAAGGTGATTCGCAGTGACGTGGAGATAGCAAAGCAACTGATCGCCGAAAACGAAAAGGTAATTGTAAGTTTGGCTCCTTCATTTCAGGCGAATTTTGCAGGAGCGGGCTTGGCTTCGCTGAAAAAAGCCCTCATTGCGCTCGGGTTTTCAGATGTTGAAGAGACCGCAATCGGCGCGACAATAGTTAAAAAACAGTATGAAAAACTCATTGAGCAGAAATCTTCCGACGTGATTATTTCGTCGTGTTGCCATACGGTAAACTTGCTTATCCGCAAATACTATCCTGAAGCGTTGCCATCGCTCGCCAAGATTGAAAGTCCTATGTCGGCGCATTGCCGTGACATCAAGGCTCGTTTTCCCGACGCAAAGACCGTCTTTATAGGACCGTGCATCTCCAAAAAAGCGGAGGCGGACGAGTATGTCGGCAACGTCGATTGTGTCCTGACGTTTGAGGAACTGAGCGATTGGATGAGCGGCGAGTCCGTTGAGCTTGACACAGTGGATGGGACTCTTGATGACAACACTCGTGCGCGGCTTTTCCCCACAAGTGGCGGAATTTTGCGTACGATGGACAGATCTTCTGATGTATACAGCTATCTTGTGGTTGACGGGCTTGAAAACTGCAAGCTTGCGCTTAAGGAGATATCCGAACACAAGCTCACGCGCTGCTTCATCGAGATGTCCGCATGTGCCGGAAGCTGTATCGGCGGCCCTGCGCTCGACAGGGGGCGCGAGGCTCCCGTGTCCGATTATATATTTATTGACCGCTTCGCGGGCAAACACGACTATACGGTTTCCGATTATACGCAGGAGCAGCTGGCCCGAGAGCACTCTTATGTCGGAATACATGACCTTGTGCCGACGAAGGACGAGGTTCTGGACATTTTGAAGCAGATGGGTAAAAACAGCCCTGACGACGAGCTTAACTGCGGGACGTGCGGCTATGATACTTGCCGTGAAAAGGCGGTTGCAGTCTTTAATGGCAAGGCTAATTTGCAGATGTGTCTGCCGTTCCTCAAGGAAAAGGCAGAGAGCTTCTCGGACAATATAATTAACAACACGCCGAATGGAATCATCGTTCTCAACGAAAACCTTGAGGTGCAGCAAATCAACAGTGCCGCAAGATCGATAATGAAGATAGCGAACGCATCTGACGTGTTGGGTGAGCAAGTCGTCCGAATACTGGATCCGACGATTTTCCTGAACGTGCTCGAAAGCGGACACAGTGTGCCGAACAAACAGGTGTACCTTGCAGAATACGCGCGCTATGTCGAGCAGAGCGTGCTTTACGACAGGGAGTATCACATACTCATCTGCATAATGAGAGATGTTACTGATGAGCAGGTCCAGCATCGGGGTCGTGTTGAAGCGAGCCGCCGCACAGTTGAAATAACCGACCGTGTTATTGACAAGCAGATGCGAATTGCGCAGGAGATAGCCTCGCTTCTGGGAGAGACCACCGCCGAAACCAAGGTGGCGCTCACCAAGCTCAAGGAGTCGCTGAAAGATGAATAATCTGTGCACGGATATCGGCTGGCGCAGTCTCAACCACGTTGGAGAGGAGCTGTGCGGAGACTGTGTTGAGATAGTTGAGCCCACTGAAGATTCGATAATAGTTGTTCTTGCAGATGGGCTTGGAAGCGGTGTCAAAGCCAATATACTCTCGACACTGACCTCAAAAATTCTCTCCACAATGATGGCAAATGAGCTGTCAGTGGAGGATTGCATATCAACGGTGGCGGCGACATTGCCCGTTTGCGCTGAGCGCGGCGTTGCGTATTCAACATTCACAATAATCAAGATAATAAACAACAGTGAAGCTGAAATTATCGAGTATGATAACCCGGCGGTGATTCTGCTGCGAGACGGTAAAAATATTGAAATTCCAAAAACTGCGAGTGAAATTGAAGGGAAAACCATATATCGTTCTCGCATACCCATAAAGCTCCACGATATATTTATAGCTTTGAGCGATGGCGCGATATACGCGGGCGTCGGCAAGACGCTTAACTATGGCTGGCAGCGCGAAAATATCGTTGAATTCATGGAGATGATGACCAATATAGAATTCACGGCCAAAACTCTCACCACAATGCTGCTCGACGAGTGCAACAAGCTTTACGGCGGCGAGCCCGGGGATGACACGACGGTGTGTACGGTGAAAATCCGCGAGCGCAGTCCGGTTAATCTCATGATAGGGCCACCTGCGAACCCCGACGATGTCGGGAAGATGATGTCGCTTTTTTTTGCAAAGCACGGCAGGCATATCGTTTGCGGCGGAACGACCAGCGAGCTTGCGGCAAAGTTTTTGGGACAATCGCTGGTTCCAAAGCTTGAATATGTTGATCCGGAGATTCCTCCAACAGCGACAATTGATGGTGTGGATCTTGTCACCGAGGGTGTGATAACGATAAATCGCGTGCTTGAATATGCGAAAAACTACCTTGAGGACAACGAGAGCTATATCGAATGGGGCTACAAGAAGGACGGTGCTTCAAAGATTGCGCGCATGCTTTTTGAACAGGCAACCGACATCAATTTTTATGTTGGACGCGCGGTAAACCCCGCACACCAAAATCCCAATCTGCCCATTAACTTCAGCATAAAAATGCGGCTTGTAGAAGAGCTGTCCGATTGTCTGAAAAGAATGGGCAAGAAAATAAAGGTAAGCTATTTTTAGTGATGGGAATTAAATAATGAGAAAATTCGACACGAAAGTTCAGAATATAAAGTATAAGGCTTTGAGAGAGGTTGCGCGCCATGCGTGGCGTGGTGACCTTATTGACAGGGTCTTTGCAATTCCCAAGGAGATAGTTCCCGGCAAGACGCCGACGATGCGCTGCTGTGTCTATAAAGAACGTGCAATCCTTGCGGAAAGAGTCCGACTCGCAATGGGAGGTGACAAAAGCAACCCCAATATAATTGAGGTTGTGGATATAGCGTGCGACGAATGTCCCGTCGGCGGCTATGAGGTCACCGACGCCTGCAGAGGCTGCATCGCCCACCGCTGTGAGGAGAACTGCCCGCGCGGAGCGATTACATTTGATCGAAACCAGAAAGCGCACATAGATAAATCAAAGTGCGTTGAATGCGGGAAATGCGCGTCTGTTTGTCCGTATTCGGCGATTGCAAACCATAAGAGACCGTGCGAAAACGCCTGCAAGGTTGGGGCGATAACGGTTGACGACGAGGGCGGCTCTGCACGCATCGACAACAATAAGTGCATCGCTTGCGGCGCTTGTGTCTACCAGTGCCCGTTCGGTGCAATATCGGATAAGTCCTTTATTCTGGACGCCATCGACATTATTAAAAAAAGCAAGGACAACGCGCTTTACAAGGTATATGCGGTTGTCGCGCCCTCTGTCTCAAGTCAGTTTAGCTATGCAAGGTTGGGACAGGTGATCAGTGGGCTGCGCGAGCTTGGGTTTTTCCATGTTGTCGAGGCGGCGCTCGGAGCAGACATGGTGGCATATTCCGAAACCCGTGAGCTTGTCGAAAAGGGATTTCTCATGAGTTCCTGTTGTCCTGCGTTTGTGTCATACGTGACCAGCCAATTTCCCGACATGGCCAAGCACATTTCTCACAACGCTTCACCGATGACGGTGATAGCGAGATATATCAAAGAGACATCACCCGGTTCAAAGGTTGTGTTTATCGGCCCGTGCACCGCAAAAAAAGGTGAGATATTCCGCGAGAACGCGAGCGACGGGGTCGACTGTGTCCTCACATTTGAAGAGCTTCAGGCACTGTTTGACAGCCGCGATATCGATATAACGCAGCTGGAAGATGACGTGCTCGACAATGCTTCGTACTACGGAAGAATCTTTGCGCGCAGCGGAGGTCTTGCCGACGCCGCAGTTCAGGCGCTCAAGGAGCAGGGACTTGACGACTTCGAGCTGAATGCAATCGCGTGCGATGGAATCGAGGAGTGCCGCCTCGCGCTGCTGAGAGCCTCCAAGGGAGTGCTGCCCAACAACTTTGTTGAGGGGATGGCCTGCGTCGGTGGATGCATCGGCGGAGCGGGTTGCCTGACTCATGGCACGAAGGACAAAAACGAGGTCGACAAATATGGGCGCGAGGCGATGGAAAAGACCATCTCGGACGCGATAAGTGTATATTCTCTGTAGATGTTATAATTTAACTAATCGGACGGAGCGGATCAAACTTTGCTCCGTCCGGTTTTGCACTATCTGGTCTTTTTGAAATCCGAGGTTGTCCCAATAGTGCAAAAGCGATCTTTTGCTGAAACCGCATTTAGGTTAGATCAAATGGCATATATTAATAGAGGAAAACTGATGTTCAGTTAAAGAATCTTTATGAAATTTCAGTAAAAAGGGATGCAACTTTGACAAATGATAAAAAATATGTTAATATTAAGCCACAACAACAGTTTGTAAAAGATGATAATCGCACCCAGTAATCGGTCAAAAGTCACTTTTTAACAAAAGTGGCTTTTTTAAAATAAGTGGACCGGCGGAAAATTCTGACAAGCCAACCACAAAGCATCCCGATCGCGGCTGCTCATTCCGGACACGTTTCGCTATGCGAGCGCAAAGAAAAAATCAAAGCTAAATCGACTAAACAGAACTTATAAAGGGAGCGTGGAAAAGCTGGCTAAACGTAAGATTCTAATCGGAAGTTCAGTTTGTCAGAAGCCGGAAATTTTAGAGGATTTTTTGTGCTCGTTAACCAAACTGCATCACAGCGGTGTTTTGGTGGACTATTTGTTTGTGGACGACAATACAGACGAAAGTTCTCGGGAGATGCTGTCCTCTTTTGAGTCAAACATATCGACTGTGACAGTGTTGCCGGGCAAAGCCGGCGGTGATTATCAGATCAACAATGAACTCGGATGTTGGGATGACAGCCGAATGCTGAGGATAGCAAACTACAAAAATGCGATTCTAAAGCATGCAGTTGAAAACGAATATGACTATCTTTTTTTGGTAGATTCAGATTTAATACTGCATCCGGCGGTTATGGAGCACCTTAAAAAGCAGAAGAAAGAAATAGTTTCTGAAATTTTCTGGACCCAAAAAAGTGAAGACCTCCCGTTGGAAGCCAATGTCTGCATGCTGGAAGAATTTGAGTTGGAACAAAAACAGCAGGGAAGCATACTCTCGAGCGATGAGCGCGTCAAAAGACGCGAGGCGTTTTTGACACAGCTCAAAGTGAATGGACTCTATGAGGTCGGAACTCTGGGCTCGTGTATCATGATTAAGCGGTCTGCGCTTTTAAAAGGATTAAGCTTCACGCCAATCAAAAATCTCGCTATCAGAGATGAGGATAGAATATTCAGTATCAGAGCATCCGTGCTCGGCATTGAGCTGTTTGTGGACACGAGATATCCCGCTTACCACATCTTAAATGAACAGGATTTGGAGGGGGTTCCCGACTATGTGCGCAGCTGTAGAGAAAAGCATTCTTTCATAAGACAGTATAAGGTGAAGGAAAACAAAATAACACTCTCGATGGTTGTCAGAAACGAGGAGGGTCGTTATCTGCGGCGTGTGCTCGAAAGCGTGGTCGGCCATATTGACGAGGCTGTGATTGTTGACGACGCCAGCACCGACAGGACAGTTGAGATATGTCAGGAAATTTTGAAAGATATCCCGCTGCGGCTTGTTCGCAATAAGACACCCATGTTTGAAGACTCAGTCAAGCTCAGAAAAAAGCAATGGACCGAAACAGTCAGGACAAATCCCGATTGGATTTTAAATCTTGACCCGGATGAAATTGTTGAAGCTAAGTTTTGGGACAGCGCGGATGAAATGATTAACAGTTCCGATTTTGATATTTATCTTTTCAGACTTTATGACATGTGGTCGGAGACGCACTACAGGGAGGACAAATTCTGGAACTCACAGAGTACTTTCAAACCGTTTCTCCAACGCTTTCAGCCCGATTTTGAATATGATTGGGTTGATTTGCCACAAAATTGCGGTAGATTTCCCACCAACACCGAATCTTTACCCCAAAGAGAAGTTGAGTTTAGAGTGCAGAATTTCGGCTGGTCAAAGCCAGAAGACAGGGCAGTGAAGTTTGAAAAATACAACAACATAAACCTCAATGATGTTAACATTGCAGCCGGCCGATATGAGTCTATAATGGATGCGAACCCCAACCTGCTGCTTTGGCAGTGAACCGAAAACAGTGAAATGGCGACACTGTCTCTTTAAGGCATATTCACGTGATATCACGCCTTGATGGCCCAACGCAACTTGGCGGAATGAGCACGACTGTTGGAGGAGCATTCCTCTGCAGATGGCCTGATAGGTTCGGGCGCGACGTCGCTGTAGATACCTTCACGAAAATAATGCTGAAAAGATTTTTTCACGAGGCGATCCTCGCCTGAATGAAATGACAGTATCGCAACACGCCCTCCGCTCGCAAGAACACCGGGCAATTTTTCCAAAAATTCGTACAGCACTTCAAATTCACTGTTTATGTCTATTCTGAGAGCCTGGAAGCAACGCTGACAGGCTTTTTTGGTCTCTTCTTTTCGTATACTCTCGGGTATGAATTTCAGAGCATCTTTGATGATCTGATTGAGCGCGGTTGTTGTCGATATATCCTTGCCCTTTCTGATTGCGGAAAATATTGCGCGTGCAATCTGCTCAGCATGAGGCTCATCTGCATTTTCCACCAGCATTCCCTGCAATTCATCAAGGGCAAATGTCTTCAGTCTCTCAGCAGCGGTTTCACCTTTTTCCGGATTGAGACGCAGGTCAAGAGGACCTTCCTGTTTAAATGAAAATCCTCTATCCGGATTGTCAATTTGCATTGACGAGACGCCGAGATCAGCCAAAACAAAATCAAGAGGACCCGCAATGGCGGTGATTTTGTCAATTTCAGAAAAGTTCAGCTGCTGAATTTTAAGCAGCTCATCACCGTATCCCAAATCCCGCAACCGGTCACGTGTGCGTGGCAATTCAATGGGGTCGACATCTATCGCGTATAAGCAGCCTTTAAAATCAAGGCATTTGAGCAGTTCCAGTGAATGACCGCCATATCCGAGAGTGGCATCAAGCCCGGTTTGTCCCGGAGTAACACACAGTAATTTCAATATTTCCTCAACGCAGATCGGACGGTGCATTCCAACCGGTGTGCTTCCGCGCCGAATGACCTTTACAATGTCATCGGCATACTTTTCCGGTTGCCGCTCTTTGTATTTTTCCTTATAGGATTTCGGGTGAGTTCCGCTGTAACGTGTGCGTCTGCGGTGTTCTTGATTTTCCATTGGAGTCCTCATTCGGCAGCTCATTGTTTTAAACGATATAGAAAGTTATGCGATGCGAATTAAAATTTTCTGAAATAGTTGATAAAATAGTCTTTGAAAAGCTGCGTGGTGTCCGATAGTTCGCAGTTTTTTCTTGTCATCATATGCACAAATCGAGGCTTAAGCAGCTTGAGCGGACGCACCACAATATCGTCGGGGCAGGGAAATGCACGATTTTTTCCGATGATGAAAGGACAGATTCCAAGTCCTGATTGCAGACATTGAATCGTGATGTTGATGTCGGTGGTGCTCATAATTAGTTTAAAATCCACCCCTGCCTGCTCACAGTCCCCAACTATTGTGTAATAGTTCGTCGATCCGCACAGCAGCAGTTTCATCCCTTGAAGATCATTGATTTCAACCACGCTTTTCTCCGCGAGCGGATGACTTTGCGGCAGATAGATTATACTCTCAACCTGAAAAAATTTAACTGTGTCAAAGTCCATGTCGTTAATTGTTATTGCGGCAAAACTGATGTCCGCGCGACCGTTCATCATGCGCTCTCTGCATTTGCTCTCGCGATGTTCGCCGAAGCTCAGCTCGACGAATGGAAAATCCTCAATAAACTGCAAAAAAGGATGCGGGGTCAACAGTGGAAGACAGCCAATTTCCAGCACCGCGTTGACGTTTCCGTGATACTGCTGACCGCTCTGCCGTATTCTCTCGATGACGGAATTGTATTCGCTGACGATTTTTTCCGCATGCTCAAGAAGCGCTTTGCCCGTCTGAGTTAGCTCAACCCCACGGTTGTTGCGCACAAAGAGTGTCACGCCGAGTTCATCCTCCATCCGCTTAATTATTCTGCTCAAACCCTGTTGAGAGATAAAAAGATTGGAGGATGCGACCGACATTGCCTTGTCACGACTTAGTCTTAAAAAGGCTTCAAGGCTCTTAATATCCATTTACCCAGCTCCCTTCAATGTTATTATACTACTTTAAAGTTGAGAATTGGTGTTAAACATTTGTCAAATTGTACATAATTTGTTGTTACTGGACAATCTTTTTTATTGTTTTACGTGACAATCTATCAGTGCTATCTTATAAGCAAGGGAAACGGACGCAGTGTTCGTTTCCGATATCGCAGGAACTTGAAGCGACGAATTCAATTTTGAAGGAGAGTAAAAACAATGTTAAATCTTCGCGGAAAGACAGTAACCAAAGAGTCCCTCGCCAAAATGATCGACGGCTCGCTTCTCAACCCGTTTTCGACGCTCGATGAGATTAAGGATCTTGTTAAGGTTTCTCTCGAATATCACACCAATTCTGTGTGCGTCAATCCTAACTATCTCGAGTTTGTAGCGAAAGAACTCAAGGGTTCCGACGTCCGCGCTTGCGTCGTCATCGATTATCCGTTCGGAACGGGCACAATCGAGGACAAATGCATGCAGGCCAAACAAGCCATCGCAAACGGCGTTGAGATTATCGACTACGTTATCGACTATGGCCATCTCAAGAGCGGCGACAAGGCTCAT
The DNA here is from genome assembly GCA_036645935.1 of Oscillospiraceae bacterium. Classification (GTDB taxonomy): domain Bacteria; phylum Bacillota; class Clostridia; order Oscillospirales; family Ruminococcaceae; genus JAUNBN01. The sequence goes on along the minus strand of JAVXNE010000003.1, from coordinate 139,030 downwards.
CTTCTGCGCGAAGTCAAAGAGTGCGTCAAGGCGGCCGAAGGCCGTGAGACCCGCTTCATCATCGAAGTCTGCTATCTCACACCTGAAGAGATCGTCACCGCATGTGAGTGCGTAATTGAGGGCGGCGGCGACTTTGTCAAAACATCGACAGGACGTTTCGGCGGCCCCGATATGGTTACCATTGATCTGCTGGTCAAGACCTGTGCCGGAAGATGCAAGCTGAAAGTTGCCGGAACAGGACAGTTCTGGACAACATCGATAGCCCTCACCTGCATCGCGGCTGGAGTTGACATCATCGGAACGCGCTCAGCAAAGAAAATAGTCGACGAACTTCCGATATTCGAGTCGATGGTAAAGGGAATAGAGGTTAAATAACCTCTTTTCCAAAACATTGACAACCCCCTTTACGGACACTGCTGAATGCAGGAAGGAGCAACGAGCATGGGCAAATATGTTATTGGAATAGACGCCGGAACGATGGGCGTGCGCTGTGTAATCTTTGATCTCAATGGCAAGGAAATCTCAAGTGCTTACTTTGAAACGCCTACGACCTACCCCAAGCCGGGCTGGATAGAGCAGCGCGCTGAGGACGTTATCGAGCTCGCGTACCGTTCGGTTGCGGAAGCAATGAACAGGGGCAATATCAATAAAAATGACATTATTTCGGTCAGCTTCACAAACATGCGTGCGACATTCGTTCCCGTCGACAAAGATGGAAACTTCCTGCATGAGATATTCATCTGGCAGGATCAGCGCGGTGCTGAGATGTTCCCATGGATGGAGGAAAGGCTGACAAAGTTTGGATATTCAAAGGACGATCTCTACGACATAACCGGTTTCCCGTTCGGCGGTTCTGTTTGGCCGTCCTCCAAGGTGTATTGGTTCAAAAAGCATTTCCCCGAGCTTTATGAAAAAACCTATAAGCTGATCACTCCGCAGGCAATGCTGACAAAGGCCTTCGGAGCGGACGACTGGCTGGATGATGACACCGATGCCAACTGGTGGCAGATTTGTGACGCGGACACATTCAAGTACTTGCCAAAAATGTGTGACGTGTTCGATGTTGACATAAACAAATATCCGACAAATCTCAAGCCGACGACAGCAATCGGCGGCATTACCCCCGCAGTTGCGGAAAAGACAGGGCTTGCAGTTGGAACACCGATATTTATCGGCTCGGGAGATCAGCAGTGCGGCGCAATCGGAGTCGGAAACTCTGGAGAACTGGGACTCGGTTCTGTGTGTCTCGGAACAGCCGGCTTGTGCATCGGCTATTCACCAGTTCCTGTTCGCGACAAAAACCGCAGTTGCCACATACTCGGGCATCCCGGAACAGGGCACTACACGATGGAAGGCCATGCCTCTGCGGCCGCCTCAAGTTTCCGTTGGTTGCGCAACGCCATCTCTCAGTTTGAGATGACAACGGCATCTGTCGCGGGTCTTGATGTTTACGATATCATGAGCGCAACGGCGGCGCAAGCCCCCATCGGCGCAAAGGGCACAGTTTTTCTGCCATGGCTTGCCGGCGCTGCGTGTCCCCACTACAACGACCACGCCCGCGGCGCGTTTATTGGCATGACGCTTGGCACAACAAAAGCCGAATTGCTCCGCGCGGCTATGGAGGGAATCTGTTTCGAGATGCGCGAGATGCTGGCCGCACTCAACGCGGCTGGTTTCCCGAAGTTCCAGCGTCTGCGTGTCACCGGCGGCGCGGCTCGTTCCCATCTTTGGAATCAGATGCAGGCCAACATCTACGGCTGCACCGTTGAGACCGTTGAGGTTGCGGAAGCGACAGCACTCGGCGCGGCAATGCTCGGAGCGATAGGCGCGGGAGCTTTCAAAAATCTTAAGGAAGCGACCGACAGCATGGTTCACATCAAGGACAGGTACGAGCCGGTTGCGAAGGACGTCGAACTGTACAACGAAGTATATGATATGTTCCTCGCGTGCTACAACGGCCTTTCCGAAAGCGGATTTGAAGCCATCTATAATTTCCAGAACAAAAACGCATAAATAACTCTCTGCGCGCGCCCGATATTCAAATATGTCAGGCGCGCGCAGAAAATATCACGCGTGCAGGAGGCAGATATGGAATTCAGTTTTTACACGGCAAACAAGATAGTTTTTAAGCAGGGAGCAATAGCCGAGCTCGGCTCGCACGTGAAGTCCCTCGGCACGAATTTTCTCGTTGTCGTAGATCCGTTTTTTTTGACATCGCCCACCATGGATGTTGTCAAATCGCAACTCGAGAGCATAGGCGCAGCTTACACCGTTTTTGGTGAGGTATCCGGTGAACCGACTGTCGAGCAGATAGACGAAGTGGCAAAGCTTGCGCTGAAAAACGGATGCAACGCTGTCATATCGATTGGCGGCGGAAGCTGCATTGACGCAGGAAAGGCGACGGCAGCTCTTTTGACAAATGGAACGCCAGCAATTGATTATATGGAGGTCGTGGGTAAAGGCAAAAAGGTCACAGTTATGCCTGCGCCGTTTATAGCGGTCCCCACAACTGCGGGAACCGGCAGCGAGGTTACGAAAAACGCTGTGCTCGGCTCTTCGGTACTCAATTTTAAACGCTCGATGCGCTCGGACACAATGGTGGCAAACGTTGCAATTCTCGATCCGCTGCTCACGGTCGGCTGTCCTCCTAAGGTCACCGCAAACTCGGGAATAGACGCCGCGACACATCTGATCGAATCCTATCTTACGTGGAGAGCAACACCTATCAGCGACGGCCTTGCAATGAGTGGAATTGAGCTGATAGGCAAATATCTCCGCAAAGCTTATGACAATGGAAATGATATAGAAGCACGCGAGGGCATGTGTGCCGCGTCTCTAATCGGCGGGATGGCGTTTGCAAACTCCGGTCTCGGAGCTGTGCACGGAATCGGCATGGCAGTTGGGATTGCCTTCCACGTCCCCCACGGTGAGGCGTGCGGCATACTTCTTCCACATATAATGAAGCTCAACGCGCCCCACGCACTTGAGCGCACAGCACGCATTGGGGAGCTTTTGACAGGCAAGCGCTTTGACACACAAAAGCAGGCTGCCGATGCTGCAGTTGATTTTGTTTTTGAGCTCTGTGATCACATGAACATTGCACCCGACTACAAGCATCTCGGGATACCGAAAGAGCGTATCCCTCAGCTTGCCAAGGAAAGTTTCGGAACCAGCATGTCCAGCAATCCGGTTCAGCTCACTCCCGAGCAGTGGGAAGAGTTTTTGTCAACTGTTGTGTGAGCGGTCTGATACCATTATGTATTTTTGCCATTTGCACCCGGCCGCCAGTCGGTCGGGTGCTCTTTTAGACCCCTCGGAACAACTGAAACTGAACAGCTTCAGATAAAGAGAGGACAACGCATTTCAAACGGAGGATAAGTATGAGATACAAGCTTGCAGCTATTGATTTGGACGGTACACTGTTAGATGATGAAAAAAGACTTTCCGCTCGCAGTATCGATATGCTTCGCTGTATTGCCGAATGCGGAGTCGCGCTCGTTATATCCACAGGTCGGCCGTATAACGCCGCAAAATGGGTGTTGGAAAGAGCGGGCGTCGAGGGCACGATTGTGTCGGACGGCGGCGCGAGTGCCTATCGCTTTCCATCTGCCGAACTGTTGTTTGAATCGGTGCTTCCCCGAGATGTCTTTTTTGACGTTCTCACATTTTCAAACAACATCAAATCATTCATGTTTTGCATGAAAGATCGCGATTTTTGGTATGAGCAGGAGTGCAAAGCGGAAAAGAGAATGGAGCGATATTTTGGAATCTCGGGCATACACACGTCATTCTCGAAATTCAAAGAACCACAGTTCACGAAGATAAACTTGATGTTAGGACAGACAGATGTGCGCGCAGAAATGGAAAGACTTGCCGATATACTCGGAAACAGAGCGGTGCTGTCGATGTCTGACACGAATTTTCTTGACATAACCGCAACGGGAGTTGACAAGGCTGCGACGGTCCTCTCTGTTGCGAAGAACCTTGGAATATCTCCGAGCGAGATAATAGCGTTTGGTGACGCGTCAAACGATGTAACGCTGCTTCAATCGGCTGGACTCGGCGTCTGTCCTTCGGAAAGTTCGCCGGAAGCGCTTGCCGTCGCAGACGTGATAGCGCCTTCAAACAACGCCGACGGAGTTGCACGAGCCGCCGAGATCTATCTTTTTGGAGATTAGTTTTGTGAAAACACGCAGCAATGTTTCCGGATGTAGCCGCACAAGCAGCTTAACGCATACAAAAAATACTATTAGATTTTCGGGCGGTAAAACTGCGCCAGATGTGTTTTAATTTACAGTTTGTCGCGTGGTAAAATTAAACACCTTAACGGTTTTCTGTTGACGCGAATAAAATACCGATTATACTTATATGTATGAATAAATTTGCAAATCAAATTTTACGATGAAACGGGAGAATATTACTCCGGAAGCCGCTCACAAACCCTTATCTTCATTCATCTCGAGTGAAGATTGAATTTTTTTGCGGTTTTGACCTCTATTACACGCTTTGAGTCCGATGTTATAAGACTATTTTGCTTCAATGGAGCAGATGATATTTTTTTTTGGAATATATCATCTGAACTGCACTGTCGCAAAGCCAATGAAAACCCCACAAAGAGATATCACAATGTCTGCGCCTTTGCTTATCACTGCAAATCTGCTATATTTAATATCACGGTTCAATCTTTGGATCGTTGCAGCAATCTAATTGCGTGTCTTATCACATTGATTAATAAGCGCAGTGTGCCAAGGACAAATCGATGTGTCTTAAATCCTTTATATAACATATCCGATAGCACGGGGAAAACAGAGGCTGTGGTATGCTGAAAAACATGAGACAAAAAGAACGCTTTGTATTGTTTTTGTGCGTGATGATGACAGTGGTTGTCAGCGTGTTGTTTGTTGTGATTTCAATGCGTGCTTTTGAAGAGGCGCGCAGACTGGAAAATCAGGATAGGATCGATACCATTATGACGCCACAGCCGCTCATCGACAGTGTTGAAGACTGCTCAAAGGACGCTGTAAGGGTGCTTACAGGTGTGAATCTCAACAATATTTTTGCGCTGTCAATGAAGGACTCGACATATACTGCGGTTTATCAGGTATGGTTTCGCTGGTCGGGCAGCCCGGATCTCGATATAGCTAATCATTTCTCGGTTAAGGGAGGAACATTGGGAGAACGGGTTGTGCTGAAAAACACAACTGTCGGAAATGAAACCTATCAACTTGTCAGCTGCAAAATCACGACAGTGATTGTGTATAACGATATTCGATATCCTCTGGACAACCATCTCGTAGGCTGTTATTTCGTTCCGGATTATGACGTTGAGGAGGTCATGTTTGTCGCCGACAAAGCAAACAGCGGATATGATCAAGGACTCAATGTTCCGGGCTACAGCGTTGAGGATTCCTATGCCGGAATTGTGTATTTTCAAAACACAAACAGCCAGTCCGACCCCACAGTGACGGGAAGAGAGATATATTCAACACTCGTGACAGCGACAAAACTGACGCGATCTGACCTGACAGTGTATTTGAAGTGCTTCATAACGCTGTACGGAACCCTGATATGGATGGTAGTCACGCTTTTCGTCTGCATATATCACAGGGTGAACAGCCTCGCCATGATTTCAGGAGCGTTGTTTGGCGCTGTTTCGAATATTTTGGTCGGCACGGGTCAGCTTTCGGACTCGCTCAGCGTAGGGCTTTTGGAGATTGTTAATACATACGGCATCACAATTATCTTAATCGGCACATTTACGATTTTGCATATAAATCAAATGCGAGTGAATAACAATGAAATAAACGAATATGAACAGCTTTTCGGGAAAGCTATGTTCGCAGTGATTTTGATTTGTGCGGTGACGGTGAATATTCTGATTCCCTATCTTGCATATCGTTGAAAAACATAATATGCTGCGCCTGACGCATAATAAAGCTGTACAAAGCCTTTGCAAGAGTGGTAAAATAAAACAAAAGACAGCGAGGTGACTGGACTCATGAACACAATGGTAATCGGAGTCGCGGGTGGAACGGGCAGCGGCAAGACAACAATAACCCGCAGACTTGCAAAAGAACTGGGCGAGGACATCAGCGTCGTCTATCACGATAACTACTATAAGGCACATGACGATCTCTCTTATGAGGAGCGCACAAAGCTCAACTATGACCATCCTGATGCATTTGACACAGATCTTTTTATTGAAGATATTAAAAAACTCAAAAAAGGTGAGACCGTCTACTGTCCGGTATATGATTTTACAATTCATAACCGCTCAAAAGAGACTGTTCAGGTGAATTCGACCAAGGTTATCATTGTTGAGGGTATCCTGATCTTCCAAAATCCAGAGCTTGTCGATCTGCTCGACATAAAGATATTTGTCGACACCGATGCAGACGTCCGCATCATCCGACGCATACTGCGCGATGTCAAAAGCCGCGGGCGCAGCCTCGAATCGGTCACCGATCAATATTTAAACACAGTCAAACCCATGCACGAGCAGTTTGTTGAACCGAGCAAACGAAACGCGGACATAGTGGTGCTTGAGGGCGGGCACAATCTCGTAGCTCTCGAAATGATAATCGAGCGCATACGCAGCCACATAAAAAGCAATTGTGCAAACTAATTTTACGGAGGTGGACAAAAATGACAATACCATATTTTTCATCAAAGCTTGCTGTAATGAAGCGTGAACACGAGCATGCGCGCAACAAACGTCTCGTAATGCTCTCTCTGTTTCTTGCAGGCACTGTGGCGTTTATTACAGGCACTGTTATACTTGCAATCAAGCTCGCTGAAAAAATCAGCAGTGTTAAGCAAGCATCCGAAGGACATTGCCACCGCGTTTCCTGTAAGCCGCAAAAAGCGGAGGCGGCGCAAGGAGAGGACGACGGAATCACGGCGTTTTACGACTCAGAGAAAGATGAGTTCATCTCTTCAGACAAGCTCAAAAGCTGAAATTCAGCTGTGTGCAACGGCCACGCAAAAAGCGAGGCCGTTGTTTTTCTCTTTTTTTATATAAAAAGAGAACCGCCACAAATCGTGGCGGTTACAATGTAGAAAAGGAGGAAAAGAATGAAAAAAGTTGAAGACGGTTGCAGTGTTAGCAGTAACACATTCGTCTGTAACCGTATTGTAACCTATTTGTATCCTTTTGTAAAGAGTTTTGTAAAAAAATTTTTTCTCTTCAAAGAGACGTCAGTTTTCGGCGATAAAGTTGATATCTGAGCTTCGGTTATATATAATGACAGATATGTTTTTGCTTTTTATTTTGACGCGCCGAAACCCGCAAGCATAATATATGGCGTCGGGTATATTTCGGAATTAGGGTGATAAGAGTATGGCATTGATTGTGATGAAGTTCGGAGGTTCTTCGGTCGCGGATAGGGATCGGGTTCTCAACGCCGCGAGGATTGCCGTTGAATATTCAAGAGATGGTAATGGAGTTGTTGTCATCGTGTCGGCACAGGGTGACACGACAGATGAGCTCATTGAGAAGGCGGGAGAGATAACGGTGCGCCCACCTAAACGTGAGATGGATATGCTTTTGGCAACAGGAGAACAGGCCAGTGCAGCGCTGCTTGCAATGGCAATAGATTCGCTCGGATCGAAATGCGTTTCGCTGACAGGACCGCAGGCAGGATTTGTGACCAATTCAGCCTATGGTTCAGCGCGCATTAAGAGCATAGACACAGAACGAGTGCGCGCGGAGCTTGACAACAACAACATAGTTATCGTTGCAGGATTTCAGGGAATGAATAAGGCGGAAGACATCACAACTCTCGGACGCGGTGGATCGGATACGAGCGCTGTCGCGCTTGCTGCCTGCCTCGGAGCGGATATCTGCAAGATATACACCGACGTTGAGGGAGTATACACCGCCGATCCGCGAAAGGTTAAGCATGCAAAAAAACTCGACGAAATCAGCTTCGATGAGATGCTGGAGTTGTCGCAACTCGGAGCGCAAGTGCTGCTCTCGCGCTCCGTTGAGCTTGCAAAAAAATACAACGTGCAGCTCGAGGTTCTTTCCAGTCTCACCGGAAATCCCGGAACAACAGTCAAGGAGGTCGTCAATGTGGAAGGTATGCTAATTAGAGGTGTCACAAAGGACACCAGTTTTGTATCGGTGTCGGTGATATCGCTGCCCGACCGCACGGGTATTGCGTTCAAACTCTTTTCTATTTTGGGAGCTAAAGGTATAAGCGTCGACGTGATATTGCAGTCGGTTGAACGTGACGATACGCGCGACATCTCATTCACTGTTCCCGAGAGCGATCTTGAGCGCGCGCTGCAGCTGCTTGAAGAGCATAAGGAAAAGATAGGAGCGAAAGAGATTTCCGTTGAGCGCGATGTCGCGAAGGTGTCGATTGTCGGAAGCGGAATGATAAGCAACGCCGGAGTTGCATCCCGCATGTTCGGCGCGCTGTCCGATGCGGGAATAAACATCAAGATGATAACAACGAGCGAGATACAAATTTCCGTAATTGTGGACAGAAAGGACGCCGACCGCGCTGTTGAGGCGGTTCACGACGAATTTATAAAGTGATAACACGAGAAAACTTGGGTGGCAGGACACATTTTACTGCAGTTGAGGGAGATTATAAAAAGAACAGGCTGTCAGTTTATTTAAGCGCTCCGCTCTCTCGCGAGAGCCAGACTGCAACAGCGCTGCTTCCGTTCATGCTGGAGCGCGGTACACGTGCTCTGCCTGATATGACGCTGCTTCAGCGGCGCTTGTGCGCGCTATATGGCGCGTCAATGACCGCTTCCTATTCTCAGTTCGGATTTGCGAGAGTGATTGACGGTTATATTTCGGGGGCCGACGGTGCGTTGCTTCCTGAAGGGCAGCAAATTGAGCGCGAGCGCGCTATGCTGCTGGGAGATCTTTTGTTTGACCCTGCTGTGAGCGACGGGGCGTTTTGCGACGATTGGCTTGTCATCGAGAAAGAGAAACTCCGAGAAACGATACAAAGCGTCATAAACGACAAGCGCGAATATTGCTACAAGCTGCTTATAGAGCGCTTCTATGAGGGAGACGGACGCAGCCTTCCTGTGGACGGATTCGAGAGCAATCTTGGAACCATCAGCGCTCGCTCGCTCTACGATGCATACGAAAGCTTCCTTAGCCGCTGCTCGGTCGAGATAATCTATGTGGGCAGAGATGCTGCCGGCCGCCGTGATATCGCGACGGATATTGCCGCTCGGGTTTCATCGACAGATGAACCGATTGCTCCAATTTCATTTGTGCAACAAAGAGAAACGGTCGATATCGTCGAGGAGATGGACGTCGAACAGGACAAGCTCGCCTTCGCGTTCACAAGCGGGTATACTCTCAAGGCGCGGGAGATGGCGGCGCTTCGCGTTGCGAGTGCGCTGCTGGGTGGAACACCGACATCGAGACTGTTTGTAAACGTGCGCGAAAAGAAGAGCCTGTGTTACTCAATCAGCTCGACCGCAAGCTATGAGAGCGCCGGCGGAATGTTCATCGACTGCGGAATTAGCCATGACGACGCTGTGAAAGCGAGGTCTGCTATTCTGCACGAGCTTGAAAATCTTGCGAGCGATGGACCGACTGACAAAGAGATGCGCGAGATTGCACTCACCTTTAAGAACGCATACGGCGGGGTTCGCGATTCGTCGTCGGCAATAAATTCCTATGTTTTTAACTGTGTGCAGCGTCGTGGCGAGCTGGTTGAGCCTGAGATGCAGCTGGAAGAACTGCTTTCGGTTGACAAGGGAGATGTGCGGGATGCGCTCTCACATCTCCATCTCAACTGCACCTGTCACATATCAAAGAAAGGCGGTGCGGAGAGGTGAACAAAACTAAAATTGAAATGTCCGATTCACTGCCCGGAGATCGCTGCTTTTCCACGGTATTGGACAACGGGCTGACAGTGCGCATATGTCCGATGCCCACAAAGCGCGGCGTATATGCGCTGCTCGGAGCTAAAATCGGATCGACAACCCGAGATTTCAAGCTTGGGGGCAGGGATGTTAGAGTGCCTGCCGGAGTTGCTCATTTTCTCGAGCACAAGCTTTTTGAGAGCGAGCAGGGAGACGCGTTTGATTTGTTTGCCAAAACCGGCGCGAGTGCCAATGCATATACATCCTTTGAGCAGACATGCTATCTCTTCAGCACGAGCATAAACTCAGCCCAGTCGCTCAAAACACTCATCAACTTTGTAGGCGAGCCTCACTTTACTGATGAGACCGTTGCAAAAGAGCAGGGGATAATCGGACAGGAAATCAAAATGTATGACGACAACGCCGATTGGGTTCTCACAATGATGACGCTCGGCTGTCTTTACAACACACATCCGATTCGCGATGATATTGCAGGAACTGTCAATAGTATCGCGGAGATAACCCCGCAGCTGCTTTACGACTGTTACAACGCGTTCTATCGGCCCCAGAATATGGCGCTGTGTATTGCGGGCAACGTCGATCCGGACGAGGTGCTCGAGATAGCGCGAAGTGAATATTCAAAAACTCCAGCGTGCCCTCAAACAGTTGAGCGGATGGAGGTGTGCGAGGCAAATGGTATAAAGTGTGGAAGCGCTCGCCGGGAGATGCGGGTTTCAATGCCTCAGTTCTGCCTTGGGTATAAGCACGATCCGTCAACTATCACAAATCGCCTTGAACGGGCGATAGCAATCAAGTTGCTGATCTCGGTGATAGCGAGCGAGACCTCACCGCTTTACCGATCGCTTTACGATGATGGCCTGATAAACGAAACCTTTGACGGGAGCTCAATAACCGGAGACGACTTTTGCTGCTCGGTTTTTTGCGGCGAATCGTCAGACCCCGAAAAAGTTGCTGCTGCAATTCGCGCGGAGATTGAAAACACCGCAAATCGAGGTATTAATACCGTGAGATTTGAGGAGTGTCGCCGCTCTTTACTGGGGCGCGAGTTGTGCCTTTACGACAGCATTGAAAATGTCGCGTCGCGAATGATGGATTCTCACTTTAAAGATTATGGAATTTACGATATAATAGATGAAATCAAGAACATCACCGCCGAAAAATCCGAAAAGGTGCTGAGAGAGGCGTTTGACAATTCGCGCAGCGCAATTGCGGTAATCAACCCACAGCGGGAACAGGAGCAGTTATGAGCACAATTGTACATTTTCCAAGTATCGGACTGGAATTCACAGTAAACAGGGTTGCATTTTCTATAGGCTCGTTTGATGTCTATTGGTACGGAATAATTCTCGGATTGGCTCTTGCAATCGGAATGTTCTATGCAATGAGAAAGGCGCGGGAGTTCGGAATCGATCAGGACAGGCTTGTGGATTTGATACTGGTTGGGACAGTTGCAGGAATAATCGGAGCGAGGCTATATTATGTAGCGTTTGCATCTCCCGGTGAGTTTACATCATTCTGGCAGATCTTCGATTTGAGGCGTGGAGGCGTTGCGTTCTATGGGGCGGTTATCTTTTCACTTGCGACGGCCTGGTTTTTCTGCCGCAGATGGAAGATCAAGCCGCTTCCGGTCATTGACCTCGCTGCGCTCGGTTTTCTCATAGGTCAAGGTATTGGGCGCTGGGGCAACTTTGTAAACCAAGAGGCATTCGGCTGCAATACGACGATGCCGTGGGGAATGACAAGTGAAACTGTCACACGTTACCTCACTTCCCAGGCTGCAATGCTTGCGGAAAAGGGAATTATTGTAGACCCTCTGATGCCCGTGCACCCGACATTTTTATACGAGTCACTGTGGTGTATGCTCGGGTTTTGGCTTCTTAGCAGATATCTTGTTCGCCGCCAATTCGACGGTGAAATCGCCCTGATGTATTTTGCATGGAATGGTGTCGGCCGCGCGTTTATAGAGGGACTGCGCACTGACAGCCTCTATCTTGGCAGTGTTAGGATTTCTCAAATTCTCGCGATATTCGGCTCAATAGCGGCGATGATTGCCATATTGGTGATACGTGGAAAGATAAAATCCTCGCCGGACAAGAGCTATCTCGTGCCTTACGGGCACACACAGAAGTGTGCGGACGACCTTGCGCTTGTTGCAGAAAAACGTGCAGAGCTGAAAGCTATGAAAGACGCTTCAGATGGTGAAACGACGTCGGACAAAGAGAACGTTTCAGCGGCGGATAAGCTGAAATCCTTTGTTTCCGCTGCAAAAAGAACTGCTGAAAGAGGCGCTGCAAACATAACGGCGGCGGCAAAATCCATCAAAGAGAACGGAGAAAAAGGGAAGACAGCCACCCTTCACAAACCAAAACTCGAACCTAAGTCCGAGAATGAGAACAAAGACGGCGATGCCCGCAAGAAAATATTTAAAGCGAGTGGGGACGCAGAGGATAAATAGCAGAGAATGCCAAGGATACACAGCGATTTCGCAGCAGGGTTTCGCGAAAAACAGTTATAAAAAATCCGCTCTTAAATTGACATTAAAGTCCATTTAAGAGCGGATTGCTTTTTGTGCGGACACGTTTTCTGCTTGAAAAAAATCAGCGAAATATATACGTTGTTTGAGATAAGGTGAATCAGTTGCGCAAATTTAAAAGGCTAAAAAACAGACAAGGTTTGTATATCTGCGATAGAACAGAGCCACGACACACTGTTCTGAAAGAGGAGAGCACACCGCGCTTGAGAAATTTCACATTGTGCCAATATCACAGTTGAAGTTAAGGAAGTCTGCAACGGAGGATGAATCGCATCTTAAATCATTCGGAAAACGAGTTGTAGTAAAGCAGAAAATATAACGACGGGCATGAATTCAAGATTAGTATTACAAAAAATTCACGGCAAGTGTGGCTTCAAATATGCGAAAAAATCATATCGTTTATCGCTCTTCAAATGATTGGAATGAGGAATGCAACGGGTAATTTTCAAGAGAGACAATCGAAGACATTTTTAGTGACGAGATGATTGATATTCCATCAGATCATAATGTGAATGAGGTTATATGCAAATGACAACGGCATATAACCTGACAACAAATAAAGTGCATTAATTTTATTCAAAGCGTTGTGAAGGTCATATTCAGCACGAATTAGGTAGAGTTTTGAAAAACTAAAATTCTCAACCAAAGGATTGAAATATTTAGAATCATTGAAAACTACTCAAGAAAAACGCAGGGCTACACGAATTTTGAGATTCTAAATTAAAAGCCTCGTGAGACACCTTGAACGTCTCGAAGGCAAACACTTCAGATTCAGGAAAATGAGTTAAAAACATGAAGTTATCTCGCCGCTGCCTACAACAAAATCTCCCGAATAGATCACGCCGGTTTGCCCGGGGGCAGGCGCGCGAGCCGGAGTTTCAAAATACAGTGTGGCGATTTGCGCCCCACATGCGCGGGGACTGTCGATTTTACATGGCACATCCGTCGCAGCAGAGCGTATCTTCACGGTGAGATTTTCAGGGAATTGTTGTTCAAAATAGGGGTTCAGCAGAAAATTTCGCAGAATTACGCCGTCGGAAAACTCTCCGCCCGAAAAGGCGAGCACCACGTCGCCGTTATCTGCAATCTTCTTGACAAAAACCGGAGAACCGAGGCTGACACCGAGCCCTCGTCGCTGACCGACAGTGTAACACTCGACGCCCATGTGGCTGCATAAAACCGAGCCGTCGGGCGCTATAAATCGGCCTTGTTTGCCGGAAAGCCCACGCGAGTGGATAAATGCGGGGTAGTTTCCACCGGGAATAAAACAGATTTCCTGACTGTCAGGCGCGCCTGAGCAGGAAAGTCCAGCGCGCTGTGCAAGTTCGCGGATTTCCTGCTTACTGTTAAATTTTCCGAGAGGCAGCAAGAGCCGTCCAAGTTGGGATTGTGATAGTCCAGACAGCATGTAGCTTTGATCGCGCGCCGTGCAGCGCGCCTTTTTAAGTAAAAAAAATCCCTCCCGCATCTCAATGTCGGCATAGTGTCCCGTCGATATGTGCACACATCCCAGATCGTCTGCTGCCTGGCAGAGAGCTGCAAACTTGACGACGGGATTGCACAGCACACAGGGGTTCGGTGTGCGACCCGCGCAGTAAGCGGCACAAAAAGGCGACACAACCTCTCGATCAAAGTCGGCACTGGCGTCAACAACAGAGAGGGGAATTCCGATTGTCTCGCATGTCTCGCGAGCGGCAGAAATGCATCCTTCAGATGTTGCGGAAAAACGTATGACGACGCCCGTCGGTTCAAATCCCTCATTTTTAAGCAACATAGCACAAACGGCGGAGTCAACTCCGCCGCTTACTGCTACGGCTATTTTATTTTGGTTCAAGCTACTCAAGATGGCAGGCATCGCAGTCTTTGAGTTCGCCTATTATCGGAACAGGATCGATACCTTGCTTGCGGTAATAATCCGAGAGTGCCGCCTTGATTGCCTGCTCTGCGAGCAGCGAGCAATGTACCTTAACGGGGGGAAGACCGTCAAGAGCCTCCATAACCGCCTTGTTGGTCACGGCAAGCGCCTCTTCGATTGTCTTGCCCTTAACAAGTTCGGTCGCCATTGAACTTGTCGCGACCGCCGCTCCGCAACCGAAAGTTTTAAATTTGACGTCTGTTATGACGCCACCGACAATTTTGAGATACATTTTCATAATATCTCCGCATTTGGAATTTCCGACTTCTCCGATGGCATCCGCATCTTCGATCTCGCCCACGTTACGGGGATTCATGAAATGATCCATTACTTTTTCGCTATATTCCATCGCCATATTGCTCACACTCCTTGATTCTATGTCAGTTGTTTTTGATTTTTTCCCAAACAGGAGACATCTCGCGAAGCCGTGCTATGACTTGAGGCACAACCTCACAGATATACCGTGCATCCTCCTCGGTGTTTTGCGGACCGAAAGACAGCCTCAGCGAGCCGTGTGCGATTTCATGAGGAAGCCCTATCGACAGCAGAACATGGCTGGGGTCAAGCGAGCCGGAAGCGCACGCGCTGCCCGAGCTTGCGCAAATGCCGCGCATATTGAGCATCAGCAGCAGAGATTCTCCCTCAATGCCTTCAACAGACACATTCACGTTTCCTGGGAGACGATGTTCAATCGTACCGTTGAGGCGAACTTTTTCAATTTTCAGCAGTTCGGCAATCACCATGTCGCGAAGTTTGCGCTCATGCGCGTCCTTTGAGTCGAAATCAGCATAAGCATCTTCAATCGCAACGCCGAGCGCAACAATACCCGCAACGTTTTCAGTTCCCGCGCGCCGACCGTTTTCCTGTGCTCCGCCATCGATAAGAATGTCAGGCAGCACGCCTTTGCGTATATAGAGCGCTCCGATACCTTTGGGTGCGCGCAATTTGTGTCCGGACAGCGAGAGCATGTCGATATTCATCGCCTTGACGTCAATGCGGATATTTCCAACCGCCTGAACCGCGTCGGTGTGAAACCAAACTCCTTTTTCACGGCATGTTTTGCCAATCTCAGCGATAGGCTCAATCGTGCCGATTTCGTTGTTTGCAAACATAATAGAGACGAGCGCGGTGTCGGGACGAATCGCAGCGGCAATTGCTGCGGGGTCGACAAGTCCATCGGAATTTACCGGAATGTAAGTTATCTCAAAACCGTCTTTTTCAAGGTGAGCGCACGAATGAATGATAGCGTGATGTTCAACTGCAGACGTTATAATGTGTTTTTTGCCCTGACGTGCCATTCGTAGCGCAGTTCCCTTGAGCGCCCAGTTGTCAGATTCGCTGCCGCACGAGGTGAAATACACTTCGCCGCTCTCGCAGCCGAGAGCTGTCGCCACTTTTTGACGCGCCGAATCGACGGCGTGCTTTGCGGTGTGAGCGATATCATAGAGGCTGCTCGGGTTGCCGTAATCCTCACGCAGATAGGGAAGCATACATTCCAAAACATGCTCGGAAACGGGTGTTGTAGCCGCGTTGTCCGCATATACAAATCGCTTTTCCATTATATAAATCTCCTTGATTTCGTTGCCGAAAATATAATATACCAAAAGGGTATAGATTGCAATAGCTCCAAATAAAAAGCCTGAAAACCTTAACGGTTTTCGTTATACTGTGCGACAGCGAGCGAGTCGCATCGCTCGTTGTAAGGATGGCCAGCATGACCCTTCACCCAATGAAAATCAACCTCGTGGCGCGCGAGCATAACAAGGAGCCGCTCCCACAAATCGCGGTTGGGAGGCTCAACCTTCTGAGAGTTTTTCCAGCCTCGACGCTCCCAATCGAACAGCCAACCCTTGCGCACGCTGTCTGTCACATATTTGGAGTCGCTGTAAACGTCAACGTAACAGCGCTCTTTGAGCGTCTCAAGTCCTTTTATGACGGCGACAAGCTCCATTCGATTGTTTGTGGTGTCGCGTTCAAATCCTGAAAGCTCGAGCTCTTTCTCTTTATACACAAGAATTGTGCCCCAGCCGCCGGGTCCCGGGTTGCCGGAACACGCACCGTCGCAATACAGGTCTACCTGTTTTTTCATATCGTCTCCGTCCAGGTGATAAAATAATTATATAATACATTATAGCTGTTGCAACAGCCTGCGGCAAGTCCGCCCACCGAGTGATGCGCTATTTTTGCAGCGGTTTGCAATTTTGTGATTAGCTATTTTACATTTGACAATATTATCCGTAAAAAGTAATATAGTAATTCAGAACGCTCAATGCGCCTTCCAACGGTATCCGTCGGACGCCTCATGTGGCTTCCGCATCAATATATCATCCGCAATGCGCGAAAAGGTCCGCTCTTGAAAAAAGGCGGGCTTGAGTTTGTTTTACACACACAAAAGGAGTTACAC
This sequence comes from Oscillospiraceae bacterium, assembly GCA_036645935.1. Lineage (GTDB taxonomy): Bacteria > Bacillota > Clostridia > Oscillospirales > Ruminococcaceae > JAUNBN01. The sequence goes on along the minus strand of JAVXNE010000003.1, from coordinate 122,314 downwards.
ATTTGAATCAGATCAAAGACAAAAAGAAAAACGGCGCGGAAAGCCTTCCGCGCGCATTCGACAAAATCAACCTGGACACAGCATCGGCGCGCAAAGCACCTCGTGCCGAACAGAACAAGACAAAGGCGCGGCCGATTCCGCGAGTGGCTCGAAGCAAGGAAAACAAGAGGGTGACGAAACTCGGATCGTCAGATAATTCTCTGCGCATCATCCCGCTGGGTGGCCTCGGCGAGATTGGCAAAAACATGACAATGTATGAGGCCGGAAATGATCGCTTCATCGTCGACTGCGGACTGTGCTTCCCGGACGATGAGATGCTCGGCGTCGATATCGTGATACCCGACTTCTCATATGTTGTTGAAAAAAAGGACAGCATACGCGGGCTGATTGTCACCCACGGACATGAGGATCACATCGGAGCTATCCCATATCTCCTTAAGGAGATGGATATTCCGATATACGGCACCAAACTCACAATAGGCCTCATTGAGGCAAAGCTCTCGGAGCACAAGCTTCCGTTCAAACCACGCCTTAACACAATAGAGGCTGGGGACAGTGTGGTTTTCGGCTGTATGAGTGTTGAGACGATACGGGTAAATCACTCTATACCGGACGCCGTCGCGCTTGCAATCAATACCCCGGCGGGTATGGTTGTTCAAACGGGAGACTTCAAGGTTGACTACACCCCTGTTTTCGGGGATACGATTGACCTCACGCGCTTTGGACAGCTCGGCAGCGACGGTGTGCTCGCGCTGCTTTCCGATTCGACCAATGCGGAGAAGCCTGGCAGCAGCATGACGGAAAGCCGTGTCGGCGAGTCTCTTGAGAAGCTGATATCGCGCGCAGATGGCAAGAGACTGCTGATTGCGTCGTTTGCTTCCAACATCCAGCGAGTGCAGCAGATAATTGATCTTGCCGAGAGACACGGGCGCAAGATAGCGCTGTCCGGTCGCAGTATGGAGAATTACACCCGCATCGCTCTCGAACTCGGATATCTCAAGATGAAGGACGACATTCTCGTGGATATCGACAAGATTAAGAACTACAAGCCGAGTGATCTCATCATCATCACAACGGGAAGCCAGGGTGAGCCGCTCTCAGCGCTCTCGCGCATGGCGGCGGGATCGCACAAACAGGTAACCATTTCATCGGACGATCTCATCATCATTTCGGCAACTCCGATTCCCGGAAATGAGAAGATGGTCACACGGGTTATCAACGGTCTGATGAAGCTGGGCAGTGATGTCATTTATGAAAAAATGTATGAGGCACATGCCTCGGGGCACGCTTGCCAGGATGAGCTGAAGCTCATGATGCAGCTCACCAAACCGAAGTTTTTCATTCCGGTTCACGGCGAGTACAAGCATCTCGTCAAGCACGCGCGGCTCGCAGAGACAGTCGGCATACCGAGCTCTCGGATAATTTTACCGGAGATAGGCGAGGTTATCGAGTTCAAAGACGGTAACTACCAAATCATGGGACAGGTTGCGTCGGGCAAGGTGTTGGTCGACGGCCTCGGGGTCGGTGATGTCGGAAGTGTCGTGCTGCGCGATCGCAAGCACCTTGCGCAGGACGGCCTGATGGTCGTTGTGTGCACCGTTGACAACGAGACCAAAGAGATAATCTCAGGACCCGACGTGATATCCCGCGGATTCGTCTACGTCAAGGAGAGTGAGCCGCTTATTGCCGAGGCGAAAGAGCTTGTGAAGAAAATACTGGAGGATTACTATTCCGCCAGCGGAGATAAATATGGCAAGGGCGATGTCCGCCCGAAAATCAGGGAAGAGCTGCAAAGACTGATGGATCGCCGCACCAAGCGCAGCCCGATGATACTGCCCGTTATTATGGAAATATAACATCACGCGTTTTTTGCGCGAAAAAGGTATTATGAAATTCCGACGGAATATTACAATTGAAATTGTGCTGTGCGTGATGGCTTTTTGCTTCATCTCGCTCACCTGTGCCATGTTCTTCGTCAACCCAAACTTGTTTTTTGTTGTACTGGGTATGACGGCGTTCGTTGTGCTGTTATTTGTGGCGCGCGTCGTGCAGATTCGCAAGAGTCTCGCGACGCTGATCACAGGTATCGGTCCGGGCATGAGTGCCACACAGCAGTCGATCCTCTCGACAATAACAGCGCCTGTCGTAATCACCGATGCTGGCGGGTCTGCGCTGTGGTATAACGACGCGTTCCGCGCAGATATTGCCGGGGGAACGGACATCTATCTTGAGGATATCAAGAGTGTGATTGAGGGGTTCGACCCCGCGCGCAGCTCTCAGCCGCACGGCGCTTTGTGCAGGGTGAGAGAGGGTCACTATTACGTTTACAGCACCGAGTCGTCACATGACGCCGGGGATTTGCTTTACGTGACACTGCTCGTCGACGCGACAGTGCTTTATGACGACGCGCTGCGCTTTAAGCGCACCCGTCCATCAGTGCTGATGTTTGCGATCGACAGCTATGATGAACTCTCAAGCGAGGCCAAGGACAGCACCCGCGCCGAGCTCATGTCAGAGGTTTTCCGTGCGATGGAGGACTTCATCAACACGACAAACGGTATCTTTTTCAGACTGTCCGAGCGCAGCTATATCGCTGTAATCGAAGAGCAGCACATCGAGAAATTCATCGAACAGCGATTTCCAATACTGGACACAGTGCGGTCGATACACAGCGAAACCGTCCCTGTAACGATGTCAATAGGCGTGGGACGCGGCGCAAAAACGATGTATGAGAACTACATTCAAGCGCGACGCGCGCTCGATATGGCATTGGGACGCGGCGGGGATCAGGCTGCGATGAAAACACAAAATGGGTATGAATTCTACGGCGGCGTAAACCGCGCTGTGGAAAAAAGAAACAAAGTTAAATCCCGCATAGTGGCCATGGCGATGTGCGATCTGATGCGCGCTGCCAAAAATGTCGTGATTATGGGACACAAGATGTCCGATCTGGACTCGCTCGGATCGAGCGTCGGGCTTGCGCGTGCGGCACATATCTGCGGCGCAAAGGTACGCGTCGTTCTCGATTCGCGCATGACTTTCGCTCGCGCGCTGTACGACAGATTGGTTTCCGAGAGCGGTCCGGAACTGTTTGTTTCTCCCTCCGATGCTGAGGACATCGTCGACGATCAGACACTGTTAGTCGTCGTTGATTGCCATGTCCCGACTCTTGTTGAAAATGCGGCGCTGCTTCGCAGCACCAACAATATTATGATTGTTGATCATCATCGCAAGATGGTCGGACATATAGAAAATGCAGTGTTGAGTTACCATGAACCCTATGCAAGCTCGTGCAGTGAGCTGGTCGCAGAGTTGTTGCAAAACATCGAGACGACGAGCGAAAAACCCACAAAGACCGAAGCGGAGGGCATGCTGTCAGGCATAATGCTTGATTCCCGCGATTTCTCGGTGCGGACGGGGGTTAGAACCTTTGAAGCCGCGTCTTATCTTCGACGACTCGGTGCATCCCCGGCACAGGCAAAAATGCTCTTCTCGACAGATCTTGCCACATATAAAAACAAGATGGCGCTCGTTGCAAACGCCGAGCTCTATCGCGGCTGTGCCGTGATTGTCTCGGACAGTTTGCCTGAAAACATGCGGGTTGTCATCCCGCAGGCGGCCGACGATCTTCTTGGAATTGACGGGATAAGCGCGTCGATAGTTGCAGTGCGTTTCCAGAATAAGATACACATCTCCTCACGAAGCCTCGGCGCATTCAATGTTCAGTTGATTATGGAATACCTTGGCGGAGGAGGACACCAGACAATGGCCGGAGTTCAAATTGACGACGCGGATCTTGCGGATGTCAAGAAACTCATTTACGAAGCGATAGATCACTATCTCGATAACAACAGCCCAACGCAAGGAGAATAGAAAAATGAAAGTAGTATTACTGCAGGATGTTAAAGGAACAGGTAAAAAAGACGATGTGGTGGAGGTCGCGGACGGTTATGCGAGAAACTATATGCTGCCCCGCAAGATAGCGATTGTCGCCTCAAGCTCCGCACTCAACGCGGTCAACATCAAAAACGAAGCAAAGGCGCACCACAAGGCCATTGAACTTGAAGATGCAGAACAGCTCGCAAAAAAGCTGTCCGGAATGACGTTTACCATCAAGGGAAAAGCAGGTGGTGGAGAGCGTTTGTTTGGCTCTGTCACCGCGAAGGAAATCGCCGAGACTATCAAGACTCAGACGGGATGCGAGATAGATAAGCGTAAGATTTTGCTCGATAAGGACATAAAGACTTTCGGTGATTATGATGTCACCGTCAAGCTGTACAGCGGTGTGAGCGCTGCGATCAAAATCACAGTTTGCGAATAAACAGGAGATCACATGGCGCAGGGTCAAGGTTATGAACTGTCGCTCGAGGCTCTCGGCGTGAATCTGCCATACAGCGTAGAGGCAGAGCAGGCTGTGCTCGGTGCGATAATACTGGATTCAAAAGTGCTCGATGATATAGGCGGAAGCCTATTGCCCGAGCACTTTTACCATACACAGAACTCTGAGATATTTCGCGAGATGATGCTGCTTTCAACGTCGGGTAAGCCTGTTGATTTCGTGACGGTGCTCAACTCTGTCACTACAGCATGCGTCTTTCCGAACGAGGAGGACGCCAAGCTATACCTGTACAACATAACGCAGACTGTTCCTACGGTTAGCAACATTGGCGCATATGCGAAAATTGTTTACGACAAATATCTTCAGCGAGCGCTGATAAATATCTGCCGTGAAGTCATGACACAGGCAGCAGAGGGTGCAAACAGCGCCCCGACATTGCTCGATTATCTCGAGCAGCGCGTTTATGAGGTGCGTGGCGGACGCGACCGTTCCGAATTGTGGAAACTTGAATCGGTGCTTGTCGAAGTTATTGACAGACTTAGCAAGCTGTCGGGACCTGACAGCGAGAAGTACCGCGGACTGCCAACCGGATTTGACTCACTCGACCGCGTGCTGACGGGTCTCAACAAGTCTGACCTCATAATACTCGCCGCCCGTCCCGGCGTCGGCAAGACGAGCTTTGCACTCAATATCGCGGCGAATCTCGCGTCACGTCGCGACGATGTTTCGATCGCCTTTTTTTCACTTGAGATGACAAAGCAGCAGATCGCTCAGCGAATTCTTAGCAGCAGCTCCGGAATTGCGTCGGGAGTTTTCCGTAACGGTATTGAGTCGCCCGACAGCTGGCCTGTAATTGCTGAAGCCATGTCGCGGCTCTCCCACACAAAGATATTCATCGATGATACGAGCGGAATTTCGGTTGCTGAGATAAAAGCAAAGGCGCGTCGCCTCAAAGATCTCGGGCTGATTGTGGTGGATTATCTTCAGCTCATGGGAGGAAACAGCCGTCGCTCCGACTCCCGCGTAAATGAAATTTCCGAAATAACACGCGCATTTAAAATCATGGCCAAGGAACTTAACGTTCCTGTCATACTGCTCTCGCAACTCTCCAGAGACAGTGAGAAGCAGTCGCGTCGGCCAAAACTTTCCGATTTGCGTGATTCGGGATCTATAGAGCAGGATGCGGATATCGTGCTGTTTCTACACAAGGATTCAAACGGCGAGGAAGAGGTCGTCGAGAATCCTGAGGTCATGCTTATCATCGCGAAAAACCGTCACGGAGAGGTGACACGCATTAAGTTACACTGGGACGGACTGCACACGCGCTTTACTGCGCTTGACGTATATGCAGAAGACTGATATTTTGATTGAAAAGGCGCGGGAAGCATTTGCGCGATATTCGATGACAAAACGGGGCGACCGCGTTTTGGCGTGCGTTTCGGGCGGCGCCGATTCGGTCGCGCTTTTGTTTGTTTTGTTGGAACTGCGCGATGAGATAGGCATTTCAGAGCTGACCGCGTGTCACTTTAATCACGGCCTGCGCGGTCAAGAGAGCGATTTGGATGAGACGTTTGTCCGTGCACTGTGTGCCCGAATAGGTGTCGATTGCATCGTCAGCCGTGCGGATATGAGCGCGCGCGATAAGCCTCAGGGCAAGAGTGTCGAGAGTTGGGCGCGCGAGCTGCGATATGACTTCTTTGAAACAATCGCAACAGAGCGCGACTGTTTCGCCGCGACGGCGCACACGAGCGGAGATGTCGCTGAGACGGTGCTTTTCAACTTAGTGCGCGGCGCCGGAATAAAGGGCGTAGCGGGCATACCACCTGTGCGCGGCAGAATTATACGTCCGTTTATTGAGGCAACCCGCACCGAAATTGAGCGCTACCTTGAGCGGCGGGGCGAGAAATATGTCACCGATTCGACCAATTCTTCCTGTGACTATTCTCGCAATCGGATTCGCACGAGGGTGCTGCCCGAGCTGGGCCTTGTCAATGATGCGGCTGCGCTTAATATTGCCAAATTTGCACGAAGAGCTCGGGACATTTCCGAATATATTGACAGTGCAGTTGCGGACGCGATTGAAAATGCGCGCTGTGCTCCGACTGACATTTTAGGGTTGGACGGCATTTTGTCGGTGCTCGAGAGTTTCAGTGCACTGTCACTGCTTGACCTTGACCCTCTGGTTCGTGAGCTTGCGCTGAAAAGTATTGCAGAGTCTTTACGTGAGGACGTGGACGAAAGATGTGTCGAACTTGCGTGTCGCGTGTTGGTTGGAGAACTGCATGAGATGCAGCTTGCAGAGAACAGATATCTTCGCAGAGATGGCGACACCCTATCAGTAATTGAAAGACAACATGTCCTGCAGCAGAATTATTCACAGCAGCTGATATTGGGAGACAACGCGCTTCCGGGCGGCCAAATTCTCACGATTGAACGAGCCGGCGTTGTAAATTTTAAAAATATTTGCAATAATGACTTAAAAAATGTGGCAGACTGTGATAAAATAGTGGGCAAACTTGTTGCGCGCTCCCGCAAGGAGGGCGACGCTTACTCTCCGCGTGGGCGAAACGTCACGAAAACCCTCAAAAAGATAATGCATGAATCGGGAGTTTCAGCACAAGAGCGATCTGCAACTCCGGTGGTGTGCGATGACAGCGGGATCGTGTGGACTGAATGCGCGGGCGTGTCGTCAGGTCACGCGGCGGGAGACGGCGTGAGAAATATAATAAAATTTTCTGTGTCCAGAAAAAGGGGGTAATTAACATGCACGGAGATGTGCTGAAGGTTCTGCTTTCCGAGGAGGAACTTTCCCAGAAGGTAAAAGAAATGGGAGCGCGAATTTCCGCCGATTATGAGGGCAGAGTGCCGGTAATAATAAGTGTGCTAAAGGGCTCGGTTGTCTTTGTGTCCGATCTCATTCGGGCAATAGACGTCGAGCTTGAAATAGATTTTATGGTCGTCTCGAGTTATGAAAACGGAACGGTGAGTTCCGGAGCAGTGCAGGTGATCAAGGACGTCGGAACTTCGTTGGAAGGTCGCGACGTGCTCATAGTTGAGGATATCCTCGACAGCGGAATCACTCTCTCTTATCTAAAAGAACTGATGGAGGTCAGAGAGCCTGCAAGTCTTAGAATCGCAACGCTTTTAGACAAACCGAGTCGCCGCAAATCGGATATTGTACCTGATTATGTAGGCTTCACTATTCCCGATGAATTTGTCATCGGATACGGTCTCGATTATGCCGAGCGATACAGAAATCTGCCATATATCGGAGTGCTCAAGCCCAGCGTGTATGCCGAGCCGATAGGATAATAATTCAAAAAGCGGCATTGAGCCGCCAACTATCAATCGCCGAGGAATTGGCGTAGAAACGGAATCGATCGATGCAGACAAAAGGAAATAGGGGTAGAGGACTTTCTCTGCTGTTAATCGCAGCGATGCTGCTCATGACGTTTTACATGTTCAGCAACAGAAATATAGCCGATGAGAAATACTCCGCTATTGTAAACGAGTTCAAACAACTCAAGGTGAGTGAGTTCCAGCTGGATCTGGGTAATGGGCAGCTGAAATACAAGCTGCGCACAGATACCAAGGAGACACCTTCCCACACCTATCTCGTGCCGGATATCCAGATTTTCTGGAACGACGTAAAGGATTATTTTGACGAGTACGATGCAAAATACCCATCGCAGCCGATGGTTTACACCTATGTCAGATCGGCTAACTGGGGATCAATTCTTTTGAATTACCTGCCAACACTTCTGCTTATCGGCGCAGTGGTCGTGTTCTATTTTATGATGAGCCAGCAGGGCGGTGGGGGCAAGCTCGGAAATATCGGCAAAGCGAAAACGAAAACTGTGCAGGACGAGGGGAGACGGTCGACGTTTGAGGACGTCGCCGGTGCAGATGAGGAGAAAGAGGAGCTGCAGGAGATCGTTGAATATCTCAAGAATCCCTCGAGATTCAACTCTCTCGGCGCGAAGATTCCAACGGGGGTGTTGCTTGTCGGCCCTCCCGGAACAGGAAAAACGCTGCTCGCGCGAGCGGTTGCGGGTGAGGCGGGAGTTCCGTTTTACTCAATTTCAGGCTCAAACTTTGTTGAACTTTACGTCGGCGTCGGAGCTTCCCGCGTCCGTGATTTATTTGAAAAAGCAAAAAAGAATCGTCCGAGTATAATATTCATTGACGAGATAGACGCGGTTGGACGTCAGCGCGGCGCGGGTCTTGGTGGAGGAAATGACGAGCGCGAGCAGACACTCAATCAGCTTCTTGTTGAGATGGACGGATTCACAGGGAACGAGGGAGTTATCGTGATGGCGGCAACCAATCGCGCCGACATACTTGACCATGCTCTGCTCAGACCGGGTCGGTTTGACAGGACAATCTATGTCGGATATCCCGACATCAAGGGACGCGAGGAGATACTGAAAGTGCACTCTCGCGGAAAGCCGATGGGACCCGATGTCGATCTAGTTAAAATAGCAAAAACCACTCCAGGGTTCACCGGAGCTGACCTTGAAAACCTCATCAATGAGGCGGCGCTGCTTGCAGCGAGAAAGGGTCAGAAGGCTATAACCGAGAGTGATATCGAAGAGGCGAGCATCAAGGTCGTTGCGGGACCCGAAAAGAGATCAAAGGTGGTCACCGAAAAAGAACGCCGCGTTGCCGCTTATCACGAGGCGGGACATGCGATTTCCATATATGTGGCAACGCCAGAAAAACCCGTGCACCAGATATCTATTATCCCGCGTGGACAGATGGGTGGATACACTATGTGGCTGCCTGATGATGACACGATGTTGCACACAAAAGGAGATATGGAGAAGGAGATCATCACGTTGCTCGGGGGACGCGTTACCGAACAACTGGTGTTTGACGATATCTCAACCGGAGCGTCCAACGATCTCGAGCGTGCGACCACAATAGCGCGTTCGATGGTGACGCAGTATGGGTTCTCGGAAAAACTTGGGCCTATTGTTTACGGCGGACATGACGAGGTTTTCCTTGGCCGCGATTTCACTCAGTCCCGCAGCTACTCTGAGCAGATTGCAAATGAGATTGACACTGAAATACGCGCCATCGTCGAGACAAACTACGATAAATGTAAAAAGATACTGATCGACCATATGGGGAAACTCGAGATTGTCGCTAAGATGCTGCTGAAATTCGAAAAAATGGATGGGGTGCAGTTTGCTGCGATAATGACTTCGGATGACCCTGAAGCGCTGCCTGAGGTTCAAAGCGCGCTGTTCACGGTTGAGGATGCGCCGCTGCTCGATTCGCCGGATGAAGAAGCGGCAGGCTCCGTTCAAACTGCCGTTTCTGATGCAAGCAGCAGTACGGTTGACACAAAAACAGATCCGACTGCAAGCGACGAAAAATAAACAAGTGATATTTCAAAACACAAAGTATAGCGTTCCGCGACGGCGTTATTCGTCTCGGAACGCTTCTCTTTGTGTTTCAGATATGTTATACTGAACCGTAATTATCTCGTTGCCGCACAGTGTACGCATGAAGGAGATTTGATTTGAACGCACCCGCAAACAAAGCAAGAAAATACACTAATGAGAGCATTAAAACGCTCAAAGGAGCCGATCGCGTACGCAAGCGCCCATCGGTCATTTTTGGCTCGGATGGTTTGGAAGGCTGCGAGCAGAGCGTTTTTGAGATAATATCGAACTCACTTGATGAAGCGCGCGAGGGTTACGGTGACCGCATAGCCGTAACCCAGTTTTACGACAACTCAATTGAGGTTGAGGACTCAGCACGTGGCATCCCTGTTGATTTCAACAATAAAGAAAACGAATACAACTGGAAACTTCTTTTTTGTGAACTATACGCGGGAGGAAAATACGACAATCTTTCGGGCAGCACCTATGAGTTCTCGCTCGGAATAAATGGCCTCGGACTTTGCGCGACGCAGTATTCGTCCGAATACATGGATGTTGAGATATTTCGTGACGGTTTCAGATACGAAGTGAAGTTTGAAAAGGGAAACCCTGTCGGTGAGATGATAAAGGAACCGACCTCTTGCAAAAAGACAGGAAGCCGTATAAAGTGGCGTCCGGATCTCGATGTTTTCACCGAAATAGACATACCCAGAGAATATTTTGAGAGCACATTAAAGCGTCAGAGCGTCGTGAATGCCGGCGTTACATTCGTCTACCGCAAAGAACGTGAGAAGGGCGGATTTGACGAGTCTGAGTTTTATTACGAGCACGGCATCGTCGACTATCTGTCGGAACTCGTCGGAGAGGACGCGCTCACTCCGCCGCAGTATATTGAGGGAGAGCGGATGGGGCGTGACCGTGAAGACATGCCTGAATATAAGGTGAAAATGTCATACTCCTTCTGTTTTTCCAATCGTGTTCAACTGCTTGAATACTACCACAACAGCAGCTGGCTCGAGCACGGCGGATCTCCGGAACGGGCAGTGCGTGCTGCATTGGTTTCGCAGATAGATGCGCTGTTGCGTGACCGCAAGCTGTACAAGCGTGACGAAAGCAAAGTCACTTTTGCAGATATTGAGGACTGTCTGTGTCTTGTCTCCTCGTCTTTTTCCAGCGTTACGAGCTATGAAAACCAGACAAAAAAATCTATAACAAATAAATTTATCGCTCAGGCGATGACAGAGTTTCTCAAGCGCTCGCTGGAAATATATTTTATTGAGAATAGGATTGACGCCGACAGGATTGCAAATCAGGTGCTAATCAACAAGCGAAGCCGGGAGAACGCGGAAAAGACTCGCCTCAACCTCAAAAAGACGCTTTCCAATTCCTCCGATATGACGAATCGTGTTCAGAAATTTGTCGACTGTCACACAAAAGAATTGTCACGTCGTGAGATATACATAGTCGAGGGAGATTCGGCGCTTGGCGCCTGCAAACAGGGACGCGACTCGGAGTTTCAGGCGATTATACCGATCAGGGGCAAGATTCTCAACTGCCTTAAGGCAGAGTATGACAGGATATTTAAAAATGAAATAATCATCGATCTCATAAAAGTTTTGGGTTGCGGGGTTGAGGTCACGTCTAAAGCAAACAAAGAACTGTCCAATTTCAACATAGAGAACCTGCGATGGAGCAAGGTCATAATTTGTACCGATGCCGACGTCGACGGCTTTCAGATACGCACGCTGATTCTGACGATGCTTTACCGTCTCACACCGACGCTTATCAACAAAGGACTCGTTTATATCGCGGAGTCTCCTCTTTTTGAGATAAGCTGTAAGGATAAGACTTACTTTGCATATACCGAGGTTGAAAAAGTTGACGTTCTCGGCAGGCTGGAGGGAGAAAAATTTTCGATTCAGCGCTCAAAGGGACTCGGTGAGAACGAAGCGGAGATGATGTGGATGACGACAATGAACCCTGAATCGCGTCGGCTTATACGGGTGGCTCCAGGAGACGCAAAAGCCGCGGACGATATGTTTGAAATGCTGCTGGGCGACAACCTAGCAGGGCGCAAAGAATATATAGCTTTGCACGGCGGAGAATATCTGGACGAGCTGGACATAAGCTGAAATTATTTGGAGGAACGTTTTGCCAAAGAGAAAATCAAAAAAAGAAACGGAAAAGCCGAAGGTCGGCTCAAACGTCGAAATAACGGGAGCAGGTGCTGTTATAGACAGCACCGTGTGCGACACGCTGCTGGAGAACTACATGCCGTATGCAATGAGCGTCATCGTTTCGCGTGCGCTGCCCGAGATAGACGGATTCAAGCCATCCCACCGCAAGCTCCTATACACCATGTACAAGATGGGGTTGCTGACCGGTGCGCGGACAAAATCCGCAAACGTTGTGGGACAGACCATGAAGCTCAACCCCCACGGTGACCAGGCTATTTATGAGACGTTGGTGCGGCTCTCGCGCGGCAGTGAATCGCTGCTGCATCCATATGTCGATTCAAAGGGCAACTTCGGAAAAAGCTACAGCCGGGATATGGCCTATGCCGCCTCGCGCTATACCGAGGTGAAGCTTGCCGATATAAGTTCTCAGCTCTTTTGCGATATTGCAAAGAACACTGTGGATTTTGCAGAGAATTACGACAGCACAACGACCGAACCCACGTTGCTTCCCGCGACATTTCCGACGATTTTAGTCAATTCAAATATTGGAATAGCTGTCGGCATGGCGAGCGCGATTTGTCCTTTCAATCTCGCAGAGGTGTGTGAGACAACAGTCGCGATGCTGAAAAATCCCGATCACGACATAGCATCGACATTACTCGCACCCGATTTTCCGGGAGGCGGACTGATGTTTTACGATGAGGATGCGATGCGCAGCGTCTACGAGACGGGGCGCGGCGCTATCAGGGTTCGTGCAAAATACGAGTATGCCAAAGAACGCGGCAGCCTTGAAATAACGGAAATACCGCCGTCGACTACAATCGAGGCGATAATGGACAAGATTGCGGAGCATGTAAAAAGCGGAAAGATACGCGAGCTTGCCGATATGCGCGATGAGACCGATTTGCGAGGACTGCGCCTCTCGCTCGACCTCAAGCGCGGCGTTGATCCTGAAAAACTGATGCAAAAGCTATTTTTTATAACGCCGCTTGAAGACAGCTTTGCGTGCAATTTCACGGTACTTATTAAAGGTGCGCCGAGACTTGTCGGTGTGCGTGAGATTTTGACAGAGTGGATAGAGTTTCGCAGAGGCTGCGTGCGCCGACGCACGGCGTATGACCTCGCAGGCAAGGAGGCAAGACTGCATCTGCTCGAGGGTCTTGAGAAAATTCTGCTCGATATTGACAGGGCAATAAAAATAGTTCGCGAGACTGAAGCCGAACGCGAGGTTGTTCCAAATCTTATGATTGGCTTTGCAATCGACGAGATTCAAGCAGAGTACATAGCAGAGATTAAGCTGAGACATCTCAACCGAGAATACATACTTGATCGAATATCCGAATCGGGCAAACTCAGGGATGAGATTGCGGCGCTACGTGAAACCCTGGAGAGCAGCCGTCTTATCGACCGCATCATCATGACAGAACAAGCTGAGGTTGCGAGACAATACTCACAGCCGAGACGCACAAAGATTCTCTACGAGACTGCCGAGTTATATGAGGAGGAGGCCGAAAAACTTCCCGACTATCCCGTCACAATCTTTTACACTAATGATGGATATTTCAAGAAAATAACCCCGCAGTCCCTGCGCATGAGCGGTGAGCAGCTACTCAAGGACGGCGATCGGATTGTGTTTACAGCCGAATGTAAAAATGACACCCAATTGTTGTTTTTCACAAGCGAGGGAGAGGTATATAAATGCCGTGCCGCCGACTTTGACGACGGCAAGGCGAGCGTAATCGGGGATTTTGTCGCTGCTCGGCTCGATATGAGTGAGGGAGAAATCCCGATTGCGTTTGCAATGACCGATGACTTCTCGGGACACATGTTGTTCTTTTATTCAAATGGCAAGGCGGCCAAGGTTCCGCTTGCATGTTATGAGACAAAGCTCAACCGTAAAAAACTCACAAATGCTTTCAGTCTCAAAAGCGGTCTGATTGCGGCATACGCCTGCGAAGAGGAGCGCGAGTTCGCGCTCTATGCGAGCAATGGGCGCATGTTGCTCGTGAACAGCGCACTGCTGCCCGCAAAGCAGGTCAGGGACACACTGGGAGTTCAGGTGATGACGCTCAAAAAAGGCGCGGAGGTGACTCGCGTGGTTTCGGCAAGCGAGCTTGAGCTTGTCGACGCACGGCGCTACCGTACGCGAAACCTGCCGGCGGCAGGTGCTATTGTTCGTGAAGACGACACCGCAGAGCAGCTGACACTGTAAGTGAGGTCAATCTTTTAAGCTTTAAGTTAAGTGTTGCAATTTGCACCGAATTATGGTATCATTCTGCTGTTGCATTCGTATCGGAGGGTGAATTAAATGAGGGTAATTGAGATAGTTTCGGGAGTGGTATTGCTGCTCTCGTGCATACTGATAATTGTTGCTGTTTCGCTGCAAAGTGGACGCGGCAGCGGAATGTCAGGAGTTATAATGGGCGGCGAGGGAAACGCGTCCGTCAAGGGCAGAACAAAGGATATCGACGCCAAGCTTGCTACGATAACAAAAGTGCTTGCAGTTGTGCTTTTTGTCGTGACTTTGGCGGTCAACATTATCTCTCTCGCGACATCCAAATAACCATTGCCACAGATTTGTTATTTCACGTAGCAGAGCATTCAAAGAGCCTGACACAGCGCCGTTGTGTCAGGCTCTTTTTTGTTTTTATTCACCAAAATACAGATTAGGTGTTTAGATGCGTATTCATCATCCCCAAATTTTCAATATCATGTATTTTTATGATTACTCCCAATATACATATAAGGAATATGTGTATTGGGAGAGCGGACATGCGGTATTTGCTCATTGCGCTTTTTGCTGTTGCATTTGCAGTAGTTGTCAGGGCGGCAAGCAGACAGAAACGACCGTTTGCGGGAGGCTTTTTCCCCGCACTCGCAGGGCTGACGTCACTTGCATGTGTTAATGCGCTTGCAAGTTTCACGGGATTTGCAATTCCGATAAACTATGTAACGGCTGCGACGTCAGTCGTGCTTGGCGTCCCCGGAACGGTTTTACTGCTCGCCGTGAGGCTCATGACAAATCACTGAAATTATACACGAGAGCTTCGGCGCATTAAACGCCGAAGCTCTCGTGTTGCGACCAGGTCTATAAGCCGAGTTCTGTCTTGAATGACAATCTATCTTGGCTGCGTGTCACCACACAGCTCACGCCACGCCTCGGGGCTCGCCGGGCAAGCTCAAACGTCCCGAAATCGGTGTTGCTCCAAATAGGGTTTACATGGCCGCACAGTCGCCTGTGCGCCGGTGAGCTCTTACCTCACCTTTCCATCCTTACCCGCCGTTAAGCGGGCGGTATATCTCTGTTGCACTATCCCTAAGGTCGCCCTCGGCTGTCATTAACAGCTATTTTGCCCTGCGGAGCTCGGACTTTCCTCACATCTTGCGATGTGCTGCCATCCGGCCTGCTCGCACTTGAATTATAACACAAACAGCCGCTAAAAACATCTAATTTTCAAATAGACAACGATGCCGAGCGTTCTTTCATTCAGGTAAAGGAAGAGCGCTTTTGATCGAACCTCACGTAAGATGCACGGATTATTGAGTATACACGTGTGAATAATAATCAGATGATGAAAGGAGTGAAGTTGTGAAACGCGGGGTGTTTAAAGAGAACCTGATGCTTATCACATACGCGGCGGCGATACTGTGTATAGCGCTCAATATTGAATTTGCAATGCGATATCTCTCCCGCGCAATCGAGATAGTAAAACCACTGTTAATTGGAGGGGTGCTCGCTCTTGCGCTTGACGGACTCGTAAAGACATTTGAGAGGTCTGCTCTAAATAATATAAAAAACGCGCGTGCGCGTCGTGTGCTGTCGGTAGCGCTCGCTTACGTCTGCCTCGCTCTTGTTGTCGGTCTCATGCTGTGGACACTTCTTCCGACACTTGCGAGAAGCGTCAGCGCGCTGGCACGCAGGTTGCCATCTTATGCAGCAGAGGTCTATGAAAAACTTGAGGAGCTTTGCACATCTCTTGGACTCAAATGTCCCGAATGGTCGGGATTGCTTCTCGGCTCAGGTGCGCTTTCCGATCTCGGAGGCTCGATTGGTGCGATTGCAGTGACGCTAGGCGACGCAATAAGGTGGATAGCTCAGCTGTTTTTCGCTGTTGTGTTTTCGGCGTTTGCATTGCTCGAAAAAGCAAAACTTCTGTCAGTTGCACGAAGAATCCGAGCGACATTTACAAAATCAAAGGTTTGCGATACACTGTACAAATACACGACATATGCCGCGGAGACCTTTGAGCGTTTTATTGCGGGACAACTTGTCGAAGCGGTGATTCTCGGCGCGCTCTGCTTTGCGGGAATGGCAATAATACGTCTCCCATATGCGCTGCTCATAAGCGTGTTAATCGCCGTGACGGCACTCATTCCCATTGTCGGTGCATATGTCGGGGCAGTGCCATCGGCGTTGCTGTTGCTTTTTGAAAGCCCACTACAATCTGCGATATTTCTCGTCTTTCTGATTGCGCTCCAACAGTTTGAGGGCGCGGTGATATATCCCAAAGTTGTGGGAGAGGCGATAGGCCTCGATGGATTTTTTGTGTTTATCGGGATCACTCTCGGAATCGGTGTCGGGGGTGTATTGGGAGTTTTTGTCGGAGTTCCGCTGACGGCGGTGAGTTATGCAGTCGCTGCACGGGCACTGGACGCACGAGAAAAGAAGGAGAATTTAAATGGATAGATATACCGAGCGAGCGTTTGCTCTAATCCGAGAAATTGTCGAAATGCGAAGATATCTGCATGCACATGCGGAGACGGGTTCGTACCTGCCGATAACTACAGCGTATATTGAGGACAAGCTTACAGCAATGGGTTGCGAATTTTCGCAACCATGCGAGGGAGGTGTGCTTGCAGACATCGGCTGCGGTGATGGTAAATCGGTGCTGCTGCGCGCGGATACCGACGCGCTGCCCCATGTCGAGCAGAGCGGTGAGTCGTTTGCCAGCGTGACAGGTGCATCTCATTCTTGCGGCCATGATATCCACACGGCGTCGCTGCTTGCATGTGCAAAAATTCTCAAAGAAAACGAGAGAGAGCTGCACGGAACGGTGCGTCTCTGCTTCCAGCCCGATGAGGAGCGCATGAATGGCGCAATTGCAATGATAGCGGCGGGAGCGATGAAGGGTATGGATGCCGCGATTGGGCTGCATACCAATCTGCCGCTTCCGGCAGGTGTTTTCAATGTGCTTTCAGGAACTTACCTGTCATCAAGTGACATGTTTGAGATTGTGGTCACAGGCGAGAGCTCCCACGGCTCCGCGCCCGAAAATGGGATTGATCCGCTCTATGCCGCAGCCAAAATAGTCGATGCTGCACAGATGATCTCTTCACGCGAGATAAATGCACTGACACCTGTCATAATCACCTTTGGCAGCTTCAATTCGGGAGATGCCCCCAATATAATACCTTCAATTGCGAGGCTTTCGGGCACTATACGTGCGTTTGACCCCGAAGCCAGAGCAACTGCAAAGCGTCGGCTGTTTGAAATTGCACGTGAAACCGCCTCACTCTGCCGTGCCAATGCCGATCTGCGCTTCACATCGAGCACTCCATGCACCTTTAACGATTGTGCACTAACGGCAGACACTGTGGAATGGCTCGCTCTCGTAGCGGGCAGGGATAGGGTATTTGAACGCAATTTAATGGTAAAAGGCTCAGATGATTTTGCGTATTACGGCGAATGTGCGCCGTCGGTTATGTTCCATGTTGGAATGGGTATGCCCGCAGACGGATTCACCTATGGCCTGCACAACCCTCACGTGCGTTTTGATGAGCGTGCGCTGCCATACATGGCCGCAGCTTTCGCCGTTGTTGCCCGTGAATTTCTTTTGAAATCGACTGCTGATTGATTAAATTCATGCCGTTGCAATTTCTGCTCGCGCGGATAGCTCTCAATATTGCGAACATTTAATTTCGCACAAAAGTGCCTTGATGATTTTGAGACAGTGTGGGGATGCGCAAGTACAAGTGCATCATGTTCGCTGTGAACTTTAATACATAAAATCAGGAAGCTGACTTTGACGCAATGGCTGCTGTCATGCGCAGGACAGCTTCTTTTGCTGTACAGGTGAAAAAGCCGCGTGCCGCCGTACCCATGCGAAGCAATTCGCTCAATTTTTAAGATTGCTATAAAACAATTACGAAAAAATGATTTTGAAACGACTGAATTTGTCATCTTGAAGCTACTGCTGGATTTTGCGGTGAATATGTGGTTGCTGTTTTATTCTTAGTGTAGGATGCGGGATTTATGAGTCACTTGAACAGGGATGCGGGGTCGCAACTCATTTAAGTGATGTCGAATATCAGCCCAATCTTTCCAATTCAGGTGTTTATGGAGAACGGTTTGAGACCTATATTGCGCTTTATCAAAATAATAGAGGGTTATATTGAACAGCTCAACCCGTGCTCAAATCAACAGTAAACAGCAACGCACCGAATCTAAAGCGCCAATTTCAATCATCGGCTTCGGTTTCATGTGTGATGCCTCGCTGATTCCCGTTCCTAATCCACCCGCGAGCAATACTGTTTTCAGAGTAGACCTCCTTGAACACATTATATGGATATACAATAACATAAATCTAATGCAAAAAAGTAAATGCCTTGAACTAACTGCTGTGTAGAGCTATTCTTGTTTCAACCGAAGGAAATAATTTGCACAAGCAAAGACTTCTTTTTCGAATGTAATATACCTATAAATATTAGCTTTAGCGAGGCGGCTGCGTAGACAACATTAAAAGAAATCAGACGCAAAATAGGCAAGGGCGTTTCCGTGACCAAAAGTGAATTTGGTTTCGGGAGCGCTTTTGCATGACCGCAACAGGCAAATCACACAGTAAAAAATCCGGCATTTGACACAAAAACTCAAAAAATATCTTGCAGACCGAAGCACGTGCAATCCCATTGAAAAAAATAATATATAGTCTATAATTAACAGATACATAAATTAAGTTTTGTAAGCGTGTGAGCAGTAAGCGTATTCGAATGTGCAAGGCTGACATTGAAATACATGTTTTAAATGCACTATGCAGCAATACAATTTTTTTATAATGAAAGCCGTGAAAAAAATTAAACTCGTGAATGTTAAAAGAGGAAAACTCAATCAAATCGGATTTGCAATTGCTGTTACTGTTGCAATTATTGTGTCTGTCTATTCATCGATGATTTCTCAAAAGGATGCAATTTCTGCTGATAAGGCAAGCATAGAATTTTCCGATGGATGGAGCTTTGAAGACAGTACACGCACTATACAAAGCACGTCTCTTTTAAGGCACGATATTCGCACAGATAAAACCTATAATTTGTCTAAAAAACTTCCGGACAAGCTTCCGCAAGATGCGGTTTTGTTTTTTCAGATAGATCACAATTCGGTAAAAGCATATATTGAAGACGCCGAAATCCGGGTTTTAGGTGTTTATACCAATGGAGCATACGGAATTCAATATTCGGAACTGTATGCGGCTATTGCTTTAAATCAAGCATATGCAGGGCGAACTATTTCGCTCACGGTAACCAACAAAGCCAGTGCTAATGGAATAGATATCGGTAAAATGAAAATAATGAATCAGAACGAATTTACGTTGGAGATTATAAAGGAAAAATCCGTTCAGTGCATGCTATTTGTGGCTATGCTGGTAATTGCGTTGATGCTTTTTGCGGTGGGAATAAAGTTCAGAGGTCAGTTTACGGGAGTCAAAAATGAATTATTTATGTTTCTCAAATGGTTTATTCTGATTGCCGCAATATGGATATTATTAGACAGTAAAATTCTGTCCGTTATTTTCGGATATAATGATTGTCAATATTTCATTTCATTTTATTCTTTTATGATTATGCCAATCCCGTTTGCGTTGTTTGTGAATGGCATGTTTGATAATAAGAACAAAATCTTTGACATATTAGCGGGACTTTTAACGGCAAACTTTTTACTTAATGTTTTGCTGTTGCTGTGCGGTGTAATTCACTCACATGCGCAGACCCTATTTGTAGTGCATATACTTGTTGTCATACTTGCATGTGCAACCTTTTATGTGAGCATTTACAATTATTTAAAATACAAAAGCCCCGGCACACATGAAATGATTGTCGGTATGCTGTTATTTGTGCTGATATCAATTATTGCACTTTTTATGTTTTATTTTGGAAAAAGCAATTTATATTCCATTGCATTTGCAGTGGGACAGATTGTATTGATTATTTTCCTGAGTCTCGGCGCAATAAGAAAGGCATTTTCAGTGGCAACAAGCGCCAGGCTGAGTGAAGAAAATGAAACAAAATCGCTTAAAGCTCAGAACAGCTTGCTTGTGAGTCAAATCAGTTCACATTTTTTCTATCATGTATTGAGTGCCGTTCGAACACTTATTAAAATAGATCCGAATTCCGCATATAAAATGATGGGGGATTTGTCAAAATATTTAAGATACAAAACCGATAGTGGTTCGCGAATGAATGATCTTGTGAAATTCAGTGATGAGCTGAAAGCGATTGAAGCATATGTAGCACTGAAAAAAGTGCTGCTCGGCGACAGGCTGAAAGTAATATATGAAATTGAAAATTCGGATTTCTACATACCGGTGCTTTCTGTGCAGCCTATTGTTGAAAATGCCATAAAGCATGGAATTGAGAAAAAGGAGATAGGAGGAACAGTTCGCATAACCGCGAGAGAAGATGAAAAGCACTATAATGTAATAGTTGAGGATGACGGAATGGGTTTTGATGAAAACTCGGTAAATGCAGGAGATAAAATTTCCGTCAGCCGCCGCAATATTGAAGAGAGGCTTTCTTATTACGGAGATAATAAAATTGAAATCGAAAACTCTCTCAGCAAGGGAACGAAGGTCACCATTCGCTTTATAAAGGAAATGAAACTGGATTGCGATGACGGCACTCCTCAAAACTGAATCTCATCTTTAAACTCGGCGGAAATTTCAAGTGACACATAGCGGTTGTGTTTTCCGGCAGCTCAGACATATTTCAGTTAAAATAAAAGGGACATTCCAACGCATTTTACGTTGGAATGTCCCTTTAAAATACAAACGTCCATTAGGATACAGGCTCATTGTTGGCGGCTGCCGCTTCAAATCGTTGCTTCTTTTCGATTAAGCTGTACACTGCTATATCGCTCCAAGGATAGTCGCTCATGAACTCACCCTGAAATTCACATATGGCTTTCGTATCATTGTTTAAAAAATCGTAATAATCGCTGTCGATAGCGGATTTGTTTATACTGCATGAGCCGCGGCTGCGAAAAATAATTCCCTCACAGCCATATTGCTTTAATGTGTCAACCAAGGCTTTCAAAGCGGTGCGGAAGGTACTGCAATCACCCGGTGCGCCGTTGTATTCCTCCCAAAGCTTATCAATTATCTCCTCAATCGACACGGGAGCACCTTGACGATAAACGCAAAGGGCGAAGATTTCCTTTGCCTTTGCCGATTTAAAAACAATCGGATTTCCATCAATAAAAGTATCAAATCTCCCGAATGTACGGCAGTATATTCGCTTTTTTAAGCGAAATTTCAGCATGCCCACAAGGGATATAATCTCTTCGATTTCCTCCCTGCCATATGGCTTAAAAACAACATAATCCGCTTTTTTGCGTATTGCCGGCGCAGCATAATCGGAATGCGCCGTTACAAAAACAATAATCATTTCGGGATAGATAGCCTTGAGCTTGTCATAAAGCTCAAAGCCGTTCATCTCAGGCATGTCTATATCAAGCAGAGCAAATTCCACAATGTGGGTTTGGGCGTACTCAAGAGCATCCAGTGATGAAGTGAATTTACCCACTAATTGAATATCCGGAATATTTCCGCATTCAAGCTCAAATCCCTTCATTCCGATAATGTCATCGTCGACAAGGATTGTTTTCATTTTACATAAACCTCGACAAATGAATTTTGCGGATTTGAAATCTCAAAATTCCGCCACAATACGTCAATCAGCTCTTTTTAAAAAGCTATATGTCCGCGCCTGAGAATCAGATATTGCACTAAAACCCACTGCTTGTGCGAGCGAGCATCCTTGCTGCTCACACAAGCCTCTCCGATGCACATTGAAAATTCTCCGAAGATATGAATTTCAAGAATCTGCTTGTTTTTCATAAAACAAACCGAACCTGCCAAAAGAATTTGCGCTGCAAGTCTGCCTTTATAATTTCAATACATATTTTCAAAATGAACAATTTGAAATATCGATGCAAGTCAATAAGCTCAATATGCAAGAATGTTCTGTTCCTGCGCGATCAAAGAACCATACCTATCAACGTCAGTACGTTTTACAATAATATTATATCACAATAGAAAAATAAAGAAAGTCTGACCGTGTCAAAGAACCGAATCATGCAAGTAAATAAATGAAAAATAGCAAAAAAACCTTTTTTTCCGCTATTTTGCGTAAATTAATATAAATTTGACACGTAAAGTTGTTAATATTTCGTTAAGTTGACGGTTTAACGACGATGCAACGACGGTTTGACGACAGAGCATTTGGTAAGCTACGGATGAATTAGTGAGGCACTGATTCAATTTCAGAAAACAATTACTCTTTCGCTTAATTTAGCAGTCATTCAATGTGCGATTTTTTTTGCTCACTGCGGTTATATGAAATAACCGCCCATGATAATGGCTTATATGTTAAGCGCTTTTTTACAAAAATCCGGTTACAAGATATAACCCGGATTTGGGTCTGACAGACACAGCATAGTCCGGCAAGCAAAAAACAAGAAATAATCAAAAGATTTTTACCGGGAGGAACATTCCATGAAAAAAATGAAAATGAGTTACGTATTAAAAAAGATAGGGTCAATGCTGCTGTGCGCAGCATTAATCTGCAGCTTGTTTTCAGGATACGCCGGTGCAGTGGGCGCTACTGTTGCGGATACTGTTAACGAGATAGTGGCAGAGCCGGAAAAATCCATACATACAGAGACTAAGCTGACTCTCAAAAAGGGTCAGACCTCATATGACCTTACTCAAGGTATAACATATGACAATGCAAAATACACACTGGTGATAGCAAATAACGGCGGATTTGATATAAATACAATCGGCGACTATACCGTTTCGTATACATTAACTCCGACGGCGGTTACAGTGCCGGCACCGTCACCTGAAATTCCCGCGGCTCCGGCGGCTCGCGAATCAGCACCCGCAACACCGGCGGACTCCGCGGTAATTCCGGCGGCTGACCCGGCTCTGCAGGCACCCGCAAGCACCACAAATGACGGCGTGGTTGCATTCACACGCATTGTCAGTGTCATAGATTATCAGAGATACACAATAACATTTAAAATAGGCACTGCAAGCATCAACGGCAAAGCTGTCACGTTCATGGACGGCAAGACAGAAAACCTTGTTGAGATACAAGAGGACAGCACGTTTGCGCCAAATCAGATTCCTCAGGCAAAAGAGACAGGCTCACAGGAGAGCGTGTTTGTTACATCCTGGAGACATGAAGCAAGCGGAATGACCTATTCACCCGATTCAATGACAAAAACGAAATTCACAGCCAATGAAACATTTGTTGCTATGGTTGAGGCGGCTACCTTTGAGCATTGCACATGCGGCAAGGGTGACCAGTCCGGAGTTCATCTGTCAAGCTGCGCACTTTTGCAAGACCCCTCAAACGTAAATGTCTATGAGGCGAAGTCACGCGGCGAGGACGCTGCACCTGCGCCCAAAATGTCCCCGCGTATGGGCGCCAGAGCTGCTATGCCAAGCAGTGCGGGCATTACAGTTCCGAAGGGCTTGTTCTATGTTTCGCCAAGCCCGATACAGAAAACCGAAGGTACCTACGCGTGGTATGACAGCTTTACACAAGCTGTCACGGCAATTAAAAATTCAAATGGTGCGGCAATTGATTACCGAATGATTCTGTGCGTTGACGGACAGGCACTGACAGCTGCCGAGACGGCAAAGGGCTCGGCGTTCAACACCCTTAAAGGAAGTGCCAAGAGCCTCACGCTCAGCTCAAGCTGGAGCGACCCCGCAGGAGCCGATACGCTCTGGGACCGCAGCCCGGCAAGCTGGGCGCCCGGGACAACAAGCTTCGGCAAACAAGGCGCACCGACAGACGCCGGTACTATTGTGTTTCCCGACAGCGTTAATCTGGGAGTTCCCACAACCTTCCGCAATATGAAAATAAACAAAAACACTTTGATCAACGCCTACAGCAACAAAGTGGTTATGGGCGAGGGTATTGAAAATGCGGCGGGCACATACATTGATCTGTTCGGAAAAACAGCAAACGATTCGGTCGTCAATCACGGGGACACAAATGTTGAGGTGTTCTCGGGCACATATCGCCGCGTGAGCGGCGGGTACGAATCCGCACCAAAGGCAGTTAACGGGAATAAAACGGTTAAGATATATGGCGGAGTTTTTGACATCAAGGCTCCCGGCGATGGCTATACGAAAAATCAAGTCATGGCGGACTCTATCGACGATTTGTACAATGGCACATTTGCCGCTGGTGAAACAACAGGTACGGTGAGCATTACAGTGCAGCCGATGGAAAAACTTCGTTTTGTTGCTCCGCCTACAATTGTGCTCGGAGATTGGTCAAGCTCAAAGGCGACTTCCGGCAGCGTAGACAGAATAACGCTAGACACAAGATATTTCAAAGAAGCTCTCGACATGAGCAATACGGTTGTGGCATCATGCATCCAGTGTGGTGCAGGTGACGGGGATCGCACCGAGGTTGTCATTGACATTAACGCACCGAACACAACACTCAAGGAGATATGGGGCCGCGGTTTCTATTCTGATTTTAATAAAACCTATAAAACCACCATCAATCTTAATGATATCGGCACTGTGACCGGCTACATAACCGGCGTCAGCAACCCGCAGATGACAAGCTATGTAGCCAATGGTCAATCCATTCTCAATGTCAATAAAACCGTCAAGGTGGAGGGTATCCGATGGTTCTCCGATGTCAATATTGCGAGCGATGTCAACCTGTATACAAATAAGCTCCAAATGGTGGGTAATGGAACCGAAAATTACAATACCCCATGGGTGCAGTCTAAGCTGAACGCCGATTACAATCCCGCAAATAATTTTTCAAATTTGAAAATTGCTTATAATGGCGCGGCGAATGTATTGCAGGGCGGTGCAAGCTGCATGCTCGGCAATGTCACCACCGATAGCAGCGGACGCCTGTCACTTACATGCGATTCATATTTAAAGAGCGGCACACCCGCAGGCGGAATCCTCTTCGGGAAAATTACCAAGGGTACCTCGCTTACAATCGCCGTAACGCCAAATTCGGCTCCGATAGAGGCGAATGGCAAATATGCTTTTCTCTATGTTGGCAGAAATACAAAATCAACCGGCATTCAGGCCAGAGTATACCCGCTGACTAATTATAATACTTTCACCGGCACAGCAGCCATGGTACAAACAGCGGCGGCAGCCGGAGCCGGAACTTTGGACTATTCGCTTGCAATTGCAACGACGGCAGATGCTCCGATTAGATTGTCATGGGACGAGCCCGGAGCGGTTGCATCCCATCCCACAATAGAGGCGGCAGTTGCGGGAATAAAGTTTTATCAGGCTCAGGCTGTAAGTCGTGTCGTGAAAATCACGATAGTAAAGCCCTATAGCGCGACTGTAGCAGATTTAACCGCACTCGCCTCGCTTACAACGGCCAACTGCAAAGGACTGATTATTACAGGCTGGGGCCAGGACAACGGCTGGAATATTAAGGGTGACGGATTTCTGTCCACACCAAACGGCGAGACGGCCAATGTAGACAAGGATGAGACGGGCGAAACCGCGGGAAGTGCAACGCCATACAAAAACACTGCACCGCAAGACGCAAACAGTCTGACGCTGCCGACCGATGGAAGCGGATGGGTTGTGTTCAGATTAAATGTACCTACGACAATCAGAAATATCAGCATGAGAACCGTATCTGCCAATCCCGATTATATAGACATAAAGGCAAATGGCAACAGAGCGCAGATAGGACCGGGACTGCAGACTTCGAATGTGGAATATTTTCAGTTATACGGAGGAAAAGCAGAGGATGCGGCAAATGGCACTTATAAGGCAGTTAACTATAACACCGATGTCGTCATCTACAATGGTACATACCGCGCGGTTATGGCAGATGTGTATACGGAAAATCACGAGTACATAAACAGCGGAAACACAAAGCTCACAATCTACGGCGGAACCTTCGGCGCAGGAAAAGATAATCCGGCACACAATATCATCTGCAACGTGTTGGGCTTAAATGACACTGCTTCCACACTCCCGCACGGGGTCGGATGGGATGGCACAAGTGAAATTAATATTTATCCCTCGGCGGGGTACGATTTTAATCTAAATGGCAGCCTTGTAATCGGACAGGCATACGGCAACGCCGTGAGTTATGGACCTACAACAATAAATATCGAAAACCCGGACGGAACGGTGTTTGAATATTTCCCGAAGGTTGCCCCGCTGCATACCACAAATGCCACGCAGCATATCACAAAAACCCCGCGGATAAACAAAATTCTTAAAGTAAACATAGATGCTCCTAATTGCACATTTGGTACGCTGGCGGCTTCAAATATCAGACCGGAAGGTCCTCTCATAATCTCCGCCGATAAGAACTATAGCTCCGATGTGAGTATTTTTTCCGCAAAAGCTATTGATATGTTTTGCGGCTTCGGAATTCCCGAGAGCAGCGTTGGAGCCGGAGTACCAAGAATTACCAGAGTATTTTTTGAAGACGGCTGCAATACAGAGATCAAATCAAAGCTCTATAACTGGACTGCATTGGTTGTAAAAGACGCAAAGGTAAACTTCAAGGGAAACAGTGGGTCATTTTACAGCTATTCAGATGGAACCGGTATCCCAAAAGGAGAGATTTGGTTTCGGAGCGCAAATTCAGTGCTGTCCCTCGAAAAGCCTCAGACAAAAATCGGAGTGGGAAAGCTCATGACAAAAGAAGCCTCCGGAGCAAAAGCCGACGGAGCAACGCTGCTTGTGAATGGAACACCCACGATTGCGGGACTTCTGATTAATGAAACCAGAAATACATCAGTGCGCGGTAACACCGCTGAGATGAGATTCACAAATATCGGGTTGGTTCCCGGGGTTGCACCGCAGACAGGAACAAAGCTTTTGCAATATGCGAACAAAGCGGAGGCGATACCCGCCGACTATACAAAGCACTCATCAATTTCATCTTCGATTGTGAAGGGCAACAACGACGCACCGCTCGCAGGTCAGGGATTTGTATTCCTGGACCCACAAGGCAGCATCCGCGTGTATCCCGCGCCGCAAAACAGCGCTTCGGGTGCCAATCAAATGCGTTACACCGACTATATAACGCTCTATGACGCATTGGCAGACATGGAAAAATATCCGGCGCCATCCGGCGGAAAATATACCGTGAACTTTTTTAAGGATTACACATTGGGAACGCATGATGTAAATGGCGTTCTTGCCGCGAGCGGAAAAGACGATATTGCAAAGCTCAGAGCATTTAATGTTGCGGGAGTCAAGACCATTGCTTTTTCAAGCATCGACCAGAAAAAGCCCGAGCTGCTGAGCGAGAGCGACATGAACAAGCTCACCAAGGTCGACATACAGGGAAATAAAGCCCTGGAGCTGCCGGCAAACAGCAGTCCGCTGCAAAATGCTGACCCCAACAAGAACGAGGGCATAATCTTTGAAAGCTTCAAGTTCGGAAATAGCATCAAGGTTGTGGCGGCATGCGGCTCGGCGGTAACCTTTGGCGCTAATGGAGCGGCAAATGGCCAACCCGGAAGTGTCCGAATGGACAACACGGCATTTGAGGCATACGGCGGAACATACACCTTGGGACGCGCTCCAAGCTCAAAGATTGTTGTAAATAGCGGTACCTACTCAGACGTAAGGACTACGAAGAAGGATCTTGCTGTAATAGGCACACAAGATGTAACCGGAGCTTCAACAATTGACATAAACGGCGGAACGATTGGCTTCATAGCCGGAACACATGCAGTCGGAACGACGACTGTAAATATCAACGCACCGACTGCAGTCGACGATATTTGGGACTTTGACATGCTTAATGTCAACAAGGATCTTGTCATAAGAAAAAATTTATGGGGTGACTACACTGCCGGGTGCGACGGAAACCTGATGCTTGCCCCGAACACCGTGCTGGATTTGCAGGGTACAGGCACAATGCAAATCAATAACCTGACAGCGGGCAACAACTCGACAATTTTCGTATCAAAAGCGGCGGCAACCAATCCGCTCATTGTCAAGGGAACCTACACAAACACAGGCACTCTTATAACGGACATAAAAGATATCAACAAGCGCGCAGAGGGCGATAACCTGATTGTCTTTGACACTGCAAGGCCGGCAGAGACAAAGTTCGTAAGCGCAAGCATGGCAATTAAAAGCAGCACAGAGCAGAATCCAAAGCATGTTATCGAATACGGACTGCCCAATAACCCGGCAACGCGCCTCGCGTGGATTGACATGAACGATTCAGAGCGCAGCGGAATCACTGCAAAAACCCTATATTTTGACAGCCTGAACTACAAGACGGCAGACAACAATAACGACGGCGACGCAGTGAAAAAACTGTATGTGCTCACTAAGGCTCAGTACGATGCGTTTATGCTGAAAGCAGACAAATCAAGCGCAAACATGACTGCGGGATACACGGCGACGACAACCGCGTTTGACAGCACACAGCAGAACAAAGTGACCGATGGCATAGGAGATGGATTCCACACACATTTCTACAGCCGGCTGACGATGAATGTAGACCCCAACGAAACCTATTATGTACTGACTTATGCTGGTCAAGCAGGCGCAGAGGCATTTGCCACTGGAATGATTGACGTCCATGCACCCGATGTATTGGCGGCAAACAGAAAGCCGATTGCGATTAGAGGCACAGGTACGGGTGACAACAGACAGCTCACGGTAAATATACCGGTCAAGGACTTTAACACCGGGGTTGCACCCTATGCACCGAGCAACATCTATAGAATCGGATGGTCAGAAACTTCGGTGGCCGGGGTAACCGAACCCGACTTGACGGCGAAGTTCCCGACAGGAGCCTATAATCCACTGCCAGCACTGAAAGGCCCTTGGACGTTTAATAACACCGAAGTCTACACCGACGGAGTTTCCGAGAAGACATACTCGTTTACGGTGAACGCGGCAAAGGCAAAGACACTGCCGAATCTTTACCTGTACATGCAGGATATGCTTGGCAATACCAAGGAAATTGAGCTTGTTCCAAATTGGCAGCTTACGGCTGATGTCACATATAAGCCGGGAACAGCAAACAGTGTTGCGGTCGCAGGAACCGACATAGTTGATACAAATAAGCCATTAGACAAAGAGGTGGTTGTTCAAAAGTGCCCGGATATCTTTGTTCCGACAAAAGATTATGCGTTTGCGGGCTGGAAGGTTACAGCCGGTGCAGCAGCAGAGCTGAATAAAACATATTTCCCGGTAAATGGCAAATTCACCATTACCACAGACACGGAGCTTACCGCACAATGGCTGCCCGACACAAACAAGGACAAGGTGCCCGATGAGTGGCAGCAAAAAATCAGCTTCAGTGTGGCGACGGCGGACGAAGCCATAGGCGGATTGAACGACACCGCAACAAAAAAGGTAGATGTTTCGATACCGCAGCTTAAGGCAGACGGAACCTACACCAACAATTTCGACCCATCAGCAGCAACAAAACAGGTCACGCTGCTCGTGGCGGACGTACCGATACCTGTTTCAATAAACAGCAGCAAGTTCACGATGTGGACACAAACAGATGCCGCAGGCGCAGCGGCGGTAACTCCGGCGGGAACAATCCTTGCTGTCAATGCCACGACGATTGCGTATTTCGCTCATTTTAAAGAAACAAATATGGGCAATCCGTTTATCACTCAAACCTCGGTTACACACACCACAGCACCATCCGAGGGGGCTGCACCAACAGCAAAAACCCTTGCCTTTAATTTGGGGCTGAAAGCCCCGCAGCCCGGAGAAACGATATCGGGTACAACCATCACAGAGGCGTTTGTTTCCACAGACGCAACATGGACATTTGGTGATGCGAAGCCCACGAACAACAGACCGATTACATTGACAACGCCGAACGCGCAAGCAACAACAGGAACACTGACAGGCGACTTCATAACCTCGGACACATGGTACGCTTATGTGGTGACAAACGGCGAAAAGGTGGAGAGAATTGCTCTTGACACACACGCGCCGGAATCGTACGGAGTGTCGGTCGTCGGCGGAACAATCGTCAAAAAGAACGAGACAACAGATCATACCGACAAGGGGACCACAACTTCGGTCACCGACATAGAAGTTACGATATTACTTGAGGATGTTGTCAAAGCAGGTGCACAGGGATATACCGCATCGGGACTAAACAAGGCGGGCTGGAGCAAGACACAGCTCACTCCACAGCAAAAGACAGCATTGTGCGCCGCAGACGGATTTACAACGGCAAATGGCCTCACCGAGGTGTTTGCGGACAAGGCAAGCACGGTCACGGTTAAGTTTAACACCGCGCAGGACACATTCTATCTCTATACGAGAGATATGCTCGGCAATATGGTCGAACAGCAGCAGAGCACTGCACCCGTATATAACGTTTCGGTTCCCACATGGATTGGATTAGTGGCGGTGCATGGCCAAACAGAAAAGCTCATCACCCCGACTGACGGATGTTATATCGTGAACAACAGCACAGTTCCGGTTAAAGCCACAATAACGAGCTTCGTACCGACCGGGGCGGCAAATCAGCTTACCTTATCGGACACTCCAAGCCCCACAAAGGATCAGATGAATCTGACAATCAAGGAGAAGGATTCAAACCTCGGCTTCGTAGCAACGTCGGTATCGGCAATTTCAGATATGTCGCCGCTTGAGCTGGGAGTAATGCCGAAATCAGGCACAGCGACGCCTCATGGGGTCGGATTCACCTTCACAGCAAAGTACAATGCCGATATAGCCCTCAAATTAACAGATTGGGATTTGTTCACAATGTCCTACAAATTTGAAATTCAGCCATAGCTTTATTACTGCAATAGGGCAGCCAAGCGCCCCACTCAGGGCGCATTGGCTGCCAACGGAAAGGAGTGAGCTGCATATGGAAGCTCCAATGATTGATTCGGCGGCGATTATCAAATACAGAAAAAGAAAAGCGAGAGACAGACTTGTTGTGGTTTTTGCGGGAGTTCTTGCATTGATTGCAGTCGCGTCACTGGCTATCGGGCGACGAATTATGATGAACGGAGACAGTGAAGCGAACCCGATTATTGCGGGCAGGCTGAGTCAGCAGGACATTTCAGATAAACTTCAAAATCAAGTGGATGCGGGTATGTTCAATTGCGAGATAAATCCCGGCCCCACCTTTGAAACAGCGGACAGCACAGGACTTTTGGCAATACGCAATGCCCCCGCGAACAGCAAGGATATGTGCGTTACAATCACCCTCGACGATACGGGAGAAACTGTATATACAGGGGCGATATTAAAACCGGGAGAGCAAAAGCTTGAAGACAAGCTTTCGGCAAAGCTGACACAGGGCACCTATCCTGCAACAGCATCAATAGCGGTGCTGGAACCCTCGACAAAAGAGACCGTGGCTAACCTCAAAATGGCTCTTGCGATAACAATTATGCAGTAAATGTCAAGAGCAAACAAAATCATATAATAGCGGCACATAGCGCTGCTGTTTATAAACAACAACAAAAGGAGTACTACCATGAAAAAAACTATATCCTTTATTCTCGTTCTTGTTTTGGCGATTGGAATGGCATTGCCGGCATTCGCGACAGGCAAGGGCGGAAGCCAGACAACAGTCGGCGTTCAGGTCTATGACTATGACCCGACCGATCTTACAGGCTCGGTGAGCTTTGAGGTTCCTCTTTATGTAACTCTTGCGGTTACAAAATCCGGCGCAACAGGAAGCAAGGTTATCGTGCCGGACGGCACAAGGGCAATGGCATATGGCATCAAAAACACAACAGCATTGGGCGGCACGGACATTGCCGTAAGCGAACTGACAGTCGCGCAGACAGCCACTGCCGGCTGGACACTGAGTTCAGCAGCTCCCTCAGGAAAAAATGTTTTGCAGATGAAGCTCGGAACACTAGGCACAACACAAATCACGCTTCCAGACCTCATAACTACAGCTCCCGTAAAGGTTGGAGACGCCGGATTTATAAGTTCAACTGCAACAGCGGCAACTAATGGCATAATAAAACCTCAGGATACGCTGCTTCTTCCGATTGCCGCAGCTATTGATACCACGCAGACCTACAACAAGGAAGCCGCAGCAGCTCAGTTCGTGCTGAAATACACCCTGAAGCCCGTATTGGGCGGCGTTTATCTGACGAAGGACTCTGTCACAACATACATCGGAAATGTTCAGGCCGACGCAGGATACACCATCCCGTAGGCGAAAATTACAGTTAAAAGTATAAAACATTAGGCGAGCAGTTCTCATGGAGCCGGCAAACAAGTGCGCCGGCTCCGGCATAAGGGCAGCAAAACGACTCTGCTGCCCTTATGCCGGAGCCGCAGTACATATAGTGGAGGAAAACACAGTGGGTAAAAAATTAACCGATTTAGAACGCGATACAATGGAAAAACAGCTGATAGAATACCGAAAAAGCAGTCAGCTTTCTCAACACGAAAAAAACGAAGTCAAGCCCGCTGAGCAGAACAAATCGGTTCAGCACGCAGATACGGATTTAAATGTAAAAAATGCTCGTACCGATGCAGTCAAGGAAAAATCCGAGACTGAGCCGAACAAAAAAAACGGGCACAAAAAGCCTGCAAACGGTGTTGCGGGGCAACTTAAAAGAGAGCGAACAGCCAAGCTGATACGGGTTATCATAACCATTGCTGTCATTCTGCTGATTATCTGCATCGTGGGCTGCTGCGGCTGGAAATACTATCAAAGCCAAGATCCGCATCTGCTGGATACCGAAGCATTGGAGGGTGCACTGCCCGGAAAAACTCAAGGTGAAATCGAGGCGGAGCTCAACAAAGTTGTCGAGGATGGCAAATTCAACGTCGCAATGAGCTCACTTGTCGCCATAGACGGTGACAAAGGGATTGTCAATATAGAAAATGTGCCGGGTAATAAATATTTGATGCAGGTCGATATAATTTACACTGACCCAAACTCAGCAAGAGAAACCGTAATTTACAAATCGGGAGTTATTAAACCGGGGTACAGCATCGGTGAGGCTACCATGGACAGTGCGCTGCCACATATCGGTGACGGCGAGATGACGGCTTATGATGCGATGGCGACATTTCATGCACTGGATCCCGAGACAAAGCGTGAGATGGGCTCTACACAGCTTAATATAGTGCTGGCGTATAAAAATAAATAATACTTTTCTCAAAAGGAACTGAAAAAATGGCAAAGAAGATTGATGATTTTCCCGAAATGACCGGATATAAGTCCACGCTGCAAAAAGCAAAACAGAGAAAGAAAAAGTCACAGCGAAATATAATAATTACTGTGCTGCTGCTGGTGATTCTCATAATTGTAATTCTGATTTTGCTGAGAGGCTGTCAGAAAACGGAAACAAGCCTTCAACGTGAAGCTGACGCAAAAGCGGGAATCATGCCGGGAAT
Organism: Oscillospiraceae bacterium; assembly: GCA_036645935.1. Lineage (GTDB taxonomy): Bacteria > Bacillota > Clostridia > Oscillospirales > Ruminococcaceae > JAUNBN01. Next base: position 88,782 of record JAVXNE010000003.1, on the reverse strand, counting down.
GACCGAATCTGAGATAGCTGACAGATTAAACCGCATAGTTGATGATTCGAAAGTGAACATAGCCATGAACTCTGCACCGATTCTTAAGGACGGGGCGATGAATGTCGCAATTGAGAACATACCCGGCAACAAATATTCATTCAGAGTGAGGGTTGTCATGGACGAAGATGATAAAGTGCTGTTTGAAACAGATTTGATAGATCCCGGATTTTACATAGAAGAGCTGAAGGTTAAAGAAAAGCTTGAGCCCGGAGCGTATGATGCAACAGCGACATTTACCTGTTATGACCCGGAAAGCCTGAATGAGGCCGGAGCTACGGCTTTGAAAATTGTGGTGTTGGTACCGGGAATAGCGGCGGAACCGAAAAAGGAGGGGTAAACAGTGAAACACATAATAGCGATTGTATTGGCAATTTGTTTAGCACTTGGCATTTCTCAAATGGCGTTTGCCGCAGTTCAGCCGGTACCGACGGGAAATGAGTTGAGTCCGGACGGACATACCGATGTTATTATATGGATAACAGACGGGAAAAATTTGCCGGATGTCAATGGACTGAATCCGGTGCTTACAGTTCAGGTCAAAGATGAAAAGGGACAGCTTATACCCAACGCTACAGTTACGCTTCATCTTGTGAACCCGAATCTCACAAATGAAATAGTGGTCAAAAGCTCGGGTAAGAATCAAAAAACTCCGTCAAGCACCACTCCGAATACGGGGACAGCGCCGACGGGAGACGAGATTTCCTATGAGGTATTTGGACCCAACAGTCCGAACATACAGTATGAAATAAGGGCAAATGCACCTAATTTCAGAGAAACCGTTACCAATCCTTTTCAAATTACGTTCAGCAAAACCGGCACAATTGAGGTCGTCCTCAAAGCGCGTGTAGCAAATGATTTTACAATAAACTATAAATTGCGTACCGGTGACGACGCTTCGATAGCTTTCTCAAGAACAGATGTAAAGCGGGGAAATAAAATCGGCACGGGCAATATCCCTAAGCTGATTCTTTCACAAGCTCCCAAAAAATGGAAGCTTGACGGATACTATATCAATGGCGTTAGATATACCGCAGCTCAGCTGGCAGATTTTGTGCCTACAGCTGATACCGAAGTGGAAATTCGAACATTTCCAGACGATAACAACGACGATGTAGATGACCGCAGAAAAACGACGGATTACAATGTTGACTTTCATGTGAGAGCCGGAGACTCCGCTACTCTCGACTTTACCAAAGCAGTCATACAAAAAGGAAATTCACTGACAGCAGCAAAGGTGCCGACCGTCAGCGGGTTACCTGCCGATTGGGTATTTGATGGATTTTTTATCAATAATGCGAAATACTCCGCCGCTACGCTGGCTGCCTTTGTTCCGACAGCAGATACAGTTGTTGAAGTACGCACATTTCCCGACACCGACGGGGACGGCGTAGATGACCGTTTGGGTCAAAAACAGTACACTGTTGACTATCATATTCGTCCGGGAGATTTGGGGACCTTGAACTTTCATCGCGCTGTGGTAAATGCAGGAGATGAGCTCACAATTCATAACGTACCCACAGTTTCCCAATTGCCGAGTAACTGGAAGGTTGTCGGATACAGCGTGCATGGCCGGGTGTACACCGCACAGGAGCTTGCACGGATGAGAATTAACCAGGATATGGTGGATATGGTTATGACAATGCCCGATAAAAACAATAACGGGGTTGATGACCGCGGCGGCTCGCACGTTCCTAAAACCGGTGCGGAGGACAGCTACGGCAATTACATTATCGGATTCAGTATCAGCTTGCTGCTGCTGTTGATAATGCTTATATGGCTGATATTAAGGATTTTCAGGGATACACAAAACAAAAATCCAAATAAATTCTAAAAAATAGAAAAAAGTGTACGGATAGTCTGTTTAAGACGGTCCGTACACTTTCGAGGAATTCCATGAGCTTTAAATACAAGCGAAAGAAAAAAAAATCAAGCATGTGGCTTTTGCTTTTACTTCTGCCTTGTATTTGCGGAGTGGTGTTTTTCGGAATTAAAATTTTAAAACTAAATGAACTGGACAGCCAAAGCAAGCAGATTTACGAGTCGATTGAGCAAAAGGTGTTTGCAGCTTCGGAAGAGCACAAAATCACGGAGCAGAACGATGCTTTCAGCTCACCTGTCAGCTTTAAAGCCCTTAAAGATATCAACAGTGATTCTGTCGCATGGTTAAAATGCGAGGGCACGTTGATAAATTATCCGATTGTGCAGGGAAATGACAACGAATATTATCTTAAGCACACAATTATGGATGAATGGTCAGATGCAGGATGCATATTTTTGGATTTCAAAAACAGCGATAAATTTTCGGATATGCAGTCCATAGTATTCGGGCATAATTTTTACAGAAAAGACTTGATGTTCACAAGCCTGATGAACTACAAGGAGCAGGAATATTACGAGAGATTCCCCACGATGTCACTGTATACCCCGAATGAGGAATATGAAATAGAAATTTTCAGCGGATACGAGATCGAAGCGGTTCAATACGATTTGAAACTAAACTATGACAATGCCGATGAATTTTCCGATTTTTTGCGTCAGGTGCAAAATAAGTCAGATTTTCGCAGCACTGCTGTGCCGACAAGCGCAGACAGAATATTTACAATGTGCACCTGCTCTCCGCAAGGAGATAATCAGCGGTATATTTTACACGGCATATTGAAAATGACGGACAAAGGGGAATAAAGCAGTTGGACGAGCAAAACAAGACTAAACCGAAAACAAAAAAAACACTGTTCAAATCGAAAAGCCCTCTCCTTATTGCGGCGCTGCTGGGAATCTTGGTTTTACTCAATATTGTTATGCTGATTGCAGTCATAAGATTGCGCGCCGGATCCGCCATGCCTCCTGCTTACAGCGAAGATGAGATAGTTCTTAGCACCGAGGCGAAGGACACGCCTATATCGGAATCAAATCAAAATATATCAGATGATATACAGCACATTTCAATAAACGACGGACCGCGCTTCAAGCTGCCTGACGGAGAGGGTGACCTGCGAATCGAGATTGCCGCTAATTGCAATTATGCATACACCTTAACATATTCGCTTGCCGAGACAGGACAGACAATTTTAAAAACCGGATTGATAAGTCCGGGAGAATATTTGGTGAAAAAGCGTTTGGATACAGAGCTTAAAAGCGGAGAATATGCCACAGTTGCTTTGTTTACCGCATATGATTTAAAAACGAATGAAATGGTCGGAGAGGCCATACAGGCAATGACTTTTTATGTCGACGATTGAAAATTGCTGCATATAAATGCAGACTGTAATTGAACCGGAGGATACTTGTTGTGGGGAAAAGAAATGAATTATTTACTGCTGCACTGCTCGGATTCGATAAGGAAGAGGTTTTACTGTATCTCAAAGAGCTGATAAGCGTTCACGAGGCGGAAAAGAAAGATTATGAGCAAAAGCTCGATGCGGTTAAAACGCAGTTGGCGGAGTTGGTGCGAACACAGGAGGTTTCAAAGCGTACTGTGTCAACACAAATCAGCGCACAAAACCCGGCTTATACTCAAATAGATCAGTTAAAAGCTGCATTTGACAAAGTGAGCATGGAAAATAAACAATTGAAAAGCACATGCATTAAGCAAAATACCCGCTTGCAGCAGATGCAGGAATGGTATAATAACGCAGAGACCTCGCTGCGCGCATTTCAGGATGAATCAGACCGCTTGAACATGGATAATGAGCAGCTGAAATCCGCATTGATGAACAGGCAGGAAAACGACATGCCCGCAACGGACGAGAAGCTGTTAATTGATGCGCAGTTGCAAGCGCAGCAAATTATTGATGACGCAAAAGCCGAAAGCTATCGCATCATAGACGACGCGCAGCTTCAGGCCTCTGCAATGGTCGTGAATTCAGACAAAAACGAAGAGCTTTCGAAGAGGGAAATAGCTGTCCAAAATCTTGAAACACACGCGAATGAGATGTTGAAACAGGCCATCGGCTACAGCAATGGGATTGTGTGTAGCGGTCAATACGAGGATTACAGTGCGCTTTCGCCGCTTGTTGAGCGCAGAAGGCAGCTGGAAAACGAGTTGCAAGATCTTCTGTACAGAATTAATATCAGCCAGGCATTTTTAGAGCATACGGGCAATGTACTCGCAGAGCTGTATTTTCAATGGGAGAGGGTACCCTACAGGTAAACTCAAGCTTGAAATTCTCTGCTTTTTGCACACTGCAACTTTTTATAAAAAATGTGAAAAAAAGCATTTGCATAATTGCAAATGCTTTTACATTGAGATTTATTTACTATAGAGATTTTATAACTATCCCATTTAATCTCTAAACGACACCTTGAAATTTGAAAAATCAAATATATCATGATCATTGCGCCGCCCAAAGCGGTAAGTCATGTCAGCCATGCGCGAAAGCCCCTTTTGTTGGGTGCGATTAAACGTCGGCTGCGAGTATTGGATTGCGCCCGATATAGGCGATGACAAATGATCTGTGACATGCCCGTTTGGACGCCATTAGGGTATTGACGGCGTTTGATATTTCCCGTGTGCTTCGGGGGGTCGAGGACAAATTTAAGCGCATTTTATTTTACTTTAAACCAAGCGGCAATGCAGCGCTTTAAACATTGCCGCTTGGTTTTACAATAATTAGATTGAGGTACCCACAGCCATGAAAGAAAAAAAGCCAAAACCTATATGTGAGATTATCTCACGCAAGGTAATAGACAATCACACTATATTAACCGAGTATAAATTAGGAAGAATGACTTGCAATGTTAAAAGTGTACTTTTGGCTTACGATGATGATGTTGTTGAAATTACACCGGAGGATCAGATTGAGGAGAACAACTAATTCACACAATTGCGAGTATGCCGGATTCTATCTACTATAAAGTCAGTTTAAATCTGATTTTATCAATGTTGCGGGTATCGTAATGTTGAATGAAAGATTTGTTGCCGGAATATATTGCAGGCTATCACGCGATGATGAAAATCTGAGTGAGAGCTTGAGTATCGCGAATCAGAGGCAAATACTTACCGACTACATAAAAGAAAAGGGCTGGCAATTTACGGGAGAATATATTGACGATGGATATACCGGAACCAATTTCGACAGACCCGACTTCAAACGTATGCTCAATGATATTGAGCGCGGATGTATAAACTGCGTTGTGACAAAAGACCTGAGCAGGTTGGGACGAAACTACGCGATGACAGGGTTTTGCACCGAACAATATTTCCCGGACCATAACGTTCGATATATCGCTATCAATGACGGAGTAGATACTATGGAGGAATTTAACGACATGGATGGATTCCACAACGTCATGAATTAATTTTATACGAGGAATATTTCGCGCAAAGTTCGCCAAGTTAAAAAAAGTAATGCTCAAAAGGGAATGTTCATGGGGTCGAAAGCTCCATATGGATATTCTAAATCCCCGTTGGATAAGCACGACTTAATCATTGATGTAAACGTTGCAAATATAGTTTCAAGAATCTTTAGCTCCGCTACATTCGGTGATAACTCAAGACAAATAGCGCAACAGCTCAATGCTGAGAATACCCCCTCTCCGAGCGTGGATTATTTCGAAGCGAATAATAAGGCAAACACTAACAAGAACAATAGCACCAATTGGGGAAGTGCCGATATTATGGCTATTATTCGAAACGCCGTGTATAAAGATGATATGGTGCAGAGAAAGAGGAAGGTCGTTCCCTGTAGGCTCAAAAAAAGAATCGTTACTACGCCGGATGATTGGATCATCGCAAAGAACACCCATGAGCCGATTATCTGTCCCGACAACTGGTGAGCGCGTGAGCCGATATGCCGCCCGGCTAAAGCGGCTTTACGTGAGAGGGGAGGAACTGAGGCGCGCGAGGGGCATTCTACAGAAGATAATCTCCTCGGCGTTGCAGAAAAGGGCATTTACAACCTTTCCTCCGAATTTGCTGACAGCAAGTACACATGGTATGAGCTGATCGGCGCGGACGGAAAATCATTTTGGGTGGCAGATGTCGGCGGGACGTGCGTACTCCTTCCCTGTCGCGCTTACGTCGGCACGCCCGACGGAGCGAATAAAGATGTGCCGCAGCTCTGCGTTGTCGGCGAATATCTTCGCGCGCGCTCCGAGCCCTCAACGGGAGGCGGAGATGACAGTATTATCGGATTTGTTAATCGAGGATATTTACGATGTGCAGAAGCTTGAATCGGATAAGCAGGGACGCCGATGGGCGCTTGTGTGCGGCGGCTTCTGGGTCTGCGTCGACACAGAAGCCGCCGCATTAATGAGACCAGAGCCGACACTCTATCTTTTTAAAGCAGTGGCGAGCGCCCGGGACTGCACGCTGCTTACAGCAAAGGCAAAGTCCCTCGGGCTTGTGGCGGAGATTGCGCCGTACGGAAAGGAGTAGTGTGGGCAAAGCAGCAGATGTATGAATAAAGAAAAACCCGCCTCTACATCAAATTGATGCGCAGCGGCGGGTTTTTCTATCTCACAAATACACAACCGAATATCCCATTGGCAAAAATGAAGCAATGCTCGGTGTTCGTATTTGGATTGTGTTGGCGGAGAAGGAGAGATTTGAACTCTCGAGACCCGTTAAGGCCTACACGATTTCCAATCGTGCGCCCTCGACCAAGCTAGGCGACTTCTCCACGCCTAATTAACGCGGTGTATTGACCCGTATGAGATATAATAACGGTTTAAAGTCCTCAAGTCAAGCCCAAATCACAAGAAGCAAAGCCTTGAACGCTGATTTTTGAAAAGGCAAGAATACAGCTTCTAATTTGATGCCTGTTTTATTATCTAATCTCTGTTTTACGGATAAAATGCAGATGAATAAATAAGCTGTTTGAGTCGGTTAAATGCAAAATATTTTCAGCATAACACGAGCGTTAGAAAACACATACGTTTTTGGGCAGTGGAATTTCTTTGCAACAAATTTGCTCCTAAATATTTGGCAATCTGCAACGATATTGTTGATGACGCGCTATTTTATTTATGAGGGTAATTTATGTCCGTAACGTCAGATAACTTATCCATTAGATATGTGAACGATTAAAAGGCGTCTGAAAAATACCGATTATTCATACGGATACACGGCTACGACCAAAACGCAAAAACACCAACGGAATATCACATAGCCAACACATCATTCAGTAATATAACCAAAAAAACATCTCCTTCAATGGCACAGGTGCGCTGCTGAAGGAGATGCTCTATAATCCGAATACATTAAAAGAATTGTTTTGACCAACTTAAAAAACGGCGGATTAAGTACAGTTTTTTGTGCTTATGACATTCGATGCACTGTTTTGCTGCTGAGCATTCAAGTTGAAAACGCACGTTTCGCGGGGAAACTGCAATTGCATATTGTTCAGCATAGGTAAAACCATTAACATTTAGGGTTTTTAAATGCAAATATCACTAAAACAAATGCAAAATAATTGTCTCAAATATCAATTGAAATTTGAGAATATCGATGATAAACTAATTTTAGTCAAGGTAAACGATTAACTAAATGCGATTTCGATTCAACTATGCATCATAGTGTAATCAATAATATATGTCACATAACAAGAATCCGCAGTTGCGCCGAGGGTAATTATGAGTGTCACGATGAAAGACATAGCAGAATTAGCTGGCATTTCAACTGCAACAGTCTCTAAGATTATCAATGGTGCAGATCAGCATATCAGTGAGACGACGAGGCGAAAGGTTCTTGAAATAGTAAATGAATCGGGATATGTCCCCAATGCAGTTGCCAAGGGACTGAAGATAAAGCAGACAAAGATGATAGGGTTTGTGCTCCCTGACATTTCAAACCCGTTCTTCCCGGAAGTTGCGAGGGGAATCGAGAACGCCGCAAAGGAAAGAGGATTCGGCGTTGTGATGTGCAACACTGACGACAGTTCCGATCAGGAACTTGAAAGGTTTCGTTTTTTGTCGTCCAGAATGGTTGACGGAATAGTGTTTACACGATCACTCAGACGTGGAAATCTCGATAAATATTTTAAATCGGGAATGCCGATAGTGGTTGTCGATAGAGAGGTAGATACGGAAAATTTCGGTTTTGGTCAGATCTTCGTCGACACACAAAAGGGAATCTATGAATCGACAAAAGTTCTTATAAACGCAGGGTGCAGAAAAATTGCCTTTGTGTCTGCAGACTATGCCTCCGGATACGACCGTTTTGTCGGTTACAGTGAAGCGCTGTTGGAAGCCGGAATGGATGTAAATGAGGCCCTTGTCTATCGCGACTTGTATAATGTTGAGACAGGCTATGAGGGTCTCAATAAAATTCTTCGAGACAATGTCATCGACGGTGTCGTTTGCGGAAATGATCTCATTGCATTGGGCGTGATGAATGCGCTTTCCGAACACAAATTGACGATCCCTGACGACGTTAAGGTTATGGGATTCGATGATGTTTATTTTTCCAAATATCTAAATCCGGCCCTTTCAACCGTCTATCAGCCTGCTTATGAGATGGGCGCTCAAGCAGCCCGTATGCTTATTGAAAACATACTATATTCGATACCGCTTCACAGAGAAAAGTTGGATTTCAAGATTTTGATGAGAGGCACGGTGTAGCATGGGGAGGAAAGCAGAACAGTTTTTTGATGTAATAGGTAATCGATTACTTAAAAGGCAGAACCGCTTTTATAGTTTGTGTGGTGATCTCATCTTTGAAGACAGACGTGGCGGCGATGGGTTTGTTGTGTGCGATAGAAGTGTGTGACAAAGACTACAGACGATGTGAATTGATCAAACAGGTGCGGCATTTAAAACCGTGTTCCAATAGTATTGCTTCATTGATACCAAGACAACAATCTGTCCCAATCAAGTCCTTGCAATTGTGGTTTTAACATCTGCTTCGGTGGCATCACTTTGGCAAATGTTAGGATAAATCCCCGCTCAAGCGGAAAAAACAAAGGAGAAGAACATGAAAAAGCTACTAGCATTGCTTTTGGCACTGACAATGGTACTCGCATTTGTTGGATGCAAAAGCGGAGAAACTCCCGCACCCAAGGAAGAAGACAAAGTACTAATTGGACTTTCGATGCACAACCAGACAGCAGACTGGGCTGTTCAGTTTAAGGATACATTCCTTGCTAAGGCAGCCGAAAAGGGCGTTGAGGTTACATGGAACGACGCCAATGCCACAGCCGCCACACAGGTCGCCAACATTGAGGACCTTGTTGCACAAGGGATCGACGTTCTCGTCGTTGTTCCTGCGGATTACAGTGCGCTCGGACAGGCTTTGAAGGCTGCTTCCGACGCAGGCGTCAAGATAGTCAACGCCGACTCCAAGGTTGCCGACGCGGATCAGGCTCTCGTTTCCTGCTTCGTCACCGCCGACTGCTACACGGGCGGTCGCACCTGCGGCGAATATCTTGCTAAAGTGTTCCCCGATGGCGCCACAATCGGCGGACTTAACTACCCGCAGATAGCTGTTATTGCCGATCGCTTTGTCGGAATGCAGGATGCTTGGAACGATCTCAAGCGTGACGATCTCAAGCTTATCGACAAGACATGCACAGACCTCAATGCGATTGCCACATACACAGAAGATATGCTCATGTCCAACCCCGAAATCGCCGGCTTTGTTTGCCTTAATGACAACACGGCGCTTTCTTGCTACGCTGCATGCGTGCAGCTTGGCAGACCTGACTGTGTCGTTGTCGGTTTCGATGGCTCGCCTGCAGCAAAGCAGTCTATCTCCAATAAAGAGATGACGGCGACAATGGTTTACTCCCCCGTCGATCTTGCCACTTTCTCTTTTGACGCCGCCAACGAGCTCGCCACCGGCGGTACTCCCGAAAAAGAAGTTCAGGTTCCGATGTGGATTATCAATCCCGAAAACATCACAGAGCGCGATCTCGAGGGTTGGGAATAAGCACTGTTTTGTATCAACTGTTTAAGTTTACTTAAATTAAGTAACGACGGCATTTGAACGAATACCCGCTCCGCCGCAAGAAATGCGACGGAGCGGGCAGGTGCGGCGCGAATTATTAAGGGGGATTTAAAGCTTGAAGAACTACCTGCTTGAAATGAAAAACATTCACAAACGCTTTCCCGGTGTCTATGCGCTGCGTGGTGTCAACCTTTCTCTGCACGAGGGCGAGGTTCACGCGTTGGTGGGAGAGAACGGCGCGGGAAAATCAACGCTCATCAATGTCCTTGGAGGGATACATCAGAAAGACGATGGTGAAATCCTCATTAACGGAGCAACCGCAAATATTACGGATGTGCTTTCCGCTCGTGATCTCGGAATCAGCATCATACATCAGGAGCTTGTCTTAGCCCCATATTTGACGGTTGCGGAGAATATCTTCATCAATCGTGAACCTTTAAAAAACGGCTTGCTGAATTATGGCACAATGTACGAAAATGCCCAGCGCTTTGTCGATGAGCTGGGACTCGAGCTTAAAGTTGACAAAAAGATAATCGAGCTTACCATCGCTCAACAGCAGATGGTGGAAATCGTTAAAGCGGTTTCATTTGATGCCAAAATAATTGTTATGGACGAACCGACCTCCTCGCTTTCCGATAAGGAAATCGAAGCGTTGTTTAAAAATATACGAATGCTCAAATCTCGCGGAATCGGAATAATTTACATCTCTCACCGCCTGTCAGAATTGTCGCAGATTGCGGACCGTGTCACAATTCTGCGTGACGGGACATCGGTCTCCACCATGAATGTCAAAGAGACTAATAACGATGAAATTGTTCGATTGATGGTCGGGCGCGAGATGACCAACTATTACACGCGAACCTATAACAAATCTGAAGATGTGATCTTTAGGGCCGATGGAGTATCCTCAAATAAAGTGAACGACGTCAGCTTTGAAGTTAGGCGCGGTGAGATTCTCGGCTTTGCGGGGCTTGTGGGCGCTGGGCGCACCGAGACGATGAAAGCGTTACTCGGGTTTGATGAGATGACCGCGGGCAAAGTGGAACTATGCGGTAACAAAATATCGATAACCAACCCCTCAGTCGCTTACGAACTGGGCATTGGCTACATTCCCGAAAACCGTAGGGAAGAGGGAATCATCCCGCTGCAAACAATTAGGTTCAACACGACACTTAAAGTGCTGCGGAATTTCATTCACGGGATATCTGTGAACGCGGCGAAAGAGCGTGGAATAACGGATGAATATATTAAGGCACTGTCTATAAAGGCTCCGAATCAAAAGACGAGACTTCAGAATCTTTCAGGCGGCAATCAGCAGAAGGTGGTTATAGCAAGCTGGCTTGCAACAAAACCAAAGCTGTTGATAATGGATGAGCCGACGCGTGGAATCGATGTTGGAGCTAAGGCAGAGATATACGCCCTTATGAATGATCTTGCGAAGCAAGGAATCGCGATTATTATGATTTCTTCCGAGCTTCCGGAGATAATTAACATGAGCGACAGAGTTGTGGTTATGCGCGAGGGATCGGTGTCAAAGGTGCTCAATCATTCAGAGGCGACGCAAGAAGAAATCATGAAATACGCAGTAAACATATAGACAATGGGAGACGCGACTTATGGAAAATGCAAAGATAAACAGAAATAATAATCTGCACGGTGGGTTCAAAGAGTTTATAACGCAATATATCGGTCAGATAGCTTTTCTGGCGGTTATATTTGTAATATTATCACTTTCAACCGACACTTTTCTCACGGGACGCAATCTTATAAACGTTTCCCGTCAAATTTCAACTAACATGTATGTGAGCTGTGCGCTTACAATGATCCTCATTACCGGAGGAATTGACCTTTCAGCCGGCTCGGTCATGGCTCTGGCCGGAATGGTTTCGGCGTATATGTCACTTGCAGGGTTTCCATTCTGGCTTTGCGCTCTTGGTGGACTCCTTTCAGGAACTTGTGCGGGAGTGATTAATGGTTTGATTATTGCAAACACCAATTTGCCCCCGTTCATCGTGACCTATTCGATGCAGAGCATTTTAAGAGGTATGGTATTTGTAATAACGACCGCCGGCACGCTCAGGCTTACCGACAAGGCATTTATTGAGTTTGGCGGCGGTTCGCTCGGGTTTCTCCCGTGGCCTGTCATATACATGATTCTTGTTATTGCGATGACATATTTAATTCTGAACCGCTCAAGGGCAGGCCGGCACATGTATGCAATCGGCGGCAACGCAAAGGCAGCGCAGTATGCGGGCATAAACATCAAACGCATCAAGGTTCTCATATTTGCAATCTCCGGCGCACTTGCAGCACTTGCGGGTCTTGTGTACACCAGCCGTAACAATTCCATGCAGCCCAACCTCGGAACAGGAATGGAGATGGATGCCATTGCGGCAGTCGTGCTTGGCGGAACATCGATGAGCGGCGGTCAGGGCGGAATTTTCGGAACTATCCTCGGTGCTTTCATAATAGGTTTTATCAACAACGGTTTGAACCTGCTCAGAATGGACAGCTTCTGGCAGTATATATGCAAGGGAATAGTCATTCTCATCGCTGTGTTTTTGGACGATATGAAAAATAAGCGCATGCTGAAAGCGGTCGGAAAAGACTGATAACAATATAAAGGAGGAAGTCATCGTGTCTTACAAATACGAAAACGAATACCTATGGGACATTCCACGAACCTGGAATATAGGTACCGAGCCTATGCCGCTTCGTCCGAGAATTCGCGATATGCCTCGCAAGGGCTGTGTCGATTTTGAGGCGATTATAGGCAGCGAATATGGCGAAAAGCTTGTGACCAACATGCGGCCATATATCCTCTATGAGGATGAGATGGGTGAGGATCTTCTTGCTTATCTCGGTGAAATCGGGCTTAAAAAAGAGCTCTTCGAGACAGAGAACCTCTATACAAAATGGGCGCTGTACACACCTGCCTCAATGTATCTTCCTGAGAACAAAAGCAAAAAATATCCGCTTCTATTTGTGAACCACGGCGCTTGTATGCCTATTTATTGGGAGGAGAACTCGGGATTCCTTCCGATTGCTGCTCGTGAAGAGATGATTGTTATCTCGGCGCAAAATCACAACGAAGACAATCTTATGCGAATTCTCGATATTGTGTGTTCAAAGTGCGCTGTTGACAAAAGCAGAATATACTGCACAGGGTATTCGCAAGGCGGCATTCAGACAATAATGTGCACGCTTCGCCACCCCGAAATTTTCGCGGCGGCAGCACCGTGCGGATCTCCTTTCAGCCTTCCTGATTTCATGTTGCCCGAAGATATCTCAGCAGCTCCTGCTAACCGACAGCTGCCATGCGTGATTGTGTGCGGTCAGGAGGAATCTCTCGAATATTTCCCGGCAAATAAGGACAATCTCACTCTTGACACCATGGGTCCTGACAGGCACAGTCAGTCGACCGGAGATGACCCGACCCTCTCGAAACTGTTTGACAGCAGAGCCAAGGTTATACCATCGCAGGCCATAGATAAAATTGCGATGCTCAACAAAAAACTGCGTTCGATTGGGCATGCGGAAATTCCTTTTGACGTCTGCGTGGCATGCAAGGACAGCGACAGCGAAGTTGAACGCAAACACGGATTTCCAGCCGACCGCACAGAGACAATAACAGTGCTTGGCGTCCGTCACTTCATATCATATTTCAGCAACGGCTGTGGACAGGAGTTGCTGAAGGTTATTAGCATAGAGGGTCAGCCTCACTGGCCACCTGCAACAATGGCAGAGCTTGCATGGGAGTTCATGAGGCATTTTAGGCGCGACACAGAGACGAAAGGCCTCGTTGTTGAGTAAATTGCCGGTGCTTTGAATAATATTTCACAACAATAAGGAAATTCTTAATAATGAAAAAAACTTATCTTTTAAACGCACCGCTCACCTCCGTAATCGCGGAAATGGGCCACACTGATACGCTTACGATAGGAGATTGCGGCCTCCCGATACGCGGGAATGCCCAAAGAATAGATCTTGCCCTCAAATTTGGAGTTCCTTCGTTTTTGGATACGCTTGACACGGTGCTGACTGAACTGTGCGTGGAAAGAATCATTCTCGCAAAAGAGATCAAAACAGTTTCAGGTGAATTGCACACAGAGCTTCTCAAGCGCTTTGACGGCAAAATCAAAGTTGACTACGTGAGTCACGAGGAATTCAAAAAACTCACGGAGAATTCCAAGGCCGTTGTCAGAACAGGCGAGTGTACCTCTTATGCAAACATAATCCTTGTTTCAGGAGTTACGTTTTAAACGTAGATACTGTCTATGATTGACGAGCTTAAATCATATATCGACGGACTTATCATTATGGATTCCCATGAGCATCTTGCCCCATGGGAAAACCAGCGAAACGCAAAGGATATTTTCGGAGAGTATCTTTTCCATTATTTTTGTGTAGATCTCGTCTCAAGCGGTCTTTCACAGGAGAATCTTCAGATTGTGAAATCCGGAGACCTGAGCGTGATTGAGAAGTGGAATATAGTCAAAAAAATTGGGAATTCTGCCGCAACACGGGATACGGAAGAAGTCTTGACATGGCGGTTTCCGGAATTTACGGATATGAGAGAGTCGACAGCTCGACAATTGAAAAGATCAATGATGCCTTTATGATTTCAATGAAAAAAGGCGGCCATTACAAAAGAGTTATTAAAGACCTCTCGAAAATAAAGATTTCTTTCCTCGATTGTGGCGCTATGACGGACGCGGATTCCGAGTATTTTGTCTGCGTCAACAATTTTGATTCTCTGGTTTATCCGAAATATGGAACCGACATCGAAAATCTTGAAAAAAGCACAGGAACATCCATCTCCAGCTTTGAAAATTACCTTGAGGCGTGTGAAATAAGGATAGGTCAGTTTAAAACGCAGAGCAATGTCTTGAAATGCGGTTTGGCTTATCTTCGCTCGCTTGATTTTGAGCGAGCAACGCGCGATGAGGCAGAAAAGGGATTCAACAATCTGTTTGAATCAAATTATTATATTGACCGAAGCGAACAGGTTTGTCACACCTCCAAGTCGTTTCAGGACTATGTTTTTCGCTATATTTTGGAACTTGCCCAAAAGCACAATATGGTTGTTCAGGTGCATACAGGGCTGCTTGAAGGAAACGGGAACATTTTAGTTCACAGCAATCCATCGTGTTTAAACAAGCTGTTCTTTGAGTATCCCAACTTGAGATTTGACATCTTTCATATTGGATATCCGTTCTATTCTGAGCTGGGAGCTCTCTGCAAGATGTTCCCCAACGTGTTTATTGACATGTGCTGGGCACACATCGTATCGCCGATAGCGTGTAAGCGGGCTCTGAGTGAGTGGCTTGAATTTCTCCCATACAACAAAATCATCGGGTTTGGCGGAGATTATCGTTTTCCCGACGGTGTGTACTCTCATCAAAAAATGGCACGGCAGTGCATCTGCAAAGTTCTTTCTGAAAAGGTTTCAGACGGGATAATCACGTTTAACAACGCGACAGAGATATCAAGGGCGTTGCTTTTTGATAATGCAGCAGCTTTATTGTTGGAGAAGTGATCGCCAATTGAACGGGTTTAAAAGCAATATACTTGTTTGCAGATTGGCTTAATGTACGACTTTAAAGACGATTTTCGCTTTAGCAAAATGCTCTACAACATCGATGTGTATTCGACATTGCTGCGCAAATAAGCGCTTAAAACAGTGGAGATCTATCTCTTTCCCGTTTTCCCAACGAGGATCCCGCAATCATTTTAATGGTTGCGGGGTTTTTGTTTGCTTAAAACATAAATTAACAAAATTATAACATCCATTGCTCATTATTAACGCCGCTCTTTCATCGGTTGTCATATGATGTCGACAGAAAGAATCGCAGATGAGCAAGCTGACAATGGTGGTGAAAAAAACGGTTCAATATCGGCGATGCCCTGAATATGAGATTCTTAGCGCTGCTCAGAATGACAAATTCATGCGCTAACAGAGTGACCGGAGAGGTGATTTACTTTATGGAAGAAGCATTAAAGCAGTTGATTTTGCAAGCGCGTGCGATGATCGTACACCATGAATATAAAAAATGTGAAAAAATGCTTCGAGGTGCAATGAGCGATTATCCGCACGAGGCAGTGCCGCACAATCTGATGGGGTTGCTGTACGAGAAACAGGATGATCACGTGACTGCAATGAAACATTTCCGTGCGGCGTGGAGCCTTGATCCTACATATGTTCCCGCGCTGCAAAATCTCGACTCTTTTGGACGCATTTTCTCTGAGAAGCGATATATATTTGACGAGAACGATGCTGAACAGACCAAAAGTCACACTTGAAAAAATGAGGAGTTTTTTATGTATGTAATAATTGCGGGCTGCGGGCGTGTTGGTTCAAATCTTGCGCTGCGGCTTTCGGAAAACGGTTATGATGTTGCAGTGATTGACCAATTGAGCGCAAATCTGCAAAAACTCGGAGTCGGTTTCAACGGACTCACCGTTCCGGGGGTTCCGATCGATGAGGAAATCCTCAAAGCTGCGGGAATCGAAAAGGCAGATGCTGTGGTCGCGGTGACGTCGGACGACAATATGAACATCATGATTGCTCAAATTGCAAAGAAGCTTTATTCTGTCTTGAATGTGACTGTGCGCGTGAGCGATCCGCAGCGCGTTGAGATAATGCAGAAACTCGGGTTCAGAACGGTGTGTCCCGCACAGTACACATGCGGCGCACTTTCTGAAATGCTTACGGGGGAATCAATATGAAAATACTTATAGCCGGCGGAGGAAACGTCGGGTATTACTTAGCAAAAACGCTGCTCGCGGAAAAGCACTCGGTCATGATTGTTGATGGAAGCTATGAAAAATGCACTCAGTTTGCGGAGGAATTCGGTTCAAAGGCAGAGGTGACGTGCGGGGATGCAACAGACGCTGAGTGTCTCAAAGAAGCCAACATTTTTAAAGCGGACGTGTTTATTGCTGTCACAGGGCAGGACCAGAACAACTTTGTCGCCTGTATGCTTGCCAAGGACTATTTCGGAGTCAAAAGAACCATATCCCGCGTAAACAATCCCAAAAACATCAGGGTGTTTCACCTGCTCGGAGTGGATTCCGTTATAAGCAGCACTGCGCGCATAGCGGATATTATCGAGCAGGAGCTCGATCTCGTTGAGGTGAACGCAATTCTGAAATCCAAATCAAACAGCACGCGCATTCGGGAGTTCACAGCCGAAGCCGGGTGTGCTGCCGCAAACAAAGAACTGCAGCAAATTGGGTTGCCAAAGGGCGTTATCGCCGTTGCGCTCATCAACGATCTCGGCGTTGTGGTTCCAAACGGCCAGACTGTTATAGGCGAGTTTGATAGAGTTATCGTTATTGGAGACGACGAGGCAATGGACAGCACTGCTGCATGCTTCGCGAAAGGAAGGCAGGGTTAATTCATGAATAAATACATAGGTAAAACAGCGCTGGGCATTATCGTGGAAGTTTTCTTTTCCGCCTTGCTGATTGGCATGGGGCTTGCCGTTTCGCTGCTGATTATATGGTGATACTATGGTAGAAAAACCTGTTGGGAAAATATACCCCATTTTTTATTACATAGGTATCGTGATTCTGTCGCTTGCGGCAACAGAGGTTATCCCGCTGCTTACCTCGGTTTTCAGCGCGGAATGGCGGATGTCGTTGATATATGTTTTTACCGTATCAGTGGCGGCATCTGTCGGTGCAGGTTTCATGCTAATCGGTTATAAGCACAGAATGCTGAAGCTGGGCTGGGGAGAGGGTATGATGGTTGCGTCGGGCGCATGGCTGCTGGGCATGCTGCTTTGCGCGCTTCCGTTTTACATGAGCGGCAACTATCTCTCGTATCTCGACTCCTGTTTTGATGTCATGAGCGGACTTACGACGACCGGCGTGATAATGGTGCAGGATTTAGACCATCTTTCAAATGGACTTAACATGTGGAGATTCATCCTGACATTTTTGGGCGGTCAGGGAATGGTCGTTCTCGCCCTGACGTTTCTGACGAAGAATACAGCGGGCGTATACAAGTTCTACGCCGGTGAGGGAAAAGACGAACGTCTCATGCCCAACGCTGTTAGCACCGCAAAAAACATCTGGTACATAAGTCTTTTGTATCTTGCAGTTGGAACATTCTGCATGTTCTTTGCAGGACTTGCGGCAGGGCTGCCTGTATCAAAAGCTCTTCTTCACGGTGTCTGGATATACATGTCGGCATGGAGCACAGGGGGCTTCGCACCGATGTCTCAAAACATTCTCTATTACCACAGCGCTGCATATGAGATAGCGTCAGTTGTGTTTTTTGTTCTGGGATCCTTCAACTTTGCGTTGCATTACAGCGTGCTTACGGGTAAAAGAAAAGAACTTCGCAAAAATATCGAGACTGTCAGTTTTTCGATAACGCTCACGGTCTTGTTCCTCATAACCGCTTTTGGCTTGATGAAAAACAACGTCTATCCAGATATGGTGGCGCTGTTCCGCAAGGGATTTTATCAGCTCGCTTCCGCACACACCACCACTGGATTTATGTCGGTTTATGCAAGACAGCTGTTCCACGAGTGGGGAGATATCGCGCTGTTCGGAATGATTGTGGCAATGCTGTTCGGAGGAAGTGCCTGCTCAACTGCGGGAGGGTTTAAGGGACTAAGGATCGGAATTATCTTCAACACATTCAAGTTTGAGCTGCGTCGCATGATGCTCCCCGAATCTCGGGTGACCGAGCAGAAAATCCACCATATAAACGATGTGGTGCTGTCGGATTCGGCGGTGCGCAGCGCGTTTATGATAGTGACCGCATACGTTATCACTTTCGCAATCGGCACCGTTGGTGGAATGATGGCAGGATTTCCGTTCGGTATGGCTGCTTTTGAATCGGCGTCGGTCACCGGTAATGTGGGGTTGAGCATCGGAATTGTCAGTCCGACAATTCCGGCGCTGCTGAAAATGCTGTATATATTCATAATGTGGATAGCGCGACTTGAATTCATGTCTGTGCTTGCACTAGCTGCATATTTTGTGGGAAAGGTCAGAGAAAAATGCGCATAATTTCATTGAGCGCCGTGTTGCTTGTCTTTGTTTTTCTTTTTACGCCGATGGCCGGGGCTGAAAGTGCCGTTGTTTCCAGCACGGAACTTATCGAAAACGCAAAGGAATATGATGGCAGGACCGTCACATTTTGCGGTGAGGCTGTGGGTGATATCCTCCCGCGTGGGGAGAATGCCTGGGTGTGCGTATGTGACGGAAACAACAGCGCAACAGGGGTTTACGTTCGGGCAGAGCTTGCGAAAGAAATTGAACATTTGGGGAAGTACGGAGTGACAGGGGACAGTGTTCGCGTTGTGGGAGTTTTCAATCGCGCATGCTCCGAGCACGGAGGAGATTTTGACATTCACGCAAGCTCGTTTGAGATAATCAAAAGCGGACAGGAAACGCCAATCGTTTTTTCGCCTCTGCTCGCTGTTGCAGCCGCATGCGCGTTTGCCGTGGCAGTTGCGCTGATTGTTGTGGTAATACGTCGGCACAGATGATATAATTACTGAAATTTAAAGTTGCGCTGCCGGGTTCTTTCCATATAGTGCAGTCCCGTGTCGCGTTACCTTTGCGTGCATCGGTCAAAGTTTCACGAAAACTGAGTGCCTAACAAAGAGATGATATTCTGAAAACAGAAAACACGTCGACAACAGAAAAAATTCTGGTCTGCCTGTCCGGTTCTCCGTACAACATGAAGACAATAAAAACAGCTGCGCAGATGGCAACCGCGTACGGTGCGGATATCTGCGCGGTTTTTGTTGAGGCCAAGGGAGTTTCCGCCATAGAAACTCACAGGAAAAGCTCGCTCAGTGACAATATTCGATGTGCAAAAGAGTTTTGCAATTCTGTTTCAATGTTGTATGGCGATGACATAGCGGCGGAAATCGCCCGCTTTGCCAAGCTCAATGGAATTACCAAAATTGTGCTCGGCAAGTCGAATGGAAGACATCTGTTCGGTATCCAGCGAACTGCGGTTTCAGACAAGCTGTCGCTTCTGCTGACGGATATCGAAATTATAATAATCCCAAACAACCCTCCTTCTGACGAGCAGGTCGGAAACGAAAGAAAGCCGGCAGTTTCACTGAAAGATGCCGCAATCTCAATCGCTGTGCTTGCGGCAGTAACCGCTGTTGGACTCGGATTCAGAGCGCTCGGATTCAGCGACGCCACAATAATAACAATATATATCTTAGGCGTGCTTGTGGTGTCGTTTTTCACAAGTGGCTACGTGTGTGGCGCGGTCAGTTCTGCGGTCAGCGTTCTCGTTTTCAATTTTTTGTTCACAGAACCTCGTTTTTCACTGCGAGCCTACGCAACGGGTTATCCAGTCACTTTTTTAATAATGTTTTTTGCGGCATTCCTCACGAGCTCCCTCACATCACAGGTGAAAAAACAAGCGCAGAAACACGCACAGAATGCCTACCGAACCGAGGTTCTGCTCTCATCAAACAGAAAATTCCAACTCGCCGGCGGCCGAAATGAAATATTGCTTGAAACCGCAAGGCAGCTGCAGCGGCTGCTCTACCGACCGGTTATTCTTTATTATGCCTCAGAGGGCGCGCTCGGACAGCCGATTGTGCTTTCAAGTTCCGGAGATGATGAGGATTCGGAAATATTCAAAAGTGAAAAAGAGAGAGAAGCGGCGCTTTGGGTTATGCAAAACGGGACAAAGGCTGGCGCTACTACCCCGATTCACTATGATGCACGCTGTCTCTATCTTGCAATCAAAGCTCAAGACGTTGTCTATGCGGTTGCGGGAATACCTGTCGACAAAGGCGACGATCTCGATGTTTCCGACAAAAACCTGCTCATGGCGATGCTCGGAGAAAGCGGTGTGGCACTCGAAAAGGAAAGACTGGACAGAATGAAAAACGAGCTCGCACTGCGTGCCGAACAGGAGCAGTTGCGCTCCAATTTGCTGCGTGCGATATCGCATGATCTCCGCACACCGCTCACCAGTATATCGGGAAACGCAAACATGCTGCTCGACGGAGCAATTGTTAAAGATGAGAAGACGCGGCACAGGCTATATTCCGATATATATGACGATTCAATGTGGCTGATCCGCCTTGTGGAAAACTTACTGTCCATCACGAGAATGGACGACAATCGGTTCTCGCTCACCATGCAACCGGAAATCGTGGCCGACGTTGCGGACGAAGCGCTCTCACATATTACCCGATATGGGAATAATCACACAATCACAACAAATGTTGAAGACAAGTTTTTGATGGCTGAGATGGACACCTCTCTGATTGTTCAGGTTTTGGTGAACCTAATCGATAACGCGATAAAATACACAGTTGAAGGCTCGCATATCGAAATATCCGCCGTAAGGGAGGGATGTATGGTCAGAATTTCGGTTGCTGATGACGGCGCCGGAATATCCGACAGTGACAAAGAGAAGTTGTTTGATATGTTTTACACCGCGAGCGGCAGTCGCACGATTGACGGACGCAGAGGGTTGGGTCTGGGACTTGCGCTTTGTAAATCGATAGTGAACGCACATGGCGGGGAGATACATGTCAAAAACAATTTTCCAACGGGAACGATATTTTATTTTACGCTCAAGGCCGAGGAGGCTGAAATAGATGAATAAAAACCTTGTTTTGATTGTCGAGGATGACAGACCGGTGCGCAATCTTATCTCAATGACGCTTGAGGCACATGATTATCGGTTTATAACCGCCGAGACAGGGAGCGTTGCGATTATGGCAGCGACATCGCACCATCCGGATGTGGTCATTCTCGATCTCGGATTGCCTGATATGAATGGTGTCGATATAATCAAAAAAATCAGAACATGGTCGAACATGCCCATTATTGTGGTCAGCTCGCGGAGCGACGACACAGATAAAATTGAAGCGTTGGACGCGGGCGCCGACGATTATCTCACAAAGCCATTCAGTGTCGACGAGCTACTAGCGCGGCTTCGTGTAGCACTGCGGCGGCTTCAATTCATGAACGACAGCACCGATGCAGACACCGTGGTGTTTCAGAACGGAGAACTGAAAATAGACTATGCCGCCGGTTGTGTCTTTGTGGACGATAAGGAAATTCACCTCACCCCAATCGAATATAAGCTGCTCTGCCTCATGTCGAGAAACGTCGGAAAGGTTCTGACACACAATATATTTATCAAAGAGGTGTGGCAGAACTCGCTGCCCTCCGACTCACCTTCGCTACGCGTATACATGGCAACTCTTCGCAGTAAAATAGTGACCCCAAGCGGACAAAAGCTGATTCAAACTCATGTCGGAATCGGATATAGAATGATACGGGTTTCAAATGAGGAATTCTCTGTCTGATTTTTCAGTTTTAGTCAACCAATTAAATACCTATCTAACAATCAAATATCGGCTCTCAAATGCGGATTCAAGCGCATTTCAGAGTGATCCGTTGCAAAGAGTTTACGTTTTTTTGTACTGATAGACTTTCACTTTTCAAAAGACCCGATCAGACAATTGGAAATGTATGTGGCAAGCGACGCTTGCAGTGCAGAGAAACCTTGGGGTATGTGGGTTTTGAGCGCACAAATCACATTTAAAACCAAGCTTTTTTAGTGATCGGTATTGTCAAGAAAGCATTTTTTCAATGGTAAGACAAAACCCCTGTCGCAATAGAAAAGGCATCAATGCGGCAAGTTGTGTTTTAAGGTATTATCCAAGGATTTATTAAGGCGCGTTTCTTGACATCGTACGATTAGAGCGTTACTGAAAAAGATGCTCAGTCGGGTTGCGGTCAGCGAATAAAAAATATTATATTTTGTCAGTGATTTTGGAAATGTCAAATCCAATAAAGTCGGCAAGGCTCTTAATTGATGAGCCCGCAACAAGTTCTTTGGGGAAAGAGCATTCTGCAAGAAACGAAAGAGAATCTTTGAAATCGGCAACATTTGCGTCAACATGTGCATCGCTGCCGAGAGTTATAGACGTCCTATGCTTTTCGCAACACTCAAGCATTCTTTTCAGGCACTCTCTCGTGTTCAAACGATAGGTCTGCGGGGCAAAGGATAGGCTGTTGACCTCAAGTAGCACGTTGGAAGCGGCGGCCGCGCGAGCGAGCTCGTCATAATCAAGCGGGTAATTTGCGTCGTCAGGGTGCGCGATAATGTTGACATGAGGGTGTCTCATCGCTCGAATGCAACTTTTAGTGTTGTCCGCTATGGATTTTGAAGCACCGAAGCAGGGGCTGTGAATGCTCACGAGCACAATGTCTTGATTGGCGAGAATGTCGTCAGGCAAATCGAGCGTTCCGTGTTCGTCAAGTATATTTGCCTCTGCGCCGAGCAGCAAATGAACGCCGTATCTTTCGCGCGGAACCACAACATAATTTGCAAAATAGAGTAAACAGCAGGTTCCCGGCATAGCGGGGGCGTGCTCGGTCAGAGCGAGTACCCTAAGCCCTTTGTCTGATGCGGCGCGGGTCATTTCTGATATTGTCGAATATGCGTGCCCGCTGGCCGTTGTGTGTGCGTGTGTGTCTGCAATAATTTTCATGTAATACCTCTTTCTGTATTATAGCCACACACGACGCCCGTGACAACCGCTCACTCGGAATACATAAAGCCTGAAACCAGTTCATTTGTTCTGCGCACTTGCAGAATTAATGAAAATGCCGCATTTTATTCAGTGCAAAGAATTAATTTGTAGAGATGTGCGTCTAAGCTCAAAGTTTCGGCAAAATCAAAAACACAATCAGATTTTCACAGCGAATCGATATTAGGCAATGCTTTTGTTTAAAATGATCTCGTGATGAGTTGAAAACGTGACATTATATCTGTCGCATTGCAAATTGTAACAGGCAGGAAATTTAAAATATCCGGGACAGCCTCGTTACAGGAATTCAGCTATGCCGCGAAGTTACGTTATTGCTATGCAACGCAGGGAGTGATGTCCCTGAAACCGGTGACCGCAGGGAATGGACTGCAATTTACAAGAGGAGATTCAATGATGGACTCCCACACAGCAGATATGAATTTCACTGTCTGTCATGCAATTTACAGAGTTTGCGATAACGGTGTTTTTCTCGAAACATGCGACCATGCGTTCAGGGTCGTTGCCGATGAATATTTAACGCAAAAAAATGTCGATGTCACAAACGTTTCTGAATTCGGATGGTTTCTTAAGCGATACGAGTCTCTTTTGCTTGAATATGAAAATGGAAGTCAACGATTTGAGCTTTTGCATGATCACGGGGGAGCACTTTGGAGCATTGAGATCGAAGCTTGCGGTGATTTGCTGCTGGTGACCGGTGAAAGGATGCGAGATTCGGGCTGTAACACATCGCTCGAGGCTATTTCCCCTAACTTTTTAAACCATCTGAATTGCGTATCGATGTTGGTCGAGCGCAGTGCCGACGGATTCATTGTCAGATCCCGGGACGCGGAAATTGCACTGTTGACCGGCATCGAAGATGGGGATAATCTCGGAAAAATCATAGAGCAGCATCTGCTGATGCTGAAAAGTGTCAGTGTGATAAACCACTGCATTGAAAGTGGCAAGATGTTTCGATTTCTTGACGAATACTCATCCTCTTCGCTATGCCTTCAATTCTTGTGTACAGCGATACCGATTAATCATGTCGGAAGATGTAGTGTGCTGTTGCTATTTTATAAACTGACTGCGAGGCAATATTACGAGCTTCATAAAAAGAATGTGTATATAGAACAGTATTTTATCAGTGAGAACATCGGCGCTGCTTTCTGTGACGCCGACACACTGAGTGTAAACCGCTCGGACGAATTGTTTAACGAGCTGATTATGCTAAACCCCACGCTGCTTTCGGCCTCGTCTGCGCTGCGTGAGGCTCACAACACGGGAGGTGCAGAGTTTGAGTTGAGGGAATTGGCAAACGCACAGGGGAAAAGCGTGCAGTACAATCTTGTCTTTGCGCCGCTGGGTGAACTGCGTCAGATGCTAGTGATTGCCTCACCGAGCAAAAACATTAAAACCCGCTTCGACAGTTTGTCGGCGCGACTTACAAAGCGCGAAAAAGAAGTGGTTGAGCACGTTTTGTCAGGGTGTAAAAATTCTTATATAGCACTCGAATTGGGAGTGACAGAGGGGACAATCAAGAAAACGCTTAACAACGCGTTTGCAAAACTGAATGTAAGCTCGCGTGTCGAGCTTATAAGAATGGTCTACAGATAAGCACAAATCAACCAAAGTGTAATTGAGTCAAAAGTATCCATGTGTTAATATAAATCATCAATCAAAGGGGAGGGGGGGAATTTTGGATAAGCTCAAATGCGATGTTTTGCGGATAGATCAAATCAATGCCGATGAAATCTTGCAGTATTATCGGATAACACTCTATTTTGAGGGGTTTAAAAGCTCGCAAGATAAGTTGCTGTGCGGTTCGGCAGACATATACAGCACCAAAAGCGAGGCGCTGCAACTGCGTAAATTGCTACTTGAAAATGATGCTCACCCGATACACCTGAGAGATATCGCCCACGACTATAGATTTAACTTCCGTGCAAACATATAACCTATACATAAAAAAAGCCACCGAGCTGAAGCGCCCTCAAATGGAACTTCAGTTCGGCATTTTTTATATACTGCAAGATGGCGTCCATGTTCTCCGACATATGCAAAATTGCGCAAACCCCTTGCTTGCGCGCCGACAGTGTATGTGCCGATCTGCTTAAATTGCGGGTGTGTTCGACTTGACTTGTAACTCTTTGCACGTTGATACAGTCTCAAAAGCAAGGTGATTAATTTTGCCTGTAAATTCACGGGCGGCTCGCGGCAAAGCGAATCAAATGTCTTGATTGTAAATCGGTTCGACCTTTTTACGCGCCGGGAGCATCACACCGAGAGCTGAAACAAAATTGAGTGACATGAAGATCACAATGACAACACGTGGTGGCACGATTTCGGCAAGCGCGCCTGCGGCGAGCTGTCCAGTAATCTGTCCCGTGTTGCAGAGCATCTGAAACACCCCATTAAATCGCGCGCGCTTGTCATCCGGGACATAGCTCTGCGTCGCAGCGACACGTATGTTGTAACTCGTCACACTCAGCGCCCCGCTGATAAAAGACAGCACCGTCATAATGGCGAGCGGCAGATAGAGGTAGCCGCCGGAAATGACGCTTAATATTATATAAACCGCAACGGCAATCTGAAATTTCTTGTCCGCGGGATATCGCAAGCGATATTGAACGACGCCTCCGCAAAGGCGTCCGACTACAAACGCTCCCATAACAAGACAGTATTTATACACGCCGAGATCGGGAACGCTTTTGAAATAAGGAAGAACGACAGCATCGGAAGCGCCGCAAAAAAAAGAGAGACAGAAATATACGGTTATCGCAATGAGCCCTTTTTCACTTTTAATATAGCTCACGCCCTCAATGAAAGTGCGCTTGAATCCTGAAATCCCAAACTCGGCCCCTGTTGAAATATCGTGTGTTTCCTCTGTTTCAATCCGTGTCTCAAAGATCGCGGCGATTAAAAAGGAGAGGGCATTAAAAATAAAGAGCGGAGTTATTCCCCATATCTCGTAAACATATGCAGAGACAGGTATCATAGCTGCCGAAAGCGGGAAGATCATGCTGGATACGGAATATGCTTTGCGAAAGTTTCCCGGTGTTATCACATTGGGATAAAAGCTGTCGTACGCAACCTGATAGACGCTGTCGATTGAGCCTATCAGCAGCGAAAAAAACAGCAGCTCTGAATAGTTGAATTCGCGAAAAAACATAAGTAATGCGAGAAGCATATAAATTCCCGAAGACAAAAAATCGAGGCAATAAATCGTGCGTTTGCGTGAGAATTTGTCGAGGAAAGGCCCCGCAATTATAGGCATTACAATTTTCGGCAGATTGTAAGCGACGAGAAACAGGGTATATAAAAAAACCGAGCCGCTGTAATCGAGCACAAGCAGCCCGATTGCAAAGCCGGATATTGCGTTTCCGAGCATCGAAACGACAGTTCCAAGCGTTATTATTGTGAAATCTTTTGTCCAGAGTTTTTCCAATTGATTGTCCTCTCATAGACGATGCTGAACAATAAGATATCATAATTCAGCGGTTTATTCAACCGCGAAAGTTTGTCTGCATGCACCGCCCTGTTTACGTCCAAAATTTGAAATGGATTTTTAACACAAAAAAGCCCCGGGTCGCCATATAGCGTCGGGGCTGACTGTCATTCAGTTGTTTAAAATGCCGAGACAAGCGATTTCATATCATAGCTACCGGGCTTTTGCCGTACAATAAAGCGAGCGGCAGAGAGCGCTCCCTCGGCAAATACGGCGCGGCTCGAGGCGCTGTGCGCGAGAGTGAGGATCTCGTCGTTGCCGGCAAAACACACTTCATGATCACCCACAATAGTACCCCCGCGCAGCGAATGAATTCCGATTTCGTTTTGCAATCTCGGCTCTCGGACGCTGTGTCTCTCATAGGTATAATCATAACGGTTTCCGCGCTCGGCATTGATAGCGTCCGCGAGCATTAGTGCGGTGCCGCTTGGTGCGTCGACCTTGCGTCGATGGTGCTTTTCGGTTATCTCAATATCGAAACCCGCCCCCAGAACGGCAGCGGCTCTTTTGACAAGATCTTCAAGCAGCGCGATTCCGAGTGACATGTTGGCACTTTTGAAAACAGGAACAACGGTTGCGAGCGCAGCGAGACGCTCAAGTTGCTCGCCAGTGTGGCCGGTCGTGCACATGACGAGCGGCATTTTTTGCTCCGCGCAGAGATCTGCGATTTCAAACGCGAGGGAGGGCGTTGAAAAATCGATGAGCACATCGGATTTTATAGTGCATTGTGATGGAGACGCAAACAGAGGGATACTGGCAAGTGTGCCGTCACGCATATCGATTCCGGCAGCGACGCTGATGTCACTCGTCTCAAAGCATGCATCCATCACCTTGCCGCCCATATTTCCGAGTATTCCACAGATTATAACATTCAACATCCTGTCACACCTTTTCATTGTAGCACAAGCGAACGCAGTTTTTTGAGCTTACTTTCATCCATGTCACAGAGCGGCAGGCGGCACGGCCCTGCATTGAAACCGATCATATCGACGGCGGCTTTAATCGGTATCGGATTGACCTCGCTGAAAAGCGCGTTTATCAGTGGCATTAAGCTGATTTGCAGTGCCGCAGCAGCCTTAAAATCTCCGGCAAGCGCAAGGTCACACATTTTTGAGGTTTCAGCGGGTTTCACGTTTGAAAGCACCGAGATAAGGCCCTTGCCCCCGAGAGAGATGATTGGGATCGCCTGATCGTCATTTCCCGAGTAAAAATCCAAATCTCCCTCACAGAGGTTCATCGCAGATGCGATTGAAGTGAAGTTTCCGCTCGCTTCTTTGGTTGCGACGATATTTTCAATTTCAGCAAGTTGCACATAGGTTGCAGGTTCAATGGAAAGTCCCGTGCGTGAGGGAACATTATATAGTATTATAGGAATTGAAACCGAAGAGGCAATCGCTCGGTAGTGCTCAATCAAACCTCTTTGCGTCGTTTTGTTGTAGTATGGGGTGACGTGGAGAAGCGCGTCTGCCCCCGATGCTGCAGCGCGTCTGGAGAGTGCGACACCGTGACGCGTGTCGTTGCTGCCCGCCCCCGCAATGACGGTTGCATTTCGCCCGCGCGCCCGCTGGACAGCACATTCGATTACCGAGATCTGCTCGTCGTCGGAAAGCGTGGACGCTTCGCCCGTAGTCCCGCAAACCACGAGTGTTTTCACACCGTTGTCCAGCTGAAAATCGACAAATTTCTCCAGAGCGTCAAAATTGACCGAATAGTCCTTCGCAAACGGCGTTATGATTGCGGTAGCGCAACCTGTAAAGATTGTGTGCTTTTTCATAAATTCACCTCTCGTGCAAAAGTAGGCAGCGTGGGTCAAACTGATGATTCAAACATTTTCAGGGAAACTCAAGCGAGAGACTGTGGAAACTTTTCAAGTTTTGATAAAGCTCCAAATAAAATTGTTCTCCTTGTTCATTGCAAATATCACGGCGGAGATATCTTCAATGGACCGTACCTGTTCAAGTCTTTGCAGAACAGCAATTGCTGTTTGAATTGATTCCGCGCTTTCAAGACTGCTTTCCAATAGTGAATTCAAGATTATTTCAGCAGCAGCTGCGCTATCTGAATCGTGTTGGAGGCGGCGCCCTTTCTGATGTTGTCGGACACAATCCAAAGGTTGAGGCCATTTTTAACGCTGTCGTCGCGGCGAACCCTGCCTACCAAGACATCATCAGTGCCCGCAGCATTGATTGCAAGGGGATAGCTGTTGTTTGTCGGATCGTCAACAAGCGTTATTCCATCGGAAACAGAAAGCAGATGCTTTAATTCATTCAGGTCATATTCGCTCGCAAGTTCAACGTTGACCGATTCGCTGTGTGCGCTGAACACCGGAACACGTACAGCAGTCGCAGTTATGGCGATATTGTCGTCATGCAGTATTTTGCGGGTTTCATCAACCATCTTCTGCTCCTCTTTTGTGTATCCGTTTTCAAGGAAGACGTCTATGTGAGGAATACAGTTGCTGAAAATGGGGTGTGGAAATTTTTTTGGGCAGAAACTTGTGCCCTCAACAAACGCCCGAGCACCGTTGTCAAGATCAGCCCAGCCCGCAATACCAGCGCCCGAGACCGCTTGATATGTCGAATAAACTATACGCTTGATACCGTACTTTCTATGCAGCGGAGCCAGAGCCACAACCGCCTGTATCGTCGAGCAGTTGGGATTTGCTATAATACCCTTATTTTTAAACGCGTCCTCAGGGTTTACCTCGGGCACAACGAGAGGAACCTCGATATCCATACGCCAGCGGGAGCTGTTGTCGATGACAACGCAGCCGCACCGCGCCGCAATGGGAGCGTAAATTCCGCTTGCAGAAGCGCCGGCAGAGAACAGAGCAATGTCAAAACCCGAGTCGAAACTGTGATCGGTCAGTTCGCGAATGGTGTGCGGTGCTCCCATAAAATCAATAGTTTTACCTGCACTTTTTGCCGAAGCGAACAGGGAATACTCAAAATCCGTCATGCCATACTCCTCGAGTACTCTTAAAAAAGTCCTTCCGACCATGCCTGTCGCTCCAACAACTGCAATTCTTTTTATTGCCATAGCTTCCTCCCGTTTGCGCGCTCGCAGTCACACCTTGTGTTGAAAAATAATGCGACTTGACATATAATGAAGTACCCGCGCGATAAGTGAAATCAATACTATCATCATCAATATTATATGTCAATTGCGGGAATTTGCCTGTCAAAACGGAGAATTAATGCAGCGCTCACTGTTCAACTATCACCTTCCAAAGGAACTGATTGCCCAACATCCCGCAGAGCCGCGCGACAGCTCAAGGCTTCTTTGCCTTGATAGGGATACCGGCAAAATTTTCGACAATACATTTCGAGACATACAATCCCTGTTGCGAAAGGGAGACCTTTTGGTCATCAACGATAGCAAAGTGCTGCCCGCGAGACTGCTCGGTTCAAAATCGACCGGTGCCAAGGCTGAGCTGTTGCTGCTCAAGCCTCTCAGCAACGATCATTGGGAGTGCCTTGCAAAGCCGGGACGCCGATTAAAAACGGGGAGCGAAATTCTGTTTGAGCAAGGACTTTCATGCATTATAAAAGGCGAAACAGAGGACGGAAACCGCATCGCTGAGTTTTTTTATGATCATTCGCGCTCTTTTTACGATCTCCTCGACAGCGTCGGAATGATGCCTTTGCCGCACTATATAACTGAACCTCTGCGCGATTCCTCACAATACCAGACAGTTTATGCGGATGAACCGGGCTCTGCGGCCGCCCCGACAGCGGGACTGCACTTCACTGATGAGTTGCTCGACAACATAAAAGCTCTCGGAGTGGGCATTGCGCGCGTCACGCTGCACGTCGGCCTCGGAACATTTCGTCCTGTCAAGGAGAACGAGATCGAGCACCACCTCATGCACACCGAGCACTATTCAATCACGGGTGAGACCGCAGATGCCATAAACAGTACCAAAGCGAGCGGAGGCCGTGTCATAGCTGTGGGCACAACTTCATGCAGAACCCTCGAATCGGCGGCAGATGATTGTGGGTTCTTTCACGAGTGTGCATCAGACACGAGCATTTTCATATATCCCGGATACAAATTCAAGGCGATGGACGGGCTTATAACCAATTTTCATCTGCCTGAGAGCACATTGATCATGCTTGTCAGCGCATTTGCAGGCTACGAACACACGATGGCGGCCTACCGACATGCCGTTGATGCATGCTATCGGTTTTACAGTTTCGGTGATGCCATGTTCATTGCGAGTGGGCTTGATTGACAAGAGTCCAACTTGCTGTGGGCGCACGTTATTATTTCACATTGCGGAGGCCGGATGTACAAACTCATAAAAACGAACGGCGGCGCACGGCGCGGCGAATTTTCAACCAACCGCGGGACATTTCAGACGCCGGCTTTCATGAACGTCGCGACGGCAGGGGCGATAAAAGGCGGACTCAACGCGGGGGACCTTCTCGATATCGGTTGTCAGGTCATGCTGTGCAACACATATCATCTGCACCTTCGACCGGGCGACGAGCTGGTGAGGAAACTTGGAGGACTTCACGAGTTCACACGCTGGAATGGACCGATACTGACCGACAGCGGGGGATTTCAGGTCTTTTCACTTGCGAAAATCCGCAAGATAACCGAAGAGGGAATATCATTTGCTTCTCACATTGATGGCAGACGAGTTTTCATGAGTCCCGAGGACAGCATTAGAATTCAGTCTAATCTCGGCTCCACCATTGCGATGGCTCTCGACGAGTGCATAGAAAATCCCTCTCCTCGCGACTATGTTGAGCGCTCATGCGCGAGAACTGTGCGATGGCTTGAACGCTGTCTCTCCGAGCGCGACAATCTGGCACGGGACGAAAAGGCGATAAACAGCGAACAGCTTCTATTTGGGATAAATCAAGGAGGTTGTTTCTCCGATATACGCGTCGCCAACATGCGCGAGATTGCGGATATTCCGTGCGACGGCTACGCGATAGGTGGGCTTGCGGTCGGTGAGAGCGCGAATGAGATGTATGGCATAATTGAGGACGTTGAGCCGCACATGCCGCGGGACAAGATTCGATATCTGATGGGTGTCGGAACTCCGACAAACATCATCGAAGCTGTGGCGCGCGGTGTTGATTTGTTCGACTGCGTTATGCCCGCCCGCAACGGACGTCACGGTCACATTTTCACGTGGGATGGCGTGCTTAATCTCAACAATGCAAAATACGAGAACGATCCACGTGTGATGGACGAGCGTTGCTCCTGTCCTGTGTGCCGTGCCGGTTACACGCGCGCTTATATGCGACATCTGATCAAAGCACGCGAAATGCTCGCTCTGAGAATGGCCGTTATACACAATCTTTATTTCTATAATGATTTGCTTCGCGAAATCCGTGCAAGCATAGATAGGGACGAGTTTGCGGGTTTCAGAGGAAAATATTCTGCGGCACTGGACAAGAGATTGTGAATTTACTTGAAAATGATCCCCGCTGTGTGTATAATTATTAAACTACCAATTGGAGGAACTCTAAATGTTTTTTCTTGAGACGGCCGCGCCCTCTTCGGGTCTCGGTCAGTACGGCTCGATATTCATACTCGCCGCAATGCTCGCAGGCATGTACTTTATCCTTGTTCGTCCTCAGAAAAAAAAGGAGAAGCAGCAGCGTGACATGCGCAGCTCGGTTGAGGTTGGCGACGGAATCACGACCATCGGTGGAGTTGTCGGCCGCGTCGTGAGCGTTAAGGACGACACCATCCTCATTGAGACCGGTTCCGACCGCACAAAACTTCGTTTTCAAAAGTGGGCCATTCAAGAGGTTGAAAAGCTCAAGTTAGACGAGTAGCATTATTAAGAATAGAATTCCTCCCTACCGAATACTTTTTAGTATCGGCAGGGAGGTTTTTATATGGAAAAAAGCAAGAGATCCTTTGCAATTGAAGGCCCGAAAGAATTCATGCGCGCAAGCGCCCAAACCGGCGGAGCGGCGGTTATTGTGACCACTGCACTGATGAGCGTTGTGGCGGCGCTCATGGCCAACATCGACGTCTCACACGACCTCTACGCTCCGATAACCACCATCGTAACAGCACTCTCAACACTGCTGGCTTCTTATGCAACTGGCAAGAGCAGAAAGAATAACGGTCTTGCGATCGGAGTGGTTGCAGGAATGCTCGTTTTCGCGGTTCTGGGCTTGCTCTCTGCGATTTTTATGCGAGAGGGACTTACACCTCAGGCAATATACAAATTCTTTGCAATCGCGAGCGCGGGCGGCGTGGGCGGCGTTCTCGGCGTTTCATCTAAGGATAAGCCCAAAAAACTGGCGAAAAGTCAAAAATAACGTCTAGTGCAAAGGATGACAAAAATGAGAGGAAAGCGCAGAACACTCGTCTTGCCAAGCTCGGTATCCTCGCTCGCACATAAAAGAAATCCGATTGCACCGTCGCGCAACGACCGACTTTTTGTGCTGTGCGCTTCGCTTTATGTTGTCGGTGTGGTCGCGGGCGCAATGCTCTATTCGACCGGCAGCGAGCTGATGTCTAACTATTTCGGATATATAATATCAAACTCGGTTATTTCACGCACGAGTGAAAAGCTTATCTACACAGTTATATACACCTTAATTCCGCAGCTTGCGGCGCTGCTCGCATGCTGTGTGTTTTCCTATTGCACAGTAGGCGCGCCGCTTATACTCCTGCTGCTCGTTTACAACGGTGCGGGAACCGGGCTCATTGGGGCGTTTATCTGTCAGAAGTTGGGGCTGCTCGGGATTGTGTTCAACCTGCTTATCATCGCGCCGGCAACCGCCGTTTCGGTGTTCGCGCTCATCAGTCTTGCGCTGAAAGGCATTCGCGCATCGCTCACGCTCTACGCAATCGCATACAAAGGAAAATCAAAGCGTCTTAACGAACTGAACGACGCGATATATCACTCGCTCGCAATCGCCGCCGCAGTTTCATTTGGCGCTTCTGTGGTTCAAGGGACTCTGTTCAGGTTGTTCGGTTCTGCACTTGTTTGAAGCATAATGTTAATAATATAGTCATATTTGAAGCAAACCCTATATTTGTTTCGTTATTATAGTAGATGAAACAAATATAGATCTGTCAGGATTGCCAATGAATATGATTAAAACAATCATGCTCGTCTCCGTTCCGCTGATGCTGATGACGGCGTGCGGATGCTATTTTTATTCTTTTTACAGACGAATGCTTGTCCATCGCATTTCGGACAATAAAAAACTCGTACTCGCAAGCTCTGCGTTGACCCTTGTAAGCATTCTGCCCGCATTTAGGATTATGAGTGCAGGTATTTTTGTAACACTGTTTTTGCTCATGGCGTGTATAGCGAGCGATATCCTAAATCTTTTGTTTACAGCAGTGCTGAAAAACCGAACATCTCTGGACATATGGAAACGGATATACATGGGCGGAGCGCTGGCATTTTTTTTGTTTGCTGCGGTATTTTTGTATGGAACATATAATGCCAGAAACGTTGTCTTAACGCGATATGAAATTGAAAGCGAAAAGAGCGTTGGGCAAGAGGAGTTAGCGGTCGCGCTGATATCAGATCTGCATCTCGGATCCGGACAGTCGCTGGACAAACTGGAGCGCACATGTGCGCAAATAGATGAGCAAAGCCCAGATGTGGTCGTGCTTGCAGGAGATATTTTTGATGAAAACACAAAAAATGCCGAAATTTCTAAGGCTGCAAAACTTCTGGGTTCGCTGCGCTCGCGATATGGCGTGTATTATGTTTTCGGCAACCACGAGATGAATATGAAATCAGCTGATGGCAAAAACAGAATGTACGAGCTGCGCGCACTGCTTGAACAAAACAATATCACTGTTCTGGACAACGAGCGGATACTTGTTGCAGATGCCTTTTATATCGCAGGGCGCAGTCCCGCGCTGCTTTCCACGGACATCGAGCGCGAATCGTGGGACAAGCTCCTTTGCGGAGCTGACAGAGGAAAACTCATAATCGGCGTTGACCATCGTCCGAGAAGTCTCGAGAGCGCCGCCCAAAATGGTGTGGATTTGCAGCTATCAGGACATACTCATGCAGGGCAAATCTGGCCTGTCGGGCAAATTGCCGAGCTTTGCGGAGTAAATGAGATGAATTACGGAATCGAAAAAATCGGAAATTATCAGATAATTGTCTCTTCCGGAGCCGGGGGCTGGGGTTTTCCAATGAGAATCGGCAGTCATGCAGAGATTGTGATTGCAACTCTGAAGTGAAACAAAAAGAACAATGACATGTAAGGAAACGTGAACCGGACCTCAAAAAAAGATATTGAATACAAAAGCCTCCAGTCGCAGAACAGAAGCTACGATTGGAGGTATTTTCATGTCAGGAAAAAAGGGAATGGGGGAACAGCAATCAAACAAAGACAAGCATCAAAAATGAATACAACCCAGGTGCTGTCTTTTCTTTGTGCTGTCTTTTTTACTCGGGGGCGGTTCAACCGCGCCATGGCTTTTTTGTTGCTATGTGAAATGTGAAACTCACAGGAAAACCCCAAAACCATCATTGTGCGACATCGCAGAATAGAACTCAATAAAATAGGTTCCGCCCTCGGAGTTACACTTAACAATGGCAACATCCGGCATTCCAACTCGGTTGCTCGCGCAGCTTGCAGATACTTCAGTTTGCATCTCTTTCAGTGCGAGGTATCATATCAAGTAAATAAACACCCACATGTGGTCAAAGACAAATGCGCTTGAATGCTGCGCAGCGCTGACACTATTGCTTTTGCTGTCGCTCTGGGTCAAGTCTCGGCCGCGACACCGATTTTAAAATTTGCAGTCTTGTTCTTTGCAGCGCATAAACAGCGGGGAATGAAAGTATTCAAGTTTAAACAATCAACGTGGCATGGCTTTTTCATTGCAGAAAATATACATATGGGTTTTCGGCGCTATGTGCGCGCAACATTCACAAACTAATCCCAAATTTCAATTGCAACGTCGGAGAGAGGAAATGTGTAGCAGGGATGTATGAATGAAAACTTAGCATCAGCCGCACGAATCGCCGTCAATGTCGGCGGGACGTATACATTGCCTGATACCAGACGAGAGCGGCAGAATCCACACTCTCCGCTGCGGCAGTTGGACGGCGCTTTTATCCCACCGCGCTCCAAAGCGACGAGCAGGGTTTCATCTGCCCTGCAAACGAGAGTTTGCTCTATATCGCGCCGGAACACTGTAAGCTTGTAAACAGATTGAATATCTCCGCTGTATGCCGGATCGGCAGAAAGATCATGGGGCGGCGCATATTCGCTGTGCCTGATATATTTTCGAGGTATCGCAAGCGCTTCAAGCTCCTTGTCCACAAAGGCGTACATTGCAGGCGGACCGCAGACATATATGCTTTTAAAACCGCCATCCACGGCATACTTTTTTATCAGCTCGCGATTGATATACCCGTACTCACAGCCCTCTCGGTGTTCGTTGGAGAGCACGTTAATGACGCTCACCCTCCCGTGCTTGCAAATCTGCTCAAGCTCGGTATGAAACGGAATATCACAGTAGCTCCCGTTGCCGAACAGGATTGTAATGTCAAAATCCTCAATCCCATCATCTACCGCGCGGGCAAGGGACATGAAAGGTGTTATTCCGCTCCCTCCGGACAGGCACACAATGTGGCCGGTGTCGCGAAGTGGTTCGTAATAAAAGCTGCCTTGCGGACCTGAAATGTCGACCGCGACACCGACGTTCCAGTTTTCATGAATGTAGTTTGCGACAAAGCTCTCATCGAAGTTCTCTACGCTGATCTGATATTCGCCGCGTTCCGAAAGAGCAGGTGAGCTGCAAATCGAGTATGGGCGAGAGGTGTGCGTTGAGCCAATCTCAACATGCGCATAGATATACTGTCCCGCGCGAAAATTCGCGAGCGGTGCGCCGTCCCGTGTTGCAAGGCGGTAGGTCTTGATATTTTGGGTCTCGTCAACAACCTCTTTTATCACGGTGTGTTGAACTGCCGGATGCAGAATATCCGCAAGGGCATTTGCAGAAAAACTCCTATCGACGGGAAGACACGGGGCAGATTGAAAGCGTTTTCTGCGACGGTTGGAATTGTTTTTAAATTTTAGCATATCGACTAAGCCGAAAGGACTGACATGAAAGTTAAAATCACTCATATTTTTCCCTCCTCCTTAAGCGCGGCAAAAGCGCGTTTTGCCTCCATATTTCCACAGATGTAAGTCGAACTGTAGCCGCTGGTGCGTGCTCCATATCCGCCGACAAAAGATATCCCCGGTATTTCCACACGGGAGTCCTCAGAGAGCATCTGCATTCTCGCGAGCATGTTGTCCCAGTCATTCCCGGCATACCCGTACATCACGCCTTCGGGGTTACCCGTGTATCGAGCAAGAGTTACTGGTGTCGCAAGCTCTATCTCCTCGATGTAAGGGGTTATTGAAAGCTTTGTCATGCGTTCAAAATCTTTCACCAGTTTTTCGGCAATGCCTTTTTTGATTTCAAAATATCGCCGTGGGGAAATGCGTCCCCAAACGTCCTGAGCGTAAAATGTGGTTATACTGAGAATACAGGTTCCCTTTGGAGAACAATCAGGATTTGCCCGGTTTAGACAAACGGTTGCCTGCGTCCCGTTGTTGAATATGGTACGCGATTTCTCTGCAAGCTCTGCCGAATCGCCTGAGTCATAGCAGAAATAGCCGTATTCTTGCAGCCCGATCTCTTCAGCGGTTTTGTTTAGCCCGAGGTAGAGCACGAGGCCACGGGTTCCAAACTCTCTTGCGGCGAGTCTTTTTCTGATCTCCGATGTCACTGCACTAGGGTCGACAAGCGCGCCATATACCGAATGAGGCGAGCAGTCGCACAGCACACAAGAGCACTCAACATCCCCCGCGTCGGTGTGCACTCCTGCAACAGCACCGTCTTTGAGGGTGATGCCGGTTGCCGTGGTGTTATACCAGATATCTCCACCGAGCTCGCGGATGCGTTTGTCGAATGCGCAGGATATTTCATGCGAGCGCATTTTGGGAACGGCGGCACCAAAACGCATGTATTTTAAAAACATTGCAGCAAAGAAAGCGAAGCTCAGTCTGTCGCAATCACAGCCGGTATAGCACCAATAGGCCGTGACTATGTCGCGCGCTTGTGGGGGCATGTCGAGAGCTTTCAGGACGCGATTGACAGAATATCCGGCGCTTTTCAGAAAATTGGGATATTTTTCTCTGAGCTTCTTTTCGTCGGGATTTCCATTGGATGCGGTGATATATTCGAGCGCGTTTAATGTCTCCGCGCAAAGAGAAATGAACTTTTTACCGGAGGCTCGACTGTTTGGAACATAGCGCGCGAGTGCGTCGACATATTCGCGTTCTCCGAAAGGCATTGTTGCATCAAGTCCACTTTCGTCGCCCAAAATAATTCGGTAGGCCTCAGGAACTTGAACCCATTCGATATCCTTGACACCCAGATCGCTGAAAATTTTTCGAACCTCTCCCGGATTTTCGGGTGTGCCGAAATCGCACAGCTCGTGCAAGGTCGGTTCAAACTCAAAGCGTCCTCGTACAAAACTTGTCGCGAAGCCGCCCGGAACATTGTGACGCTCGAGCAAGAGCACCTTCATTCCCAGTTTCGCCGCCCTCGCCGCAGCGCACAGACCGCCATTGCCGGCGCCGATCACAACCGCATCATATTTTTGAGACACGTACAGCACCTACCTTTCACATGTTATGGATTTCAAGGTCTCAAGACAGCTGTAAAGCTAGATAGCCTTACACGGCTTTCCCGTGCATAAAAGTTCTCCTGCTGCAAATCATAGGCTCTATTAGAGAATCTTATGTGGCTAAACAGGCAATCCTGTTTTCTTCTCCAGTATAGACACAGCAGTTAGTGTTTTGCAACAAAAAAACTGTACCATTGGAATTAATGTGTTTTTTATACCAATACAGATTTTAAAATTTAACAGTTCGCAAAAATGGCCGGACAGTCATCAAGACAGTCACAGCCTTTTGCGGAGAATATGTGCAATATGCTCGTCAAAAGGACGCTTTGTGAAAGCCTAAGATTTGCGAAAATGCCATAGGCGCTTGTGGCTCGGTGCGCAATTGTGTGCAAAATCTGCTCGCGGGGATGTTGCTTGAGATTTCGCGAAGCACAAAGCGCACGTTATAGCATCACCACTTGAAGAAAACACCAACACCTTTGCTAAAGTCAAGGGACAATTTTGACAAACTCAACTTCTCAAATTTGTTTAATATGACACAGTCATATTTTTAAAAAAAGCATAGAGCGGAGTTGAGATTAACAAAAATTACCTGTATAATAGCGTTCAATAGAATAAAACGAGGTGGGACATGAAAACCCTGTTTAAAGCTGCGATTGAACTGCTTGAAAGCAAAACCCCATTTGCATTTGCCGCGATCACTTCTCAGGACGGCTCAACCCCGCGCGCTGCAGGCTCCAAAATGCTCATCCTCCCCGATCAAATAATCGAGACCGTGGGCGGAGGCGGGATGGAGGGTCACATTATAAAAGCAGCCCGCGAACTCGTGCTTGTCGATCACAAGCCTATTTTACACCATTACAATCTCCACTCGGATGAAGCCGCTGTCGGAAGTTTCATATGCGGGGGAGACTGTGAGACGCTAACCGCTTATATCGATCCCGAAGACCCTAATAATCTTGAGATATTTGAACAGGCGCTTGAGGCAACGGAGAACGGCGTGCGCGCGTGGTTTATTTATGTCGTAGACGACAATGGCGGCGCGGAAAAGCCATTCCAGCTTGTGCTGAGTGTCGCGGGCAAGGGAATCATTGGCAGTTTCAGCGGAAGTGATAACGTCGCGCGTGAGATGGCAAATTCTCCGCTTCGGCTCGCCATTCACGGCGACGCCACCGACGGCGTGCACTACTTCGTCGACCCTATCCACAGCGGGGGACTCATCTATCTGTTTGGAGGCGGCCACGTGTCACTTGAGGTTGCGCGGCTGGCGGCACATCTTGAGTATCATGTTGTTGTAATTGATGATCGTGCGGATTTTGCCAACTTGACACGTTTCCCCGGCTGCGAGACCGTTGTGCTCGAGAATTTTAAAAGCATACCAGATTTCAAGGTTGATTCAGATAGCTATATCCTCATCATCACACGCGGCCATGCGCACGACAAGACTGTGCTTGAATGGGCACTCAAGACAGAACCTAAGTATATCGGAATGATAGGAAGCAAAACCAAAAGGGACTCAATATATTCGGCTTTGCAGGCACAGGGTGTGTCGCGCGAGAGATTGGAATGGGTAAACAGCCCTGTGGGTCTTGCAATCGGGGCACAGACACCAGCCGAGATTGCGGTCAGCATCATGGCGGAAATCACCGCGTGCAAGTATAACATGGGTAACTGAATATGACGGCAAATCCGCTTGAAAGAGCATTTGAATGGTCTCCCGACAAGGTGCGCTGGTATCGCGACGCATGTGAATACAGTGAAAACGACCGCAACGCGAGAATTGCAGACGCAGTTATGGGTCAGCTTCCGACGTTTCCATCGGTTTGCGATATCGGCTGTGGCATAGGTTGTCTTTCATTGGAACTTGCGAAACAAGCGTCTCGCATGCTCGCCCTCGAACTCAACACGTATGCGCTCAGTGTGCTGATATCGCAGGTAAATGACGACCAAATCACCAATATTGAAACGATGCAGGGGGACTTTGCAACGCTCCCGCCGCCCGAGCACAAGTTTGACGGTGCGGTACTTTGCATGTTCGGAGGAATCGAGGAATATGTGAAAACCGCGCTTAGCTGGACGAAACCGGACGGCCGTGTTTTCTATATCACCGGCACTGGCAAATGGCGCAACTTCAGCGCGAGCAAAGCAATCAGCTCTCATTATAGCCTCGATGACATTCGCGCCTATCTCGATGGTGAGCGCTTTTCCTACAATGAAACAATTATTCCAACAAAATTCGGGCAGCCTCTATCATCTTTTGAGGAAGCGTTGCACTTTATGCGCTCATATGATCGCGAAAGCACTGACAACGAAATCGAGCGTGTCATCAGAGAACGGCTTCAGGAGACGGGCGATAGGGCGTTTCCGTTTTATCTGCCATCAGACAAGGAATATGTTATGTTTTCGATTGAAAACTGAGCGGGAATATTCAAGACAAAATCCACCTCTTGGACTGACATTATCCAAGGGGCTTTTTGTGCACTCATCTGCACTTTATAAATAGAAACAAGTGATAAAACCATGAATGTCCGTCCTGCGCTTTCAATGTTGAATTAAAAGCACAATTAGTCTTTGCGGCTAAAAACAGTTAATACAACCAGAATCAATCATTGTTTATTTCAATACAAATAAAGAAATGATGAACATAAAAATCCTGCGGGCAATATGATCCGCAAAGTACCGCTCACAGTTCTGATCTCCTGCTGTCGCTTTACAAGAATTTAACGCAGCGTGTGTTTTCGATTTAACATTGGAAATATATAATATAAAAGCATTGAGAAATATTTGAAACAAAAAGGAGTGTCAAACTGTGTTTAAAAAAATTGTTGCACTGGCTGTTGCCGCGACTGCGCTGCTGTCTCTTGCGGGCTGCAGTGGTAATGGGACGCCGTCTGAGGACGATGCTTTTGACGGAGAAAGTGACATCGCTGTAATTTCTCGCGAGGATGGATCAGGGACGCGCGGCGCGTTCATCGAGCTGTTTTCCGTTGAAAAGAAGGATGCAAACGGCGACAAGGTTGATATGACGACAGACAGCGCCGACATCACCAACAGCACCTCAGTGATGTTGACGAGTGTTGCAGGTAATCCCGCCGCTATCGGATATGTGTCGCTCGGATCGCTTAGTGACAGCGTCAAAGCACTCAAGATAGACGGGACGATACTATCCATCGAAAATGTGAAAAACGGAAGCTACAAAATTTCTCGTCCGTTCAACATCGTTACAAAAGACAAAAGCAGCGAAGTATCAGCTGATTTCATCGGGTATATCCTCTCTGCCGATGGACAGTCAATCGTGGAGAAATCGGGATATATAGCAATTGATTCTGCTGCTGCGCCGTATTCCGGAACAAAACCTTCGGGAAAGGCAGTGGTCGCGGGATCGTCCTCTGTCACACCGGTGATGGAAAAGCTTAAAGAGGCATATCTTGCAATCAATCCCAACGCAGTTATCGAAATTCAAATGAGCGACTCGACAACAGGAATTACCGGCACGTTGGACGGCATCTGCGATATCGGAATGGCGTCACGCGAGCTCAAAGACAGTGAGCTATCCAAAGGACTTGTCCCGACAGTGATAGCGTTGGACGGTATCGCGGTTATCGTTAATAAGGAAAATCCGTTGGAGTCAGCTTCAGCAGAGCAGGTAATGGATATTTACACCGGAAAGAGCGTTGTTTGGAACGACGTTCTCGGAGAATAGTAATGGCAAAGGCAAAAAAATACGAAAAAGTTATGCGTTATATGTTCATGCTTTGTGCGTGCATATCAGTGTTGGCAGTGGCACTGATATGCATTTTTCTCTTTGCGAATGGAGTTCCTGCAATTGCAAAGATCGGTGTGTTTGACTTTCTAGGCGGCACTCGCTGGAAACCGGCAAATGGCATGTACGGGATACTGCCAATGATTCTCGGCAGCATTTATGTGACTGCCGGAGCTGTCGCAATCGGAGTTCCTGTCGGAACACTAACCGCGATCTATATGGCAAGATTTTGCCCCGACGGTCTCTATCGGATACTCAAGCCGGCGGTAGATCTGCTTGCGGGGATACCGTCGGTAGTGTATGGTTTTTTTGGCCTTATGGTCATCGTGCCCGCCGTTAGAGGCGTTTTCGGAGGCAATGGGACAAGTATGTTTGCGGCATCTGCAGTGCTCGGGATAATGATTCTTCCGACAATAATCAGCGTCGGCGAAGCGGCGATACGTGCAGTTCCAGAAAGCTACTACGAGGGATCACTCGCGCTCGGCGCAAGTCATGAGCGCAGTGTGTTTCGCACAGTGGTTCCGGCAGCAAAATCGGGCATCACCTCCGGTGTTATACTCGGAATCGGCCGCGCGGTCGGTGAGACGATGGCGGTCATAATGGTGGCGGGTAACCAGGCGGTGCTCCCGCGCGGTATTACTAAAGGTCTGAG
Source organism: Oscillospiraceae bacterium (assembly GCA_036645935.1). GTDB lineage: Bacteria > Bacillota > Clostridia > Oscillospirales > Ruminococcaceae > JAUNBN01. The sequence goes on along the minus strand of JAVXNE010000003.1, from coordinate 45,746 downwards.
GACGCTCACCGCAAATATTGTCCTTGAAATGGGCTATGCCGCAGATTTGCACCGCGAGGCGCTCATAGCAACTGCGGCCGTGCTCTTCGTCTTCATTTTGATAATTAATTTCACCTTTTCGCTGTTAAAAAGGAGTTCTGAGCTATGAGGCACAAATTGGAGGCCGTGATCATTCGCACACTCGTAACAGCAGCGGTCATGCTCACAGCGGGAACTCTGCTGTTCATAGTGACCTATATTCTTGTGAAAGGCGTTCCGTCACTGTCACTCGATCTTTTTTCGCTGAAATACAATTCGGAAAATGTCTCTCTCACACCGGCGCTCGTCAACACAATCACGATGACAGCTCTCTCGCTGATTATAGCGGTTCCCCTCGGAATAGGTGCGGCGATATACCTCTCCGAGTACGCGACACGCGGAAACAAACTCGTCTCACTTGTGCGCGTTATGGCAGAGACTCTTTCAGGTATCCCGTCCATTGTCTATGGGCTGTTTGGCTTTCTGCTCTTTGTGACTGCGCTCGGATTTGGATATTCGCTGCTTGCAGGGGCACTGACGCTCTCCATCATGATATTGCCCTTAATCATGCGCACTGCTGAAGAGGCGCTGAAATCCGTTCCTGACACATACCGTGAGGGAAGCTTTGGCCTCGGTGCGGGGAAGCTCCGAACTGTCGTGCGAATCGTGCTTCCGGCCGCAGTACCTGGAATTCTCTCGGGTGTTGTGTTGTCAATCGGCCGCATTGTGGGAGAAACTGCGGCGCTGATCTACACGGCAGGGACAGTTGCACAGATACCGACAAATCTTCTCGGATCGGGAAGAACACTTTCGGTGCACATGTATGCGCTGTGGAATGAGGGCATCAACACCGACAAATCGTATGCAACTGCTGTGGTACTTTTAATTATCGTCATTGGACTAAACGCGATTTCGGCGTATACTGCAAAAAAGCTCTCAAAGGTGTAAAATATGTGTAAGCTGAAAACAAAAAAACTGAATCTTTGGTATGGCAGCTTCCAGGCGCTCAAAGATGTTTCGATGAATATCAATGAAAGAGAAATAACAGCATTTATCGGGCCTTCCGGATGCGGAAAATCCACATTGCTCAAGACATTTAACCGGATGAATGATCTTGTTGAGGGCTGCCGAATAGAGGGAAATGTTGAGCTTGACAGAATCGATATATATAAAAGCATCGACCCGAACGAGCTGCGTCGCAGGGTCGGAATGGTATTTCAAAAACCCAACCCTTTTCCGATGAGTATCTACGACAACGTCGCATACGGGCCGAGGACTCACGGCGTTTCTGGCAAAGCAAAGCTTGACGATATCGTTGAGCGTTCGCTGACCGATGCGGCAATTTGGGGAGAGGTCAAAGACAGACTTAAAAAGAGCGCGCTCGGGCTCTCCGGCGGACAGCAGCAGCGAATGTGCATAGCTCGCGCACTTGCGGTTGAACCTGAAGTTCTGCTTATGGACGAGCCAACAAGTGCGCTTGACCCGATATCCACCGGCAAAATAGAGGATCTTGCTCTCGAGCTGAAGGACAAGTACACTATCGTAATTGTAACTCACAACATGCAGCAGGCGGCGCGTATATCGGACAAAACAGCATTTTTCCTATTGGGAGAAATCATCGAGTGCGGCCCTACCGAGCGTCTGTTTTCAGCGCCGCACGACAAACGCACCGAGGATTATATCACGGGGAGGTTCGGATGATGAGAAACAAATTCGACGCACAGCTTGAACTGCTTGGCAACAATTTGATATTGATGGGTGCGCGCTGCGAGTTTGCAATCGCGAGCGCAATCAAGGCAATGCTGCTCAACGACACAAAGCTGTCCGATGCGGCGATTGCAGCAGAGCGCGAGATAGACGTTATGGAGCGAGATATCGAGAGTCTTTGCATGAAGCTCCTGTTGCAGCAGCAGCCGGTTGCCGGAGATTTGCGGCTGATATCATCAGCGCTCAAGATGATCACAGACATGGAACGAATCGGTGATCAGGCAGCCGACATCGCTGAAATAGTCAGCACATTCGACGGGAGCTTTGTCGAGAGTGGGGAACAGCTATCGGCAATGGCAAACGCGACGCTTAAAATGGTCACCGAAAGTGTCGATGCTTTTGTCAAACGCGACCTTGCGCTTGCTCAGAGTGTAATTGAATATGATGATGTTGTTGACAATCTTTTTGTTGTTGCCCGCACAGAACTGATCAGCACGCTCACAGGCGAAATCAAACAGAGCGCCAAGGTGATCGATCTGATTATGATAGCAAAATATCTCGAACGCATCGCAGATCATGCAACCAATATTGCAGAATGGGTCGAATACTCCATCTCAGGCGAACATCCAAAAGGTGAGCACCGCGCATGATTTATTATGTTGAAGACGATAGTTCAATACGCGAGCTTGTGATTTATACATTTCGGAACAGCGGCTTCGAGTCAGAGGGATTCTCATGTGCCGATGAGTTTTACCGCGCGCTCGAATGCGTGACACCTGAGCTTGTGCTGCTCGATATCATGCTTCCGGGTGAAGACGGTGTCACAATACTCAAAAAACTTCGCACAGGTATATCCACTCGGGAAATCCCCGTAATTCTTGTGAGTGCAAAGAACACGGAATACGACAAGATTGAGGGGCTGGATCTCGGAGCCGATGACTATGTCTCAAAGCCGTTTGGCATGATGGAGCTTGTGTCGCGCACACGGGCGGTGCTCAGGCGTTATCGTGGACACAGCGAACAGAAATTACTCAAGTTCTGTGATATTGTGCTCGATTTGCGCTCGCGTCGCACCAGTATTTCGGGGCAGCCAATAGAGCTTACTGCTAAAGAATTCGACTTGCTGGCACTGCTCATTCACAAGGGAGGCGCTGTGGCATCGCGAGATGAAATACTCGGGCAAATCTGGGGCTATGGCTCAAGCGGAGAGACACGCACTGTCGATGTTCATGTCCGCACCCTTCGAGCAAAGCTGGGTCGAGCAGGCAAGGCAATTGAGACGGTCAGAGGTTTCGGATACCGAATTGGAGAACTAAAATGAGAAAACGAATATTTGGATATATCTTTCTCTCCTGTGTCGCGTCCATTGTTCTGACAGGAACTTTAGTAGCCTGGGCTCTATACGGTGGACTTGAAAACGAAGCAAAGCTGGGTCTCATCGAGCAGGGCGTCGCCGTCGCTCATGCAATGGAAAGCGGTGACAAAGCAGTGGAGGATATCGGGCGACGCAGCAAAAACCGCATAACACTGGTTGACAGTGACGGCACTGTGCTGTACGACAGCTATGCCGATGCGTCAAGTTTGAAAAACCATGCACAGCGTCCCGAGATCGCACAAGCGCTTGCGAGCGGAGAAGGGCAATCCGCGCGCAGCTCTGAAACACTGGATGAGAGGATTTATTATTATGCGCTTCGATTGAAAGACGGCAGAGTGCTTCGTCTTGCGCGAACATCCAACAGCGTTTTGGGAGAGCTTGCCGATGCGCTCCCGTTGCTTATTGTTTCGCTGTTGGCATCTCTCGCAGTTGCAGCGCTGCTCTCCAAAGTGCTGTCTTCCGCGATTATTTTGCCGATAAAAAGAATAAATCTTGAAAATCCTCTTGAAAACGACGCTTACGAGGAGATAGTGCCGCTGCTCATCGCGGTCAACAAGCAGCAATGCCGAATAGACGAGCAGTATCGCGAGCTTATTTCGCGTCGCCGCGAGTTTGATTCAATAATAGACAGGATGGATGAGGGTCTCATTGTTTTTGGTACAAATGGGCTCGTTTTGAGCGCGAATCGCAGTGCGCTTGATTTTTTTTCAGTCAGTGCTATTGCTGACAACATGAGTTATCCGATGCTCTGCCGGAACCCTGATTATATCAACGCGGTTGAAAGCGCACTTTCGGGAATCTCTCGCAGCTACAAGACAGAACACGCAGACAGAATATTTCTCTCGATTGCAAGCCCTGTTGTCGAAAATGACGGCGTTTACAGTGCGGTTTTGTATATTTCCGATATCACGGAGAAAGAGCGAGGCGAAGCGTTGCGACGGGAATTTTCAGCAAATGTCTCACATGAGCTTAAAACTCCGCTCACTACGATAATGGGCGCTGCGGAAATCATTGAAAAGGGAATTGCAAAACAGGAAGATACGCCGCGTTTCGCCGCACAGATTTACAGTGAGGCCACACGGTTGCACGCTCTTATTGTGGATATAATCAAACTATCTCAACTTGACGAAAGCGAAATCGAGAGCGGGTTCACATCTGTCGAGCTCAGAGATATCTGTGAGCTGGCACTGGAACAGCTATCTTCCCGAGCAACAGAAAAGCATGTGAAAATCACTCTTGAAGCGGACAGCTCGCGAGTTAGAGGCATTGAGCCCGTCTTATATGAACTCGTATACAATCTGTTGGATAACGCCGTGTCGTATAATCGCAAGGATGGCAGTGTCTACATGAAAGTAGCGCACGATGGCAGCAGCGTCGTCCTCACTGTTTCGGACAACGGCATCGGAATACCCGCAGAGAACCAGAACCGTGTATTTGAGCGATTTTATCGTGTTGATAAGAGCCGTTCGAAAGACACCGGAGGGACCGGGCTTGGCTTATCAATTGTCAAGCATGCGGCAGTGCTGCATAATGCTATCATTTCGCTCAAGAGCGAACCGGAACAGGGAACAACTGTCACTGTTCGCTTCTCCGCAACCAATTAGAATGTAATTTTCTGTTATTCAACACGTTCACTATTGAAAAATCGAACAGACAGGCAAAAAAGCACTCACGAGCCGCGTGCGGTTTTCTTAGAAGAATATTTGAGCTTGAACAACGCTTTTCACCATCGCCTGCATACCTAATGCTTGAATTTTTACAGTCACCTCCACTGCAATATGAGGCTGCGCTTTTGCTTTCATAGCTGCATCTTTTGGATGATGTGTTTTGCCGCAAAACATCTGCTGTCGTGACGCTGAATCCCATATGCAGTTTGACCCACAGTGACAGCTGTGATAGAATAAAAACTCAGAAAGAGGTGATTTTGTGAGAAATCTTCACAATATGCACGGCTTTACCCTTATTGAGATATCGGTGACACTTGTCATTCTTGCCATTGTGGCCGCCATCACTGTACCTGCATTCACAGGATACATCGACAAGGCTCATGAGAGCATGTGCGAAACATATCGAGAGAATCTTGACGACATGTATCTGGAATACTGCTATTGGGAGGGCTTACCCACTTCCTCGACCTTCACGGTATTTGCAGAAAAACGAGAGCAGGCCTCTTTTAAATGCCCCTCGGGAGGCAGTTACAGTTGGGACGACGTCGACCAGAAGGTTGTTTGCAGCTTTCATAAGAACATCTGATCAAGCGTGATATCCAACGAGCCCTAATCAGTTCGACAGCGCACAGAAAACGCAAGATGAATTTTTATTGTGATGCCTTTAGATGCAGCCCGTATCAGTTTAAGAAAAATTGACCAACTCAGACACACTCAACCGCAGTTGAATACATTTCTGCGTATTACTCAAATTCGCGTATTGTACTCACTTCATATGCAAGACCTTTTGAGGTTTTGCATATTTTTTGCATTTTATTTATATGGCAAAAGCGACTTTAATACAGCGTAATTGTGGGACGTTTTGCTCAATTTTTGCAATTGGCAACTATTTGCTTTTCAGCACCAACATATTGCATAAACAAAAAAAGCAGACGCTGGGTTAAATAGCTTCTGTGATTAATTGCTTTAAAGCGGAGCGAATCTCAAAGCTTACGCCGATCCGAACTTGAGTTTTCAAAACACGACAGGGAAGAGAGCTGGCTGATTGACGCAAATTGATACAGCATCTGTACGGTATCACGGGGAACGCAAAATGACTTGCTACCTTTAATTCACAGGTAACAAGTCCTTTGCAAAATATTGGGTCGGTTTTTAATGCGCAGAAGTTATACTGCAATCATTTTTCCTGTTTGTTTTCACTTGCGATGCCGCGAACGCTGAATCACAAAGTGAAACGAGACTGTAAATGTGAGGGCTCGATTTTACCAATTGCAATGTCAATGGAACTTTCGGCAATGTATTTGGTGCTTCGTTTTTTAATATAACAGCCCCGGTGCGGCATTCTGTTTATCACGAGATAAATATTCAGTGCTGCGCATAGGGGAACAAAAGATTTCGTTGTGGACCGGCGTGTGCGAAGGTGAACTTTGATTTTAGCTTATATACAATTTGATTATTAAGACATTTTTACAGCCAAAGAAATTTGCGATATCAGCTTGGTTCTTTTTTTTAATCGGATGGACAAGCTCAGAATGAACTTCGATTGACTGCTTTGGCAATCTCAGTCTTGCCTTACGCATACCTTCTTTCTGTCAAACAGTTTTTCTGCTGATGCATGCTGTCCTTGACTGTATTGGCAAGCTCCGAATGAACTGCGTGTCTCCGTGCAGTGTTGTACCGATATTAAACACCGATTCTTCGTGTCTTGCTTACAGTCTCAATGCACTTGACTTTTTCAAGGAATAGAGTTAGTCTTGAGACATGCAATTTCGCTAAATAAAAATTTAGCGAAATTCGGGGGATTCAATTGTCTATGCATTAAACTCGAGATCATAAACTGCAACCTAATTAGAAACGCAAACCGTTGCAAGCAATAAGAAGCAACCAGCGCACAATCCACAAAACAATCGCGATGCGCAATCATCTCTGTGATATCATCTGCTGAATCGGCAGGCTGCACAAAATCGCTGAATCGATAAAAACCATCAAAATGATAAGTAATACATGATTTTCAGACCGACCTGAAATTCTCCAACACTGCATTGCCTTTATGCAAATCATTTTAATTCTTAGCGCTGATTTTACGTAAATGAACTTGATATTGATACGAATATTATCCATCCCAAGAAATGCAGTTGCACGATTGATTTTCTTTGTGTCATTCAAAAATCCATGGAATCAATCAAATACGTGAAATCGTCAGAAAAATGATATATCTCGATAATACTTTAAAATCATCAAACACATGTTGTGTGGTTATGAGTTTATGCAGGGCTGTGATGTTTCCTGATCAGTGGTGTGGTAAACAGCTGTTTGGTGGTGAAATTTTCTGCACTGTGGGCTTTTAAGAACTTATAAAAGTCGTTCAATTCTTGCGAATTAATCCCAATTTCCCCTCAGCTGTTTTGTCGGTCTTTGCAAAACATTTACAATTTTACAAGTCAACCACGACAACCATTAAATTCGCCTGTAAGAGGTAATTTGTAATTAAAAGGAGAAAATTCATGTCTTGCGCAAACTATTCCGACTGCCCTCCCATCTTGAGGGAATTTCTCTATTATATGGAAACGATAAAAAACTTGTCGCCACGAACAATCGACGGATATTATATTGACCTGAGAAGTTTTTTTCGCTTTTTAAAGCTGCATAATGGACGAGTTCTGCCGGATACGGATTTTTTTGAAATCACAATATCTGACATAACAGAAAGCGATGTTTCCTCAGTTAAAACTTCCGATGTGTACGAGTATCTGCATTTTGTGATGAAAGACAGAGAAAACAACGCCAACACACGCGCGCGTAAGGTTTCGAGTCTGCGCTCATACTATAAATATCTGACGGTGAAAACTCACCAGTTGAGTTTTGATCCCGTAAAAGATTTAGAGGTACCGTCAACTCGAAAAACTCTGCCAAAATTTCTCACACTTGACGAAAGCCGTGAGTTGCTCGATGCGCCCGACGGAGAATTTGCAAAACGCAACTACTGTATCCTAACGCTGTTTCTGAATTGCGGAATGAGGTTGTCCGAACTTATAGGAATAAACATAACCGATATTCGAGATGACACGATCCGCCTCATCGGCAAAGGCAATAAGGAGAGAATAATATTTATAAACAAAGCGTGCAGATCGGCTATAAGCGACTATATGAGTGAACGTGAAAGCAAAAATTATCACAACAAAGATGCCAAGGCACTGTTTCTTTCTAAGACTGGATCGCGGCTGACTGCGCGACGAGTTGAACAGATTGTGGATTCGTGTCTTAAAAGTGCGGGACTTTCCGAGCGCGGATTTTCAACGCACAAACTGAGACATACCGCTGCAACTCTCATGTATCGCTATGGAAACGTCGATATGCTCGCGCTCAAAGAAATACTAGGACACGCACATGTGTCCACAACAGAGATATATACTCATATCAACGACGAAAAGCTCAAAAACGCAGCTGAATCCAATCCGCTGTCGGGTGAGACTCGGGATAAAAACAAGAGATAGTGTTATTTTTTAGAATTCCATTTTTTGATGCAAAGAAACCAATCCGCCGGCATTTTTCGCTGAACAATAGGGTTTATATATTAAATCACTTTATAGATTGTTATCTGATTAAAAAGAAACTGGCTATTTATGAAAACTGTCCTGTGCTGATGATTGCGGTTTGTGAGAGATTTGAAGAACTGTCAGTCACACCCTGCAGGTTTAGCGAGCTTGTCCTGTGCCCGGCAGATAAATCAAAAAGACACAGCTTCAATCGGAATTGTCCTTTTTTCGGCGTGTTTTGCTCGACTATGACAATTTTATTTGACATGATGCCTGCCAATGGGAAAACTGCAAGTTTTGCGTGCATACCCCATCTGAACAGTTTAACATCGCTTGGGGATTAGCAGTGCAACTGTTTTTTGTGTAGATTGGTATATTCAGCTCAATTCCAAGCAAATCCATGTGAAATCAGCGCTCTGCATCAAATAGCTTTGCTATTTCCCGGACGTTGGATATGCCGACAAGACTTGCATCAACATCTTTGACGTTTATCTTTGGCAGCGCCGATTTGGCAAGGATGCAGCGATTGTAGCCCAGGCGGACAGATTCATTGATGCGCTGAATGGTATTTCCGCATGCACGAACTTCCCCGCCGAGTCCGATTTCTCCAAAGGCTGCAATGCCGGTTGGAACAGGCCGGTCCAGGACCGCCGAAACCAGGCTTACTGCCACGGCGAGATCTGCGGCAGGTTCGTTCATCTGAATGCCTCCGATGACGTTAATATATACATCTAAATTGGAAAAGAAATACCCCGCACGCTTCTCGAGCACTGCGAGCAAAAGGTTGGTTCGGTTATAGTCAAATCCTGAAGAGGTTCTTCTGGGAGTGCCGAAACCGGTCTTTGCGACGAGAGACTGAATTTCAGAAAGCACGGCGCGCGATCCTTCCATAACACAGGTGACGCAGCTTCCGGACACAGCCTCGTCACGTCCGTCAAGAAATAGCGAGCTGGGGTTTTGTATCTCCTCAAGACCCTTCGCGCCCATTTCAAAGATTCCGATCTCATTGGTTGAGCCAAATCGGTTTTTCACCGCACGCAGAATGCGATAGGAAAGATACCTGTCCCCCTCAAAGAGCAACACGGTATCAACAATGTGTTCCATGACCTTTGGGCCTGCAATCGCGCCGTCTTTATTTACATGTCCAACGATAAAGAGCGGTATTTCCTCCCCTTTTGCCATCTGTGTGAGCAGCGACGTGCATTCGCGAACCTGGGTGACGCTCCCCGCGGCCGACGGCATTTCGGTTGACGTTATCGTCTGAATGGAGTCGATAACTGCAAGGTCTGGGCGCAACTCGCGTATCAGCGACATTATTGAAAAAACGTCAGTTTCAGTGGCTATGCTTATGTTGGAAGAATCGACGTTAAGCCGCGAAGCCCGCAGCTTTATCTGATGCGCGGATTCTTCCCCGGTGACATAGAGAATTCTTGCAAAGTCACACATATGCCCACACATCTGAAGCAACAGTGTCGATTTTCCGGCTCCGGGTTCTCCGCCCAAAAGCACAACAGATCCGCCGACAATACCTCCTCCCAGCACGCGGTCGAGCTCCCCTATTCCCGTGGTGTAACGTGTTTGAGCATCCGTTGATATTTCGTCAAGCCTTTGTGTCGAAACCTTTTTTACAATGCCTTCGCTCTTTGAGCGTGAGGATTGGTTTTGCTTTTCAACTATCTCTTCAACAAAAGAATTCCATTCACCGCAGTTCGGACATTTCCCCAGCCATTTGTTAGAACTCGCTCCGCAGTTTGTGCAGATATACACGCTTTTCAAACCAGCCATTTTTATGTTCCCCGTTCAATGTGAATTTTCAGAAGATTTGGGATTTACGCATAAGGCAATCGCCGTCAGTTAAATTGAACATTGAGTGCGGTTGTCAAAAAATTGTGTTACGCGGAGAAGGATAGTCAGGTGCTTCGTGCTTATTCGATTGCTGTTATGCGATAACTTGTGCTGATGACAAACCTGCACACTACTTTGCCATGAGTTATTTCATTGGGATGCTAAAAAGATTTTAGGTGCATTTCAAATAATCACAATAGCCGAGATAGATACAGTAAGCGATTTTCTTCTGATATTCCTCATCCAAAAGCCGTTCAAGTTCAGCGGAATTTGTCATGAATCCACATTCTACCAGAACAATCGGCGCCTGGGTATGCATCAGAATGTATATTCGATCGGTGCCCTTTTTGATTTCTCGCGGATTTTCTGTCTGGAGTTTGCTTTTGACATGTCCCATAATTGCCTTTGCAAGCTGCACGCTGCGCTGCTCATTTTTAACTCCATGAAAAATCTGGGTTCCGTGCTGCGAGCGATCAGGAAATGCATTTTGGTGAACGCTTATCATGACGCTGTCGGCGAACGAGTCGGCGAAGCTCGCGCGGTTATGTGTATCGGAGGTCTTTGCGTTTTTGGAAGTGCTGGGGCCGTTGAACGCAAGCGTTTGGTCTTCTGTGCGAGTCATCGCGACAGTGTAGCCATTTGCAACAAAAATATCGCGCAGCTTGAGCGCGATTGAGAGATTGATGACCTTTTCTTCAATCCCCGATTTGGACACAGCTCCCGGGTCAAAGTCCCCGTGCCCCGCGTCAATGACCACAACTGTTCCCTGCTCCGGTGAAAACCCTGAAACAAGCTTGACGTGTGCGCTGAATGACGCGACGAGCAGCGCACAGAGCGCTGCTGCAACAGCGCCACATGCGACAAGCATTAAAAATCCGGCATAGTTTTTTTTCATAATAGTTGCACCACCTCATAAATCTTTATGAGGAATGGTGATAAACTATAACGCACCGAGGCGAAGAAGTGCTATGTGAATTTAAAAATGATTCCGACCGCCGCGGAAAACGCAATAAAGAACACCGGGTGAAGTTTTTTTGTCGGATTTATATTGGTCATAATCAGCAACGGCACTGCAAGCAGAACAGCTTTTAAATTTACTATCTGCGAAGTTGCAGCACCGGTTCCAATGAGACTTTGCTTCACAAAGGTAATCAACGCAACGCTAAAACCTGCCGCACCGATAAGCGCCGTTGAAGCAGGGCGCAGGCCATAAAAAGCAGCGTTGACATAAAAGTTGTCGCGAAATTTTTTGAGAAATCCCGCAATGATTATTATTACTATTATCGATGGCGCGATAAGCCCCAAAGTCGCACATATAGCACCCACAATGCCCGCCGTGTTGAAGCCGACATATGTTGCCATGTTAACGCCAATAGGCCCCGGAGTGGATTCCGAGACCGCAATCATGTTGACAAGTTCTGCGTGTGTAAACCAGCCCGTCTTGTCTGAGATATTGTAGAGAAACGGAAGCGTCGCAAGTCCACCGCCAATGGAGAAAAGACCCGCAAAAAAGAATTCGTAAAACAAACGAAGATAGATCATTTTGCGCCTCCCTCTGAACGTTGACGCAACGTCTGAATCACAACGCCACACAATCCAGAGCACAAAACTAAAACCACAGGGGACACTGTGGTAAAGGCAGAGAGCGCAAATACCGCTGCAAAAACACAGATTGTCGGCACATCGATCAGCGATTTTTGGGAAAGCTTGATCACCGCATTAAAGATGAGCACACAAACGCAGACGCGAATGCCTGCAAAAGCATAGCCAACCTCCGGTATATCCGCAAAGTTTTGCAGCACAGCGGCTATAACTGAGATTATCACGAGAGACGGAAACACAACGCCCAGCGTCGCGCAAATCCCACCCAAAATCCCACGTTGCTTGTAACCGACAAAAGTTGCGCTGTTGACCGCGATGATTCCCGGAGTACACTGCCCAATCGCATAGTAGTCCATCAGCTCATCGGTTGTTGCCCACCCCTTGCTGTCGACAACTTCGCGCTGCAACATTGGCAGCATTGCGTAGCCGCCGCCAAAAGTGAGTCCACCTATCTTTAAGAATGTCCAGAAGAGATTTAACAGCATTTTTCACCTCAAGATTTTCAACCTTGTGAATGTCAGTTGAAATTACCCTGTGACATTATAAACCCTTGCGGCACAATGAGCAACCTTGCTGCCATGCCCTTTTTAAGGGAGGATTTAAGCACAAAGTCCCGCTTGTTTTTATTGTCTATTGCTGATCGTAACCTCCCATTTACATTCTCAAATATGCCGACTTCCAAAATTGCAATACATTGCGGACGCTGACACGTGCGACGTCTGGGCCTTATGGCACCGCTTGTATTGGCGACAACAGTCATGATTGGATTCTTGTGAACGGTTTCGAGACAGCTACACAATTCGCCCGTTTGTCTGTTTTCACACCGCTGCAGTGCAACCGCGAAACTGCTTGTTTTTCAAGCAAACAGTTAAAATCCGCCTGATGGGATGACGACAAGACACAACTCCACCATTCAGTTGCGTATTCAGTTGCGAGGTGTAGCAAAAAACACCGATGTCCTTAAAAGGCAGGTGAACATCGATGCATTTACCTCATTCGTTTTCCTCTATAAAACCGGTTTAAAAGACTTTGAATGTCTGCGGTCTTGTTTCAATATGCAAATTTTGCGGTGCGCAGCGACATCATCGTCAGCACAACGCGCTTTCATTTCAAGTAATCTGTCAAAAATCAGCAAACATCTCTGGTACCGCACCTATGATAATCGTCTCTGCGATGCAAACATTGGTGTTTACGACAACAGCAGAAGAATATGGTGCTAAAATGGCAGTCATGCTAACGCTGAATTCCAGCATAACCTGATGGCGTGTCTGATTTATTCCAGCAGAATCAAATTTGTTTGCAACCGAGCTTTCAACATATGATGATGGAATCATCTTGAGTCGAACACGAGGTCCGCGGCCGGAAAGCAGCTCCAATCCTGTCAGTGTTCCCAGAGGAATGTTGACGTTCTGCTGCGGAAGCAGCTTCAAACGCTCGTTAACGGCGTCTGTCAGTTCGGCTTTGAGCTTGTTCACCTCTATTGCATTGGTCTCAATGGCAGTAATTTGCCCGCTTGTATCGCGAGAAAGGCTCACAAGCTCTGAGTATTTTATGTTGAGAGAAGCAATCTCATCCACGACTGCCTGATTTATTGTTGACGTGCAAAGTATCCTCGCTTGGTTGGAACACACTGTTTTGATAACAGGTTTAAGGTTATTTGAAATAAGCGTCGCGAGCACTATTGTTCCAATGACAATAGTCACTGCAACGCAACTGCGTCTTAGCTTTTTCCTGCTTATACCGCCTCTGATATGAAACCACCGCCTCGTATAACTATATTCGGGACAGCGATACAATGTTCTGCATAAATGACAATGTTCATTATCACCACTCAAATGGTGCAAAAAAGCCTTCCGTCAGGAGGCTTTTTGATTAAATCTTCACAAAATACAACGTGCGCACTCACAGGCGCAACTGTGATATTTTCTCGGCTTAGATGGATATCATCTCGGACATGCGCAGCAACTTGAGATCGATAGCCTTCTTCATTTCAAGGGCATCAGTTATGTCAAAGTCGGTTATTTCACCGTGCTTATAAGCGACAACCCTGTTTCCAATGCCCTGCTCGAGCAGTTCGACGGCATGGAACCCCATGCGGCTTGCCATTACGCGGTCGCGGTTGGTAGGCGTGCCGCCGCGCTGAACGTGGCCGAGAATGGTCGCGCGCGTTACAATTCCGGTGCGTTCCTCAATTTTTTTTGCAAGCTCATAGGCGCTGCCGCAGCCTTCTGCCATGACAATAATGAAATGGCGTTTACCCGTTCGCTGCGTGTGAATCATTCTTTCAATCACATCGCGCTCGAAATCATACTCAAGCTCAGGGACTATTATGGTAAGTGCACCGCAAGCGACACCGGTATTGATTGCAAGATATCCGCTTCGATGTCCCATCACCTCGACAACCGAACAACGGTTGTGCGATTGTGTCGTGTCACGCAGCTTGTCGACCATCTCGGTTGCGGTGTTGAGCGCTGTGTCAAAGCCGATAGTGTAATCGGAACACGCGATGTCGTTGTCAATTGTTGCAGGTATTCCAATGCACGAGATGCCAGAGCTGCAAATATCCCTTGCGCCGCGAAACGTCCCGTCACCTCCGACAGTGACCAGTCCTTCGATGCCGTGTTCTTTGCAGGTCGCAACGGCGGTTGCCACCCCCTCGGGGGTTTGAAACTCAAGGCAGCGATCGGTATAAAGCACAGTTCCGCCTCGGTGGATTATCTCTGAAACCGAACGAATATTCATCTCGAAAATATCTCCGGTTATAAGTCCGTTATATCCCCTGCGAACTCCGACAACCCTCATCCCGCGAAATATCGCGGCGCGCGCAACAGCGCGGATAACAGCGTTCATTCCGGGTGCGTCTCCTCCGCTTGTGAGTATTCCAATCGTTTTTTTCTTGTTTTGTTCTGCCATAAATTTCTCCCCCTTATGAATTCACAGTCGTTGATTATATAACAACACAATCTGCTTTGCAAGGCGCATATTTCGATATTTTGAGTCGTATTTAACTGTTTGATCTCACCTGACCCGGCAGTTCTTAAATTGTATCCGATGGTTTGCTCTTATCAGTCGGCGCGGCTTTAAGTACGACACAACTTTCCCCGACGAGCGCAATTAGCTCCTCCATCAATCTGTCGCACGGGTTGGCCCACAATTTTTGAGGGGCTATCGCCAGCGTTGCGCTGTCTTCGTAGTAATAATAGGTAGGTGTCTCTCCGCCGAATATGCCGAGTATTCCGTTGGCTCGGTCTATTCTTGCATCATTTTCGTCGGAAAACTTGATGTAAAGTCTTTTAACTTGACAGCTATTTTCTCGTGAAACCTCCTGCGCTGCGGGTACCCTGTTCTCAAAAGTCTGCCGTTTTCGCCACTCATAACTCTCGCCAAATCCGTTTTTTTCGTATTCGGCTGTCTCGCAAATATCCTCACAGACGAGCTTTGCGTTGTCGTCCTCTTTAATTGATACGCGACCCTTAACCATTATGATATTGTTTTCTTTAAGCAACCTTGTGTGCGCTGCCAGTGTTTTTGGAAACACAATCATCTCTGCCATTCCGCTCATATCTTCAATCGTCACAAAAGCCATCGTCTCGTTGCTTTTGGTGATTTTGATTCGCACTGATGACACTGCCACAAGCAATGACGCGAGAGTTCCATCGGCGGCGGGGCTGTCTTCCGAGAGATAATTCTTTATCTCGTTGAGATTGTGTTTTTTTCGAAACTCATCATATTCAAGCAGTGGATGGCTTGAGAGATAAAGCCCTGTGAGTTCCTTTTCAAAGCGAAGCCGCTCCTGTTTGTCATATTCCTCAACTGCGGGAAGAACCGCCTCTTTGGCTCCGTCATCCTCCTCCCCGACCGCGCCGAACAGGCTTATCTGTCCGACCACATTGCGGCGGCTGTCGTCGTCGAGATCCTTGAGGACACCGTCCATTCCCATCACCATGCTGCGGCGATTAACTCCGAAGCTGTCAAAAGAACCACATTTAATCAAAGATTCGAGCGCTCGTTTATTGAGATCGAAAGTGCGCATTCTCTCACAGAAACCCAAAAATGAGCGAAACGCTCCGCCGCTCTCACGTTCACGGAGTATTGAGCCAATCAGATTGCGGCCGACACTTTTGATTGCAAGCAGTCCAAATCGAATGGAGTCCTTATCGACGGTGAATCCCAGCCCACTGACGTTTACATCTGGTGGCAGGACTTCAATTCCAATCGAGCGGCATTCGGAGATATATTCAATAACTTTGTCGGTGTTGTCCAGAACGCTTGTGAGCAGCGCCGCCATGTACTCAACAGGATAGTGGCATTTCAAGTAAGCGGTTCTGTAGGACACGACAGCATATGCCGCCGCGTGAGACTTGTTAAAAGCGTATGACGCGAATGCCGCCATGTCGCCATAAATCTCCTTTGCCACTCGCTCCGGAATTCCGCGCTTTAGGCAGCCGTCGCATTCTTTACCCGGCTCACTTGAGCCATAAATGAAAATTTTACCCTCCTGCTCCATCACGTCGTGCTTCTTTTTGGACATGGCTCTGCGCACAAGGTCAGCCTGTCCGTAGCTGAACCCTGCAAGCTCGCGGAAAATCTGCATCACCTGTTCCTGATAGACAATGCATCCGTTAGTGACGCCGAGAATTGGTTCAAGCGATGGATGCGCATACTTTATCTTTTCCGGATGATGCCTATTTTCAATGTATATAGGTATAGAGTCCATCGGTCCCGGACGATATAGCGATATGACGGCTATCAGATCCTCAAGATTATAAGGGCGCAGGCCTATCAGAACCTGACGCATTCCGCCGCTCTCATATTGGAACACGCCTGAAGTTCTGCCATCGGCCAACATTTTGTATGTTTCCGCATCATCATCGGCAATAGCTTCAATGGAAAACTCCGGTGAAGTCTTTCTTATTTCTCGCTCGCAATCGCTGATGACCGTCAGTGTACGCAATCCGAGAAAATCCATCTTGAGAAGACCCAGCTCTTCGAGCGTCGTCATAGGATACTGCGTCACTGTCTGCTCGTCGTTCTTTTGAAGCGGAACATAGTCACTCACTTTGTCGCGCGTTATCACAACGCCCGCGGCGTGTGTTGAGGCATGTCGCGGCATTCCCTCTACTTTCATCGAGAGGTCAATGAGCCGCTTTGCCTGCGGGTCAGAATCGTAAACCGCTTTAAAATCCGCGCTGCGTTCGAGCGCTTTTTCAATCGTGATTCCAATCTCCTGCGGAATGAGTTTTGCAATCATGTCAACCTGAGAATATGGCAGTCCCAACACTCGGCCGATATCCCGAATCGCAGCACGTGCCGCCATCGTGCCGAACGTAATTATCTGCGCAACGTGGTCTGCACCGTATTTGTTGACGACGTACTCCAGGACTTCAGGACGTCGTTCATAGCAGAAATCTATATCAAAATCCGGCATACTCACCCGTTCGGGATTGAGAAAGCGCTCAAACAGCAGATTGTACTTTATGGGATCGACGCCCGTTATCCCCATGCAGTAAGCGCAAAGACTTCCCGCTCCCGAGCCTCGGCCGGGTCCCACCGGAATGTCGTGACTTTTGGCATAATAGATAAAATCCCAGACAATGAGGAAATAGTCCGTGTACCCCATCTTTTTAATTACCGACAGCTCGTAATCCAGGCGCTTTTCAATCTCTGCGTCGGGAGTTTCACCGTAGTGCTTTGCAAGTCCATCTCGGCAGAGATTTTCAAAAAAATCTTCATTGTCACTGCCGTCGGGGGTTTTAAAATAAGGCAGTTTTGTGTCTCCGAAAACAAAGTCATAGTTGCATTTTTCGGCAACTTTAGCGGTGTTGGTCACGGCCTCGGGCACTGCGGCAAACAAGTCCGCCATCTCCTGCGTCGATCTCACATAGAAATTGTCGGTTTTAAATTCGAGCACGTCTTTATCATCGAATGTCTTGTTGGTCTGCACGCAGATGAGCGCGTGCTGCATCATGCTGTCAGACTTTTCAACATAGTGACAGTCATTAGTGGCAACAAGCGGGATATTAAGCTCTCGCGCGAGCCGTATGAGATCGGGCAAAATCCGAATTTGTTCTTCAATGCCATGATCTTGCAGCTCAATGTAGTAGTCATCTGCAAAAATTTCTTTATACCATGTTGCGACCTCGCGCGCGCGCTCATAGTCCCCGGCAATGAGAGCCTGTGGTATCTCTCCCGCAAGACAGGCAGACAGACAGATAAGCCCCTCGTGATAGCGCTCGATGAGCTCGCGGTCTATACGCGGCTTCACGTAAAAGCCCTCGGTGTTGGCATAGCTCACTAATTTTGCCAGATTGCGATAGCCGGTATCATTTTTGCACAGCAGCACAAGATGATATGGAGATGTGTCATATCCGTGGGTCTTATCGTGCCTTGTGCGTGGAGCAACATAAGCTTCACATCCGATGATGGGCTTTATTCCCTGTTTCTTGGCCGCCTTATAAAAATCCACGCAACCAAACATCACCCCATGGTCGGTAATTGCGACCGAGGTTTGCCCTATGCTTTTTATGTGAGAGATCAGCCGCTCAATGCGACACGCACCGTCGAGCAGACTGTATTCTGTGTGCAAGTGAAGATGAACAAATTCCTGTGGGGCGATTTCCATTTTCTATGCTTCCTCAGCCATTTCGGCTATCTTGCGTATTTTGCGCAATCGGTGGCTCACACCGGATTTTGTGAGCGGTGGCTCGGTCAGCGCACCGAGCTCGAGCATCGAGAGTTCGGGGTTTTCAACGCGCAGACGAGCAAGCTCGCGAAGTTCGTCGCCCAGCACACGAGAATCTCCGCATTCATTTAGCTTTTTGATACATTCGATATCGCGCATCGCGGAGTTCACCATCTTATCTATATTTGCGCTCTCGCAATTGGTGCGCCGGTTGACAGAATTAACAATGTCTTTGTATATCTTTTCGTTCATGAGTTCAAGAGAGCTGTTCATGGCGCCTATGTATGTCAGAATGTCTTCAATGGAAGTGCTGTTTTTGAAATACAGAATCTTCAGATACCCGCGCGCGGTGCGCTTGGGTGCAAAGTCGCCGCTTTCAAGCAGAGCTACAAAATCGTCGCAGAGATTTTTCTTGTGAGATGTGAACTCAAGATGATATCCGCTTGAGGGGCGCGTTACCGAACCGCACACAAGAAACGCACCGGATACAAACGCGGCAGCACAGCCGGCGCAACTGAAATTTTCATCGCTTAGCCTAACGCTTGGCTCGTCGCCTGTATATCCGAAATCCGCAAAAATGCGGTCTATTGTATCTCGATCACGCACCGAAACAGAATATTCCCGTGTGCTTTTTCCTCTGATGATCTTGTCGCGACTGACTCCGAGCTCATTCAGAAGATATGCGAAGTGATCCGCGACGAATTCATGCTCGCTTGAGCACAGTATCTTATCCTTGGAAAATGAACGTGAAAACAGCAGCATACCGTAAAGCCTTGAGTTTTGACAGCAAGCGCTCTCGGGTGTATTTTCGACAATATCCTGTTTGCAACAAGCACAGAACGTCATTTGTTTGCGCTCCCTACATCAATTTGTTGACGTCGCGGTGTATGGTGCGACAATCAAAACCGAGCCGAGAGATGTGTGCGCTCAGATCCTCGGCAATGGCAACAGAGCGGTGCTTGCCGCCCGTGCATCCGATTCCGATAACAAGCTGGCTCTTGCCCTCTTCTTTATATAACGGAAGAAGATAATCAATCAAGTTGAAAAAACGCTGTATCAGCTCTGCGGCCTCACCGTTGCTGTAAACATAATCGTGAACGGCAGAATCCATCCCGTTTTTCTCTTTGAGCTCGTCCACATAGAACGGGTTTGGCAGGCAACGGACATCAAGCATCAAATCGGACTCTGTGGGCACACCGTATTTGTATCCGAAAGACAGGCAGCGCACAAGCATCGAGTTGTTGGAATTGCTCATAAAGATTGACAAAATCTGCTCCTTGAGCTGTGGCATCGAGAGCAGGCTTGTGTCGATTCGATAGTCTGAGATATCGCTGACGGGTCGGAGCATCACGCGCTCGTCGGCTATGGCCTGTGCAAGAGATGTCTTGTCACTCGTTGCGAGCGGGTGCTTGCGTCTGGTAGCACGATATCGCCTTTCAAGAACGTCATCGTCGGCATCCAGAAACAGGATCTTGCATTTGACGTGTATCTTTCTCAGCTCGTCGACAGCGTCGAAAAATCCGCTGAAAAACTCCCCTGTTCTCACATCGGTGACAATTGCAACATTGTTGTATTTGTTGATTTGAAGAGACATCTCCGCAAAACGCGGAATTAGTGTCGGGGGCATATTGTCAATACAAAAATAACCGATATCCTCGAGTGCGTTGGCGGCCTGGCTTTTGCCCGCCCCCGAAAGTCCCGTTATTATCACGACCTCCATTGTGTGCGTGTCCCCCGTTTATTGAAGTATTCTTATCTCACATTCGAGCTCATATCCTGTTTTTGCGCGAACCTCTGCTCGCACATGGTCAACGAGATTCAATATGTCGTCTGATGTTGCGCCGCCGGAGTTTATCACAAATCCGCAGTGCTGTTCACTGATTTGAGCGCCACCCAGCCTAAAACCCCGAAGTCCGCATTCGTCAATTAACTTGCCGGCAAATGCGCCGACAGGGCGCTTAAAAGTGCTGCCGCAGCTTGGAAATTCGAGAGGCTGCTTGTCTTTTCGCCGAGCCATAAGTTCATCCATCTTGCCGGTTATGTCCGCTTCACTCGCGAAAGACAGCTTGAACGTCGCGTCAAGAATGGCGTCCCCCTCTCGCTGAGCGCGGCTGATACGGTATCCGAATTCCATTTCGACATTATTGTAAACAGTTGTTTCGCCATTTTTCAACAGTATACTAACCGACTGAACGACGTCCTTTATTTCGCCGCCGTAAGCTCCAGCATTCATATAAACAGCTCCGCCGACAGTGCCGGGGATCCCATAGGCAAACTCAAGACCCGCCAGTCCGCGCTTCGCACACTCACGACAGAGCTGTGCGAGCGAAACTCCCGCCTCACAGCGAACCTCATCACCGTTGAAGACCATCTGTGTGAGCGCGCGGGTTGTGATTAAAACACATCCGTCGAACCCCGCATCAAGTGCGAGAACATTGGAGCCGTTTCCGAGCAAAAAGCATCTCTCTCCGACAGTTGCAAGTGCGCACAAACAGCGAACAAGCCCGTTTCGGCTGCTCGGAAAAAGCAGATATCTCGCGTTTCCTCCTGTGTGAAATCCGGTGTAGGGCGCGAGCGGCTCGTCAAAAAGAATTTCCGCATCAGCACGCAGGTTTTCGAGAGTTTGTGCAATTGAATCAATCATCAATGCCCTCTTCACTCATACCGAGCTGTTCAAGCAGCTCTCGCGCTGCGTTGTAGCCCATGTTTTTCTGGCGGTTGTTCATCGCAGCAACCTCAATTATAATTGCGAGATTGCGTCCGGATTTTACGGGTATTGTGATTATTGGGATCTCGACATCGAGGATGCTTGTCATTATGTCCTCGGTTTCAATGTTGCTGTATGTCGAGCCCTGTTCCCACTGTACGAGCTGGATGACCATGTCAACTTTCTCGGTCATCTTGACAGCTCCCATTCCGAAGATACGGCGCACGTTTATTATTCCGACACCGCGCAGTTCGATAAAATGTCGGATGTTGTCCGGAGAACTGCCGATTATCGATTTGTTGGACACTCTGCGCAGTTCAACGGCATCGTCGGCAATGAGGCGGTGTCCACGTTTTAACAATTCGATAGCGGTCTCGCTCTTTCCGACGCCGCTCTCTCCGAGAATGAGTATGCCCTCACCGTATACCTCGACAAAAACCCCGTGCCGTGTTATGCGCGGCGCAAGCGCGACATTTAAGTAAGAAATCGCCGCCGACATAAAGTTGGACGTCGATTCGGAAGAAGAGAGTACAGGAACCAAGTGGCGCTTCGCGCACACGAGCATCTCATCGTAGATTGTGAGGCCGCGCGTAACGACAATTGCGGGCGGACTGTAGGAAAACAGAAGATCAATTGCCGCGTTGCGGTGTTCCTCGTCAAGCGTTGCAAGATAAGACATCTCAACCTTGCCGCACACCTGGATACGGCGGTTGTCAAAATATTGAGTGTATCCCGCGAGCAGCAAAGACGGCCGATTCAGCTCTGCTGTTTGCACGTGAAGTTCCTCGGCGGGCGCGGGCAGAAAGACAGGTGTCAGATGCAGTTCGCTAATGACCGCATCGAGTGTTACCGAATAGGTTTGCACGTCGCCCTCCTCCAAAATTGTTTTATTGTATTATAGCATATTCATCTTGTTATTTATTATATCTTAATCGCGCTCTGCGTTCAATCAGAATTGAGTTTTTCACCGCCGTTCTTTTGCGATGAGGGAATTCCGTTTGCTATCGATATTCTCCCAGCGATATAAAGTTCCTTGGTTTCCTGCCCACCCTTGCCGGTCACTTCGGCATCTCTCTCGCAGATAAGGGGGATGTTTCCACTTGCGCCGCCGTTATAAAGTGTTCTGGATAACTCAAACAGAGAGACGGCGCGTCTCTTGCTTTCAAACCCATTTTCGATTACAACCTGCAGTGCGCCGACTGATTCTGCCCTGTAAACGGTGTTAATCCTCAGCAGCGCTTCTGCGTCGCTGTCACATGCAAAAATGCTGATCCCCAACCGTATATGGGTGTTTTTAACGCAATAATCCAAAATGTCATCCAGTTTTTCACGCACAGCTGTGTCTCCGAGCAACACAGCTACGGTATGGCCGAAGAACAGCTGCTGTGAGGATTGCTCATTCAACTGCTCAAAGGACTCGGCGAGGCTTTTTGAGCGCACATCGATAAATTGCAGCTCGACATCGTCCCCATTGCCTGAGCCTGCACGGGGATTAAGACATGCGGCGCTGACACGGTACTCACCATCATGAAAATCAACCGACAGCGCTCCGACCATGAGTCGGTCGGAAAGCTCTGTCGCGCCGCGCGTGCATCCGCTCAGCACAAGCATCGAAATCAAAACAGCTGCCAGACAGCTAAGCCTCACCGCACTCTGCCGCATCGCTTTGATAATCTTCATTAAATACATGTCCCTTCTCTCTGTTTTTCATGATGCTCTGCACCCCGACAAGTACAATTATTGCCGCGAATATCAGCGCCAGCATTTTATATAGTGTGTTGGTTGCGGCTGCTCCCATCAGCAGCATAATCCCCGCGCACGCAAAAACCGCGGCGCATATTGTTCCAATATAAGCGGGACGGGAACGAGAGCTTTTGTTTGTAAGTTCAAGAGCGCCGCAGATAAACGCCGCCACTCGTAGAACGGTGAGAATTATCCACCCGCTCACGAACAGTGCGTCCAGCCGACGAAAAACCGCAAATTCCGCAACCGATGCGAGAGAAAGCAGCGGATATGGAAGATGAAATCTAAGAACGCCAAAGACGCCTTCTTCCAAAAGCGCAAAAATCGCATAGAGAGCCACCTGTGTCGCAAAGAACGCCAGGGGAATGAATTTTTTTTGATATTTTTTTGAGACGCGCGAATTTATTGCAATATAAAGAACAGCTTCAGGGCAGATAATCATTCCTAGAAAACAGCGCACAAACGCATCATCAAGCAATTTTGGTGCTGTCACGAGCTGTTCTGCTCCCGCAAGGCGCACGTTAGCCGCAAGAGCAAACACACCGAGTGCTGCTATGACCCAGAGGGAGATGAATGACACGCGGCCAATGCACTCGACGCCCTTGAACGCCGCATAGGTTGCGACAATCACAATCAGCGCGCACAGCCCTGCCTGAGACACGTTGCGCACGTCGGAAACAGCGCGTACAAATGTTGAGAAAGACGTGAGAGAACACGCTGCGGCGAGCATCAGAAATGCAGCACACAATGAGCGTACAATGCCGCCGTGCGCGCAAATCCCACCGCTGTGGTTGAGCGCTTTGTATGCGAAAAACATTAGTGCAAACAGCGTGAGCGCAAGCATTGCACAGATTGCTGTTTGCGTCGCTGTCGCCTCATTACCCGCGCCCTCCCGAGTCACAAGCAGTCCGAACGCACGGCTTGTGAGCATAACCGAAAAGAGCTGTCTTGTGCTTATTCTACGCTCGTCCATTATCCCCATCCTTTTTGCGATCGGCACCATTGAGTTGTGTCAGCAGTGTTGTGTGTCGTGAAAGCGAGCGCCACCCTCTGCGAAGCAGACCGTCGCGCAGCAGCGCTGAGGAATAGGGACTTATCGGAGCGGTGTAAGGAATGCCATAGGTTTTTATCGAGCATATCCCGATGAGCATCGCACAGAAACCCAGTGCTATTCCTATGGGGCCGAGTGTGCCTGCAATCAAAATAAAACAAAACCGCAGAATCGTGATAGGTTCATAAAGCAGCGGGATCGTAAATGAACTTATGGCAGTCAGCGCGACACACATTACCATCGGAGATCCGAGTATTCCGGCGCTGACCGCGGCCTCGCCGACAACGAGCGCTCCGATAAGGCTCACAGCATGTCCGACAGGACGTGGCAATCGCAGCCCCGCCTCCCTCACAATTTCATACACCAAATGAATGAAAAGCGCCTCGAACATCAGTGGAAGCGGGGTGTTCTGTTCTGCTGTAGCGACGTTGTAAAGCAACTTGAGAGGTATGATTTCGGGATTGAAGTTCACCGAAGCGACATAGGCTGCAGGCAAAAAAATCGAAACGAAGAACGCGAGATATTTCAGTATGCGCATGAAGCTGACGTAATATGGCTTGTTGGTGTAGTCGTCAAAGCTCTGAAAGTTTTCGGTAAATAAATACGGGACAATCAGTGCAAAGGGCGTTCCGTCTACAATGATTCCAACACGGCCCTCAAGCAGTTTTCCGCACAGTGAATCGGGGCGCTCGGTGTGTCCGGTTCCCGCAAAAAGAGAACGGGACTCTCCGCTCAAAAACGGCTGGATAAATCCACTCTCGAGTACAAGCTCAATGTCTATCTCACTCAGTCTCTTGCGAATTCCGCACAGCAGCTTTTCGGATACCCTGTCTTTCAGATATACGAGTGCAATTTCAGTGTTGCTCACGCTTCCAACGTGCATCGTCTCAAACACAAGCAGACTGCTCTTGATTCGGCGCCGAATGAGGGTCATGTTTATATGAAGCGGCTCGGCAAAGCCCTCACGTGAGGAGCGGACATTTTCCTCGGTATAGCTTTCCGTTATCGCGCGAAAGGCAAATCCCTGTGCTGCGATTGAAACGGCGACGGCGCTGCCATCGACTATCACCACAGCGAAGCCTGACATAATAAGTTCAAAAAACTGATCAAAACAGCACACTTCCCCCGCCTCAGCAAGCACCCCTCCATCTTTGCACAGTCGTCCAACAAGTTTTTCGGAGCTCTCAAAAGGCTTGCTTTTAAGCGCATACAGCGGCTTGAAAACCTGTTCCCATGTTTGCGAGCGATTGATCATGCTGTCGCACCACAACGCCATCGCCGCAAAGTTTCCAACCTTGAGCGGAGAGCTTACGATGTCATCAGAACCACTTAGCTCCTCTATTATGCGAAGGTTGTCCGCAAGGCTTTTTTTCAGTGCCATTCCTACCATGCTTTGTGTTTTTTTCATTTCATCACCCGAAGTAGTGTGCGCCAAATCGCATAAAAATATTATCGGCGAGCACACTAAGAACAAATTTGCGTTACGGAGTGATTTCATGCTTAATGTGACCATTAGAACGATAATCGTCTATGCGCTCATCGTGATCGTGTTTCGCATAATGGGCAAGCGTCAGCTGGGAGAGCTTGCGCCCAACGAGCTCGTCACCACAATCTTGATATCAAACCTCGCTTCGCTTCCAATTGAGGAAACCGACCTCCCGCTGCTAACCTCCGTCGTGCCGATTTTGATGATCGTCGCATTTGAGGTTTTCATGACAAGCGCTGAGCTGTCGTCCTCGGGGTTCTCACGCCTCGTTTCGGGCAGTCCTAAAGCGGTTGTCAGTGACGGCACGATCAATCAGAAAATGCTCCGAAACCTGCGCTTCGGAATTGATGATTTGCTTGAGGCTCTGCGGAATAAAGATGTCTACGACATCAACGATGTTTCTTACGCTGTTGTTGAAACAAACGGAACTCTAAATGTGTGCCTTAATCAAATGCCACCACTCGCAGTTGTGACGGACGGTGAATGTAAATCTGAAAATTTAAAGCTTTGCGGTCATGACGAAGATTGGCTCAAGGCGAGACTTCGTGAGGGGCACACGGATATTGCAGACGTTGCCCTAGCGCAGTGTTCATGTAACGGTACTCTGACTGTTATCAAAAGGGAGAAAAAATGAAAAGACCTCTGATAGCTGCGATATTCCTCATAGCCGTTCTTGTGCTGAATGTCGCGTGTCTGATTTATATTGACGACGTATTTGGGAAAATGGAGATTTCGCTCTCAGCTGCCTATTCCGCCGCAATCACAGGAGATTCCGAGAGCGCAAAAAAATCGCTCGAAGAGTTTGATAACATCTTCGAGCGAAATGAACATGCTCTTTCGCTTTTTGTGCGCAGAGAGCTCGTTTATGATATTGCGGAAGCAGGTTCAACTCTCGAAAGCTATCTTGATAGCGAGACTGCAACCGATTTTAATTCAAATGTGAAGCTGACTCTCGAGCTTATGCGCGAGGCGCGCGACGTCATGTTCAAACTCAGTTAATCTTTGGCTACAAGAATAGATTTGAGTTCGTTCATGAAAGTGCTGAGATCCTTGAATTCGCGATATACCGAAGCGAAACGCACATAAGCGACGTCATCGATTTTCTTCAGCTCGTCCATCGCAAGTGCGCCTATCTGAGAAGACACGACTTCGCGTTCCATGAGGTTTATTATGGTTTGCTCGATGTTGTCAACCGCACAATCGATGGTTTCTGCTGAAATCGGGCGTTTCTCACAGGCCTTTGTGAGGCCGATCAGCAGTTTTGAGCGATCGAAAAGCTCACGTGAACCGTCCTTTTTGACAACCATAATAGGCGCGCTTTCAACCATTTCATAGGTTGTGAAACGTTTTCCGCATTTGAGGCATTCCCTCCTGCGACGAATTTTTGTGTCGTCATCAGTGGGACGAGAGTCGTTCACTTTGGTATCGAAATAACTGCAATACGGACATTTCATAACAGTGACCTCCCGCTGTTATTTTCTCCTTTGCATCCAAAGGTTTGGGGTAATGCATCCGCTGGAGTATGCGCCAGCGCACAGCGCCACAAAACAAGCGACCGCGACGGGAATCAATGCGGTTTCGCCGAGCGCGAGCGACGCAATTGCAACGCCGACGGCAAGTAGCGCCGCAAACGCCACGAAGGACACTGTTCTCTCAAAAAGCTCTCTTGAAGCCGCGATTACAGATGCCTCGGGATTTTTTGTGTTGCGCTGAAACGCAGCGGTTATTACAGTCAGCTTTGCGGTGTTAAAGTAGAGCGAAAGCACTGCGGCAAGAAGACCGCATCCGATCAGAATTTTCAAGTCACCGACGCGCATAAAAACACAAAATGCGACCACAAGCAAGATGTCGTGTGCCGCAGCAATCAGCACTGCGAAAGAATCGGAAAACCCTACCGATATCATCGCGACCAGCCACACAACAAGTAACACCAAAACAAATCCGCCCGCAACAAAGAGCAAAGAGAAGAGGTTTTTGCTTGGAGCGGTTTTGAACGTGGAAAATTCACCCATTTCCATCTCGGGAAAATCTTTCGCAAGAATATTTTTGATCGCGGCGGTGTCGGGTTCAAAGGGAGATATTCCCGTGAGGACAATCTGATAAACACCGCTTTTGTAGTCGGTAACAATTTCAGCAGACCCGCCGTCCGGCAGCGTGGCATTCAACGTTTCAATCAATTTAATCTTATCTGCATCGGAAATATCAAAATCCTTGGCAAGCGGCGCACTATATCGGTCATATCCATTGAATTCACCGTCTGCGCCGAATCCAAATATAATCCCGCAGACGATTCCGACGATTATCAGTACCGCAGACATTGCGAAAAACACATTTTTGTTCTTTATGCAATTAAAACCGCTCATTATTTCTTACCCCCATAAATCCCGGGTTTTGTAAGGCTATTGAAACCGTAGAGCGCGCTCATCATTATCCGCGAACCGACGACATTAAAACAGACGCTGACGAGAGTCCCGAAGAGAAGAATGTGACCGAACAGTCCAAACTCCGAGATGTCAAGAGTGTCAAGTCCTAACTGTGCGAACCAGCCTGAAATCAACCCGAACAGCATACCGCCGTTTCTGGAAAACAGTATCAGCACGCAAGCCACCGCAAAAATCGAGGCGTAACCCGCCGCTGTGGCACCCAATGTTGCGTGCTGTCCCGTCGCGACGGGCGATATCGCAGATTTTGCAGGAAAGCGACTTTTTATTGCCGTGCAGTCGCGCAGAGACACTTCAAACGAGATGAACATAACCGCTATGAATGCGAACAGCGTCGCAAATGTGAAATTGACAGGTCGCGCAGAATAAAAACCGGTTATTATCGCCATCATGCCGCCAGCGGTGCCCAGAGCGCATATCACTGCGACCGCCCCGCTCGCACGATAACGTATCACAAACCACGCGGCCGCAGCCGCAAATACGGCAACAGCTGCAATCCACACGACATCCAGCGTCTTTTCACCCATGCGGGCAGGAGCTTCGGAAATCCGCGCGTAATTCATATCTGCCGGCAGCGGACTGCTGTTGAGGACGATGTTAAGTTCCTCAATTGTCGAGGCCTGCAGTGAGGATGTGTTTTTCAACAATATGTTTCCGGAATTGTCGGACGCGTTGATGCTCTTCGATTCGAGCAACGAGTCTCCGAACCAAAAAGACATGAACTGCGTCGAACCGCTCGACTGCCGTTCCTGGGCAAGCTTTGCTGTCGCTTCAGCATATTTTGCCTTTCCTTCTTTTGTCAGCGACAATTCAAAGACGTAATACTGCGACGTGCTGCCCTGCTCAAGTCTCGCAGCGCCTTTATCAATGTCAGCCGCTGTCAGAACGAGCGTATCCGTTCCCTTTTCACCTCCGGTGTGCACCTCGAAACTCTTGTTGAGTGCGAGGTAGGTGACAATCGATGAAAAGTATTCGCTCTGCGGAATCGTAACCTCAACGGCGCCGTCCCCGTAATCACACGCAACGCGGTAGTCAGCCACCGCGAAAGAAGACAGCCGCTGCGCAAAAGAAGTTGCGGCGGCGTCAAGCTCTTCGTTGGTGAGCACTTTGTCATCCTTAGCTTTGAATGCGACAGACATTGTCTTGAAAAAGTCGCCCGACGCGTTCATCTGACCGGCCGATTTGATAACTGTAGTTGTTATGTCGCCGTAATGCGTTTCATATCCGAAAAAACCAAACACGAAAAGCGCAATAGCGAGCGCCGCAACGACGACCGCCAGAATTCTGACAACTGTTTTCATTATTGTCCTCCGGGTTTATTGCTTCAATTCCTTGATTATAATATCAAGCGCCGGGATTAGTCAACAGACAGACCTGTAAGCTTTTCGAGTGCGGCAATCTTTACGCACAGTGCAAGCAGTCCGCACGCCTTCTCAAGCTCATCGAGCGACGGATATGTCGGAGCGATTCTGATGTGTCGATCATCAGGGTCAATACCGTACGGATAAGCGGCGCCCGCGCCGGTGAGTTTGACCCCGGCATTGGCACAGAGAGTTATTACTCGTTTTGCTCCGCCGTCCGCAAAGAGACTGATAAAATACCCGCCTGATGGTTTGGTCCAGCTTGCGACTTCACTGCCATCTAACTGCTCGCTCAGTATTCTGTCGACCATTTGAAACTTAGGCAGCAGCAGCTCGGCATGTCGCATCATGTGACGAACAACGCCGTCGAAATTCTGTAAGTAGCGCGCGTGCATGAGCTGATTGACCTTGTCAAAGCCGATAGTTTGAATGGCCATCGATGTTTTTATCGCAGTAATCGAGCCCGTACTTCCGGCGATGCAGGAAACACCTGCACCCGCAAAGGTTATCTTGCTCGTTGACGCGAAAAGAAGCACACGCTCGGGACAGCCCGCTCTCTCGCACTCTCCCAGAATGTCGGCCGTGACGGGAACCTCTCCGTAAAGCGTGTGGACACAGTAGGCGTTGTCCCACATTATGGTGAAATCAGGTGCGGCGCATTTCATCTTTGCCATCCGCTCGATTGTCTTGTCGGAATACACACATCCGGTCGGATTAGAGTAAACCGGCACGCACCACATTCCTTTAACCGTGTCGTCGGACGCAACAAGTCTCTCCACCTCATCCATATCGGGGCCGTCATCAAGCATGGGGATGGCAATGAGCTTAGCGCCGAAGTGCTCGGTAACCGCGAAATGCCGATCATATCCCGGCGAGGGGCACAGGAACTTGATTTGCTCGTATTTGCACCACGGCTTTTCCGAATGCGGCAATCCGTGAATATAGGCGCGTGAAATGGTGTCAAACATAAGGTTGAGGCTCGAGTTTCCACCAGCGATGACATTTTCAGATTTTACCCCGAGCATATCAGCGAAGATCGCGCGCATTTCCGGGACACCCATTGGCTCCCCGTAGTTACGGGAATCAATTCCTGCGGAATCTTTGAAATCATAATCTCCGCCGTCTGCAAGCAGATCTTTCGAGAGCGCCAGCTGATTAGGTGCGGGCTTCCCGCGGGACATATCCAGAGACAACCCCAGCGCTTTATAATCCTCATATTCTTTTTTGGTTTTGGCAAAAAGTTCTGCCGACTGCTCGGACGATAATTCACGAAAAGACCGATTTTGCATAAAATCCTCCGTTAAAGTTAAAAGCCACCCGCCGTCCTGGGATAGATCTGGACGTCGCGGATATTTCCAATTGAAGTTACGTACATGATGAGTCTCTCGAAACCAAGACCGTATCCGCTGTGTTTTGTTGAGCCGTAGCGGCGCAGGTCAAGATAGTATTCATAATCTTCACGCGCAAGACCCATTTCCTCAATGCGCTTCACAAGCACATCATAGCGCTCTTCTCTCTGACTTCCTCCGATAAGCTCACCGACACCGGGAACGAGCAGATCGGCCGCCGCGACGGTTTTGCCGTCGTCGTTTGCGCGCATATAGAAAGCTTTGATGTCCTTTGGATAGTCTGTCACAAAGACCGGACAATTGAAAATTTTCTCGGTGAGGTATCTCTCGTGTTCGGTCTGAAGATCGCAACCCCATTCAACCTTGTAATCGAAGCTGTCATTGTGCGGGGTCAAAAGCTCGACGGCCTGTGTGTAGCTCACTCGAACAAATTCCGCGTCGACAAGCGCGCTCAGACGTGCGAGAAGCTCCTTGTCATAAAAATCATTGAAGAACTGAAGTTCGTCAGGGCATTTTTCAAGCAGATAACCCACAACCGATTTCAGCATTGCCTCGGCGTTGTCCATATAATCCGCAAGGTCGGAGAACGCCATCTCGGGCTCAATCATCCAAAATTCAGCAGCATGGCGAGGGGTGTATGATTTTTCGGCTCTGAAAGTCGGGCCGAAGGTGTATATCTTGCCGAAGGTCTGCGCCATCGTCTCGCCCTCAAGCTGTCCGGACACGGTGAGATTGGTCTCCCTGCCGAAGAAATCTTCGGAATAATCCACTTCGCCGTCTTTTGTGAGCGGCGGATTTTTGGGATCAAGCGTCGTGACGCGAAACATAGTGCCTGCGCCCTCGCAGTCGCTCCCCGTTATGAGCGGAGTATGAACGTAGACAAAGCCGTTCTCGTTAAAGAACTTGTGCAACGCGAACGCCGCCTCACTGCGAACACGAAACGCCGCGCCGAACGTGTTGGTGCGGGCGCGCAAATGCGGAAGAGTGCGCAGGTACTCGAGAGTATGGCGCTTCTTTTGCAGCGGATAATCGGAATCGCAGCTTCCCTCTATTTCAATTGTGCGCGCCGAAAGTTCACATGGCTGCTTCGCGTTTGGCGTGGCGAGCAACTCACCAGTAACCACGACCGCACTTCCGACCGAAAGATTTGCTATCTCTTTGAAATTGTCAAAACGCGCCGCCTCGGCGACGATTTGTAAATTTTTAAAACAACTCCCGTCGTTGAGTTCGAGAAACCCCACGCTTTTGCTCTCTCTTGATGTTTTCACCCAGCCCGCGACGGTGACGCTCGCGCCGGGCGTAAAATCCTGCTGCGCGAACAGTGCCGCGACATCGGTCTTTTTCATTGTCAATTCCTCTTTGCTTGCGGTTTTTATCTGCATATTATATTACATTGCCACAAATACCGCAAGGCGGAACGATAATATTTTAACGATACTTTATGTTTACATTCTTCACGCTTTAAACTACAATCATATACATTGTACGCGTGATGCGCGTATAGCGTGCTCCTAACGGAGCGGTTTTAAGATATCTGAAAACTATTGCCAGAATATTATCATACCATTGAAGGATACACGCAATGCTCTTTTCATCAATGACATTTTTATGGCTTTTTTTGCCTTTAGTGCTGATTCTCAGCCGCCTGATACCGGGAATTCGCATCAAAAACGCGCTGCTGCTTGTGGCAAGCCTGATTTTTTATGCGTGGGGCGAGCCTTATTATATTCTTCTCATGATTGCGTCTATTGTCGCAAACTGGCTTTTCGGGCTGCTGATAGACTCGCAGCAGTCTGCCGGACGCCGCAAGACATCGCTGGTGCTTGCGCTCGTGTTCAACCTCAGCATGCTCGGTTACTATAAATACTATGACATGGCAGTACGCGCGCTTAATGCTCTTACATCCGCCTCAATCACTGTCAGGGATATCGCGCTGCCTATAGGAATTTCATTTTACACCTTTCAGATTTTATCATACATCATCGATCTCTACCGACGTGAAATCGACGTGCAGAAAAATCCGTTTCGTCTCGGACTGTACATCTCCTTTTTTGCGCAGCTTATCGCAGGGCCTATTGTCAACTATAAGGATATCGAAAACCAGCTCACAGTTCGCGCGACTTCTGTCGAAAAAACCGCATACGGAATAAAACGTTTCATTTACGGTCTCGGGAAGAAAGTTCTCATTTCAAATCAGCTCGCGCTCGCGGCCGATGGGCTGTTTGCCATTGACTACAACCTCATCCCGACAGCGTACATGTGGCTTGCCGCGCTGCTCTATTCTTTTCAGATTTATTTTGATTTCTCTGGCTATTCCGACATGGCAATCGGACTTGGCAAAATGTTTGGATTTGATTTCCTTGAAAACTTCAATTACCCCTATCTTGCGCAATCGGTAACGGAATTTTGGCGCAGGTGGCACATTTCGCTCACGCGCTGGTTCAGAAGCTATCTGTATATCCCTCTCGGTGGCAACCGAAAAGGCACAATGCGCACTGTGATCAACATCGGTGTTGTTTTTGCGCTCACGGGGCTGTGGCACGGAGCTGCATGGAGCTTTGTTTTCTGGGGCGTATGGCACGGTTTTTTCATGATACTCGAGCGGCTGTTTCTCTCAAAATGGCTCGAACGCTGTCCTTACAAAATCATAAACAGGATATATTCCATGCTTGTTGTTTTGATAGGCTGGGTGTTTTTCAGAGCAGGCAGCCTTTCGGGAGGTATGCGCGCAGTACTCGCGATGCTCGGGCGAACCGAAGGTCGTGCACTGCCGATTCAAATGTTTATGAGCGGCGGAGTTTGGGTGGCACTTGTTGCCGCAATTCTGCTTTGCGGGCCGATTCAACAGCTTGTGCCAAAGCTCAAAGCTGCGCTGTATGACGAGCACAGGACCGGTTATCTTCAGACGACGGTACTCGCTGTCATATTGTGCGCTAGCATTCTTTTCCTTGTCAGTGGCGCTTACAATCCGTTTATCTATTTTAGGTTCTGACCAAAAAGTCTGAAATGTCTCGCCTGTCCTGCCTTGCAGCAATCAAACGCGTTCATTCGCACAGTAGGGTAATTATGTTTAATAATAGAAAAGCAAATCTTGTATTGACCATCGTTTTTTTGATGATACTTCTGCTCCCAAGTGCCTTGTTTGCATTTGCAAAAAACTATGTGGACACGGAAAATCACGAAAATCGCAAACTCGCCTCTTTCCCTGACAAAGATACCGCAATCATCGATCTTCCTGAGGCGTTTGACGCGTGGTATATCGACCACCTTCCGTTCAAAAATCAGTTCACTGCGGCAAATTCCCTGCTGCAAATCTCGCTTTTCAACACCACAACAAGCCCCCGTGTGATCGTAGGTCGGGAAGGCTGGCTGTTTTTCAACAATTATGACGCCGACGATAACCCGATAACCGACATTCTCGGGGAAAACGAATTTACAAAAGGCGAACGCAATACTATACTCAGCAATATTGAGAACTGTGCCGCCCGCTATCCCGACAAAGAATTTCTTTTGCTGATTGCCCCAAACAAGGAAAACATCTACCGAGAAATGCTTCCCGACTATCTGCTTGAGCGAGCGGTGACCGACAGTCGCGTCGATCTTCTCTATGATGAACTCTCAAAAAAAACCGACCGCGTGGTCTATCCCAGGACGGAACTGCTGGCAGCGGCCGCTGACAATCAGGTTTATTATAAATATGATACGCATTGGAATCTGCTCGGCGGATATGTCGGCGTGCGCGCTGTGTGCGGGCGTCTCGGAGTGACGCTTCCGGAATTGAGCAAACTCAAAATTTGCGATAGCGGCATAGACTATCCTCGTGACCTCGCTGCGCTTGCCGGAATTCAGAGTCGCTCCAACGATGATCGCGAACTCTACCCATCCGCTTTCGGAACAGACATCGCGGTCGACAGCTCAACTTATACCTTTTCGGAAGGCTCGGTGATATACACCTCCACCGCGGCGGACAATCGAAAAGTGATGTTTATTCATGACTCTTTTTACAAGAGCATGGTCAGCTATCTGCCACTTGTTTTTTCAGATGTCTTGTCGGTTGACCGAAACTATTACGATCTTCATAGCTGCCACGCCGCGATCGAACACTTTCAGCCAGATATCATTATAATGGAAGTTGCCGAAAGAGGTGCGGTACTGCTTAAACATGAAAATATGCCCTATTGAGTTTGACAAATACAGAAATGCATAAAACAAATCATATTTTCGCTCGAATTTTGAGTTGTTTTGTGTAAACCGGTTGCATTGTTGGTCAATTTGTAATATAGTAGTATTAAGTAGGTATCTGGTTAATTTCAATATAGAGGAGCTGTGGATTTATGTTTAAAAAACTGAAGAGCAACAAAAAAGGCTTCACCCTTGTTGAAGTCATAGTGGTTCTCGTAATTCTCGCCATTCTTGCGGCCATAATGATTCCCTCAATGACCGGCTGGATCGACAAGGCCAAAAATCAATCTATCCTTGTTGAGGCCCGTTCGGCGCTGCTCGCCGCCCAGACCCTTGTGTCTGAGAAATATGCAAAAGCCAATGGCGTAACTGTAACATTCGGAACTAAAGCAGGAACATCTGTCGTCACTTACGCCGAGATAAAGGACCTTGCAAAATTCTTGGGAACTGCCAGCGGTGGAACTGCAAATAAGGATGGCCTTGTTATGGGCTTGATGTATACTGACGCGGGCGGACGCTCTATTTCATACAAAGTCGACACTAACGGCGTTGGAGCATGGGGCGATGTTATAACACCATAGGTTTACCGTTTATCAATACCGCCCCCCTCACAAGCGGGGGCGGTATTTTCATAGGTAAGTTGAGTTTGCGTGCTGATATTTTCAGTTGCTTAACTGTCTTTTGAGCGTCAGCTTTTCGGGATTCACAGTTTGTCGAAAATTTACATCTCTCACTTAAATCTATTGTGGGCGTCGCAGAGAAATATCTCATGGGCTGTCCCACCGCGGAGTTAACCTTTAAGTTGATGCCCCCAATCAAAAACCACATTTGCTTTGCAGCTCTCATGTGTTTTCTGATCCTTCGTGTGCAGGGCTGTTTAATGCTTTGCGTGCAATGCCACGTGAAGTTGCAAATAAATATAAAAGATTTTCGAAACACACAGGGGCAATCAAAGTGCCACAGATACAGAAACCTTGTATTTCTGTGGGTTTCAAATCGCTCCTCGCACTTAAAACATTGTGCCGCATGCAAACGCTATGATTCAGTGACCACCATGTCATCACATTTAAACCACAGTGTAAAGGAAAGCTTCAAATGCCTGAATTCACTTTAAAGACAATTTTTTTTATCTATGTGTTTGTTGTGGGAACTGTGGTGGGCAGCTTTTTAAATGTCGTCATCTACCGTGTCCCGCGTGGTCTGTCTGTGGCATCGGGTCGATCGATGTGTCCCTCTTGCGGGCATGTTTTGGGAGCGATTGATCTGATTCCGATTTTGGGTTGGATTTTCCTTAAAGGACGCTGTCGATACTGCAAATCCGGAATATCCCCCCGCTATCCCCTCGTTGAATTGCTCGGCGGCATAGCGGCTCTCGCTTGTTTTGCAAAACATGGTTTTTCCTGTCGCTCTTTATTTTCTTTTTTGTTTTTATCTGTTATAATAGCGATAACATTTATTGACATCGATACCCTCGAAATTCCCAATGGCCTCATCCTCTCGCTGGGGGTCTTTGCTGTCGCGTTGAGCTTTTGCGGCGGCGTGTCTTTGCTTTCGCGGGTCGTGGGATTTTTGGCTGTGAGTGTTCCGATGTTTGTGCTTGCACTTGTCATCCCTGACAGCTTTGGCGGAGGAGATATAAAACTTGTTGCCGTGTGCGGGTTTGCGCTCGGGTGGAGGTTTCAGTTGCTCGCCGCATTCCTCGCCATAGTTTTGGGCGGTGCATACGGCGTTTATCTGCTCAAAAGTCGCAAAAAAGGCCGCAAGG
The DNA here is from genome assembly GCA_036645935.1 of Oscillospiraceae bacterium. Taxonomy (GTDB): domain Bacteria; phylum Bacillota; class Clostridia; order Oscillospirales; family Ruminococcaceae; genus JAUNBN01. Next base: position 9,229 of record JAVXNE010000003.1, on the reverse strand, counting down.
AGCATTTCGCTTTTGGTCCATTTCTATCTCTCGGAGCTGCGATTTCCATGCTCGCAGGTGATGTGATTGTGCCGTGGTATCTCGGATTTTTTAAATAATATTGTTAAAGGTGAATCATGCCGATATACAAATATGAGGCGACAAACGCCGCGGGAAAAATAAAAAAAGGCCGTCGCGAGGCCACAGACGAGCATGCTTTGAGTGAGGCTCTCATATCTGAAAATCTACGCCTGATCGATTCAACTGAGATTGAGGAGACATTTTCAAAGACGAAGCTGCGCACCGAAGAGCTCTCGGAGTTCTGTCGCGAGCTGGGCGCCATGCTGTCTGCTGGTGTTCCGTTGGTGCGTGCCATAAATATAATGGTTAACGAAGATGTGAGCACTCGGGTGCGCAGTGTATACACCGAGCTTTACAACTCTTTGCAGCGCGGAAATGCACTGTCTGAGTCTATGGAGTTGCAGGGAGGGTTTCCTCCTCTTCTCGTGAGCGCTTTTAGGGCAAGTGAGAATAGCGGCCAGATGGACACCTCCGCGCTTCAGATGGCAGAACATTATGAAAAGGAACACCGTCTTAAGGGCAAAGTCCGCACAGCTGCGTTTTACCCATGTTTTTTGCTCGTCTTGACAATAGCAATTATCTGGATAATCTTCACATTCATTCTCCCGCGCTTTTTTGAGCTTTTTGAAGGAATGGAATTGCCGAAAATAACACAGGCTGTGCTCGGAATAAGCAATGCGCTCAACAACAACGGTTTGCTCATTATGTTCGTGTTCATGTTGTTTATCACGATTTTGATATTTCTCTTTAGACTGCCCCCGGTAAAACTGCGGTATGATCGATTTAAACTCCGCCTTCCATACATCGGCAAATTACTCAAGATTATTTACACCTCTCGATTTGCCCGCACGCTGAGCTCGCTTTATTCGAGCGGACTCACGATTATCAACGCGCTCCAGAGCACCCGCGACACTATCGGAAACAGTTACATCGCCTCGCAGTTTGATACTATTGTTGCCGACGTGAGAAACGGAGCTTCCCTCTCGCACGCAATAGGTTCGGTCGACGGATTCGACACAAAGCTGTCTTCAACAATATCGATTGGTGAGGAGTCGGGAAATCTCGATTATATGCTCACGTCGATGGCGGACGCATTTGATTATGATGCCGATCAGGCAATGAGCAAACTGACCTCAATAATAGAGCCGGTGCTCATAATCATAATGGCGATTATAATCGGTTTCGTAATAATCTCGGTAATGCTGCCTATTCTCAGCCTATACTCAAGCATCGGTTCGGGATATGGAAATTTCTGAGTACGCCAGAAAGGTGATCTGCGCATGACTACCTCTGTATGTATCCACAATAACGAAATAAAAGTGCTCTGTGGCAGTCTTTCAAGAAGCTGCCTTGCAGTTGAGGAATGGCACAGTGTTTCCCTGCCCGATGACGCGGTGATAAACGGTGTCGTCATCAGCGATGCTCCTGTTCGTGCTGCAATCTCGGAACTTCGAGGAAAACTGGGAAATGCTTTCGACAAGGTCAATCTCGTTCTTAATTCAAACAGCACCCTGGTCAAACGTGCAAACGTTCCGCTGCTTCCTGAAAGAAAACTCATCAAGCTTGTGGAAAACGAATTCTCTGATATGGAGGATAGCCGCGATGAGCTTATGTATGATTATATGGTACTCAGTCCCCACAACTCACAGGGAGGAGGCAGCATTCTATGCACCGCCGTTGAAAAGGCATTTGTTGCCTCATACATTTCGCTGTTTTCAGAACTCGGCGTCAAGATTGCCGCGATAGATATCGCGCTCGCGTCGCTGGTTCGGCTTGCTTCAACCTCCAGAATTGCAGGAAAGACCTGCATAATGTCGGTTCTTGATGCCGATGCTGTGAATTCGGCGCTCTTTGTCGACGGCGCGTTTCGATTCAACGGACACGCAAGGCTGTTTCAGGAGCGAGGCACCGTGGAATCGTCGTTGGAGATATCGCAACACATATCGTCAATAATTCAGTTTAACGCTTCGGAAAAAACAGGACGTGAGATAACACATATCTATCTCGGTGGACTTTACAAAAACGAGCAGCGCATTACGATTCAGGACGACGATCTCACGTCATCCTCTCTTGCGGACTACATAAAATCGGCGCTCGATGTCGAGGTTCTTGAATTCCCGCCCTGTGACGAGATCCGCCTCTCGAACAAGACGAAACGGCGCGCGTTCCCTCTTGGTGAATACGTCTATTGCGCCGGAAATCTATTGAGGAGATGAGCTGATGAACGCGCTGCAAAAAAAAAGCATTGATTATTTGAAAGTTTACAACCGCAAGCCGGAAATGAGCAGCAAAAACCGAGGCCTGATTCTGATGGCGCTGCCGGTTGCGGCAATGTCGGTATTGTGCGGTGTCACTGCTGTCGGAATGGGCGGCAAGTTGCGCAGCGTCAAGGCTCAGTGCGACGCGCAAAGGAGTTATCTTGCCGACAGTGCAGTAAATGAAAAATACTCAACATATGACGCTGTGCTCGCAGATTATTCAGCGGCAGTCGCACTCAACACCGAGCTTACCGATGCGAAAAGCGCAGTGTCTCTCTTCCCGAAAATCAATTCAACACTGATAAACGCTGTAAAGAGCGTGACCGGTGAGGGTGTTGTGATCGAAACATACTCATACAATGACATTAACGGGACACTGATTCTTAATGGCAGTTGCAGGGATTTTAACGCGGCAGCGGAATATACCCGGCGTCTTGAGACGCTCGACCGATTTTCAAAGGTTGGTTACCACGGATATCAGCGCTCGGACGGCGGAGATTATCAATTCATCGCGGAGTGCAAGCTCAAACCCGGCAGCGCATCCACGATAAGCAGCCAGAGGTAGAGAGATGAAGCTTACTATACGCGAAAAAAAGATGTTGTATATTCTGCTACTCGTGGTGATAGGCGCCGCGTTTATTCTGTTGCTTCAGCTCTTTTCCAGTAAAATCGACGCACAGCAAACTGAACTCATGACGCTTAAGAACTCCGCCAATAATATCAGACAGTCGTGTTCGAGCATTGATGACATGGAGGGTGAGCTTCCCGGTTTGCAGTCGTCGTCTAAGGGCATCATGGAGTCGTTTTACGATATCAAGCTCAATCGGGAGATCGACAAGATAATCACGAGTCTCGCCGCGATGAGCGGGCTCAAGCCGGTCTCTCTCAAAGTTGAGGACCCATTTAACGAGCCAATCAAGCCATTTATAACAACGGATGGCGAAGAGGTCTCTCCCGAAGACAATGAAAAAGAGAGCGGGATAATCTGGCAGAACACAGCCGTGCTTGTTGCCGAGGGTAACGAGGAACAGATGAAGCGGTTCATTGATGCTGTAAACAACTCAAGTGCCATGCGAATCAATGAGTTTTCCTTTGTGAAACCCAACGCTTATAACGAAAAGCTCGTTATAACATTTGGGTTGTCCGTCTACATGTTCAGCCTTGAGAGCGGAGCGTGATTAAATGCATCGCCAAATAAAAAACAAAGACGGCTCGGCGCTTGTCTGGGCGATTTTAGTTCTTGCGATGCTGTCAATAATCGTGGCGACGGTTCTGACCGTCGCGCTGTCGTATCAACGCCGCAGCTATATCAACAACTATTCCCAACAGGCGTATTTCACATCGCGCTCAGCGGCCGATGCAATCTCAAATGAGATAGTCGGTGGCGGAACGCATCTGATTCCCGCTGTTGGCAAAACGATAAACCTCGGCACTTTGAAGTTTGCCAAAGGCAAAATGGGAGAGTGCACGGCCAAAGTCGTTCGCAACGACGAATATTCGATGACTGTCACTGCAACGACCACTTTGCGCGGCGGGTCGACTTCGTATTCCACACGAATCATTTCAGATAACATCGTTGTTCCACAGTTTGCGGGTGGCTTGCGCGTGTCGAAACTCAACGCAAGCGATAAGTTCACTGTTAACGGTGACGTATACGTTACTGATTTTGACGTAAGCGAGATAAACTGCCACGTGACAGGTAACGTATTTGCGCCCAAAGGCAGTATTGCGCTCATGTCGGAAGGCAATGTTGCAGGCAGCATAATCGCTTATGGCTCAATTAAGTCAGGTACTCCATTTTCACCTAAATACTTCCCTTTAATGGCGCTTTCAACCGAAGGAATAACCGGATTTACGAAAAGCACAAAGCAATATCCGGTTTTCGATCAGTTTTCGCGACTGTTCAGCTACACGAACCAATTCACAAGCCCGTTTGTCACCTTCCCCATAATTCCCACCGACGATGAGATGAAGCGCGGGTCGTTAAATCTTGTCGATTCCACAGGAAAGATCGAAACAAACGTTGCGCTTTCAGATGGCGGAACATATTACATCGATTTTTCCGAATTAAAGGGAGGAATCCCCGGCAAAATCAAACTTGATTATCCGGGAACAAAAAAAATTGAAGCCACGCTCTATGTTATCGGTGATGTCGATCTCAGCGGAGGCATAGCTGTCGATTCAAAAGCTGTTGAACTGAATCTCATTCTCTCATCAGGCTCAAAAATAAAGCTGGGAATCACCTCTGAGGGCACTGTGAACATCATCGGAGACGCATCAAATGAGTTGGAGTTAACCATCGACACCTCAATAAACGGCAACGTGATTGTCGGTTCGATAACAGGCGGCAAACAGCTTGAGATAACCTCTGCACACCGTTCGAGCGCCGTGATATATCCTCACGGTTGGAAACTCGGTGAGTCCGATTCGGGAGAGTGAGGTAATATGAGACAAAAACTTAAAATTTTGCATAACAATCGAGGGATGACGCTGACTGAGGTCATGGTCGCGGTCGCGATAGTCGCACTCGTGTCGCTTGTGATGGCGACGGGATTTCTCTCGGCCACCGCGTACATTCGGCGCGGAATAGATTTGCAGCGAGCCGGTCAAATAGCCTCCGGATATGTCGAGTCACAGGACGGCGCTAATGGCGTTGCTGAGGACGGTTCCGTTACATACTCCGGCGGAGATGTATCAGGAAGCTTCTCCGGTCGATATATAACCTATTCAAGCGGACAGATAAATGATCTTTCTGTTGATTACACCGTCTTTGAATACAAGTAAGGAATATTAATGAACAAACTGAAGCTCAACACAAAAGGCATGACGGTTGTCGAAATGGTCGTCGTCATGTCGATTATGATGATTGTCATGGGGGTAACTGCCGCCATGATTTTGTCGAGCAGCAATCTACTTTCAAAAAGCTCGGATATAAGCATTGATAAATATATTGGAGATGCGGTCTTCAATTTTACAGAAAATCGAGTAAAATACGCAACTGAACTCAGTATCAAAGACTCGGGAGCAACACCCACCTCGCGCGCGATCACGGTTGACGGAACAACGGGACACCTCGCAACTAAACTGTCCTCTGACAAGTTCGAGGATATTTACGGAGATGAATTCTATCTCGGCCGCACTGTTGAGCTCTATGTGCTCTCGACAACTGATTTCACAGCGGAGCTTGCCGTCAAGGTATTTCGGCGCGGCGAGACCGATCCTTCCTATTCGACAGGATCGATAGTGCGAATTGTCAATATGGGGCGCAATAAAAATAAAGTGGTGGATTCTCGTGAATCAGGACAGCAGGCGCTGGCAAATCCGGTCATTGACTTTATGAGCGCCAGCACGGCTGCAGGCGGATATACCGATGCGCAGGTGAACGAATTGTCGATACTTATTGACGTGCGCAACGGTCAATACGAAGAGCTTCGCCGTCTGCTGTCTTCCCCTCCCTCCGGTGTGACAAGAGAGGATATCAAACATCAGATTCGCGACTATTTTAATATCTCTCTGCCATTTAGCAACGAGTTTCTCTCAAATGAGGATTTTCGTGAGATGTCAAAAAGTGATATCGGAGGTTTCTGGAAACCACTTGACCCCGCAGTTTCAGCGCAAATTTCAACCGGACGCATAGGCGAACTTTATGTTCAGCCTTATGTCGTTATTAAAAACGGGTATAGAGATCATGTCGTATATTTTGCAACGCCGGATAATGTCAAATGGGGTGGCTGGCGAGCGTACCTTATATATAACACACGCGACAACTGCTGGTACTGCCACGGAACACCAGGCGCTCCGCTGATATACAGCATGGCTAATGATTATTCTCAGAACGGTAACTATGATCGTTTGCTCGCAGAGCTTGAAACGGGCAACTGGGTTAAAATAGAGAAACCGTAAAGGCGGGTGCTTATGAAAAACATACCTATCGGAGAGCTTTTAAAGGAAGCGGGATATATTTCCGAAGACCAGATGCGCGATGCGCTCGCCCAGCAAAAGAGAGATGGCAATAAAAAGAGGCTCGGTCAAATACTGATCGACATGAATTTTGTCACCGAGCTCCATGTACTGGAAGCGCTTGCCAAACGCTTCGGCTATGAGCTCATCAACCTTGAAACCACAGCGGTAGATTCAGAGGCAGTCGGTATCATTCCAAAACAGCTGGCCGTGAAATACAACGTTATTGCGATCAAAAAAAACGATGGCAAGCTCACTGTTGTGATGAGCGATCCGCTCAATTTTTATGCAATTGAGGACGTGCGGCAGATTTCCGAAATGCAGCTTGAGATCTGCCTTAGCGAATCACAGCAAATTGCGAGCGCGATCAACCAATACTATGCTGAGGTCGAGGCGCGCGGAAATGCCCGTCTCGCGGGCAGCGACGCTGAAACACTTCATCAGTCCGACATCGTCGCTATCGATGCCGAGGACGCCAGTGACGCATCAGTCGTGAAATTGCTCAACAGTCTGCTCAATCAGGGCTTTACAAGCAATGCAAGCGATATTCACATTGAACCGCACGAAGGCAAAACGCTTGTTAGAATCCGTGTTGACGGCGTAATCCTCGATTATGTGACACTGCCACGCAACGTGCATCAGTCTCTGATAGCGCGCATAAAAATAATCTCCTCGCTCGATATAGCCGAGCGCCGTCTGCCTCAGGACGGACATTTTCGCACCCGGATTGACGGCAATGATATAAACATAAGAACCTCTGTCATACCGACAGTATATGGGGAAAAGGCAGTTTTGCGTTTTCTTTCCAACAACAGCGCAATCGACAACTCTGCAACGTTCGGCATGAGTGGGGATAACTATGCAATAATGCTGCGCATGCTCAAATCCCCTCACGGTATCATCTACCTCACCGGCCCCACCGGCTCTGGCAAGACGACGACATTATACATGATTCTCGAGGCGCTGTCGTCGCGACAAGTCAACATCTCAACAATTGAAGACCCTGTTGAAAAAAATCTCGCAAGAATCAATCAAATGCAGGTGAACAACGTTTCCGGACTCAATTTTGAAACAGGTCTGCGCGCACTGCTTCGCCAGGACCCCGATGTGATTATGGTCGGAGAAACACGCGACTCCGAGACGGCACAGATATCAGTTCGCGCAGCAATCACGGGGCATCTCGTCTTTTCCACACTTCACACTAACGACGCAGTGTCATCCATTGTGCGTCTTGAAGATATGGGGCTACCTGAGTATCTTGTTGCGAGTTCAGTGGTCGGAATTGTCGCGCAACGCCTTGTGCGCAAAATCTGCCCTTATTGCAAAAAGGAATATGAACCGGACGAGGCCACGCGCGCCGCCATTGGTGAAGATATGAAAACTCTTTACAAGGGCGAGGGTTGCAGTTTCTGCAAAAACACCGGGTATAAGGGGCGCATTGCAATTCATGAAGTTCTCCCGATTACCCGCGAGCTGCGACGCATGATTGTCGCACACAATTCGGTTGATGTGATAACCGATTACGCAAAGAAAACACTTGGCATGAATGATTTGCGAGAATCAGCGCTCAAGCTTCTTCGGGCGGGCATCACCACCGTGGATGAGATGCTCAAGGTCTGTTATTCAATTGAATAGCGCTAAATACAGCAGTGAAGCTGACCTTAATCGGAGGCAAAATGCTTAACAATATAGTCAAAGCAGCGCGCGAAATGGGATGCTCCGACGTGCACTTCACTGTCGGACGACCCTGTGTGTTTCGTTTGCACGGAAACTTGATGGAAGCTCCTGTTCAGCCGGATCTTGATCAAACGGAAAACATTATCCGCTCTATGTGTGGGAAAGCGCAACTTGAAGCGCTCGAAAACGGCAGAGATCTTGATTTTGCGTTTGAGTCTCCCGAGGGCGAGAGGCAACGCGTGAATGTCTTTCGTGCTATGGACAGACTTTGCGCGTCGATACGTCTTCTGAACGACCGAGTCCCCTCTCTCGACGAGTTGGGACTTCCCGACAAAATACGCCAATTAGCAGAACTTCCGCGCGGATTGGTGCTTGTAACGGGGCCCACCGGAAGCGGAAAGTCGACCACTCTCGCCGCGATGATTGACTGCATCAATCACAGCAAATCGACACATATTTTGACGATAGAGGACCCAATTGAATACCTGCATTCCGACAAACTCGCGACTGTCCACCAGCGTGAGATTGGACGCGACGTCGGCTCGTTTGCGGGTGCGTTGCGCTCAGCACTGCGCGAAGACCCGGACGTTATACTCGTTGGGGAAATGCGGGATTTTGAAACTATTTCAGCAGCGGTAACCGCCGCCGAAACGGGACATCTTGTGCTTTCAACGCTTCACACGACAGGCGCTGCACAGACAATTGATCGCATCGTCGATGTCTGTCCCCCTCAGGCACAGCACCAAATGCGCTCCCAACTTTCAACTGTGCTCAAAGGTGTCGTGACACAGGCACTGCTCCCCTCTCTTAAGGGCGGACGCGTTGTCGCAACAGAATTGCTGCTCGGCACCGATGCGGTGCTCAACCTCATTCGCGAGGGCAAAACTTTTCAGCTCACAAGCTGCATGCAGTCGGGTGCGGCTATTGGCATGCACACATTTGATTCTGATTTGATGCGTCTTGTGCGCGCAAAGCAAATATCCGATGAAACCGCACGGGAATGGGCCTTTGCCCCTAAGGATCTTGTTATTTTGTAAAAATGACGGCAGATTGAAAGGCACTCGAAAAAAACCACAAAACACAGAGAACTCTGATATTAAAGCGAATACTTCTGTGCACGACAGTCATGTTCTGAGTTGAACAACCTTTAATCTTCCTTCAGTTTGCGATTTAAGGAAAACACCGGCATGGGCGTTTTGAACTGACCCCAAAAAGCTAGACAAATATTTTATTTAAGCAGCGGAGAGGGCTTGTTGCCTGCGAATAGCAGGCGG
>JAVXNE010000002.1:207102-301597 GCA_036645935.1 Oscillospiraceae bacterium | reverse complement strand
AAAATACCGTCTAACTCCATTTCAAAGACGGAGTCAGACGGCGTGATAGATAGATATTCTGCGGTTGTATTTTCTTTGTGCTGCCTTTTTTTACTCGGGGACGGTTCAAAATCTCTGATTTCAGCGGATTTTAAGTTAAGTATGTGCTGAACGATCAAAAACACGAGCGATTCGGCGTCAACAGGTTTGCGGATTTTCATGTGCAAGAGAGCTGTTGAAATTCAGGTGACAATCAACTCGCACCGAGCGCGGAAATTTTGCGGTTTTGTATGTTTTAAGTGCATCTACGCAATGAAAAAATTCCGCTGTCAGCTCAATATCGGTTATCCTGTTTTAATTTGCCAACAAACCCGTAACAGCAGGGAATAATCGATTTCACAATAATTCAAGTCCGTGTCCGGGTCCGGGTCGCGAAGCACAATATTTGACAAAGATGCGGTCTTATAACAAAGCTGCCGGCTCGACGAAGACGGCGCTCTGTGTCAGCTGCCGCCTGATGAGATGGTTTCTGCTGCCACTACCAACGAGCACCTCCGACATGCAGCCTTTCCTAAATAGGCAGGAATGGTTATCCCGGAGGTGTTAAAAAACCGTAACTTCAGCAAAAGACACATCTCGCGGTGGTTGCGCTCACCCAACGCATCGAAACGCTGAAGCGATGACTTAGTTGACGCATACCGTGATTTGCATCAACGTTAACAGCAGAATGAATTTTTTGAGACGATCTAAACTTGAAGGAAATCCGGCGGCGTTTTATTCGTCTTTATTAAAGACGACCAGCAGTGTGTCGCGACTGGGATAATTCTTGCAGCTTTGATCATACACACGCGAGTCGAGTCCCGCCTTTTTGAGTTCTTTGTTCACGCCGTCAACGAGATCGATCATTGCATAGTTGAACGAACCGCGAATCTTTTCGTATTCTGCGGTATCGGTTATGCGGAATTGTATGTAATAACGATCTTTTTTTACGTTTTCAAACAGCGCAGAGATGAGATTGTCGGAAATATCCTTGAATGTCGCGCCGCTGAGACCGACCTTCTCGAAATAACCGTATTCCTCACACGCGGGAAGTGGAGTCTTGTTTTCGATGGTGTGGTCGAGTTTTATCTCCTCGTCACCGCGCAGAAAGTATGAGTATGAGACGACGTTTGTCACTTCGTTGTTGTCGTTCATATGATCGGGGTCGTCCCATGTGATATCAAGATGGTGATATTTCCCGTCAACTTTCACGATGTTCCAGGCGTGCCCCTGCGTGTTGTTTTTACTCGTGGCCGTTCCCTCAACGTAATGGCACTCAATTCCCATGCGCGTGAGCAGCAGTCTTGCCGCCTGCGTGTATCCGTCGCAAACGGTGTGGTGTTCAACTATCGCTCCGTATGCCGTGTGGAGTGCGGGGCTTTCGTCTTCAATATAGACGCAGTCTTCAATGAGATGGTCATGCACGAAGCGGACCTTGTCTAAGTCGCTTTTGACACCCTCGCTTTGAGCGAGCGTGAGCAGTGCAGAAACACTCTTTTCAAGCTCGGAACTCTTGGATGCAACCTCTTCTTTGCTGAAGTTGTATGTCGGGATAATCACAAAGCCGTCGTCCTGCGAGCGCACATCCCATTTCCATTCAACCCAGAAAATTTCAGGGCTGTCCTGCATGATATACCACATGATATCTTGAATGTCCTGTTCCTCATAGGAAAAACGGCGCACCAATATTTCAGGATTGCTTTGCATTAACCCGTTTTTAACAACGTCGTACAGCTCTTTTTGACCGTCGCTGAGCAAGGGACGCGACTCTCCGGCTTGCGGGGTAATCGCGGCGGCATACGGATGTTTTATGCTTTGCGAAATCTCCGTCAACGGCTTTGCGGGAAGTGCCTGCCAGAAAACAAGAAGAGCAACTGCGGTCAGTACCAATGAAATTATTTTTGCCATATATTACACTCCATAACTTGAGGTTAAAGACCACATAACAGTTTAATAAATTGAGATGGCAAATGCAAGGTTTTAAAATACGCAATTTTTCCTGTTTTGCAGGAATAAGCAAGTGGCAGATGGCGGATAATATTGTCAAAGCAATAAGTTTGGGGGAAGGTAGCTTGAAAGCAACAGGAATTGTACGCAGGATAGACGATCTCGGAAGAGTTGTGATACCGAAAGAAATCCGAAAGACAATGTGCATCCGCCGCGGAGCACAGCTCGAGATATTTACTGACGGCGACGGCGGCGTAATTTTTAAAAAATATTCCCCGCTTGAGGAGTATTCCCGTACAGCGAGCGGCTTTGCGGACACACTCGCGCGCATAACGAGCGGTTCGATTGCCTTTTGTGATCGAGAGCGCATCGTTGCGGCCAGTACTCGCCGCCGCCGCGAGTTGGTTGGCAAACCGGTGTCCGAAGAGCTGTCCAATGCAATGGACTCTCGGGAGACGCTGCATTCGCCGGTGCCGACGCTCAGGGAAAAGAGCAATTCAAAATGCGTGCTTGCAGTTCCCGTTTTCGCAAACAGCGAAGTTATAGGCTGCGCGACTCTCATGCGTGATGATGATAACGCTGACGAAAAGGTCTCGGAAAGTGACGAAAAGACACTCGCCGCGGCTGCGGCACTGTTAGGACTTCAGTTCGAGGAATAGCACAAATATGACCAACGCCCGCGCAGGTACTCGCCCACATACAGTGCCATTCTGAGTTGCCGGCAGGACTTTCGGCAACTTCACTCAAGATGGCACCTCTGATGTTGGACGATTCCCGGCGCGGGCGTCGTGCGTTTATATGTCGAATTTAATTCAAGGGGCAGTGTTGTCGGGGACTGCCGGAACCTCGGGCACAGGCGGCTCTACCTCCAACGGCGCGCGAACCGAATAGATATAGTATCCGCCTGAGTTTTTAAGCATTACATATTCCATATATTTCGAGACGGTCTGTGCCTGTGCGTCGAGCACAATGTCGGCAGTATAGGTGCTTGACTGCATGTAGGCGATGCGGAGAATTTTCGTGTTGCCCGAAGATGTGATGGTTTCAACCAGCGGGATGTAAGATCCGCTCTGGCTCGTGATGGGAATGACATAGGCGGAGATGTCGCTGAGATAAACGAATTCGATGTCCGCATCGGAGAAGGTGTGATGCTTTATCTTGAAGGACGGGCCGTACATTGATGAGATGTACCTGTCAATATCGACAGTGGGTACGATGGGCGCCCCGACCTCGTTGCGCTCAAATTTGGTGTTGTCCTCGTAGTTCATTGCGGCCCAAATTGCCGCCTCCAGCAGCATGTTCTGATCCGCATCCTCGAGAGTTTCAAAGGGTGCGGGGTCCATGGCGACAAGAGGGGCAAGCAGCTTTTGAAAATCCTGTTTATCCTCGGTGTCGTCGAACAATCCCAACACATAATGTGCTCCAAACGCTATTATCGTACCAGCGCCAATGAGCGCGAGCACGATGAAAAACAACCCCGTCGCCTGCCTGCGGCGACGTTTGCCACGTTGCTGTCTCTCTTTTTTCGTGAGTTGATTTTTTGCCATAAAATTCCTTATAAACGCAAAGCTGCGTCTCGCAAATTAATCGTACAGAGAAAAATTATATCATGCTCTGCGCTCGATTACACAGGCAAACGGTCGCCTGTTTATTATTTGCAGAGCACCACGCGGGTGTCGGAAAGCATGTCGTGAAACCCGCGGTGCTTGCCGTCGAACGCGAGCACAAGGTAGCCGATGAAGAGAATTGAGCTGAGATAGCGGCCGATGGTCTCGCGGTAGATGACTGTCCACCAGTTCGGCCGACTTCCGTCTTTGCACACAACACGGATTCGCAGCAGTCTTTTGCCCGCCGTCATGCCCGTCGTTCCGGTGAGAACAATGAAGTAGCAGGAGATGACGAGGTATTGGACGATGCTCTTTAGCGTGATTTCAAACAGAACATAGCTGTTCATCACGTCGCCGCTAAGGCCTGAGAGCGCAAGCCCGACGACGCCCGTAACGACGAGCGACATGATCCATGCGATGAGGCTGTCGATACAGAAAGCAAAAAGCCGCGTGAAGAAGCCCGCACAGTCGGCGGCGGGGACGACGTCGCCCTCATCGCCAGAGTCACCATCAGGGTTTAGGTTCGCGCTTGCGCTGTAAACGGGGCAGGGTACTGCAAAAGCCGCAGATCCGCCCGCAAACGGAGAGGCAAAACACTCTTCAGGCGACGCGGGCGCGTCGGGCTGAGTCGGTTTTGCGTCGTCGTCCAAAAGCCCGGGAGAGAGGAGCATTAAGGTGTCGAGCATACTCCCGAGTGTCGGCGCGTCGTCCGAATGCGTCGGTGATACGGGACAATCGGCGGCCGGTTCCGTGTATATAGGCTGACCCGTCATTGGGTCATAGTGAGAAATCACTCTATCCAGCATAGTACATCGGCACCCCGCTTTCAACGCTCTCGATATAATCGAGCGCGCGCTGCGTCTCGCTGATAGGTACGAGCGCCTTGGCCGAGCCGAACAAGCTGGAAAACCAATTTTTTGTGAGCGAGGTGCGTTCGTAGACATTGTCGGCTCCTGTGGCGTCGAGCAGCTCGTCCTCAAAAGTTTCATATGTCGGGACAATCTCGTCGATTAATCCGTTGTCGACACACTGGGAGGCAAGATAAATCCGCCCGTCACAGAGTGGAAGTGCCTGTTCGCGGGTGAATTTTCGCGACTCGCAGACGATGCCGAGAAATTGATTGTAATAATCATCCACAATGCCTTGATATATTCCGCGCTGCTCATCGGTCAGTTCGTCGTAGCCGTTGCCCATTGCCTTGTTGGCTCCGGATTTGATGTATTCGGGACGAATGCCCAGCTTGTCGTAAAGTCCCTTGACGTTCACTGTGGAGATATAAACTCCGATCGAGCCAACCTCGGAATTGCGGTTGGCGGCAATTTTGTCGGCCGCGCAGGAAATATAGTAGGCTCCGGACGCCATGATATCCGCAGAATACGCAAAAACAGGCCGTCCCGTGACCGCCTTGTAGTCCATCAGGGCGACATAAACCTCGTCCGACTGATAAACCGCTCCGCCGCCGCTGTTGACGAAAAGCATGATTCCGCGGTTGGAGCTTGAGTTCTTCATATCCTCGATAAGCTTCATGATGTGCTGGTGATTGTAGGTTGCTGTTGTGCCGAGCGTTGTCTCTCCCGAAGTGTCGGCGATTGTTCCCACAATATCTATTCGGGCGATGCTGTTCGCAGGCTCAGCATCGACCTTTTCGGTGATGTTTGAAATCGAGGTGATATTGCTGCGCAGACTGTTGGCACTCACAACCCCGCTTATGCCGACAACAAGAAAGATTGCGGCGGCGGCAATAATCCCGACAAGCTGTTTGGTCTTCATGTGAACTCCCTCCCGCCTTTAAGGCGGTGTGATTTGTGTTATTTATCCCAGTCGATTCTATAACCTATTTTATATCATAAATCGCCGTTTAATTCAACTTGAAAGCCCTGCCTTAAATTGACTAAGCCAGCGCTATTTGATAGTATATACCATATATAAACAACGATACCGGAGGCGGAAGAGATGAAATACTGCACTCGCTGCGTGATGCCCGACACAAGACCGGGAATAACATTTGATGAAAGCGGGGTGTGCTGCGCGTGTACCCATTATGACAAGCGCAGGGAGATCGATTGGAAACAGCGGTTTTCCGAACTTGAGGCACTGTGCGAAAAATATCGCGGCATGAACGGCCCGGGCGGGTACGACTGCGCCATCGCCGTGAGCGGCGGCAAGGACAGTCATTTTCAGGTCTATATGCTCAAAGAAGTTATGAAAATGAATCCCATTCTCTTTTCCGTTGAGGACAATTTCCCGATGACCGAGGCGGGCAAGCACAACATTAAAAACATCAGTGAGGCGTTCGGTTGCACGATCATAAGCTGCAAGCCGGACATTCGCACCCAAAAAATTCTCATGCGCAGGATGTTTGAAAAATATGGCAAGCCGACATGGTTCTTAGATCGGCTTATCTACACTTTCCCGCTGCACATGGCGGTTAAGTTCAACACCCCGCTGCTTGTATACGGCGAAAACGTCAGCTACGAATACGGCGGGAGCGGCGATCAGGAAACGTGCTCCGCAAAGGGACAGATTGAGAACGGGGTCGCTGTCGGAATGAGCGACGACGAGCTGATCGGCGAAGGGGTGAGCCTCGGGGATCTCTCGTTCACCAAAGCTCCGACACCGCAGGAGATGGCATTGCTCGACCCGATTTACCTGTCCTATTTTGTCGAGTGGAACAGCTTCAAAAATTATGAGATAGCAAAAAGCCGCGGATTTCACGATCTCACGCACGAGTGGGACCGCACCCACCATGTTGAAAACTTCGATCAGATAGACAGCAGGGCATACCTTGTTCACAGCTGGCTTAAATATCCCAAATTTGGACACGCGGCGGCGACCGATTACAGCGCCCGTTCGGTTCGATACGGATACATCACCCGCGAAAAGGCAATTGAGCTTGTCAGAGAACACGACCATGCGCTCGACCCGCTCTGCGTTCGTGATTTCTGTGAGTTTGTCGGCTATACCGAGCGGGAGTTCTGGGAGATTATCGATAAATTCTATAACCGTGATATTTTTAAAAAGGACGACCGAGGGTGCTGGGTGCTCAAGGAGCCGGTCTGGCAGAGCAAGTAATGGATTACAAAATATCGGTCATAACGCCTGTGTACAACGCCGAAAAGACGCTTCCCGCAGCGTTTGAATCGGTCAAAAAGCAGAGCATTGGCTTTGAAAATATCGAGTATATCCTCGTGGACGACCTCTCGGGCGACGGCTCGGCCGCGCTGCTTGACGGATATGCGGCGCAATACAGCAACGTGAAGGTTTTGCACAGGACAAAAAACAGCGGTACGGCGGGCGCGCCGCGCAACGATGCGCTCGACATCGCAACGGCGCCGTATGTCATGTTTCTCGACAACGACGACCTGCTGTTCCCGCGCGCATGCGAGGCACTTTACTGTGCGGCAGAGCAGGGCGGGGCCGATATCGTTTCGGGTGGCTTCCACGCGTTTGCGGACATCCGGGTCATCGGACCTGACCCAGACACCGAGGTGTTCCGTTTCACCGGACTGCCCGAGGGCAGATATCAGTTCGGGGACTTTTGCCGCGAATTCACCCACGAATTGTGCTGGACGCTCTGTTTCAGCTTTTGGACTAAAATCTATCGGCGGGAGCTGATTCGGAAATATGACATTCGCTTCAGCGAGGGAATCTACGGAGAGGATGTCGCGTTTATGCACCTCTATGTCGCAAAGTGCCGCAGCGCTCAGATAATCAAGGAAAATATAATCAATTGGCGCGTGCGCGATGATTCGCTCTCCCACACGAGCGACTCAAAGCTGCTTGCGGGTGCGGGCAAATCGATCGATTATGTGCTCGAACGCGCGAGGAAGATAGATGCGCTGGACGAATACTGTCATATCCTTGATCTCACCGAAACGGTGGAATATCACACCGAATGGCTGCTTAAGGAGAAATCGGTGACAGGCGATGATCTCAAATCGGTGCTTGCGGCGTGGCAGCCGTTCTACGCGCTTGCACTCGAGCGCGGTTTTCACATCCACACCGCATACACCAAAATTCTCGCGCACGATCTCACTGACGGAGATGTCAAATCGGCGGCGTACAATGCGGTGGCACTGCGCGAACTGTTCTTTCAGCGCAAACAGGAACTCGATGATATCTTTGCCTCACGCACGTGGAAACTTGCGAGGTTAATGCAAAAAGTGCTCGGTCGCGGGTAATTTTTAAATCCGCTCAATATTCGTCCAAAAGGGTGCTTAATGGAGTATAAAATCACTGTTATAACTGCGCTCTACAATGCTGCAGACACGATGATGGCGGCTTTCGATTCGATCAGGGCGCAGTCGATGGGCTTCGATAATATACAGTATATAATAGCCGACGACTGCTCCACCGACAGCTCGTGCGAGCTTGCGGATTCGCTCGCGGCGCGATTTCCGAATGTGAGCGTCGTGAAGCTCGAGAGTAACAGCGGCTCGGACGGGCCTCCCCGTAACGCTGCGCTGCCTTTTGCGGCGGCGCCATACCTCATGTTTCTCGATTCCGACGACAAGTTAACCCCGCGCAGCTGCGAGCTGCTGTACAATGCGATAGAGCGCAGCGGTGCCGACATCGTGAGCGGAGACGTGATTGAGAGCTTTGAGGGCGGCAAAAATGACGAGGGCGGTTACATCGTGCAGTTCAAGGAGCTTTCGGCGGGGGTCTATCCGCTCGAAAAGCCGACGCGCGAGCTGTGTCTCTCGTTTTGCTTCAATTTTTGGAGCAAAATATACCGCAGGGAGCTGGTTGAAAAGCACGACATACGCTTTGGGTCGAGCAAGGGATGGGCGGATCTTTTGTTTTTGTATTCCTATCTCTCGGTGGCAGAGCGCGGCGAGATTTTGCGCGAGGACGTGATTGATTATCTCGTGCGAAACGGCTCGCTGTCCCACAAGAGGTCACTGGATTTTTATACGAGCATACCCCGTTCGATAGAGCGCGGCCTTGATTGGGCGGCAGAACATGGTGTATCAGAGCGGTTTGAAGAACTGCTCGATCTTATGGGAACGACCGAGTATTACACCGATGCACTATTGGAAGAGCGCGATTTCTCGCGCGAACAGCAAATCAAAATACTGAGCGCGTGGCAGAGGGTGTTCACCCTGGCACATGAGCACGGATTTTCACTTCACTCGGCATACGCTAAGATACTCTCCCGCGAACTGTCGCTCGGAGATCTTGACTCCGCGCTTTTCGACCTTGAGGCACTGCGCGAATTGCGGTATCAGCGCGAGACACAGCTTTCCGAGATATTCTCGTCGCGCACGTGGAAACTCGCAACCGCGCTGCAAAAGTTCTGCGGCAGGGGATAGGGAGCGAAATTATGGTATACAAGATATCGGTGATAATACCCGTATACAATTCCGGCGGGACATTGTGGCGCGCGATAGACTCGGTTCGCGCACAGACCCTCGGTTTCGAGAGCATCGAGCTGATTCTCGCGGACGATTGCTCGAGCGACGGCAGCGGTGCGCTTGTCGACGGGATAGCCTCGCGCTTCCCCAATATCAAATCCGTGCACACCGACAAAAACAGCGGAAGCCCCGGAACTCCGCGCAACTTCGCAATTCCCCTTGTGACTGCGCCGTATATTATGTTCCTCGACGATGACGACGCGCTTGAGCCGCGCGGCTGCGAGCTGCTCTATGAAACAGCCGAGAGCAGCGGCGCTGACGTGGTTTCGGGAAGTTGCCGCGCTGTCAGCACCGACAACATATCCGGGTTTGACCCCAACTCGGAGATTTTTCGCAACGACGCACTCGCGCCGGGATTTCGCGATTTGAAAAATCTGACAGAGGACGATTGCCTCGCTTTTTGCATCGGACTGTGCACAAAACTCTACCGCACCGATATAGTGCGAAAATACGACATCCGTTTCGCGGACGGCGATGTCGGCGAGGACAACCCCTTTTTATACATCTATACCCTTGTGAGCGATCGGGGTTACATCGTGCGCGACGATGTTTTCATCCGCACGGCCCGCGCGCAGTCGCTCTCCCGCTGCCACAACGTGCGCTTCTATACGGGAATCCCGCGCGCGATCGGTAAGGGTCTCGCTAGCGCGAAGGAACTGGGCATTGAGGAGCGATATTCTCACATGCTCGGAATGGCGGGAGTTGTCGAGCACATGCTCGATTGCCTGCTTGCGGACGGCGAATTTCAATCAGAGCAGCTCACTGAAATAATCACGGCATGGCAGCAGGTATGGACACTCGCACAAAGCGGTGAAATGCCGATTCACAGCGGCTACGCAAAAATCCTCACACGTTGTGTTGCGCGGGGGGATATCGAGGGGGCTGTATTTTGCTTTTCGGCACTGCGCGAACTTTTCCATCAGCGCAGAGAGCAGATCGAGAGCATAACCGGCTCGCGCTCGTGGCGCATCGCCTCGCGCATTGCGAGCCTTGTGCCAAGAAAGTGATTTTGCGCGGACAGATAACAGAAGGAGCGCCCCGAAAGTTTTGAGGGCAGAGATATATGAGCTATAAAGTCACCGTCATCACACCCGCATACAACAGTGAAAAGACGCTCCCGGCAGCGCTGCAATCGCTGCGCGAGCAGACGCTGGGGTTTGAAAACATCGAATATATCGTCGGATTTGACACCTCAACGGACGGCACGGCCGAGCTGCTGCACAGCTGGCAAAACAAGTTCTCCAACGTGAGTTCGGTTGAGCTACCCCGCGAAAAAGGCGGTCCCGGCGCTGCGCGCAACGCAGCGCTCGCGCTCGCGAGTGCACCTTACGTCATGTTTCTCGATGCCGACGACGAATTTACGCCGCGCGCGTGCGAGACTCTCTGCACCGTTATGGATACCCGGGCCTGTGACATTGCCGGCGGGGATTTTCGCACCGTTGAGTGCGAGGGCGGACACGCAGTGCGCGCAACTCCATCGTTTTTGCGGTTTCCGGAAGGGGAATACGATTTCACACACGGACTGAGTGTGGCGTCCGAGCCGTTTATCAGCGCGTTTTGGTGCAAGATTTTCCGAAGGGATATAATCGAGAAAAACAACCTAAAAATGCGCGATCGTTCCCTTTTTGAGGAGCTTATGTTCCTCTGCCGCTATCTCGGGTTCTGTTCGAGCGGTTATTACATAAAGGAGAACATAACCGATTACACCGTTCGCCCCGGCTCGGCGAGCCGCACGAAAAACCTGTATTTTTACGTCTCGACCGCCGAGACCATTCTCGAGACGGCAGAGCTTGTCGCGAGGGACGGAAAGCCGGAGCTTGTCGCGCAGTACCTCTCTTGTACTGATACCGTCGGAGAACATGTCGAGTGGTTGCTGACTGACAGGGAGCTGGCAGACGATGAGCTTAAAACAGCGTTTACGACATGGAGAGACCTGCTCACTTATTGCGCAAAATACGGCGTACACACCGAGTCTTTCGCCGCGCGGCTGCTCATGGCGGACGCGCGCGCAGGGGACGAGACGGCGCTTGAGGCAGACTTTTTCGATTTGCGAAGGCACTTTTGTGAGCGCCAAGCAGAGCTTGACGGAATATTTTCCTCCAACACGTGGAAACTCGCGAAGCTGTTGGAAAAATCGAGCAGCTGGCGCATCACTGAGCTTTTGAAAAAGTTTGTATGATCCGAAATCGATCAAATACTTTCCAAATGAGGCCGCGATGGAATACGACATTTCAATTATAATTCCGGTGTATAACGCCGAGAATACGCTGCGCTGGATGTTTCACTCGCTAAAGCGGCAGACACTCGGGTTTTCGCGTCTCGAGATAGTCTTCGCCGATGACTGTTCTACAGATGGATCTGCTGATCTGCTGCGCGGGTTTTCCTCGGCATACGGCAACGTCAAAGTTGTAACTCTGAGCAAAAACTCGGGATATGCCGGAGCGCCGCGCAATGCGGCGCTGAAGGTGGCGAGCGCGCCTTATGTCATGTTTCTCGATGCGGACGACCGCTACACACCGCGCGCGTGCGAGTTGCTCCTGAAAGCGCTCATAGAAAACGATGCCGATATCGCGAGCGGGTATTACGCCGAGCACCACGACAGCGACCGTGCGCTCGACCGCGCAATTTCGGACGCTTACGCCGAGATGCCCATCGGGGTGTGCGAGTTGTCAACGTCGATAAACGCGTGGCGTCCCCTTGCTGACGCGCTGTGGTGCAAAATTTACAAGCGCGAGATTATCGATGTGAACGAGCTCGGTTTCGATGAGGATTTTCCGGGTGAGGACGCGCTCTTTCTGATTGAATACCTCTGCTGCTGCCGTAGGGCAGTTTACATTAAAGAAAAAACAACCGAATATTTTGTCAGCGATTCCTCAGTTTCCCACTCGAGTAGCAGAAAGTTTTTTGAAAAGACAGCGGTGTTTTTCGAGAGGCTGCAAGCCGCGCTTCACTTGCGTGAACAGAGCGGGTTTTTCTTTGAATTTGTAAACGGCTTTGCCGCTCTCGATTATTACCTCGGCCGATTTATTGCAGAGTGCGGCGAGCTGCCCGACGGAGAAGCGGTGGTGATTCTCCGCGCGTGGCGGACGATGTGCGAGTATGCGCTCGAGAGCGGTGTGACGCTGCACAGCCCACTTGTGCGCATAGTAGTGCGGCACAATGCGGCGGGAGATGAAGACCGCGCTCTGCTCGCTTTCCGTGAGGCGGCGAGCGCGGCGAGGTTGAGAACTGGCGAAACACAGGCAATTTTTTGCTCAAGAAGTTGGAGAACGGCGACAAAATTGAGAAAATTGACGGGTAAGCGATGATACAAATCGAGGTATTGGCATGATAACAGAGCTTTATGGCAGCATATTCGATGAGATATCCGATCAAGCGGAGATTGCTGTTTTTACGAGCGGCATACTTGATGCGGCGGCGCGTGCGGCGCTCGAGAGCGCCATGTCTGCTGCGGGGAAGAGTGGCGGTGGATTTGTGCTTAGAACATATCCGCGCGAGCTGGGATTTTATGTTGATCCTATAACGCTTGATGCCGTTTGCGCGCACAACTTCGCATTTGCGGTGTCGGTCGAGGCGCTGCGGTCGATCGGTGGAGTTGACTGCAGCATGGGCGCGGCAGCCGCAACTGATGTGATACGCCGGCTGCGATGCGCGGGTTTTGCGACGAGCTATCTTCCGTCCGCGTGCGTTCGCGGGGAGTTTGAGGGAGAGACGTATGCCGAGCTTTTGTACGGAACGCTTGCGCTGCGGCTGCGTTACGGCCGCGTTGCCGACGTGTGGAACGCGAAAATAATGTGGCTTAAAGCATTGAAGTGTCCGAATGGGTACAACACGACAAGATCCGAGCTGCGATCATCGCTCAAGAGACGTATGTCCTGCCTGTTTTCAATTTTTTTTGAGCGGTTCGGCTCGGGAAAAAAATTCAAATGCACGCTGACGCACGAGCAAGTGGCCTGTCTCGGATTCGAGCGAGGAGATTATACGAGCGAAGAACTTCCACAGTTCTCCGAGACTCCGAGAGTGTCGCTCATAACGAGAACGCGAAACCGACCCGAAACACTTAGAAAAACACTCGAGAGTCTGCGGCATCAAACGTATAAAAACCTTGAGATTGTTGTAATTGAGGATGGAGAGCCGCTGTGTGAGCGTATGCTGAAACGGGATTTCGCAGATCTTGAAATATCATATGAGGCCACGGTTGAAAATGTCGGCAGGGCGGCGGCGGCCAATCGCGGGTTTAAGCGGGCGAGCGGAGAATACCTCAATCTTCTTGATGACGATGATTATCTGCTGCCCGAGCACGTTGAGCTTGGAGTACGGGCCGCGCGGACGAGCGGGGCAGACATAGTGTTTATGCGCGGCGTGGCTCTCGAAACTGACAAAAAGAGCGACGCGCCGTATGAGTTTGAGATAAAGGGAAAACAGCTGCTCAATTTTCCGCGAGTTGACGCTTTCACCATGGTTCGGCGGTGCGTCACGACGCAAAACGGTGTGCTGTTTAAAAAATCCCTGTGCGAGAGTGTTGGAGGAATGCGCGAGGAGCTGGGTGCGCACGAGGATTGGAACCTCTGGCTGAGGCTGATGGCGCAAGGGAAAAGCATCACCCTGCCTTATGTTACATGCTGTTATATAGTTCCCGCCGACGCTGAGGTTGAGCGGGCGAGACTCGCTCAATATTCAAAGTTTGACGGCGAGCTGCTTGCGGACGATGTGCTTGTTTATTATTTGTCCGCCGACGAGATAGCGCAGGCATACAGGAGCGTCATTCGCGATTACATGTACTTATTTACTCTTGATCGCGCGCTCGAACATCTCGCGGCAGAATACCCTAAGGCGGCGGAGTTTTTGGCGCCGCGCGGACAAAAGACGCTTCGATTCTCGGACGTCATGGATGGCAATCATCACAAGTTCACGGGGTTTCAATTGCGTGAGCTTTACGAAAACCTTATCTGCGAACTTGAAGAAAAACGCAAAAAAAACGAGCTGCGCAATTTTATCGCGTCGGAGCACCGCCAGATAGAAAAGCAAAGCTGAATAATTTGAATAAAAAAGCGCCGCGCGCGAACAATATTCGCACGCGGCGCTTTTTTATCTGTCCGAGTTGCGACCGTTGGAGAATATTTTGCGCCACTTCGCCGATTGACTATGCTCCGTGACTTAGGAAGATTGAGTTGGAAGAATGCAAGGACTTTCGTGATGGAGAGCGTGCGCGCGGGCATCCCGTCTGCATGGGTTAGATACGCGCGGCGGGAACGGTACGGATTCTCGATAGAAAGACGCAGCCCCAAAACGCTTATGTTGTGGCGAGAGTTTGATGGGTTCGGCGTTAACAGAGATGGATTGTTTTGAAATTCTTAAGTTTACTGCGATAAGATTGATTTAAGCTGTGGAGGTTATGGCGATGGTGTTCTTGAAAGCGTTTTTGGTGGGCGGAGCAATTTGCATGGTGGGTCAGATATTAATTGACACTACAAAACTCACACCCGCGCGTATTTTGACAAGCTTTGTTGTCGCCGGCGTCGTGCTTTCGGCGCTGGGACTATACGGCCCGCTTGTGAAGTTCGCGGGTGCGGGCGCGACGGTTCCGATCGTCGGTTTTGGCCACACGTTGTTCGAGGGAGTGAAGCAGGCGCTCGCCGAGAGCGGTGCGCTCGGGATGCTGACGGGAGGGCTGTCGGCAGCGTCGGGAGGGATTGCCGCCTCGCTGCTCGTCGGGCTGGTGATAGCTCTCGTTTTTAAATCAAAGGATCAGAGCTAAGGGAACAGTTTCTTTACTTCGCGCACGAAACGCGCTATAATACAGCATCTGAAACAGTGAGGAGGCGGGGGCTATGAGCGCGCGCGACTGCACGGTTATAGTGTCGAGCTGCGACGCGTACAGTGACCTTTGGCCGCCTTTTTTCACGTTACTGAAACGAAATTGGAATTGTCTGTTTCCAATCGTTCTAAATACCGAGAGCAAATCGTTTTCCTTTGACGGACTGGATATAAAAACGCTCTCCCTCTTCCGCGAGGGCGAGAGCGTGCCGTGGGGAAAGCGGCTGCGGGAGACGCTCGCGCGTGTCGACAGCGAGTATATACTCTTTTTGCTTGAGGATTTTTATCTAACATCGGCGGTCGACGAAAAACGTCTCGATGAGGTGTTTCAATGGATGGAAGAAAACCACGACATCGCAGTGTTTTCTTTTTATCCCGCGCCGGGAGACAACGAAAAGAGCGAACGCTACAAAGGCTTTGAAAAGAGAGCACAGCGCGCTGCCTATCGCTTTAACGCGCAGGCAGCCCTTTGGAGGCGCGAGAGGATTATCGGTTTCGTCGAGCCGCACGAGAGCGCCTGGGAGTGGGAGCACACGGGCAACGAGCGCAGTTACAGCGTTGCCGACGCGTTCTATTCGGCGATTGAGGGCTATCCTCAGATTTTCCCATATGATCCCTTTGTTCACGGCCTGTACGATGGAAAGTGGCTCAAGGCGGTTCCCGAGCTGTTCGCGCAAAATGGTATAGAGGTCGATTTTGCAGAGCGGGGTTTTTTTGACTTGCGCGCCAAGGCTCGGCATCCTCAAGTCGGGATTGGATTTGAGACAGATGCGGTGCTCTATCTCGATTTTGCAGATGGTTACAGCGAGAGCTGCAAGATAACGGCAAACGGGGTGACGCCCGGCGTGGGAGAGTTTGAGCGCGTTTTTGACGGACTTGACAAGCTGGATTTTAAGAGCACAATAAGGCTCGATCCTACTTCACACGGCATGTGCGCAATAGATTGCCCGTGTGTGACGCTCGTTTATTGCGACGGCAGCAGCGAGACGCTGACCGCTTCCGATCTTGGCGGGAACGGCGTGCAATGCAAAGGCGCTCTGGTGTTTTTGTGCGACGACCCGCAGCTTTTATTCGATTGCGATCCGCGACGAAGGCTTTTGCATATATCGATAAGCGGATACGCTCTCGCCCGCATTCCCGAGCCGATGCTCGATCAAGCATTGAAAAGCTCGCCGCATTCAGGAAAATATAAGGTGAGACATCTGATTGCCAAATTCAAGGAGATGCTATGCTAAAGGCGTATATTGAGACTTTCCAAAAGTATAAGTACCTGCTGTTCAACCTGATATCGCGAGATTTTCGCGTAAAATACCGCCGATCGGTTCTCGGAATACTGTGGAGCATGCTCAACCCAATACTTATGATGCTCATCCTAAATGCCGTTTTCTCGCGCGTGTTCCGATTTCAGATAGAGAACTTTGCGCTCTATCTCATTTCCGGACAGATTCTGTTCACCTTTTTCAACGAGGCGACAAGCAGCGCGATCTTCTCGATTGTCGAGGCCAGTGCTCTCATTAAAAAGGTCTATATTCCAAAGTACATATTTCCGCTTGAAAAGGTGCTTTTCGCTTTCGTCAATCTTCTGTTTTCACTGTCGGCAATCATCGTGATGCTCTTCATTTTCAAAGTGCCGTTCAGCTGGACGATGCTGCTCTTTTTCATCCCACTTCTCGAGATGCTGCTTTTTTCATGCGGATTCAGCCTTGTGATATCGTGCCTGTGCGTGTTCTTCCGAGATTTAAAGCACCTCTATTCTGTCATCATCACCGCATGGATGTATATGACGCCGATAATCTACCCGATTTCGATAGTTGAGGGCAGCTGGATTCGCTACATTGTCTACCTGAACCCGCTTACCACATATGTCGAAACCTTCCGCTCGGTGGTGATGTACGGCCAGCTTCCCAGCGCGGAGCAGTTGCTGGTCGGTCTCGGTTACGGGGTGATTTTCATGGTTTTTGGTCTCGTCGTGTTCCGCAAGGGACAGGACAAGTTCATCCTTTACGTATAAGGGGGCGGGAAAATGGGCGATAAAAAAGAAGATATAGTCATCAGCGTCAGAGATGTCACGATGGAGTTCAACATGAGCAACTTCAAGGTGGACAGCCTCAAGGAATATTTTGTCCGCCTCATGAAGCGCGAGCTGTTTTTCAAGGCGTTTTTTGCCATTAACGGAGTGAGCTTTGATGTTCGGCGCGGTGAAGTGCTCGGAATAATCGGATTTAACGGCGGCGGAAAGAGCACCATGCTCAAGATAATCTCGGGTATTTTAAAGCCGACAACGGGAGAGGTTGAGGTGCACGGCACGATTTCACCGCTCATCGAGCTGGGTGCGGGGTTCGACCCGGATCTCACGGCGCGAGAGAATATTTTTCTCAACGGCTCGATTTTGGGATATTCGCATGATTTTATGGCTGGAATTTTTGACGAGATAGTCGATTTCTCCGAGCTTCATGATTTTCTCGACACGCCGATTAAAAATTACAGTTCCGGCATGCAGGCAAGGCTTGGCTTTTCCATCGCAACCGTCGTTCAGCCCGAGATTCTCATTGTGGACGAGGTGCTCGCGGTCGGGGATTTCAAGTTCCAAAAAAAATGCGAACAGCGCATACGCGAACTGATGGACAACCACACAACGGTAATCGTCGTCTCCCATTCGGCCAACCAGATCGAGGAACTCTGTACCCGCGTTATCTGGCTTGACAAGGGTCTTGTCCGCGAGGAGGGCGAGACGCTGGAGGTGTGTGCTCATTATAAAAATGCGTGAGCTGCCGTCCAGGCACCACTATATGGTTCTAAAATAACCAAACGTCCCGAAGACCATGCACCTCGGGACGTTTTTATATGTGCAAAGTCGAAAAAACGCAAAAATGTGATTTTCAAACGGTGCGGGGCATGCTATACTCAAACAATCAGCATATTGGAATTGACACATTCAAACCTTTGAGACTTGATCAGAGACAGCAAGCGGGTATAGATTGTGTTTTGTGTGAGCATATATGCGTCAAAAAACGCATATGGCAGAGGTTCGCATGTGCCAAATCCGAAAATGTCAAACACCACCATGGAACACGCAACGGAAAGGGAAACTGACGTGAACGAGAAAGAAATCAATTCGATCGATTATGTAAGCCGCTTTGATCCCGAGGTCGGCGCGGCGATGGAAGCCGAACTGAAACGGCAGCAGAACTGCATTGAGCTCATAGCGAGCGAGAATATCGTCTCGACTGCGGTGCTCGCGGCAATGGGATCGGTTCTCACAAACAAGTATGCTGAGGGGTATCCCGGCAGGCGGTACTACGGCGGATGCCAGTGTGTCGATGTCGTTGAAAACATCGCAATTGACAGGGCAAAACAGCTGTTCGGAGCGGAGCACGCCAACGTTCAGCCGCATTCGGGGGCGCAGGCCAACATGGCGGTCTATCACGCGCTGCTCAAACCGGGCGACACCGTTATGGGAATGAACCTCGCGCACGGCGGGCATCTGACTCACGGTTCACCTGTCAACTTTTCCGGAAAATATTACAACATCATCCCTTACGGTGTCGGCGATGACGAGCGCATCGATTACGATGCGGTTCGCACGCTTGCACTCGAGCACCGTCCGCGCATGATAATCGCGGGTGCCAGTGCCTACCCGCGCGAGATTGATTTCAAAAAATTCGGCGACATAGCGCGCGAGTGCGGCGCATACCTATTTGTAGATATGGCACACATTGCGGGACTTGTCGCGACGGGTTTGCACATGAACCCGGTACCCTATGCCGACGTCGTCACGACGACCACGCACAAGACACTGCGCGGCCCGCGCGGAGGCCTCATTCTCTGCAAAAAGGAGCACGCCGCCGCCATCGACAAGGCAATCTTCCCGGGAACGCAGGGGGGGCCGCTGATGCACATAATTGCGGCAAAAGCCGTTTGTTTTGGCGAGGCGCTCAAACCCGAATTCAAGGAATATCAAAAACATGTTGTCGAAAATAACCGCGCAATGGCCAATGAACTGACAAGACTCGGTTTCAAACTCGTATCCGGAGGCACCGACAACCACCTGATTCTCGTGAATCTGTGCGGCACCGGCGTCACGGGCAAAGATCTGCAAAACAGATTGGATTCGGTAAATATAACCGCCAACAAAAACTCTGTTCTCAACGACCCGACACCTCCGAATGTCACGAGCGGAGTGAGATTCGGCAGTGCAGCTGTCACAACACGAGGATTTGATGAGGCGGACATGCGTGAAACAGCAGAACTAATTAATCTCGCCACTGTCGATTTCGACAAATCCGGAGATGAAATTCGTGCACGTGTAAAAGCTTTGTGCGATAAATATCCGATTTATCAATAGTCTATTCGCAAATAGCACAAAAAATATTGTCTTTTATAAGCAGACAGTGACAAATTATCCGAAGAATACTTGCAAAATAGCGCAAAATGTGGTAAAAATAGAGTGTGCAAATTCCTTCTTTACGCGGCCGCTCTATAAAGCCGCCGTTTGTTGTTTAACTAACTTGTTATATTCACTTTATATAAGCGTGGCTTGTTTTTGTGGTCGCGCTTCCGTCGACAAGACGGAACATCACCTGAACCCTCTGCGCCGCGGGCGCTGATATATTTTTGATACGGGGGCACACGACATCGGGCAATGCTCGGCGTTGGCTTTTGTGTCAAGGAAAAGTCGGATAACTGTTGCGCTAAGGGCTTGCTGGAAACCCAACCCTTGGAAACTCATGTTCGATGGAAACCCATCCGAACCCCAAGGAATATTTTTTCAAAAGAAAAGAGAGGTACATCCATGGAAATTAATGCATTGATTGCGGCTTTTGGCGGCGGCTTGGTCGGCGCCCTCATCGGTGGTCTGCCGGCGTTTGTCATGACCGGCCTTATCGTCATCGCGGGCACAGTTGCTTCGCTCGCTAACCCTGCTGCCGGCGCTCTGATCGGCAACATCGCGTTCGGTTCTTTCTTCGGTCCCCACATCGCCTTTGCGGGCGGCGCGGCGGCCACAGCTTATGCGGCTCGTAGGGGCTACATAAAAGAAGGCGCAAGCCTTGATAGCGTTTATGGCACCGGCGCTCCCGACGCTCTTCTGGTCGGCGGACTGTTTGGTATCATCGGCTATCTGATCAACTTCCTTTGGACCGGCGTTCTTCATTTCAACACCGATACCGTTGCGCTCACCGTTTTCTTCTCCGGCTTGATTGCGCGTCTCGTATTCGGAAAAACCGGTATCACCGGCAAATTCAAAGGCGAAGGCAAGCGCGTTTGGTTCTCGATGGGCAAGGGTCTTCTTCAGAACCTCGCCGTCGGCCTCGGACTCGGCGTTATCGCCGGCTTCACGCCCAGCGCTCTCGCGGCTGCGGGAGTTCCTCAGGAGTGGATTACAGGCAACTTCGCGACTCTCTGCTTCGGCATTGCCGCGTTCTCGCTCATATTCGCTGCTATGGGCAAGGCTAGCCCCGGATTCCATCACATCATTCTGCCTGCGGCACTCGCGGCAGTGGCTTCCGGCAGCCCGATATTCGGAATTCTGTTCGGCATACTCGGTTCGTTGCTGGGCGATCTCGTTGGCAACACGATCAACAGCCATTGCGACAGCCACATCGACCCGCCTGCCGTCACGATCTTCACCCTTACCTGGATCATCAACTGCATCTGGGGCGCGGGCTTCTTTGTAAAGTAATTCTTTTAGAAAACAAAAGTTTGAGAGGTTTCGGTTGGGTTTCCGAGACTCAAAGGGTTTCTACGGGAACCGAAGGACGGATGCGGCTTTTGCCGCATCCGTCCTTGTGGCTTTAAAAGCAATAATAGATGAGCACAGATGGGCATTGCGTTTTGAACATTATATTGCACATTATTTTGGCGGAATGCACCAGAGAATTTTTTTTGTAGTTGTGTTATAATACTTATATATACCGGTACTGTCCTTTCATCGGCAAGGTGGGATCGGATCCTAGCGAATATTATTTAAAAGGATGGAGTTTTAACATGATTGATTTCACAAAAATGACTAAATGGGACATGGGAAAATGTTTCGATTATGCAATACTTCCCAAAGAGACAACCGAGGCGACAATTCGCAGTGAGTGCAAGGTTGCCATCAAGTACAATTGCAAGGCGTTTTGTTTTTCGTCATCCTATTGGACTAAAGTTGTTGCGGAAGAGCTTGCGGGGACAGATTTGCTGATCGGCGCCGCCATTGGTTTTCCGTTTGGACAGCAGAGCTCGGCCGTCAAGGCGTTTGAGGCTGAAGAAGCCGTGCGCTGGGGCGCGACAGTGCTTGATAACTGCATGAACGTCGGCGCGCTGAAAGACAAAAAATATGACGAGGTTTTGCAGGAGTTCAAGGATTATAAAAAAGCAGCCGGTCCTGCAATGACCAAGATGATACTCGACACCGAGTTCCTGACACCCGACGAGATAGCGACAGCTTGCAAGCTGATTGCCGAGGCGGGAATAGACTGGGCCAAATCAAGCAGCGGCCAGTATACCGGACCTACCATGGAGCACGTCCTTCTCATGGTCGATACACTTAAGGATACAAAAACAAAGGTCAAGGTTTCCGGCGTTAAATATCCCCGTCCGCAGAATGCTTACGCTTTTCTGCTTGCCGGAGCCGAGCTGATCGGATCGCGTGCGGCGCCTGAAATCATCGAATCCCTCGACACAATGCGCAGAATCGGCATGATTCCGGCGTATAAAGGTTAAAAATAATCATGAAGCGATAAATTTGCACGCCATAAGTTTGGCGGCTGTGCAAGCGATTTGATATGACAACAAGCTGATAGCGAACGCCCGGTTTCCTTTATAGGAGACCGGGCGTTCGGATTATGTGGAAATATTAAGGAGTACGATTTATAACCTTAAATGCCATCGCCATGAGCCAAAAGAGCATTTTCAAACTATTTGTGCACGCGGTTTTGGAATGTGTTGCGCTCACGGCCTTGAGTTTTCAAGCTGTGATTACACCAAGGCTTTTTTGAGATAAAGAGGACAACTTTGATATGGAAAGGAACAGAACTTTGTGATTTCGGGGCATTTCAAGTGTCGGCTTGCGCTGAATATTTGCAACCGTATTGTAATGGAAACATTAGAGCGACGCGCATGAGATTGGGGGCGTTGTTCGCCGTGGGGATGAATTTGTGCTGAAAATAATCGTGTCAAAAGCCGTCAAGTTGGCGCGCTGCCAAAATAAAACACAACTAACTAAATCAATGTGACGAGTTCACAAACAATCGCCGCCGAGCGCTCGCAGTACTGCTCAAGCGCGAGTGTTTCGTGAAAGCTGCCGAGAGCCCCATCTGAGGCGTTGTCTGACATCACTTTGACGGTCACGAAGGGGACTTCGTTTTTCTGTGCGATATGAGCGATAGCGGTGCCTTCCATATCAATGCAGGCGGCGCCGGTACGGCGCATGATATCTGACTTGACGTCGTTGTCGCAGACAAACTGTTCTCCGGTTGCGAGAGTTCCGCGGGCAATCGGCACCCCCACCTTTTCGCATGCTTTCAGCGCGGCTGCTGCGAGTTTATCGTCAGGGATGAAACGGTCGAGATAAGGAGGATTTTCAGACACCCATTCCATTTTTAGGTCATGGTAGACAAGAGAATCGGGAACGACTGCGCCGCCAAGCGGCAGATCGGTACAGTTGCCGGCAAGACCTATATTGATTATCGCGTCGACGTGTTCGGCGCTTATCGCATATTGCGCCGTCGCGGCGGCGTTTGTTTTTCCAACGCCTGATAGGCAGAGAACGATTTCGTTGGAAGCAAGAGTGCCGTCGGTCATAATGAGTCCGGCCTCACGGCGAGCGCTTATATTTTGCATGTGCGAGCGAAGAAGAGCTATTTCCTCGTCCATAGCGCAGATTACGGCCACTTTCATGTTGGCGGGTTCCTTTCTTTTACCAAAGGTTTGAAATATATGGTCAATTGGAAACGTGAAACAACTCAGGTGAAGTTAAAACCGCGGGCTGCATTGCAGGACAAAAGCAATTTGGGGTTCGGATTTGAAATACAGTTTGACAAAAATTCAAGGCGCGATGGAGTTTGAATTGCAGTTAAAACTCCAACGGTGCACGCAGAGAACTGGAAACGCAGCGAGAGTGCTAAGACGCGTGGCACGAAAAAAGCTCGGTACGCGGGTTGAAGTTGCAGCGCCCAAAACAGTTTTTAATCTCCCAAAGCGCACGGGAAAACACGTGAAAAGCTCTGCTGATGATATTGCTAAACCGCACATGCTTCTTAAAATGAAAAACAATGTGCGCTAATTTTCAACTTGATTGTAACGGACGCATTGCGGGGAACAATGAGTGAGAAATTTCGTCACACATTGAAGCGGAAGAGCGTCACGTCGCCGTCGCGCATCACGTATTCCTTACCCTCGCTGCGAATAAGCCCCTTTTCCCTGGCAGCGGCTAAAGATCCGCAATTCACGAGATCATCAAACGCTATAATTTCTGCACGTATGAAGCCGCGCTCGATGTCGCTGTGGATTTTGCCTGCGGCCTGCGGTGCCCGTGTTCCCGAATTAATTGTCCATGCGCGAACCTCCGGTTCTCCGGCTGTGAGAAAAGATATGAGTCCCAGCAGACGGTAGCCCTCGCGTATCAATTTGTCGAGACCGCTCTCCTCAACGCCCAATTCGCGCAGAAATTCCGAACGCTCCGTCGGCGAGAGGGATGCTATCTCCTGTTCTGCGCGCGCGCAGACCGCGATTACGCCTGCATTCTCGTCGGCAGCACGGTGTGCGACCTTTTGGTAGTTTGCGTTGCCGTCGGCTCCCTCGAACAGCTCATCGTCCGAGAGATTTGCGGCATAGATAACGGGTTTTGCTGAAAGCAGCGGAATGTCTGCAAGAATCGCCGATTGAGTTTCATTATCAATGGAGATGGTGCGCGCACATTCTCCGCGAGAAAGATGATCGCGCAGTTTTGAAAGAAAATCGAGTTCGCTTTGCAGCTTTTTATCACCCTTAAAAGCCTTGGTCGTTCGGTCAATGCGGCGATCGACGAGTTCGATATCGGATAATATCAGCTCGTAATTCACAGTGTCGATATCTCGAATTGGGTCGACGCTGCCGTCGACATGTATGATCTCGCCGTCATCAAAGCAGCGGACGACGTGCACTACCGCATCGGTCTCGCGTATATGTGAGAGAAAACGGTTGCCAAGTCCCTCCCCTTGCGACGCGCCCTTGACCAAGCCCGCAATATCGACAAATTCAATCATGGCGGGAGTGACCTTTTTGGGATGGTACATTTCTGCGAGAACGTTCAGTCTGTGGTCGGGAACCGAAACGACGCCGACGTTTGGCTCTATTGTGCAAAACGGATAGTTCGCGGCCTGGGCCCCCGAATTTGTTATCGCGTTGAACAGTGTGCTCTTGCCCACGTTGGGCAGACCAACGATGCCGAGCTTCATTGATAAACCTCCGCGCTTTGTGCGCTTGTATATTACACTAATTATATATTATAATCAGATGTAGTCAAGGTTAACGACCTTATGCTGCAGCCCTTGATGTGATGTCCGGCTCTCGCCGGATATTCAGCGAACGACAAATGGATACGAAATCTGTTTCGCGAAAGGAATAGAGATGGCAAAGAATAAGATACTCGTCGTCGACGACGAAAAAAACATATGTGAGTTACTGCGGCTATATCTCGAAAAGGACGGCTTTGAGGTGTTGCTGGCACACGGCGGCGAGGATGCAGTTGACATCACTCGCAAGAGCTCGCCTTCACTTGTGCTGCTGGATATCATGATGCCGCAAATGGACGGCTGGGAGGCCTGCCGCACAATTCGCGAGTTTTCAAATGTCCCAATAATAATGCTTACCGCGAAGGGTGATGTTTTCGACAGGGTTATGGGGCTGGAACTCGGTGCTGATGATTACATCGTGAAGCCGTTCGACACCAAGGAGGTCGTCGCCCGCATCAAGGCGGTGCTTCGCCGCACGGACGGGGGAGACGGAGAAAAAGAAGTCAATTATGACAAACTCTCGGTCAATCTTGAACGATATGAGCTTAAAGTTGATGGAGTTAAAGTTGACACTCCTCCCAAAGAGCTCGAGCTGCTATACCATCTCGCGAAGAACCCAAACAGGGTATACACCCGCGATCAGCTGCTGGATGAGGTGTGGGGGTTTGAGTATTTCGGAGACTCGCGCACGGTGGATGTGCACATCAAAAGGTTGAGAGAAAAGCTCGAGGGAGTATCTGAGCAATGGGAACTCAAAACCGTATGGGGCGTCGGCTACAAATTTGAACTAAAATAGCATCCAACGGTTATGTCGGCTGCACTTCATGCGGCGATGAAAGGCTCAGAGGTATGAAAGAGGGACTTTATAAAAAATACATCACTACATTTGTGCTGACACTCGTGCTGTGCACTGCGCTGCTCGGAATTGCCCTGCTCTATTTTTCCGCGCAGAACTTCACCGAGGAAAAGGAGCTGACACTCCGCCATTCCGCCGAGCTTGCAAGGGACACGGTTCGCGGCGGCGAGACGCTCAACGGCGGAAGCACGGAATTTTCGATGGAGACACAGGAAACGCTGAATGCGCTTTCGAAAAGTGCGGGCGTTACGCTGTTTGTGTGTGATGAAGATGGGACGGTTATCCTCTGCACCGAGAAGAACTGCACCCACGACGCTGAAATCGGCGAACGAATGCTGCGCATTGCCACGCAAAAAGGTATTTATGTCGGCGCGAGTTTTATGGGAAGCGCGGCGGTGAGGCACGGAGGCTACATGGTGGGGCTGCCTGTAAGACTTGCAGGAGGCAGTATGTCGTTCGTGTTCGCAACCAGCCCGATTACCCCGCTGTTCTCGTTTCTGGTTGACCTTTTGGTGACATTTCTTGTCTCGTCCGGAGTTATGCTTGTCGCGTCGTCGTTTATAATTTATTATGCAACAAAACAGCTCGCATACCCGCTCGCCGAGATTTCCAACACGGCGGGTCGGTTTGGCAAAGGAGATTTTTCGGCTCGCGTCGCGGTTGAGGGAGAGGACGAAATCTCAAATCTCGCGCGCTCGTTTAACGAGATGGCCGATTCTCTGTGTGAATTTGAGCGAAACCGGCGCAGCTTCGTCGCCAACGTTTCACATGAACTGCGCACACCGATGACCACAATTGGCGGATATGTCGACGGAATACTCGACGGCACGATACCGCCCGACAGACAGGAACATTATCTTCAAATCGTCTCAAACGAGGTCAAACGGCTGTCAAGGTTGTCGAGTTCGTTGCTCGACGTGTCCCGAATTGAGGAGGACGAATATGTCGCCACCCTTGTATCAGTCAACGCGTGGGACGTTATGCTCTCGGTGCTGTGGAGCGCAGAGCGGCGCATAGTTGATAAGAACATAACGATAACCGAGATTGAAGCGTCACCGTGCAATGTCATGTGCGACAACGACATGCTCTATCAGATTTTTTACAATCTGTTAGACAATGCAATTAAATTCACGCCCGAGGGCGGGGAGATAACCATAACGATAGGATCGGCTGCCGACCGCTCGTCTGAGACAGCAGTGGTTGTCCGCAATACCGGCGCCGGTATTCCCGAGGAGGATCTCGCTAGAATCTTCGGCCGGTTTTACAAAACCGACAAATCGCGCTCGCTTGACAGAACGGGCACGGGCCTTGGGCTTTATATTGTGCGAAGCCTCGTCAAAAAGATGAATGGCAGTGTGAGCGCAGCGAGCGTTGAGGGCGAGTATGCCGAATTCACAGTGATGCTGCACTCGGCTCCATATGACAAAAAAGACCGACAGAAGTCGCAGAAAATAATTTTCCCTTCAGGGAAAAATTTTCCACAGCAGGTCGATGCTCTTGAATCGAAAGACACGCGATCACGCAGCAAGCTCTCGCGGCTGCTGGGAGGCTTTAAGAAAGGACGCTGACAGCGCGCTTTCCTTGCTTTTGCGATGTGCTTTGAGTATAATTTATCAATATATATTTTCCGAAAGGATAGCGATATGATCAAAATATCCCCATCTCTGCTCTCATGTGATTTTGCAAGACTCGGAGAAGAGTGCCGCGACGTGCTCTCGTGCGGCGCAGATTGGCTTCATTATGACGTCATGGATGGCGTGTTTGTGCCAAACATAACGATTGGAGCGCCTTTGCTCAAATCTATATCCCGTGCAGTTCCTGCATTTTATGACGTTCACCTGATGATAGTCGACCCGCTGAAATACGTTGCGGATTTCGCGGATGCAGGCGCAAATGCCATAACCTTTCACGTTGAGTCCAATTCCGACCCGCTCGCCACGATAGCGGAAATCAAAAAGCACGGGGCACTTGCGGGCATCACATTGCGTCCGGGAACTTCGCATTACGCTCTGTATGAATATCTTTCACTCGTGGACATGGTGCTCGTTATGACGGTTGAGCCCGGTTTCGGCGGACAGAAGTTTATGGCCGATATGTGCGATAAGATAGCTCTGATTCGAGCTCGTGCAGAAGAGATCGGAAGACCTGATCTGCTTATTGAGGTCGACGGGGGCATAGCGGCCGACACCGCAGCTCTCTGCGCGCGCGCGGGCGCGAACGTTTTTGCCGCAGGATCATCAGTATTTACGGCATCAGACCGTGCAGAGGCAATTTCCAAAATTCGCGAGAGCGCAACCGCTGCGTTTTCGGGGTGAGAGAAATATGAGCGAAACTGTTCAAAATGAAACGAGGGCGCTGCACACTGCGTTTCGACCGTCGCGGGATTATATCATCACGCTGCTGCCTCTGCTGTTGATGTCCGGCTATCTTTACGGAGTGCGCGTCGCAATAATCGCGGGCGTGTCGCTTGTCACTGCACTGCTTTGCGATCTCCTGGTCATGATGCTCACGCGCCGCAAGGCAGATTGGAGCGACATATCAAGCTATATGCTGGCATTGATATTCGTGGTCATGCTACCCGCGTCTGTGAGTTACTATATCGTTGCAATCGGGACTGCCGTCACTGTGCTGCTCGGCAAGCAAGCTTTCGGAGGATACGGCGGATATCCCTTTCACCCCTCTGCATTCGGCTTTGCGTTCACTGCCGTCTGCTTTCAGAATGAGGTATTCAAGTATCCGAAACCTTTTTCTCAGATCGGCCTCGGAATTCGGAGCGACGCCGCCGTCTATGACGGAATATCAACGGCACTGAGAATGGGTGGAGTGCCCGACGTCGAGCGCACAGACCTGCTTATCGGCAGATATCACGGGCCGATGGGTGCGACGTTTTGCCTCATCATTTTGGCGTGTCTTGCGCTGCTCATCGCTCACGGCACAATGACGTGGCATATACCGGTCTCTTTCCTCGCAACATGTTCCATATTCGCATTGGCGATGCCGCGCATACAGACGACTCGCATCGACTCGCTGCTGTTTGAACTCCTATCCGGAGCGGTTATTTTCGCGGCGGTTTACATTGTTGCTGCGCCTTCGATATCGCCGAATCGAGCGGGGGCGAAGCTGTTATACGGTGTTGCGATGGGTCTTGCCACAACGCTGTTTCGGAGAATAGGATATTTTGAGATGGGCGTCTGCTTTGCGACGTTGCTGATAAACCCACTGGCTCCGTGGTTCGATCGGGTGTTGGAGCGATTGCAAAAAAAACCGCGAAGCAAAGGCGGTGAGACAGAATGAGTGAGAGACAGCGGAGAAAAGGTGACGCGATGAGAGCGGCCGAACCCGCAAAGATCAAAGTTAAAAAGCGCAAAGCGAAGCTTTCACTGACGCTTGAAGAGGCGATGCGCCGCGACCTCATTTTTTTAAATAACCCTGTGCTCGTTCAGGGACTTGCGCTTACGCCGGTGGTGGCGGTCGCGACCACACTCAAGAATGCCGGAGTGCTCATCATCCTGGCGCTGCTCCTTGTGCCGTCTGTGCGGGTGCTCGGTGAAGTTGTCGCTAAGCGCGCTCCGGGAAGACTGCGAGTGATGTTTTACGCTCTATTTTCTGCGGTGATATATATACCCGCCCTCCTGATAATCAATTTGCTGTTTGGTTCGGGCGCGGTCGGCGCCGGTATCTACCTTCCGGTTTTTGTTGCGGACGGGATTGTGCTCTCCCGCGGGGAGATATCGTCCCGCGAGAGTGCGGCTCTCGCGTTTTCAAATGGATTTCGTACGGCCATTGGACTGTCCGGAGTGCTCGTTATAGTGGGTGCTCTGCGCGAGCTGCTCGGAGAGGGCAAGCTGTTTGGTA
This sequence comes from Oscillospiraceae bacterium, assembly GCA_036645935.1. GTDB lineage: Bacteria > Bacillota > Clostridia > Oscillospirales > Ruminococcaceae > JAUNBN01. The sequence goes on along the minus strand of JAVXNE010000002.1, from coordinate 272,607 downwards.
CTGTCATATTTTCCAACGCCCCGCTGCCAATAGCTTCGACTGTCGCGGGAGGATTCATAGTTGCGGCACTGCTTGCGGCGCTGCTTCAATGGGGCGCGGTGACATATAAAAATGCGCGGGCGGGAGGTGTCACGCGGAATGAATAATCTGATGGCAACGGGTTTCGCTGCCGTGTTTTCCATGGCGGTTGTCGCGATTACGGTTCAAAACGCGGTATTCGCCCGGGCACTGGGAGTTTCAAGGCTGCTCTCGCTCGTGGACGACACGACCAGCACTGCGATTTTCGGATTGCAGCTCACCGTCATCACAGTGCTCGGCACTCTGGGGCATTATTTTCTCAACCTCTATATACTCTCGCTGTTGCCGTTTGGAGAATATCTGCGTCCGCTCTCTATAGTTCTTTGCATGTCAGTGAGCTTTCTGCTCGTGTTTTTCCTCACAATTAAATTGACCCCGTACAAATACGTCGGCAAAGCGGTGGATATGCTTCCCGCATCGACATTTAACGTCATAGTTTTCGCAACAATTCTGCTCACGAGCGCCAGCCGATACGACCTTGCGAGCTCGTTGATCTATGCCGTGGGGACGAGCGGAGGCTATCTGCTTGCCGTGCTTCTCGTCACCGAGGGTCAACTCAAGTTGCGTTTTTCCAACATACCAATTGCATTTAAAGGTCTGCCGGTAACGCTGCTCTATCTTTCAGGTCTCGCGCTCGCAATCTATGGCCTCACCGGCTACACTTTCGGATATTAAAGGAAAAAATCATTTATGAAAAAAAAGACTGCCGCGAATCTCTTCATGTTGCTAGGCTCAATAATATGGGGCGCTGCATTCGTGGCTCAGAGCATTGGTGCGCGCTACCTCGGACCCTTTGCGTTTGGCGCTATTCGTTTTTTGCTAGGTTCGCTCGTTCTATTGCCCGTAATGTATTTTCTCAAACGACGTGCCCCCGAGCAGAAGGAGGCCGACGCTCCGCTTTCAGAATACATCAAAGCGGGTGGAATATGCGGTGTGGCTCTCTTCGCCGGCGCAACGCTTCAGCAGTATGGTTTGATGTATTCGACTGCGAGCAACGCGGGATTCGTCACAGCGCTCTATATAGTGCTCGTTCCGATATTTGGCTTTATATTTTTGCGCAGAAAACTCGAGCGCAAAGTTATCGCTGCCATTGCAGTTGCGACTGTCGGAGTGTATTTTCTTTGTATCAACTCTCAGTTTAGTGTTAACAAGGGAGACGCCCTGACGATGATGGGCTCGGTGTGCTGGGCGGTTCAGATTCTCTGCCTTGAGCGCTTCTCCCAAAAGCTCGACGGAATAAAATTTGCGCTCTTTGAATTTCTGACTTGTTCAGCGCTCAGCGGCATCATGATGTTTATCGTGGAGCGCCCGTCTTGGCAGTCGATTTATGCTGCTGCACTGCCGCTGCTCTACTGCGGACTGCTGTCGGTTGGAGTCGGATTCACGGCTCAGATAATCTGTGTGAAATACACAGACCCCGTTGTTGCCTCGCTTATAATGAGCACAGAATCGGTGTTTGCCGCGATGCTCGGTTGGCTCGTGCTCGGAGAGCACCTGTCCGCAAGGCAGCTTTTTGGAGGGGTGCTTGTGTTTTTCGCCGTTATCTTGACACAGCTTCCGCCGCGAAGGCGAGTGAAACCCAGAACCACTGAATAATTCGTTGACTTTTGCGCAAGCTCGGAGATATAATGTCACCGAGATTGCATATGTGACAACCAAAAAGGAGATTTGACCAATGGAACTCAAGGATTCAAAAACGTTTAAAAATCTGGAGACCGCTTTTGCAGGCGAGTCGATGGCACACACTAAGTATCAGTATTATGCAAGCCAGGCCAAAAAAGACGGATATATTCAAATAATGAATATCTTCACCGAGACGTCCGGCAATGAGAAAGAGCACGCAAAGCTCTGGTATAAGGAACTGCACAATGGTGTCGGCACGACTGCCGAAAATCTTCGTCTTGCCGCGGACGGTGAAAATTACGAGTGGACTGAAATGTACGCCTCTTTCGCCAAAACCGCAAAGGAAGAGGGCTTCAGCAAAATAGCCGCGATGTTCACCGTTGTTGCCAATGTTGAAAAGGAGCATGAAGAGCGCTATCGCACACTTCTCAAGACTGTTGAGGATGGCACTGTCTTCAAAAAAGAGGGTGTTGTCGCGTGGAAGTGCATCAACTGCGGGCACATTCACATTTCGGCGACAGCTCCGGACAAGTGCCCTGTCTGTGCACACCCGCAAGCCTATTTTGAGTTGCTTGCGAAGAACTATTAATATATTTCTCCGAAATCTATGAGTGCAAAGCTGTCTTGCAGCGCGTGTTGGACAAGGCGAGAAGCGCAAAAATAACAGAAAAACGTAGGAGTCGAATTCGGTATCCGTGCGGGGGCCGTTCGGTGTTTTTTGAAAGTCGCAGGGGATATCCGAACGGCCCCTGCGTTATTTGCATATACCAAAACAGTTTGCAAAACAAACAAATTGAAATTTCAAAGAGAGGATCACTCAAAAGCGCATGGCACACAGCACAAATATTTCGACACATTTTGCGTTCCCACAGAGTGATAATCATATGTGTCAGGTGTCGGAAAAATTGATGTTCAAGCTGTGCGCGCGCAAATAGATTGCGCTGTTTGCCGGTGGTTGCTCTTTTATGCTGAAGATGCGCGTGTGGAGCCGCAAAATTTTCATTAACACTTGTTAACGCGAGACAAATACGCTATCATTAACCCAGAAGCCATTATCATATCTACATATCGGGAGAGATTAAAATGATAAAGAACTTCGACAAAAAAGTGCTCGGCGCGGCAATAAGAATAGGGGCAAAAAGCGGTGTGGAAAACGTTTCAACCGTCAAACTTGCAAAGCTGTGCAAAATATCCGAGGCGAGTGTCTTTGTCCACTACAAAACAAAGAAAAATCTGCTGGCAAAGGCCTATATCGCAGTAGACAACAAGCTGGGAGACGTGTTTTCAGGGCTTGATTTCGATGAGAGCGATCTCCCGAGCAGCGTTGAACGCATGTGGGCGCTCGGGGTCGACTATTTTCTTGCAAATCCCAACGAGGCGCGCTATTATGACGGATTCCGTCACAGCCCGCTTTTCGATGTGGAAAAACAGCCGGAGCTGGTTGGTCGGTACCCTGCGCTTCGCGAGTATCTTGAAAACTCGGAAGTGCTTAAGGGTTACACGCCGACCATGATACAAGTGGTCTGGTCGTTCGTGCTTGAGGCGTCGCTCAATTATATCGGCAATGTGATCGACGGCAAAATTGAAGATACCGATGAAAACAGAAAATTAGTATTTAGGCTTATATTCGAGAGTATCCTCACACAAGAAAAACAATGACAAAAAGGGAGGCATAGTGCCTCCCTTTTTTGTTTGCATATATGCTGAAACTTTGACGCCGTGGTCCGATTTAAAGGAATCATCGAGTGTCTGAGCCCTTTCATCCAAAACGGGATTTTCTCGGGGAAAATCGCTTTTTTGCGAAAATCCGACGGGGTGCAAAGAGAATGGACCGCGGATTGTTTTGCGCGGGAAATGCGTGAATCTATCTGCCCCTGTTCGGAAACTTTCATGCATAAGGCAGAACAAGCGCAGTGTGCGATGCTTTAAGAGATATTTCGGCACATGACTTGCGGGTTAATCGGTAAGGTTACGGGGCGAAAACGAATTTTCAGATATCGAGAAATTGGGAGTATCGCTTCTTTGCGTAAATCAGAGAGTTGATTTCCGCGCCCAGAAGAAAAATTGTGAGACAGAAATACAGCCACAGCATAAAGAACATCACGGCGGCGAGCGAACCGTACAGATAGGTATAGTTTGAAAAGCGCGCGATGTATTCAGAATAGAGCGCAGAAAAAGCCGTCCAGCCGATTGAAGCGGTGAGTGCACCTGTGAATTGACCGCGAAATGTTATGCCGGAGAGCGCAAGACCGCGATATGCGAGCATAAACAAAAATGTGAGCGATGCGATGAAGATTAAGTTTTTGAGATTGAGAATCACGCGCAGTGCCTGTGGCAATAAAACTCGCTCTGCAAGCGCAGACTCAATCGGCGCTCCGAAAACCAAAATTGCGAGCGAGAGCACGACTGTGAGGGCGAAAACTATCGTATATATCAGCGAGCGCCCAAAACGCGAGATGTGACCGCGCTCGCGGGACGAATCATAGATGTTCTGAATGCCATCGCCAACGGCGCGCACCCCGCGCGAGGCCGTCCACAAGAGAGCCACCGTTGTCACAGACAGGAGCGATATGTCTATCTTGCGAAAAATTTCAGTGAGAAACCGCATCCCGAAATTACGCAGTTCAAAGGGGAGAAATTGCGCGACAACATTGGAAATGTCACGCTCACTCAGCGGCAGCAGTGCACCTGCAATGATTGTGAAGAGCATGAGAAAAGGTATACATGAAATCAGCAGAAAGAACGACGACTGTGCAGCATAGACAAAAACGCGATCCCGCTCGAGACGCTCGCTGATGCGTTTTATAACATATTCGGCTTTGAAGTACCATTTTTTCAGCCTGTTTATATATCGTCACCCCCGAAAAATTCTACCGAACAGTCGCGGTATCTGCGCTGCTGACAACACATCTCCGTTTGCCCTCACGCTTTGCTTTATACAGAGAGGAATCGGCGACTTTGAAGAGACTGTCGTATGTAATGCCATTGTGCGAGCTCACTGCGACGCCAATGCTGCAGCTCACCATCATCCCGACTCGATCGAGAGAATTTTTTTGGATAGCATGCTGAATTTGATTTGCTTTGCGCGCGATCACAGCCATGTTTCCGATTTGCGTCATGAGCGCGCAGAATTCGTCTCCGCCGAAGCGGCCGATGATATCCGAGTCGCGAAAACATCCGGAAAGGCAATTACCCGCGACCTCAATTAAATCGTCGCCGCGGAGATGTCCGAGAGTGTCATTTATCTGCTTTAAATTGTCGAGATCGAGCATGAAAAGCGCACAGCACTCGTTTGGCTCGCGGGAAGCAAGGTATTCGCGGCAGAGGCTTTCACACCCGACCTTATTTAGGATTCCCGTCAACTCATCCACCATGCTAAGACGGCGGAATTTCATGCGCACTTTATAGTTGCGCATACGCAGACGATCCGAAATCGATATTATGACGAGCGAGAGCAGCAACGAGGCGACGGTCGCGAAAAGCTCTCCACCAACAACGTCCGGGGATTTAAACTCAAGGGCGAGCGCAATGAAAGCGCCTTCCGTGACAAGGAGCAGCGCGCCCGAAAGCAGCGGCTCAAGAATGAAAAGGGAGGGGGTTACGAGTATAAGTAGCGGCAACATCGCCGAGGGAAAGTCGGCCCTGGGAATTATGCTTATTATGACGGCACAGGCGAGGAGCAGTCCGCACAAGGACGCGCAAACGGCAGTCACTGCGCCCGAATTTGTTATTTTATATGATTTAAACAAAAACGAGAATGCCAGCGCTGCAAAAAGCGGAATCAGCGGCGTGAGGTACCACACGGAAAAGCTCCAGTTGTCCAGAAAAAGAACCGCCGCTGCCAAAAGCGCGCCGCAGAGCAATATGCCATATAAACTCACTATGCGTAGCAACGCCACATTGAGCAAAACGATATCAGCTCGCGCGCTGGCAGATTTGTGAACTTTGTGGTGAAGGAGCTGCCGCAGTTCGGACATTATCCTGCTTAAAATCTTCCTCAACTCCTTTTCAAAATAAAAGCGCGGAACCCCTTCGTGTGAAAAAGCAAGTTGGCAGGAAAAAGCAAGTTGGCAGGAAAACGCAAACACCGGCACAGCTGCACTTGTGGCGGTAAATTGCACGCGAGCAATGCGTGGGAATGTGCGTTTCCTGACATGTGGGAGGTGTGCCGCCGCTGGGCAAAAAATATCTCCGATCACAGTTTTTACACAGCGGCGCAAAAACTGAAAATATGACCTTTGCAATCAAATGGTACGGCCTTTGAGCAAGCCTGTGCGGTAGGCGTCGAGCAATCTGGTGAGATCTGCTACCCGCTCGGCAAGTGCGTGTCCTTCATCTGTGTCTGAAACGAGAATGCGCGTGGCCGGGCGAAAGACCGTTTGCTGTGTGGAGTGTAGATCGGCTTCATTCTCGATAGCTTCCTCAAGTTCGACAAACGGCTCATGGCAGGAGAGGATGATACCGTTGGAGCTGGAAATGAGGGTGTAGCCCGCCGCACCGGTTTGCTGCTGATAGGGTTTGCTCATTCCCCCGTCAATTACAAGTATGCGCCCGTTTGCCTTGATGGGGTTTTCGCCCTTTTTTATTTTAACCGGTACATGCCCATTGATAATGATCCCGTCTGGAGAGTCGATTCCGAATTCATGCAATGCCGCTATCGCAAAGTCCTCGCGTTCGGCGCAGGTGAAATACGCACTTTTTATCTCGGTGTGGGTGTTTTTATCTTCCACGAAGTATCGCTCAAATGTCGTCATGCGATCCTTGCCGAAAACCGGGGAATCCGGACCGCACCATGAATACCACATGAAATCAAGTCCGCGAGCTTTCTCTTCGCTTCCGGATTTCGCAAAATATCCCTGCCTCACAAGCGCGTCGGCGCGATCGAAATACGCCTTTCCCGAGCGCTTTTCACCAAATAGGTTGACTTCCTTGAACGAGCCGTCATCGTTTGAGGGAATGCAGCCGTGAAAGAGCAGCGCACCGTTACAGCAGAGATACATCCCTCCGTTTGCATAGAGAAAACGCACGTGCTCCTGGAGTTTTTGTGAGTGCTCAAATGCAATGCGCAGCTTGTCAATAAGCTCGCGCTCGGCGTCGGTGAGTCGGTAGGGGTCACAGGGATCAACGGTCGGAAAATTGGAGTCGGCAAGCGGATAAACTCCGCTGTCCAGTGCAACTGTTTTGTTGGCAACGTCAAGTTTGCCGAGCAGCCTTCTCGAATCCATGCCGAAGCTCGGGTTGCGTTCGATGAGGTCGCCCTCAAGTTTGAACAGAATTATTGCGACAGCTTTGTGCATCTTTGCTATCAGCTCGGCAGCCCGGCGGTCGAGCGAGGCGTTTTGTTCACGTGGCAGAAAGCGCGTGCACGGATCTTCACCATAAACCTCGAGCGCGAAAGACACAAGAGGGCTGAGTGAGATGCCATAGCCGTCTTCAATTGTATCGACATTGCCGTATTTCAGCGAGTTGATTATCGTTGTTGCGACGAGTGCGTCGCTGCCCGCGGCAGCTCCCATCCAGAGAATGTCGTGATTGCCCCATTGCAGATCGATGTGGTGATAGCTCATGAGCGCGTCGAGAATTATGTGGGCGCCGGGGCCTCTGTCGAAGATATCTCCGACGATGTGCAGATGGTCGATGACGAGCCGCTGAATAAGATTGCAGATTGCGATGATGAACGCGTTCGCCTGCTCCGTCTCGATGATGGCTCGCAGAATTTCCCGATTGTAACGTGTTTTGTTCTCGTTGTCTGCGGCGTGAAGCAGCTCGTCGATGATATATTCAAATCCGTGAGGGAGCGCTTTACGCACTTTTGAGCGTGTGTATTTGGTAGCGCTGAGACGGCAGACTTCAACGAGCCGTGCGAGTGTCAGGATGTACCACTCGTCGTTCAGCTTGCGTTTTGAGCGGAGTGCCTCGAGCTTTTCCTCCGGATAGTAGATGAGCGTCGCGAGCGTGTTTCGCTCTGCGAGCGGAAGAGTGTCAGAGTAGAGGATGTCTATTTTTTCGCGCACGACTCCCGAAGCGTTTTTCAGCATGTGAAGAAACGCCTCGTATTCACCGTGGATATCGCTGATGAAGTGCTCGGTGCCTTTGGGCAGACAGAGTATCGCCTTGAGGTTGATTATCTCAGTTGTAACTGCGGCAATCGAGGGATATTCCCGCGCAAGCAGCCTGAGATATTTTATATCGGAAACGCTGTGAGTTTGTTCAAACATCGCAAACACCCTCTCCTTTTTATACATTATATATTTTTCGTGTCGTACAGGCAATAGCCCTCAAAACGGCGCGGAGCCGCAAAGAATTATAATTGCTGAAAACGGGAAAGAATATTGAAATATTCTGTGATTGGCATTGACCAAAATAACCAAAAAATCAACTTCAAAAAAGTCATTAGGTAGAATGTCAACCATATGTATTGACACGTATATACAACGATGATAGCATGATAAAGACAGCAATAGTGCTCGCAATTATGTGCGGGCTACAAACAGAGGGAACAGGAGATTGTCAACAGATGAAAATTGCAATAGGCTATGATCCCAATGCGACCGAATATGCCAAGGAACTGAGACCGGTTATCGAGGCTCTCGGACACGAGGTATTTGATTTTGGGAGCGAAGATCCGATTTATGCCAACACCGCAATCAAGGTTGCAGAAGCTGTTGCACGTGGCGAATTCGATCGCGGAGTGCTCGTGTGCGGAACCGGAATCGGCGTCAGCATTGCCGCGAACAAGGTCAAGGGCGCGTATGCGGCGCTGGTGAGCAACGTCTATCAGGCGCAGCGCGCGACGCTGTCAAACAACGCCAACATCATCACACTGGGCGCTCAGGTTACGGGTATTGAGCTCGGCAAATGCCTCGTAAAAGAATATCTCGCGAATTCATTCGATCCCAAATCGCGTTCGCTGCCCAAGGTCGAGCGCATCTGCAACTACGAGAGAGGAGAATAGAAGTAACCATTATGGCTGCTGATATAAAACAGCTCAAGATTACTGCCGCCCACTGCAGACTCAACGTTCTGCGCATGCTTAGGGCGAGCGGGGCGGGACATATCGGAGGCGCGTTTTCGGCGCTTGATATTGTCACTGCGCTCTATTTTTACAAAATGAACAACGATCCGAACAACCCAAAACTCCGGGAAAGAGACCGTTTTATCCTGTCTGCGGGACACAAGTGCCTCGCGCAGTATGCGACTCTCGCCGAGCGCGGATACTTTCCCAAATCTGTGCTTGACAGTTACGGCTCGCTCAAAAGCCCAATACCCGGACATCCCGACATGTACAAGCTGCCTGGAGTTGAGGCGAACACGGGCGCGCTTGGACACGGCCTTTCAATCGCCACGGGCATGGCGCTCGCGCTGCGTCTCGATAAGTTGGATTCCAAAGTTTACGTCGTGATGGGCGACGGCGAGCTTGCCGAAGGTTCCAACTGGGAGGCTGCGGCCGCTGCGGCACATTACGGCCTTGACAACCTCGTGCTTTTTGTCGATTTTAACACGTTGCAGATAAGCGGACGTGTAAAAGACGTCATGAATTTCACGCCTATAGCCGAGCATTTCGCGGCATTCGGATGGAAGACCATCGATATTGAGGGCAACGACATGGAAACCATCGTCCAGACTCTCGATTCGCTGCCGCTTCAAAAGGGCAAGCCTACGTGCGTGGTGGCACATACCATCAAGTGCAAGGGTCTTGCCGCCGGCGAGGACAATGTTGACTATCACTATTGGAAACCGACCACCGATCAGCTAAATGAGGGCGAAGCGGCAATCCGCAGCTATATTGACGCGCTGGAAAGCGGCGAAGGGGGGGCGGCGAAATGAACGGAAATCTTGAAGATCCCAGAAAAGCATTCGGAGCGGCGGTCACAGAGATTGCGCTAAAGAATGAAGATGTCGTCGTGCTCTCGGCCGACAGCGGCAAGAGCTCGGGCTTCGGAGAGTTTATGAAAGCGGCTCCCGATCGTTATTTTGAGTTCGGAATTATGGAACAGGCCGTCACAGGTATTGCTTCGGGCCTTGCCACGGCGGGAAAAATCCCCGTATTTTGCGCGATTGCTCCGTTCGTCACAGCACGTCCGTTTGAGATGTTCCGCAACGACATCGGATATATGCGGCAGAACGTAAAAATTGTCGGGCGAAATTCGGGAATAAGTTACTCCGACCTCGGGTCGACCCACCACTCTCTTGACGACTTCGCGATTATCGGAATGATTCCGGGAGTGGTCGTGCTCAGCCCGCAGGATCCCGGTGAGATACGCGGCGCGGTCAGAGCGATGTTGGAGCACAAAGGCCCTGTGTATATGAGAATTGGAAACAACAAGATACCGTGCTTGTTTGAAGACGGCGAGTTTGTCATAGGCAAGGGAAGACTCATTAAAGAGGGATCCGACGTGACGGTAATCTCAACGGGAGCGATCACGGCGGCGGCGATTGAGGCGGCGGAGCTGCTTCAAAAGCAGGGAATAGGCGCAGAGCTTATCGGGCTGCCGACAGTTTACCCACCCGACCGTGAGCTGATTTTGGCATCGGCGAAAAAGACCGGCAAGATCGTCACTGTTGAGGAGCATTACGTCCATGGTGGGCTCGGATCGCTCGTGTCTGAAATCTGTGCCGAGGAACAGCCGACCAAAGTTCTGAAGCTCGGCATTCCGCATGATTATGCGACGTCGGGCAAATATGACGACGTGCTTGCCTATTATGGGCTTGACGGCGCCGGAATAGCAAAATCGATTGCGAATTTTGTAAAGTAAAAAATAAATTATAAATTTGACTGGAGAAACAACGTGATTAGATACACACTTTCGTCCCTCAATGCGCCGGCCGCCCGCGGACAGGAGGCTCTTGTCGCCCGCGTGGCGGATATGCCCGTCTCCCCGGCTGAATTCGCCGAGCTCAACGAGACCGTCGGCGCTATCGGCGTTACAGAGCAATTCGCCGACGTAATCAACACCTTTCCGACACCTGAAGGCGAGACTCCCGCAGGATTTCGCCGCGAATTGTGCATTAAGAAGGATGGGCTGCTCGAGGTTGACCTCGTGCGTGACATCAGCTACGATAAAAACGGCGAGCTGCGCCCCACATCGGTGCTCTTCTCGGCCGATTCCGCAAACCCCTATGAGATAGCCCCCATAAGCCCGCTGCTCGCGAATCTCACCTGCAATCCCGGCATTGTCTATGACTTGTTCCTCAACAATCCCAAGGCAAATGTCGGAAACGAGTTCAAAGACCGCGATGAGGTCATGGCCGAGATAGGCCGCGTTCTCGGACCGGGATGCGATATCAGCGTTGAGCTTAACAATCCGTTTGAGAAAGACTTTAATCTGCTGCTTGAAGAAGCCGCCAAATTCCGCGAGATGTTCTCGAAATACCGTGTCGTCATCAAAGTTCCGCACACCGGCGCAGTGACACCCGAAAATGTCAGCCAGCTGCTTGAGGGAGACAAGAGACTCGCCGTGCGCTATGACGAGATCACGACTGCCGACGCTCTTCGCGGACACAATCTCACGCTCAAAATGCACGAGAACGGTTATCGCGTGAACTTCACGCTCATGTTTGAGCCCTATCAGACACAGCTCGCGCTGCAGGCGAGACCCTATTTCATAAACACATTCCTGCGCCACCGTCTCATGCAGAGCACAAAGATAAGATCACTGCTGCTGTCCTATGAAGGCGGAAACGAGAATGCACTCACAGAGCTGCGCGATTACTTTATCGCTAATGATTATTACAAGGCGGCAGACGCCGAATGCGATCTCAAGGATGTTTATGCACTGGGCAAGTGGCTGCTCAGCTATCGCCATTTTGAGGATACCGAAGGCTGCGATGGATTGGACGGCATGCGCCACAATCTCCGTGTGCTCAAAAACTGCAACATGCCCGACACGCGTCTTATCGTGTGTTCCATGGAGGGGCCGGACAACTATCCCGACATCGACAAGCTGCTTACAGAACCCGAATTTATGGAGATGAACAAGAGGGTTGTCATAACAGCCGAACCGAACTACCTGGCTCGCTTCACCTCGACGAATCAGGTTGTCAGTTATCAGCGACGCTTCATGAACGCCGCAAAGGGTCAGAAGTAACACAATATATAGAAAGAAGGCAAAAAAATGGTAAACCTCGCAAAAATGACAAAATGGGAGCTCGGCAAATGCTTTGACCACAGCGTGCTTCCGAAAAACACGACAGAGAAGGACATCCGCTCGGGCTGTCAGGAAGCTGTGAAGTATAACTGTGCAGCTTTTTACAGCGCATCTCCGTTCTGGACCCCCATCGTTGTCGAAGAGCTCAAAGGTTCAGACGTTATGCCCGCGACCGGAATTGCGTTCCCCTTTGGCTGCCAGCCCTCCAAAATCAAGGCTGCTGAGACCGAGCTTGCCGTCAGCCTCGGCTGCAAAGCGGTCGACACCGTCATCAACGTCGGCGCTCTGAAAGACAAGCGTTATGACCTCGTCAAACAGGAGCTTGTCGATTTCAAAAACGCCGCCGGCGGCGCACTCACCAAGGTCATACTCGACGTCTGCTTCCTCACCGATGAGGAAATCGCAACAGCCTGCAAGCTCGTCGCCGAGGTTGGCTGCAATTATGCCAAAACCTCTACAGGCCAGTTTGAGGGCCCGAGCATGGAGCAGTTCCTTGTTATGAAGAACACACTCAAGGGCACAGACATCAAGCTCAAGGTTGCCGGTGTCAAGTTCCCCCGTCCGCAAAACGCCTATGCGTTTATCATGGCAGGAGCGGATCTGATCGGCACACGCGCCGCAATTCAGATAATTGAAGCTTTTGATCAGATGCGCGAAATTGGGTTGGTTCCGAAGTACGAGGGCTAACCGCTTTCGTGAGGTGTGGCATGAAACAATTCAAGCTGTCCACTATTATTTATGATCTGGATGGAACCCTCGCCAACACCAAGGGAGATATCGTCAACGCTGTCAGGAACACCCTGATGGCGTTTGACGTAGTCCCGCCCGACGACGATACGGTAGGCGGATTCATCGGCGGCGGGGCGCGCAACGTCATAAAGCGCGCGTTGGGAGAGGACAACGAAAAATTGCTCGACGAGGCAGTGACTTATTTTTCCGATTACTACCACAGCCACATCGTTGAGCGCACATATCTCTACCCCGGTGTCATCGAAACTTTGGAATATTTCAAGAACAAGAAGCGTCAAACACTCGCCACATTCAAATCAAAGCCGGGCACGAAATCAGTGCTCGAGCATTTCGGGATAGACAAGTATTTCGAGATGGTGGTTACGGCAGGAGACGTCGAGCATCCAAAGCCCGACCCCGAATGCCTGAATGTGATTCTAAAGCGGTACGGCCTTGATCCGAGAGACGCACTGCTTATTGGAGATACCCCAACTGACATGAAGACAGGCAAAAACGCAGGCGTTGTCGTCTGCGCGGTTGATTACGGTTTTGCTCCCCCAGAAGAACTGCTCGAGTATTCACCAGACTGCATGGTTAGCGACATAAGAGAACTCAAAAGCATAATTATTTAAGGAGAGTCATGTAATGGGAAAGTATGTAATAGGTGTTGATGTTGGTACTACCGGATCAAAAGCTATGGTTGTCGATCTCAAGGGCAACATTATCGGCAAAGGTTATCGCGAATATGAGCTCAACTATCCCAAGACCAATTGGGTAGAGGTGGGTGCGCAGTTCCTGCTCGATCTCACATTTGAAGCGGTCAAGGACGCGGTGGCCGATTCAAAGGTTGACAACAAGGAAATCGAGGCTATAAGCTTTTCTGTCAACCGCTCGAGCTTCTGCCTCATGGACAGCGACCTCAAGGTCATCGATGATAAGTTTTATGTTTGGCTCGACAGTCGTGCTGAGGAGATCATGGCGGAGATAAACGACAAGATCAGCCCAGAGCGCCGCAACGAAATTACAGGTATGCCCGGATACAACATCTTTGCGCTCGCGAAATACTATTGGGTGATGAAAAAGCAGCCTGAGATATATGCGAAAACCAAATATTTTTCGACAGTTGGCAGCTTTGTGATGTACGGCTTCGGCTCGGACGACTTCAAGGTTGAGATATCTGACGGAACGGTCACCGGACTCATGGATGTCAACACGCTCGATTGGAGCCAGGAAATCATCGATGCGCTCGGTTTTGACGCGGCGAAATTCCCGTCGCTCTGCGACCCCTGCGAGGTTGTCGGCACAATTAAGTCCGACGTCGCGGCAAAGACCGGCCTTGCGGTCGGGACAAAGATAGTTGCGGGTTCCGGAGACCAGCAGGTTTCGGCAATGGGCGCCGGCGTTATTGAAGACGGTGCTGTGTCGCTCACGATTGGCACATTCGGTCTGCTTGCAATCGGCCTTGCAAAACCTGATTTTTCGGCCCTCACAGGCATGATGATTCCCTCAACACCAAAACTCGGTGTGTTTCAGGTTGAAGGCCCGCAGGTGTCAGGCGCGACTTGCTACCGTTGGTGCCGCGACACACTCTGTGCCGAGGATGTCGCCGAGGCGGAAAAAGAGGGCATAGACCCTTATGTTCTCATGGAGAAAAAGTATATTTCCAAATCTAAACCCGGATGCGGAGGAATGATATTCTATTCGGCGCTATTCGGATCCGGTTACCCGACATGGGACACCAACGCGACGGGTATGTTCATCGGGTTGCGTTCGACCACGACCAAAGCGGATATGGTTCGTGCGGTCATGGAGGGCATCACGCTTGAATCCCGCCACATCCTTGATTCAGTGCTTGCCGCAGGCGTTCAGATGCAAGATATAATCACAGTTACCGGCGGCGCTTCCAAATCCAAGGGTTGGTGCCAGATAATTGCCGACATCATGGGACGCACTATTCGCACGCTCAACGTTCCCGATGCGGCGGTCATCGGCGCTGCGGGTCTCGCGGCAATCGGCGCAGGCCTTTATAAGGATCTCGCCGAGGTTGTCGAGAATATGGTTCATTTTGGCGACACGATTGACCCAATTCCCGAGAATGTCGCGCTCTACAACAAGCTTTTTGAGATTTACAAGGACAGCTATTACGGACTTAAAGGCAAGGATGTTTTCACCAAGCTTGCGAGTCTATAATAAATTTTTGCCTCTAATCTCCTTTTATCCCCGATACAGCAAAAAGCAGTTGTTTACGACTGCTTTTTGCTGTATTAGGACATCGTCTTGATTTTTTCGGCAGATTACTTTATCATAACAATACGGATAACATGAGTTTTGTTGTTCGGGCGTGGGCCGTCGCGCAGAGCGCCGAGAGATTATGTCTCATATAAAGAAAGAACGGCAAGGAGGAAAATCTGTGTTAGACAGAGATACATCACAGCCGTTGTATGTGCAGGCAAGGGAGATACTACTCGAGAGGATTGAGTCGGACGAGTATATTCCCAACAGCAAAATCCCGTCGGAAAGCGAACTGTGCATCGAATTTGGAATAAGCCGTATGACAGTGCGCTCGGTTATAACTGAGCTTGTGCGGGACGGAAGGCTATACCGCATTCAGGGCAAGGGCACCTTTGTTGCAGAACCCAAAATTACCGCGAGCGGAACCTTTTATGTGGGAATGCGGGAGCAGCTCGAGGAGATGGGGTACGAGGTCAAGACCGAGGTCATTGAGATGACGCAGATAACCTGTCCGCCCTCCATCGCCAAAAAGATGGGGATTGGGCTCGGTGAGACAGCCAATAAACTCGTGCGGCTGCGATTTGTGAAAAACGAACCCTTCAGCATACACACCTCGTACATACCGACAAGATTGTGTGAGGGCCTCGAAAACAGGGACATCAGCGGAGATCAGCTGTGCGCTATCCTCAACCGTGATTACGGGCTTGTCCGCAGCAGCGTTGTCGAAACCCTCGAATCGGTGCTCGCGACCGATGCTGAGGCCGAACTGCTCGGCATCAAGCGCGGATATCCTCTGCTTCTTTTGAGAGACAAGATTTACAATTCCCGCGGCGAGCTTTTTGAGTTCAGCAGCGTTGTGTTCCGCGGCGATAAAATTAAAATAAGACTGCAATACGACAGTTGAATTCTTCCGAGTTCATCGGCAGAGCTGAAGTCGTGCCCTGAACAGGCGCAGGACATCTTTATATTAAAAAAGACACCCTCATGCTATTTTAAAGAGAGAGGGTGTTTGTTTTATAAAAACTGTAACCCAAATTAGAGCAAAGGGTTTCGGAGAAGTCCTTAAAATTCGGCACGGATAAAAATCGGACACGTTGACAGATATTTTTGACGTCTGCCGAACAGGCGGAAAATGCCGTCGTTATGCGAGTTCACGAGCGCTTTTCGGATGGTGCGGGTGCAAGGATGAGGGGAGCATTGCCCTTTGAATCTTGAGTTTCTCAAATGGCCCCATCAAGCTTATTTATAATGCGGAATCAAACAATCCGAACAGTATACAGATGCATTGCGTTTGGGTCTGTTTCAATCGCAAGCTCTCGTTTAACGGACAATTCCGCTCATAAACCCGCATTATTGAGTGAACATTATTTTAAAGCAGCACCAATCAGTAACGGCGGTGTTTTGATGCAAAAAGCGAAAACGAGGATATTTTTAAATGCACCAAATGCACGATGAACAGCAAACGGGCGGGTTTCGGCGATAACAGACGGCCCACATCGGCATTTTGTGCTCCAAGCGCTTCTGCGTTAAAGTGTTAAATGTTTGACGGTTACTTTTCAGACAAAAGAGCATGGCGTGAGGGATCTGTAATTATATGATGAGGTCGGCAATCAATCCGACAGCTGCAGAGATTGCGTAGAGCAGCGCTGCAAATTTCAGACCGCTCTTTATTCCGCGCGACTTGAAGAAAACCGCAAGGCCGACGCCCGAACTCGCGCAAAGGCCGGCAAGTGCGCCGCCGAAGCTGAGACGGCCGGAGATGTAGAGTTGCGCGAGGACGACCGACGGCGCGCAGTTGGGAATCAGACCGAGGATAGGCGCGATGATCGGTTGCCAAAGGGATCCCGTAAGCAACAGGGCTTCAAGACGGCTCTCACCGAGCAGCGATGTCGCCGTTCCGAGCACGAGCAGCACGGCAAATATAAACCCGAGAGTCTGCGTGGTGTGCAGCAATGCGGGCTTCAGGACGTAGCCGTGACAGTTGCAGTGGCAGTCTTCGTTGTGGTGGTGCGCGGCAGTGTCGTCGTGTGGCGAGGGGTGATTGTGAGCGTCCGCGCAGCGCTCTCGGTGCTGTGAATCGTCAATGTGGGTGGCCGTCACAGGCGCTGCGGAATGCCCCGCGCGCAGCAGAGAGGTGTTTGAAGTTCGCGCGCGCAGCGCCCAATCGCACAACGTTCCCGCCGCCGCCGCAATGGCGACCTTACAGCCGACGAGCAGCAGCACATCGGAAAGTCGTGAGGGATCTGCAAGAAGAACCGGCAGCGCTTCGTCCGAAGTGGAGAGAAAGACCGCGAGCAGTGATCCGAGAGTTATGATTCCAGCGTTGTAAAATTTGGCCGCAAGTACCGAAAACCCGCATTGAGGTATGCAGCCGACAAGCGAGCCGACAACCCCGCCGTATTTTTCCGCAGCGCGCAGTTTGGAGATCAGTTTGTCGGATGAGCGGTGCTCTATCCATTCGATGGCGAGATAGGCACACAGCAGAAAGGGAAGCGTTTTGAGCGTGTCAAGCATGGCGTCGAGAAAGATTTCCTTAAAATTCATGAGAATCTGCTTTCTTAAGATATTTCAAATTATTATTGCTCTAATCCCAGCGATTTTGAGATGACCGCCGACGCTGCGCGGTATCCTTCGGACGAGAGGTGCACGCCGTCTTCGGTGTATTCGGGAGCGAGCGTCACGCCATCTTCTGTTGTGAGTGACGGGTAGACGTCGATATAGGTGAGGCCGCGTTCATTGCACATATCGCACAGCAGAGCGTTGGTGTCTTTTATCATGGTGTTGAGACTGCCGTGCAGCGCAATCAGCCCGCATATATCAACTGGATAAATAGACTGTACGTATACTCGCGAATCAGGCAGCGTTTTCTTGAGGTCATCTAAAATATCCGCGATATCCCGCGTGACATCGGACGGCTGTGCCCATGCGCCTGCGAGGTCGTTTATTCCGACGAGCAGTACGACAGCTTCCGGAGATGCGTCGCGGACCTCCCACAGCCTCTCGCGCACCTGACGGGCAGAGTCTCCGTTTATTCCGAAGTTAAAAGTTTTTGTATTCGGATAATAAATGGACATGTCACAGCGCGCGGTGAGACTGTCACCGACAAATGCGACATTGGCAGGCGGTTGTGTGTTGGCAATCGGACATATGGAATTGCAGCCACATCCGCAGAGCAATGCGGCGAACAAGAGCAGTGCTGCGGGGAGCGAAAAAACTTTAAACGAGAGGTCACACATCTGATATTCTCCATGTGATAATGTTTGCCGAATCGTGTTGTTTGCAAACAGCGCCGCGTCTTAAGTGTGGGCATGCGCGCTTGAAACCCAAAGAAACACAAGACCGCTGCGGCCGATGTGCAGCAATTGCTCTTTGTATTCCAAAGACCTCAATGCGGTCATTTGCAAATTAGGAATTTTGGAGCACAACAAAAACAGTGCATCCCAAATAACGTAAAAATGCTTCATACGCAATGCGGCTGCATTTTTGATCGTCTGCCGGATATCATAGTAAGCGATACAATTATTTTATTCTATCACATTTTGCAGCTGTGTGCCACAGCATTGTGTCGGTTGTCACAACAACATGCGCCGCGCGCTGAATGTCGTTGTCGCTTTTTCCGAAAATACAACAAGAGGCAGAAATAGATTGATTTTTATGCGAAAACAAATTACGATAGCAGTATATTGTCTGTGCTGTGGAGGTGCGCGAATTGATCTTGCGTGATGGTAAAGCTGTGATGTTCGAGGGTCTTTTTGTGCACACGCCGCCGGTCACGCGGGTGAAAAATGCCGCAGGCGATCATGTCTGTGGAATAAGTGTCCCCGCTTATACGGCACAGCTGTAAATTGGCATCGGTGCGCTTTGCGCGTCGAGCTTTTTTGTTTTTTGGAGGTGTGGTTTTATGAAAAAGGTAGCGATAGTGATGGGCAGCCGGAGCGATTGGGACACGGTTCGAGCGGCTGCGGTTCAGTTAAAGAAACTTGAGATTCCGTTTGAGGCGCGTATTATCAGCGCGCACAGAACCCCCGAACAGGCGAGTGAATTTGCGCTTGGCGCGAGGGAAAACGAATTTGGAGTTATCATCGCGGCGGCCGGCATGGCCGCGCATCTTGCGGGTGCTATGGCCGCCAACACAACACTGCCAATAATCGCGCTCCCGCTGCGCGGCGGTGCTCTGGACGGACTGGACGCGCTGCTTTCGTGCGTGCAGATGCCCCCGGGGATGCCCGTGGCGACCGTGGCGATCGCAGGCGCAAAAAACGCGGCTGTTCTCGCGGCGCAGATGCTCGCCATTGATGACAAGGAAGTGGCAGAACGCCTCGCCCTCGAGCG
Organism: Oscillospiraceae bacterium; assembly: GCA_036645935.1. Taxonomy (GTDB): domain Bacteria; phylum Bacillota; class Clostridia; order Oscillospirales; family Ruminococcaceae; genus JAUNBN01. The sequence goes on along the minus strand of JAVXNE010000002.1, from coordinate 253,465 downwards.
TGCGGACACCGCGAGTGCCATTGCCCAAGCTGATGCGGAGTTGCAGCATGAGATCGAAGCTCTCTGAGCATTTTCCCGAATACAGTGCAATTTGCATTTCAAATGATCGGGTAATCCGAGAGAAGTTCGGACGCAGTCAGTGACGATTCTTCCCGCGCACAAACTATAAGGACGGCGGTTTTGAGTTTGGTTGTCTCTGGTAAATATATAAAAGGGTGAGGTAAGCAGAAATGGAAAAACGTGAAATGCTCTATGAAGGCAAGGCAAAAAGAGTCTATGCGACCGATGATCCTATGTTGCTGCTCGTGAGCTATAAGGACGACGCGACGGCGGGCAACGGAGCAAAAAAAGGCACCATTTGTGGCAAGGGTGTGGTCAATAATCTGGTGACCAACAATTTGATGAAAATGTTGGAGACCCAGGGAATACCGACTCACTTTGTCAAGGAACTGAGCGAGCGCGAGACGCTCGTTAAGAAAGTGCAGATAGTGCCGCTTGAGGTAATCGTTCGCAATGTCGCAGCAGGCTCTCTCGCAAAGCGTCTTGGCCTGCCCGAGGGCGAAAAGCTTCGCTCAACAGTGCTCGAATACTGCTACAAAGACGACTTGCTCGGCGATCCTCTCGTCAACGAATATCACATTGCGGCGCTTGGGCTTGCAACGCGCGCGGAGATTGACACTATTGCGGAGCTCGCATTTAAGATAAACGAAATTCTCGCGCGTCATCTCAAAGACGTCAATATTGAGCTGATCGACTTTAAACTCGAGTTCGGCCGCCTTGTGGACGGAACGATAATTCTCGCAGACGAGATAAGCCCCGACACCTGCCGTTTTTGGGACAGTGAAACACACGCACACCTCGACAAAGACCTCTTCCGCCGCGACCTCGGCGGCGAGGAGGACGCATATCGTGAGGTTCAGCGCCGTCTGCTCGGTAAATAAACATGTGCGAATGTATTTTTGACAAGCTCCATGAGGAGTGCGGCGTGTTTGGAATATTTAATAAGGGCGATTTTGACGACGTCATCGAGGAGAGCTACTATGCGCTCTATGCGCTTCAGCACCGCGGGCAGGAAAGCTGTGGGATAGCGGTCAACGATGACGGAGTGATCGATGTGCACAAAAACGTGGGGCTGGTGCACGAGGTGTTTACCAAAGAGGTTCTCGACTTGATGCCGCGCGGCAAGATGGCACTCGGACACTGCCGATATGCGACGTCGGAAAACAAAAATTCGGGTAATGCCCAGCCGCTCCTCGTGCGCCATATCAAGGGGAATATGGCGATAGCTTACAATGGCAGCCTCACCAATTCGCGCGAGCTGCGGGAGGAATTCGAACTTACGGGCGCGATCTTTCAGTCCGCAAGCGACACCGAGGTTGTGGCTCACGAGATAACCCGCGAGCGGCTCGTGTCAAATTCCATTCAGGCAGCTGTGGTCGCTGCGATGGGCAGGCTGACCGGCGCATATTCGCTCGTTATAATGTCCCCGCGCAAGCTGATTGCGGCGCGTGACCCAAGGGGTTTTCGGCCGCTCTGCATGGGTCGCAAGGGAGAGAGCGTTGTCTTTGCAAGTGAGAGCTGCGCGCTCGACGCGATGGGTGCGGTGTGTGAGCGCGAGCTCGAGCCGGGCGAGGTCGTTGTTGTGACCGACGACGGCGTGCAGAGCATCAAAACACACTGCGGTGGGAAAAGTTCGTTTTGCGTGTTTGAGTTTATCTATTTTGCTCGTCCCGACAGCGTCATCAACGGAACTTCCGTGCATGAGGCCCGCAAGCGCGCGGGTGCGCTGCTTGCAAAATCGCACCCCGTAGATGCAGACGTTGTCATCGGAGTGCCCGATTCCGGGCTGGATGCCGCGGTCGGCTATTCAGAGAAGAGCGGTATACCTTTTGAGATAGGATTCCTAAAAAACAAATATATCGGTCGCACATTCATCGCGCCCTCGCAAAAACAGCGCGAGACAGACGTGAGAATCAAACTGAATCCGATCAGCTCGACGATTGAGGGCAAGCGCGTTGTTCTCGTTGACGATTCGATTGTGCGCGGCACTACCTGCCTCAAAACGATAAAAATGATCAGAGAAGCAGGTGCGAAGGAGATTCATTTCCGGCTGTCTTCGCCGCCTTTTAAATATCCTTGCTATTTTGGAACGGATATAAGTTCGAGCGAATTTCTCATAGCATACAAATATTCGCTCGAGGAGATACGCAAAATGCTCGGTGTCGACAGTCTCGGGTTTCTCTCGGTTGAAGATCTGCAAAAGCTTTCGGGAGACGCGAGCTGGGGCATGTGCAACGGCTGCTTTACCGGTGAATATCCGATAAAACCGCCCGAGCGCTGTGGGAAAAGCCGTTTCGAGACGAGATTATCTGAAAATACCGCCGACTGAACGGAGATACAATGGAAAGTTACAGTGAGTCATACAAACGCGCGGGAGTTGATGTGACCGCGGGGTACGCCGCCGTTGAACTGATGAAAGCGCATGTCGCGCGCACCCTCACAAAGGGAGCGATCGGGGGTCTCGGGGGCTTCGGCGGACTGTTCGAGCTCGATCTGCAAGGCATCGAAAAACCGGTGCTTGTCAGTGGGACGGACGGGGTCGGAACTAAGCTCAAGCTCGCGTTTGTGATGGACAGGCACGATACGATCGGGATCGACTGTGTCGCGATGTGCGTCAACGACGTCGTCACCTGCGGGGCGCGTCCGCTGTTTTTTCTGGATTATATCGCGTGCGGGAAAAACGTTCCCGAGCGCATAGCGGCAATAGTGTCCGGAGTGGCAGACGGCTGCGTCGCATCGGGTGCCTCGCTCATAGGCGGGGAGACAGCTGAGATGCCGGGATTTTATGCGGAAAGCGAATACGACCTCGCGGGATTTGCTGTGGGAGTGGTCGATCGAAATAAAATGCTCAATAACCAGGAGATGCGCGCGGGAGACGTGATTGTTGCGCTGGCAAGTTCCGGGCCTCACTCCAATGGGTTTTCGCTTATTCGCAGTGCGTTCGATATCGAGCATGCCGAGCTGGGCATGCGCGTTTCTGAACTCGGCACAACACTCGGTGAGGCGCTGCTTGCACCGACGCGTATATATGTGAAATCTGTGCTCGCACTGCTTGAGAGTGTGCGCGCGAGTGCGCTTGCACACATCACGGGCGGCGGATTTTACGAAAATATACCCCGCGCGCTGCCGGACGGGCTGTGCGCAAGAATTGAACGTGCCGCAGTGAAGACCCCACCTGTTTTCGAGATTATCTCCCGTGCGGGAGACATTCCCGAGCGCGATATGTTCGGGACGTTTAACATGGGCGTCGGCATGATGGCGGTCGTGCATCCCGATGATGCGGATAGGGCGGTTGCCATCCTAAAAGAAAACGGTGAAGATGCGTATGTGATCGGCAAGATAGCGAGCGGCGAGCGGGGCGTAGAGATATGCTGAGAGCGGCTGTGCTCGTGTCAGGCGGAGGCACAAATCTTCAGGCGCTGATAGATTCAAAAGCGCGTGGTGAGCTTCCGAGCTGCGAACTCGCGCTCGTGCTATCAAGCAATCCCGAATCTCGAGCGCTTGATAGAGCGCATGCGGCGGGGATAGAGATGGTCGTCGTCGCTCGCAAAGCGTTTAAGGAAGGGACAGAGTTCGACCGCGCGGTGCTCGTTGAGCTGCGTGCGCGCAATATCGACGTTGTGGTGCTTGCCGGATTTTTGCAGATTTTGGGAAAAGAACTCATCACAGCCTATCGAGATCGGATTATCAATGTCCACCCCAGCCTAATCCCCAGTTTTTGCGGGCGGGGATATTACGGGCTGAAAGTTCATGAATCGGCGCTTGCTCGCGGCGTCAAGCTGACCGGCGCGACGGTTCATCTCGTGAACGAGATACCGGACGGCGGCAGAATTTTGCTGCAAAAATCCGTCGAGGTCATGAACGGAGACACAGCTGAAATTTTGCAAAAGAGGGTTATGGAGCAGGCCGAGTGGAAACTGCTGCCCCAAGCTCTTGAGCTGCTTTGCCAAGAGATAAGCAAAAAAAATCATTAGAAGACGCAACTTGCGATTCGTTCGCTGAGACGGCGGTGGCCGCGCGGCGAGATATTCTCAGCAATTCGGTTGTGAGTTTGGGACGCCCGGCATTCTGACGCTTGCAGCGGAGGCAAACCGCAGCTCTTGCGGCGTTGACCCGCTCACGGGGCAAGTTGAAAAAAGGCGCTGCATAAGGCGTTAGTTGACGTGAACAGTTAACACTTTCAGTATAGAATATCAAGGAGTAAACGAAATGGACAAAATGAGCGCTGAAGCCTTACTTGCGGGAAACACCTATCCGGGACGTGGAATAATCGTCGGAAGGAGCGGGGACGGCGAGAGTGCCGTGGTGGTCTATTTTATTATGGGACGCAGCGAAAACAGCCGAAACAGAGTGTTTACAAAGAAATGCGACGGTTTGGTGACGGAGGCGGCAGATGCGGCAAAAATGAAAGACCCGTCGCTGATAATCTATTCCCCCGTTCGCGTGCTCGGATACGAGACCATTGTCACAAACGGGGATCAGACAGACACCATTTACAACGCTCTTTGTGAGGGCGGAGATTTTATAAGCGCGCTTCGGACACGGGAGTTTGAGCCGGACGCGCCCAACTTCACCCCGAGAATTTCAGGAATTGTCCACATTGATGGTGGGACTATGGCCTGTGCGCTCTCAATACTCAAGACGGACGGGGAGCACAGCGAGCGTTGCATGAGGTATTTTTACGAATACGCCGCGCCTATCGCAGGCGAGGGACGGCTTATCCACACTTACGACGAGGACGGAGACCCGCTCCCTTCATTTGTCGGAGAGCCGCGTCGCATATCTCTCGAAGGCGCAGAGAGCGCAAAAGCATTGGCGCAGCGGGTGTGGGAGAGCTTGAACCGCGACAACAGGGTTGCTCTGTTCGCGCGCTTTATCAATATAAAAACGGGCAGAAGAGACGACGAGATTATAAATCGCTTTAAGAAGATATGACAATTGCCCATAAGGAGGAAAACATGAAGGAACTTGAACTGAAGTACGGCTGCAATCCAAACCAGAAACCCGCGCGCGTTTTCATGAGCGAGGGAGAGCTTCCGATAACGGTCTTGAACGGCAGGCCGGGGTATATAAATCTGCTCGACGCGCTGAATTCGTGGCAACTTGTGAGCGAGCTTAAAGGCGCAACAGGCATTTGTGCTGCGGCGTCTTTCAAGCATGTAAGCCCCGCCGGCGCGGCGCTCGGAATTCCGCTCGACGATACGCTGCGCGCGATGTATTTTACAGGGGACGGAGAACTCTCTCCGCTCGGCTGCGCCTACGCGCGCGCTCGGGGAGCCGACCGCATGAGCAGCTTCGGGGACTGGATAGCGCTGTCTGATGAATGTGACGAGTGCACTGCATCTCTCGTGCGACATGAGGTTTCGGACGGGATTATCGCGCCGTCCTATTCTGAGGCGGCACTCGAAATCCTCAAAGAAAAGCGCAAGGGAGGGTATACCGTTGTGCAGATAGATCCGAGCTATCGTCCCGCACCCATCGAGCGCAAGGACGTTTTCGGAATAACATTTGAGCAGCGCCGCAACGACAGGGAGATAACCGACGCGGACATCGCCGATATCGTCACCAAAAACAAAACGCTGATCGAAGCACAGCGCCGCGACCTGTTGCTCTGTTTGATAACTCTCAAATACACGCAAAGCAACTCGGTTTGCTATGCGTGTGATGGGCAGATAATCGGCGTCGGTGCGGGACAGCAGAGCAGAATTCACTGCACGCGGCTTGCGGGAAACAAGGCCGACGCGTGGCAGCTCCGCCGCCACCCCAAGACGCTTTCGCTGCCTTTTAAAGCCGGGGTTGGCAGACCCGAACGGGACAATGCGATTGACATGTATGTGTCGTCCGAAAATGAAAAGTGGCTAAGTTCGCTCGATTGGGCGTCGCTGTTTGATAAAAAGCCCGATCCGTTCACAGAGGACGACAAGCGTGAATGGCTCGATAAGATCACCGGCGTGTCGCTCGGAAGCGACGCCTTCTTCCCGTTTGCAGACAACATCGAACGCGCGCGCCGCAGCGGTGTCAGCGCGGTTGTGCAGCCGGGCGGCTCGATTCGCGATGACCTCGTTATCGAAGCGTGTGATCGCTTCAATATGGTCATGGCGTTTTGTGAGACGCGGCTGTTTCACCACTGATGGTGGCGCGCATGAAGATACTTGTTGTGGGCGGTGGGGGACGCGAACACGCCATCATTAAAAAACTCAAGGAGAGTTCGCGCAAAATGCAGCTCTATGCCGCTCCCGGCAACGGCGGCATAGCTTACGATGCAAAAATTGTTGACATAAAATCCACCGATATCGAGTCGCTCGCGGATTTTTCGCAAAGCGAGGGAATTGACTATGTGATTGTCGCTCCGGACGACCCGCTCGTTTTGGGACTTGTAGATCGGCTGGCAGAGCGCGGGATACCTGCGTTTGGACCGGACGCGGCGGCAGCAAGAATTGAGGGAAGCAAGGCGTTCGCAAAAAACCTCATGAAAAAGTACGAAATACCGACGGCGGGATACGAGATTTTCACCGATGTCGACGACGCCATGGAATATATCCGCAAAAGCAATCGCTACCCGGTCGTTATAAAGGCAGACGGACTCGCGCTCGGCAAGGGAGTGCTCATCTGTGCCGACGAGAGAGAGGCCGGCGACGCTGTCCGTGAGATGCTGGTTGACGGCCGATTCGGCGCGTCAGGGAGCAGAATCGTAATAGAGGAATTTCTCATGGGACCGGAGGTTTCGGTGCTCTGTTTTACAGATGGGCAGACGCTTGCACCGATGGCGAGCAGCATGGACCACAAGCGCGCATTCGACGGTGATTTAGGGCTCAACACCGGAGGGATGGGAACGATTGCGCCCAACCCTTATTACACAGATGAGATTGCAGATGCATGTATGCGCGATATTTTTTTGCCGACTGTTGACGCGATGCGCTCTGAGGGCTGCCCGTTTAAAGGCTGTCTCTATTTTGGGCTGATGTTGACAGAAAATGGTCCGCGTGTCATCGAATACAACTGCCGCTTCGGCGATCCTGAGGCGCAGGTTGTGTTGCCGCTGCTCGAGGGGGATCTGCTCGAAATTATGCTCGCGACCACGAACGGAACGCTCAAAGACATTGAAGTCAGGTCATCGGACAAAAGCGCCGCATGCGTCGTGCTCGCCTCGGGAGGATATCCTGAAAAATACGAGAAGGGCAAGCGGATAACGGGGCTTCAGAGCGGGCAGACAGGGATTGACAGCGTCTTTGTATACCATGCGGGTACAGCTCAAAAGGACGGCGAGATCGTGACATCAGGCGGGCGTGTGCTCGGTGTGTGTGCTGTTGGTGACAACCTGCCCGATGCGATTCGCCGCGCCTATGACGCTGCTGACACAATTGATTTTGAAAACGTTTATAAGCGATCTGATATCGGAGGGCGCGCTCTTGCCGCGCTCTCGGGGAAGTAAGGAGATAAAATGGCAGTATTTCGCGTATACACTGAAAAGAAAAAACCATATGCCGTTGAGGCGGATGCGTTGTTGCATGAACTTCGCTCGCTGCTTGGCATAGAGAGCCTTCGCGAACTGAGGGTTGTGAACAGATACGATGTGCAGGGCGCCGACCGCAAGCTTTTCGAGCGCTGCGTACACACCGTTTTTGCAGAGCCACAGCTGGACGATGTCTATTTTGAGCTGCCGGGCGGGGCGGACGGGATTTTCGCTATCGAGTACCTGCCGGGTCAGTTTGACGCGAGGGCATCGGGAGCGGAGCAGTGTATTCAGCTGTTGAGCGGCGGCGCGCGGCCGCGCGTTGCGAGCGCGCGGGTATTTCTGCTCTTCGGAGAGCTTTCGCAGCAAGAGCTTTGTGCGATTAAAAAATACATGATAAATCCTGTTGAGGCGCGCGAGTCTGCGCTTGAAATGCGCGATAGCCTTGAAATGAGATGCGAAGTTCCAACGCAGGTGAAGACGATAGATGGGTTTCGCGAGCTTGACGGCGATCGCTTGGGCTTGTTTGTCGCGAGCTACGGACTTGCAATGGATTCGGATGATCTAGCGTTTTGCCGTGACTATTTCATGACCGAGCAGCGCGATCCCACAGTGACAGAGCTGCGCATGATCGATACTTATTGGAGCGATCACTGCCGCCACACGACGTTCAACACACATATTGAGAATGTCAAAATTGAAGATCCGCTGGCGAGAGCGGCTTATGAGCGCTATCTTGCGTTGCGCGAGATGGTCGGACGCGCGGATAAACCGGTTACACTGATGGATATTGCAACGGCAGGAAAGAGATATCTCGAAAAAACGGGAGAGCTTAAAAATCTCGACGACAGCGAAGAGATCAACGCCTGCTCGGTCAAAATAAAAGCTGATGTAAATGGCAGTGAAGAGGACTGGCTTTTGCTCTTCAAGAACGAGACACACAACCATCCGACCGAGATTGAACCGTTCGGCGGCGCGGCGACGTGCATTGGCGGCGCGATACGCGACCCGCTCGCAAACCGTGGGTATGTCTATCAGGCGATGAGGGTGACGGGGGCCGGCAATCCTCTCGTGCCGGTGAGAGAGACGCTGCCCGGAAAGCTGCCCCAGCACAAGATTGTCACAACGGCGGCGGCAGGATATTCAAGCTACGGCAACCAAATCGGGCTTGCGACCGGTCTGGTTGACGAAATATACCACGACGGCTACATCGCAAAGCGCATGGAAATCGGCGCGGTGGTTGGGGCTGTTAGGGAGAGCAATGTTCGGCGCGAGACGCCGAACCCGGGAGATGTCGTGATACTCCTCGGTGGGCGCACAGGGCGTGATGGATGCGGCGGAGCGACAGGATCCTCCAAGCCACACGGAGAGGACAGTCTCGCAAGCTGCGGCGCCGAAGTGCAAAAGGGAAATGCTCCAGAGGAGCGCAAACTGCAAAGGCTGTTTCGCGATCGCGCGGCATCCCGCATGATAAAGCGATGCAACGATTTCGGCGCGGGCGGCGTTTCGGTTGCGGTGGGTGAGCTTGCCGACGGTCTTGACGTCAATCTCGACGCGGTCACAAAAAAATATGACGGACTTGACGGGACAGAGCTTGCGATATCGGAGAGTCAGGAGCGCATGGCGGTCGTCGTTGAGGCGGGCGATGCGGCGGGATTCATCGAGCTTGCGGCGCGCGAGAACATCGAGGCGAGCGTGGTCGCTACAGTCACCGAGCAGCCGCATCTTGTGATGCGCTGGAACGGTGCGATAATATGCGATGTGAAGAGAAGCTTCCTCGACACCAACGGGGCAAAGAAGCACGCCGACGTTGTAGTGAACGAGGGAGAGATATACACAAGAGAGATGCACGGCTCGTTTGCCGAGAGGATGCAGTCGCTTGTCGGAGATCTCAACGTCTGTTCAAAAAAAGGTCTCAGCGAGCGGTTTGATTCCACAATCGGCGCTGCGAGCGTGCTCATGCCGTTCGGTGGCAGAACACAGCGCACCCCGTCGCAGGCAATGGCGGCAAAGCTGCCCGTGGGAAGCGAAACCACAACATGCTCGGGAATGGCATGGGGATTCGACCCCTTTGTCGCGGAGAAGAGCGAATACCGTGGGGGATATCTCGCGGTGGTCGAGAGCGTCGCGAAGCTTGTCGCGAGCGGGTTTGAGCGCAGGAATATTTATCTTACATTTCAGGAGTATTTCAAGCGGCTTGGGAACGATCCTCAGCGCTGGGGAAGCCCGTTCGCGTCGCTGCTCGGCGCGCTTGACGCGCAGCTTGATTTGAAGGTTGCAGCAATCGGCGGAAAGGACAGTATGTCGGGAAGTTTTGAAAATCTCGACGTCCCACCGACGCTCGTTTCCTTTGCCGTTGCGGCCGGAAATACCGGCCGTGTGCAGTCATGCGAATTCAAGCGCGCGGGAAGCAGAGTTGCGCTGATTTCGCCCGATATGCGGGATGCGCTGCTTCCCGGGGCTGAATCGCTGAAAAAGACGCTGGATACTGTCGAGCAGATCATTGCAAACGGGAAAGCTCTCTCGGTGTACGCTCTCGGAGCGCGCGGCGTTGCCGAGGCGATTTTCAAGATGTCCCTTGGAAATGAGATCGGGTTTAAAGCTGCGGACGACGTCTCGACACAGGAGCTGTTCTCTAGCGGATTCGGCTCGTTTTTGCTCGAACTTGATGGCGATGAGGAAACGGGAAGAACGCTCGGATATACGAGCGGAGAATATGTCTTTGAAGCGGGTGAAGACACTCTTGATTTGCGCGAGCTCGAGCGGCCCTATGAGGATAGACTTGCGCCCGTTTTTCCGTTTCAGAACATAGGTGAAAACAAGATTTTGTCGAGAGCGGATTTTGCTGCGACAGGCAGAATCTCTCCCAAAATCACAGTTGTGAGGCCGCGGGTGTTGATTCCTGTATTCCCCGGGACAAACTGCGAGTTGGACAGTGCGCGCGCAATGAACCGAGCGGGCGCAAATCCGACGGTGTACGTGATACGCAACCTCACCCCCGCCGATGTCGAGCGCAGTGTCGCGGATGTCGCACATCTTGTGAGCCAAAGCGAGATAGTGTTCCTTCCCGGAGGATTTTCAGGCGCGGACGAACCGGAGGGCAGTGCAAAGCTAATAGCGGCCTTCTTCCGAAACCCGGTGCTCACACAGGCAGTGCGCGAGCTGCTCTTTGAACGGGACGGCCTGATGCTGGGAATATGCAACGGATTCCAGGCGCTGCTCAAGCTGGGACTGCTGCCGTTCGGAGATATATGCGAGACCGACGTGTCCTGTCCGACGCTGACATTCAACAAGATCGGGCGTCACCAGAGCAAAATTGTGCGTACCCGCATATGTTCGACGATCTCCCCCTGGCTTGCAAGCTCGAATGTCGGCGACATAAAGAGCGTCGCGGTAAGCCACGGTGAGGGGCGTTTTGTGGGATCACACGACGCGCTCGATTCTCTCGCAAAGAGTGGGCAGATTGCGGCGCAGTACGTTGATCTTGCGGGCGAGCCGACGAGCGATTCGCGATACAATCCAAATGGAAGCATGCTTGCGGTTGAGGCGCTGAGCAGTCCAGACGGGCGTATTCTCGGCAAGATGGGGCACAGCGAGCGTTCAGGCCGCGATCTGTATAAAAATGTCGAAGGAGATTTCAACTCAGGAATTTTTGAATCCGGGGTTGAATACTTCAAAATATAGGGGGCGAAGAGATGGCTCATGACAGATATCAAAGTCCGTTTTGCTCGCGCTACGCGAGCGAGGAGATGCAATATATCTTTTCGGAGGACAACAAATTTAAAAAGTGGCGTCAGCTGTGGATTGCTCTCGCGCGTGCAGAGCAGGAACAGGGGCTGCCTGTGACCGACGCGCAGATTGCGCAGCTTGAAGCTCATCGTGACGATATCAACTATGATGTCGCGCAGTCGCGCGAGCGCGAGTGCCGCCACGATGTCATGAGCCATGTTTATGCATACGGAGAGCAATGCCCCGACGCTCGCGGAATCATCCATCTCGGAGCGACAAGCTGTTATGTCGGCGACAACACCGACTTGCTTGTCATGCGGGAGGCGATGACAACAGTTCGGCGCAAGCTACTCAACGTCATTGCGCTGCTTTCGGAGTTTGCGGACAGATACAAAGCGCTGCCAACGCTCGGGTACACACATCTTCAGCCCGCACAGCTCACGACGGTCGGCAAGCGCGCGACGCTGTGGATCAGCGAACTGCACATGGACTTTCTCGAGCTGGAACACCAGATGGACGCCCTTGCGTTGCTGGGAAGCAAGGGAACTACGGGCACGCAGGCGAGCTTTGTCGCGCTGTTTGACGGCGACGAGAAAAAGGTTGCCGCAGCAGAGAGATCGATCGCAGCGGCCTTCGGATTTGAAAAGATTGTGCCGGTGAGCGGGCAGACATACTCGCGCAAGGTCGATTTCTACATCATGAGTGTGCTGTCGGGGATTGCACAGAGTGCGATGAAGTTCGCGAACGACATGCGTTTGCTCGCATCCTTTAAAGAGATGGAGGAACCGTTTGAAAAGGGTCAGATAGGCAGCTCTGCCATGCCATATAAGCGAAATCCGATGCGCTGCGAGAGAATTTGCGCTCTTTCCCGCTACGTTATATGCGATCTGCAAAATCCGGCGTTCACAGCGGGAACGCAGTGGTTTGAGCGCACGCTCGACGATTCTGCAAACAAGCGCATAGCTGTTGCCGAGGCGTTTCTCGGCATTGATGCAATTCTCAATATCATGCTCAATGTGTGCGATGTCCCCATCGTCTATGAAAAAGTGATCGCGTCCCGTGTCGCGGCCGAGCTGCCGTTTATGGCAACTGAAAATATCATGATGCGCGCTGTGAAAAATGGCGGAGACCGGCAGGAACTGCACGAAAGACTGCGCGTTCATTCAATTGCCGCGGCGCGAGAGGTCAAGGAAAACGGAAAGTCAAACGATCTTGCGAAGAGGGTTTGCAATGATCCTGCGTTTGGGCTTACCCGTGCAGAGCTTGACGAAATGCTTGATGCGCGCGAGTTTACCGGCCTTGCCGAAGCGCAGACCCGCGACTATCTCGGCGATGTGATACGCCCGCTGCTCGATGCAAATCGCAAGCTGCTCGGAGAACATTCCGAACTGAACGTTTAGCAAACTCCGCTATTTTCAGAGAGCTTTGTTTTGCTGTATATTGTGGAGTGAGATAAAAAACGCACATGCGCGAGCTGGATCGGACAAGTGCAGTCACAAGTGAGCCCAAGCAACAGCGACGCGAAACGCTGTGATATTGCTGTAAATCGCTCATGCCGGCAAGCGCATAAACGGCAAGATATGCATCGACGCATTCGCATATCGGCAGACGGAAAATCCTGTTGGCAGCACAATCACAGCACAAATATTTCATGCGATTGTCAGGAGAAAACAAAGTTGAAGAAGCTTATATTCTACATCCCGGCGATTATCTTTACGGTTTTATACGGCGCGCTGCTTATTGGCGACGTCGGCGCTGTCTCACCGGTTGTCGCGGTTTGGCTGGCTTTGTTTTTTGCAAGCGGCGTTCTTTTGAGCAAGGATATTTTTTGGGCAGCTGCATTGGGCGCGTTGCCCGCAATTCACCTCATTTTTATGGGAACGCGGCAAACAGGACAGATTGTCAGTGAGACGCCAATCGGGATTGCTGTTCTGATTTTTTACATTTTCTGCGGAATTTTTGTTTTTTATAAACTCCAAAAGGCACAGATAACGGAAAAACTTTAATGCTGGGCGAGCGAAGAATAAAAAAACTGAGACGTATACGTTTTGATAAAAACGGATACGTCTCAAAATATTGTGACAAGTTTGTTTTGTAAAAGGGAAAAGCCGGATGCAAAAGCGCGACGTTCAATACTTGAATTTCAGCACAACTGCTATCTGTGGCCGCCGATAAAAAAGAGAGCTATTGTTCCGGGACCCGAATGGGTGCCGATTATGGGGCCGATGAAGTTGATGTAAATCTGCTTTACGCCGAAGCGGCGGCGGCACTCGTCCGCGACATATTGAGCATCTTTTTCGGCATCGCCGTGTCCGATGAAAATTGTCTGGCTCTCGGGATTTACAGCGGTTTTGCCCATCTCGTCAAGCAGCGCGTCAAGTGAGGCAGTGCGCCCGCGCACCTTGCTTATCGGGATCAGGTGACCCTCGTCGTCCACATGAAGCACCGGTTTGATGTTCAACACCGTTCCGACTGCAGCGGCAGCAGCCGAAAGCCGCCCTCCCCTTTTGAGATGATTGAGATCGTCAACAGTGAACCAATGGCAGAGCTTGGTGGCGTTTTGCTCGACCCACTTTGCGGTGTCGTCGATGGAAATCCCCTCGCGTCGGCGCTCGCACGTGTGCCATACGAGCAGTCCCTCTCCGAGAGAGGCGCTGAGTGAATCGACGATGAGCAGTTTGCTATCGGGATATTTCTCATTGAGTATACCCGAGGCAATGCGCGCGCAGTTGAACGACCCGGAAAGGCCGCTTGAAAAAGCAATATAGAGCACATCCCGACCCGCCTCAAGTTCGGGTGAGAATATTTCAATGTAGCGTTCGGTGTTAATCAGCGTGGTGTTGGCAGATTCGCCTGCGCGCAGCGCATTGTAGAATGGGGGAGATTTCTTATTGCAGTCGCCGGGGCTGAAATATTCCTCCTGCCCGTTGACGCAGTAGAGCATTGGAATTACCTTCACGTCCATCAGAGAGACGAGGTCCGGGGAAAGATCAGAAGTGCAGTCAGTATAAATCTCAAATTTATTCATTAACGTTGTCCTCCATTGTCAGCATTTCCCGCAAGCGGGCAGTTAGAGCAAGCAGCGTATTTTCAGACAGTAGATTATCAGACCTGAGCGGAAAAATCAAGCGATGCACGGGTAATAAAAAAGCAGGGCGCTCTTTTGAGAGCTCTGCTTCTGTTTTGAAGGGAGTGCCGTCACTCGAGAAACGGCTTGATTTTGCCATAAAAGCGCTCGTCTTCCGTCACACACAGCATAGGCTTGGAAAAATCGAGTGTCATGAGTCCTAGCAGCGACTTCGCGTCCACAATAGTGCTCTCGCTGTGCACACCCACGTCACCTGCAAATTCAGTTGCGGCGCGGTTGAGCGCTTTGACGGCGGTAAGTCCATTCAGTTTAATTTTTTTCACCATGTTCAAAAACCTCCTTAAATAAGGCAAAGGTGCATTTCTTTGTGCATATCGTACAATTGAATTATATACTTGTTGTGCAACAAATACAACAAAACCGCAAAAACTTCTCTATTAGCTACGAAAATTACCGACTTAGGCGTGTAGATTTGTTGGAGATATTTACATTTAATAACATTTTATTAAGAGAAAAGATATAGCGGACGGAATTTGAGCAGCACACTGTGTTTTGAGATAAACAATTAAAAGCAGAGCTGCTGTCACAGAAAATTTGCAGACATTACCTGTGGTTTCAAAGAAATGCAGACATGAAAGCTGCCGTGCTGAAAACCATCTGTGAGTGCTCCCTTTTTTGCCATTCCGGGTATATCAAGACAAAAGAATTACGAAAAAACACCGACCTCGGTGCTCGATATTCTGAGGGTATTTCAAAATTGACACAAAGAAGCGGCGCGGCGTCCTTTGAGAATGCCGCGCCGCAGAAAAGTGGCCTATTCCGGTGACTGCCCCGCTGAGATTTGCTCTGGAATCGAGCTGTTGCGCGCCTTAACGCTGGTTATGCGACGCTCGTCCGATGCGAGTGACACGAGCAACGCGCCACAGTATTCCGCGCTCGCATGCTCTCCGTTTTGCGGAATGCGTCCGAGGAGTGCTGTCAGCAATCCGCCGACCGTATCGCTTTCAAGGTCATCGGGTGGCTCTTCCAGACCGAGTGCGTCAAAAACGTCGTCAATCTCGGCGTACCCATCGCAGATAAACGAGTTGTCCGGGAGCTTCATGATCATCGGCTCCTCATCGTCATATTCGTCTTCGATATCGCCAACTATGCTTTCAAGGATGTCCTCCATGCTCACAATTCCCGCAGTTCCGCCGTATTCGTCGACGACGACCGCGAGCTGCAGCTTATGAGTTTTGAATTCGATGAGCAGGTCGCGCGCCCTGCAGCTTTCATGTACATAGAGCATCTCGCGAAGCAGTGAGCGCACGTTGAAACTGCCCACGTCCCGCCCGACATATGGAAGAAGATCTTTCACTGACAACGTTCCGATTATGTTGTCGAGCGAGCCGTCGCAGACAGGCAAACGGGAATATCCCGTTTCGACAGCTTTAAGCGTTATCTCCTCCACAGTGGCATCAGCGGACACTGCTTCAACCTCGACGCGGTGGGTCATTATGTCGACCGCAGTGATATCGTCGAGATCAAAGATGTTGCCGATCATCTCTTTCTGGTTGTCGTCGATATCGTCCAGAATTCCGAGATCGTCCATCACGTCTTCCTCGGTGACGGCACCGAGACCTCCGGAGATCCCGCGGCGTCGGAGTGTCTGGCGTGCAGGAGCCGTGACGAGTTTTGCGAGAGGAGCAAGAAACGTGGGAACCGCCACGAGCGCCGGGATTTTTTGAGCATAGACCTCGGATTTTGCCCGACCCCACGAGAGGGGCAGAACGACAAAAAATGTGGCGATCAGAAGCGTTGACAGGATAAATACAAGAGCCAAGACTGCAAATGTCACACCGCTGTGCAACGGCAAACTGCCGTGGTTGAGTCCTGTGACAAGCAGCAATGAGGCAGAGCGGGAGATCTCGGCCGCGCTGAACAATGACCACATGAGGGTCACGGCGCAGAGCAGGAACGATGCTGCAGTTGAATGTGAAACGCCTATTCCGCTGTCCGCGACGTCCTTAGGGCTTGAGTGTTCGACCATCACCCCCGCCGACAGTGAGAATATGCAGAGCAAAACGAGAGAAACTAAGAGCTGTATTGCGGGCCAGCCATCGCCGTCCATTCTCTTTCTCCTTTCAGGCGCGAGAGCAAAGCGCCCTCGTCCAATGACATCTGTATTATAATACACAGCAAGCGAGTTGTCTATTTTTCCTGTTTTTAGTAGACAAATTTGTCGAAAAGCTAAGAGTGCTTCCCTTTACTTCGCAAGGTAAAGATGGTAAAATTAAAAATTGTGAAAACCATTCTTTTTTGAATGAATTATTAGGAGGCTCATATGGCGAGGAAAAAACTTACAATGGACGGCAATAATGCTGCCGCTCATGTGTCCTATGCTTACACTGACGTCGCGGCTATCTACCCGATAACCCCGTCCTCGGTCATGGCTGAGGTCGTCGACGAGAAGTCGGCGAAGGGACAGAAAAACATTTTCGGACATGAGGTTCGCGTTATTGAAATGCAGAGCGAGGGCGGCGCTGCCGGCGCGGTTCACGGTTCTCTTGCTTCGGGCGCGCTCACCACGACATTTACAGCGTCGCAGGGATTGCTGCTCATGATTCCGAACATGTACAAAATGGCGGGAGAACAGCTTCCGTGCGTCATCGATTGCTCGGCCCGCGCGCTCGCTACCCATGCGCTCTCGATTTTCGGAGATCACTCGGATGTGATGGCGTGCCGGCAGACAGGCTTTGCCATGCTCGCCGAGGGCAGCGTTCAGGAGGTCATGGACCTCACCCCTGTCGCGCACTGTGCGTCGATTAAAGGCAAGGTTCCGTTCTTGAATTTCTTCGACGGATTCCGCACCTCCCACGAGATACAGAAAGTTGAAGTTTGGGATTATGAAGATCTCAAGGATATGATCGATCTCGACGCCGTTCAGGCCTTCCGCAAGGGCGCACTTAACCCCGAACACCCGATTCTTCGCGGCAGCGCGCAGAACCCCGACATCTTCTTCCAGATTCGCGAGGCTTCCAACAAGTTCTACAACGAGCTTCCCGCTGTCGTTGAGGATGCGATGAACAAGGTGAACGCCAAGATCGGCTCCGACTACAAGCTGTTTAACTATTATGGCGCTGCTGACGCCGAAACCATAATCGTCGCGATGGGCTCTGTATGTGAGGCTGTCGAGGAGGTTGTCGACTATCTGTGTGCCGCAGGAGAAAAGGTCGGCGTTGTTGAGGTTCACCTCTATCGCCCGTTCTCTGTCAAACATCTCATGGCCGTTCTTCCGAAGACGGTTAAGAATATCGCCGTTCTCGACCGCACAAAAGAACCCGGTGCGCTGGGCGAGCCGCTATTCCTCGACATCGTCGGAGCGCTGGCGGGCACGGAATTCGCGAGTGCGCGCGTTCTCGGCGGCCGTTACGGACTCGGCAGCAAGGACACCACCCCCGCCCAAATCATCGCGACGTTCCGCAACGCGCAGAGTGCGAACGGCAAGAAACAGTTCACACTCGGCATTAACGACGACGTCACCAACCTCTCGCTCGACCTTAAAGAGAATCCCAACACCACACCTGAGGGCACGACATGCTGCAAGTTCTGGGGTCTCGGTTCGGACGGAACGGTTGGAGCAAACAAAAACTCGATCAAAATAATCGGCGACCATACTGACATGTACGCGCAGGCGTATTTCGCATACGACTCCAAGAAGTCGGGCGGCGTCACCGTCTCCCATCTGCGCTTTGGAAAAACTCCAATCAAATCCACATACCTGATTGATAAGGCCGACTTTGTCGCCTGTCACAACCCGGCATATATCGGCAAGTACAAGATGGTTGAGGATATCAAGGACGGCGGAACATTCCTTATCAACTGCGCGTGGAGCGTTGACGAACTCGGCGAGCATCTGCCCGCCAAGGACAAGAAGTTCATCGCCGAGCACGGAATTAACCTCTACACCATCGACGCGCTTGAGATTGACCGCAAGCTCAAGCTGCGCGGAAAATACAACACGGTGCTTCAGAGCGCCTTCTTCAAACTCGCCAACATTATCCCCGAGGCCGACGCTGTCAAGTATATGAAGGATGCGGCGACCAAGAGTTATTCCAAGAAGGGCGACGAGATTGTCAAGATGAACCATAACGCCATTGACGCCGGTATCGACGCGGTTGTCAAGATCGACGTCCCCGCCGATTGGAAAAACGCCACAGGTTCCACAGAACTTGTCAAGGCCACAGGCAACCGCCCGGAGCTTGTCAAGTTTGTCAACAATGTTCTCGTTCCCTGCTCGCTGCAGGACGGCGACAGCCTGTCGGTCTCCACATTGATGGATTATGTTGACGGGCATCTTCCGCAGGGCAGTGCCGCTTATGAGAAGCGCGGCATCGCAGTCAACGTGCCGTCGTGGAATCCCGCAAACTGCATACAGTGCAACTTCTGCGCTTACGTTTGTCCGCACGCGGTTATACGCCCCGTGGCAGTGACAGCGGACGAGCTTGCGAAGGCCCCCGCCGGAGTGAAATCTGCGGACACAACCGGAGTTGCCGGGATGAAGACCGTCATGACCATTTCGGTGCTGGACTGCACAGGATGCGGAAGCTGCGTTTCGGTCTGCCCGGGCATGAAGGGTGCGAAGGCGCTTGAGATGAAGCCGCTTGAGGACGAGATGAATCAGCAAGCCGTCTTTGAATATGGCCTTGATGTTCCGAAGAAGGCCGAAATTGCCGCTAAGTTCGCGCCTGATTCCGTTAAGGGAAGCCAGTTCCTCCAGCCTTTGCTCGAGTTCTCGGGCGCTTGCGGAGGTTGCGGTGAGACCCCTTATGCAAAGCTTGTCACACAGCTTTACGGAGACAGAATGTATATCGCCAACGCGACGGGCTGCTCCTCGATATGGGGCGGCAGTGCGCCTGCAACTCCGTACACCGTCAATAAAGAAGGACACGGACCCGCATGGTCCAATTCTCTCTTTGAAGACAACGCGGAATACGGTCTCGGAATGTTCCTCGGCCAGGACACGCTGCGCAACCGCGTCATCGATAAGGTGCGCGCCGTTGCAGACAAGGCTAAGGGAGAGTGCAAGGAAGCCGTTGACGGATATCTTGCAACTCTTGAAGACGGAGCCAAAAACAAGGTTGCTACCGAAAAGCTCGTTAAGGCGCTCACTGAGTGCGGCTGCGAGGACGGAGCGGATATTCTCAAGGACAAGGACATGCTTTCCAAAAAGTCCGTCTGGTGCTTCGGCGGAGACGGCTGGGCTTACGACATCGGCTTCGGCGGCGTAGACCATGTGCTCGCGACGGGCAAGGACATCAACATCCTCGTCTTCGACACCGAGGTTTACTCCAACACCGGCGGCCAGTCCTCCAAGGCCACACCTACCGGAGCGGTCGCACAGTTTGCCGCTGCGGGAAAAGAAGTCAAAAAGAAAGACCTCGCCGCCATTGCGATGAGCTACGGATACATTTACGTCGCACAGATAGCTATGGGAGCGGATTACAACCAGACTATCAAGGCAATACGCGAGGCTGAGAGCTACAACGGCCCGTCGCTCATCATCGCATATGCGCCCTGCATCAACCACGGCATAAAGGGCGGACTTGTCAATGCCCAGGCCGAGATCAAAAATGCCGTCGCAGCCGGTTACTGGCACTGCTTCCGCTTTGACCCGCGTCTTGCGGCAGAGGGCAAGAACCCGTTCCAGCTCGACAGCAAGGCGCCCAACGCCGACTACCTCGAGTTCATCAAGAACGAGGTCCGTTACAGCTCGCTGACAAGAACATTCCCCGACCGTGCGACAGAGCTTTTTGCCAAGGCAGTCAAGAACGCCGAGGACAAGTATGCTTCGCTCGTCGAGAGAGCAAAATAGTTTCTGAAATTCAGCAGTGCAAACGGCAAATGTGCCGCGCACGCCACGAAGCGCCGAAAGCGAAAGCTTTCGGCGCTTCGTGGCGTTTGAGTTGAATTACACTATGAAAAAACTCAAAAAAATGCTATTATTCACCTATAAGAAACCGGAGGTGCGTTATGACTCTGTTTGAGTGCTACGACGCGAGAAAGGGAACGCTGCGCGCGAGACTTGCCGAAACGACGACGCTCGCACAGGCGACTGCCGCGCTCGCTGAGACGCTTGACGCGGTGCATTATGATTTTGCAAACGACTGCAAGGACGACGCGCTGCGCGCCGAGGCGGTGTATATGATTAGCGCTGTCAAGACGACTTTTCCGCTGCTTGAATGCGCGAGCAGAACAAAGATTTGGGAGAGCAGGGTCAGCGGGGAGAGCGGGAAAAAGCGCGCTCCGAAGTGGCCCGCAGCGATCTGTCTGCTGCTCGGGCTGTGCCTTGCGGCGGGGACGGTTATGCTGTTCTACTCGCAAAATCCCGAGTTTAAATTCGGAGATTGGCAGGCGTGGCTTGGAGCACTCGGGTGCGCACTCATCCTGATGCTGATCGCTGGGATGCTGTTTATGCGCCAGCCTAAAATCGTGATCGGCGATGTGGAGCGGACGGTCGCCGTGGCAATTGACCCAGACGACGCGGCGAGACGCCTTGGGGCGGTTATGCTGCAAATGGACAAGAACCTTGCGGGGTTTCAGGCGGAAAAAGCGAGTGAGGCAGCGGAACAGAACGGTCTTGATGCGAGTGAGCTCGAACTGGCTTCGGCGCTGCTTGAGGGGCAATACTCTGAAAATGGCGAGTTTGCGCTCGAACAGCTGAGCGAGGTCGAACACTGGCTGCACATCCGAGGCGTGACGGTGCGTGATTACTCAGAAGACTGCGAGAGCAGCTTCGAGCTACTCCCGGGAGAGCGCGAACAGACGCTCCGACCGGCGCTGCTCTGTGACGGTGTACTTATCAAAAAAGGGCTCGCGACATATGGGGAGGCGGACAGCTGATGTCGAAGCACTATGGGTTTGACCTCGGAGACGCCGAGAGCGCGATATCGATCAAATCCCGCGAGAGCGCGTCAGAACCCGAGATTGTGGCGGTCGATGGAGTGAAAAGTTTTATAACGGCGTTTGCCGTCACTCGAATCGGCGAGGTGCTTGTGGGCGAAAACGCCTGTTACAGTCCTCGGGCGAGCGAGGCAAGGTTGCGCTTCAAAAGTCGATTTTTGACCGACAAGGGAAGCCGCGAGGATGTTCTTAAGTTTATCAAGGGCGTGTTGAGAGCGCTTTACACAGAAGGTTCGCTAAGACCCGGAGACGAGTGCGATTTTTACATTGGCTGTCCCGCAGGATGGGATGCCGATGCGCGCGAGAGCTATCGATCGCTCTTTGAGAGTGCGGGATATCCGCCGAGCAAGATAATCACCGAATCTCGAGCCGCGCTCATGAGCGCATGTCAGTCCAAACATTTGCAGGTGAGTTACGATATCCTTGCAAAACCGATGCTGGTTGTCGACATCGGAAGCAGCACCACCGATTTTGCATACATACTGGGCGGCCGAGAGGTTGAGCTGCAGACATCCGGAGAGGTGTTTTTAGGCGGCGGAATAATGGACGAGATATTGCTCTCTCACGCTGTCGAGGGCTCCCCAAAGGCAGATAGGCTGCGCGAGGTGTTTGAGCAGAGCTCGCCGTGGCGGTGCTACTGTGAATTTGCCGCGCGCAGATTAAAAGAGAGGTATTTTTCGGACGAGGAGTATTGGAGCGAGCGCGGATGCACTCAAAGCATCGTTGTGCGATACCGCATGCCGATAAAGCTGACGCTGACGCTCAATGCCGCTATGGCGGACGCGTTGCAAAATGAGAAGGTGGAGCGGCTCGGCGGCCGTTCTTTTACCGAGGTGTTCACGTCGGCGCTCTGTGAGGTGCGCGACAAGACAAAGGGCGACCCTCCTGAGATACTGTTTCTGACCGGAGGCGTTTCCAAGATGCCCGCAGTGCGCACCATATGCCGCGCGCTTTTTCCCGACGCTATTGTGGTGCTCGGAATCGAACCGGAATTTTCAGTCAGCAAAGGTCTCGCGTGGACGGGCGCCGTCGACGAGGAGATGAAGCTGTTTAAAAAAGAAATAGACGATTTGGTCGAATCTGACACAGTCGAGGATATAGTCGATTCAGGCATCGACGAGCTGTTCCGAACAGTTGTTGACGTTCTTGTTGAACCGATTCTAAAAAATGCGGCCGTCCCTGTCTTTTTGCGTTGGCGCTCAGGGGAGATTGAGAAGCTGAACGATATCGATGCGGAGATGACGGAGATGATATCTGTATATCTGCGTTCGGACGAGGTTAAGACGCTGCTGTGCACGCCCATTGCTCGCTGGATGAAGCCGATTGCCGCAAGGATAGAAGAACGTACTATACCAATATGTGTGCGGCATGGAGTTCCCTATACAGCGCTGTCTCTCTCCGGCGGATTGAGTGTGGACGATCTGGATGTGCGAGTTGATGCGCGAAGCATTTTCGCGGTTGACGAGATAACCTGGCTGATAAACGCGATCGTTTCTGTACTTGTAGGTTTGCTGTGCGGTGGCGGGGGAATAGCCCTCATCGCCGGAGGGTTGCCCGGTGTAATCGCCGGCGCCGCCGTCTCTCTGCTGATACTCTTTTTAGGCAAAGAAGCGGTTCAGGGAGCGGTGCTCTCAGCAGATATTCCGCTATTTCTTCGCAAGGTTATACCTCAGAAATTCTTTGATTCCCGCACCGAACAGGTAGAGGAAAAGGTCAGGGAGCAATTTTACGATAATCTCAACGACGCACATGGCGACGAGATCCGCGACCAGCTGGTGGACGAGATTTCGGGCGAGATCGAGCGCTGCCTCACTCAAATGGCGGAGGTTGTCGAGATACCGCTCGGATAGAATTCGGTGCGCGATTTGAGCGGCGCATAGACCGCGGAAAACAGTTTCGCAGTATTTTTATATTCTAAAAGACAAAGAGGTCTCTAAAACTATATGGCAAAATTAAAAAACAAGAGCGGAAAAAATAAAAAGATTCAATCGGACGATCCTCTGGCGCGAGAGGTAGACGAGGTGCTGGGCAGCAGTGCGCGCAGGGACAAGCTGCTGCAACCCACGTCACCGATCAGTGACGATCTGTACGGAGAGCACGGTGAAACGAGATTGGATTTTGGCGGTGACAGGAAAAAACGCCCGCGCGCCTCGGCTATTCGGATTGTTTTTTGGGTGCTTCTCATCGTTTTGCTGCTCGTGATTGCGGGGGCAGTTTTTATTGCCGAGCCGTGGGTTGTTCCGATGCAGGATGCGTATACAGATCCGAAAATTGAGAGCCTCGCCCCAATCACTGTTGAGGTCGGAGCAGAGCACCTTTTTGATATTTCGCTCGATGAGAACGAGAGAATTTCAGACATGAAGTTGTCCGATACTGAGATTGTGAAGCTGTCGGAAGAGGGCGTTACCGGGCTTGGAGAGTATTTTGAACCGGTCATACTGAGCATAACGACGATGGAAAAGGAAGTGCCTAAGCGTGAACCGGCACACAGTATCGTTATAGGTGTACGTGATTTATCTCAACTGCTTGAAAAAACAAGAAATTGGCTGCGCAATATAACCGGAATCGAAAAAACACAGCCGGAACGCACCGAACTTCGCGTGCTGCATCGCTATGAGCAGGAGATAGAGGTTAGTGGTCTTGACCCCGTAACCGATACTGCCGATCATGCGATCGAAGCGTATCTTCAAAACCCTGTGACCGTTGAGTTCGCGCTTAACGAGGGCGAGAGTTTTGCAATAAGTGTGCAAAATGAAAAGACCGCGACGGCCACGCTGATCGACAGTGACCAGAATACAGCTTTCGCGGAGATAAGCGGCGTTGCCGCCGGCAAAACAAAAGTTGTTGCGCTTACAGGATTTTGGAAGACTGTGAACAAAGAGACGTTCGCAAGATATCTTGAAGTGACAGGCAAAGCGGAGCCGGAGAAAGCAGGGGATCTGACAGCGCGGACTGAGGGTGAAGAGGCTCAAGACGTGGAGCCTGTGAAGATGCGGATATTTGTGCCGACGCGCCAGTCGATAATGGCCGTTTCATCAATTGATCTCAATGAACCTGTGGTGCAGACCGAGCTTGACGCAAAACCCGCACGAAGGGCGAGAGATATGGGTTGGGGAGCGAACCTTCAATTAGCCAAAGAAACCCTTGAAAGCGTCAACAAAGTGCGCAAGGACAAGGGGCTTTCTTTGCTTGAATGGAGCAACGCTCTCGAAAAGTCCGCCGCAATGCGGGCTGTCGAGCTGTCCGGCCAATTTTCTCACATGAGACCTGATGGAGCGGATGGGAGAAAAGCTGCCGACACAAAAGCTGAACTGATAGCGGGCGGATATGAGAGCGCAGACACGGCTGTCGATGCGTGGCTCGCAAGCCCTTCAATGCGAGAACAATTGCTTGACGGACAGGCGAAGACGTTTGCCTGTGCAATGTATCGCAACACAGCAAATTCCTATGCAAATTATTGGTGTGTGCTTCTCGGATGAAAGGAGAGAGATATTGAATATGACAAAAGTGCCGACAGGTGCAGATGGTAGGTTGCTGCGGTGGAAGTCCTCGAGATATTTTATTCCGGCGATAGTGCTGCTGGCCGTTGTTTATACTTTTGCGCTGCCGTATTTTTTGCCGCTTGAGACGCCGCTCGACTATTCGAATTCAATCTGGCCGCTTTTTGTTCTCGGGCTTTTTGTCATGCTCTTTAGGACGCTTTTTACCGAAGGAATGATGAGAGCGCTGAAATACGCATGGCCTTTCGGACTGATGATATCGACGTTTTTAATTTTGGGCAAGGATGTCGCTGAAAGTCGCGATGTGAGATTCTGGGATTGGAAACTCTGGATATCTATATCGCTGCTGGCGGCGCTGCTGAGCTTGATAACGGCGCGCGTCTGGTTGCTGCTGGAAAGCCGTGAAAGCAAGCGGTTGTCAGGGGATAAAAAGAAACAAAATGACATAAAAAGACCGCGATGGTATATTGTCTGGCCGCTTATATTTATCGCGTGGATTCCGATTTGGCTCTGTAACTTTCCGGGCACTTTTGTTGGCGACGAGATATTTCAGCTGATCGAATATGAGACAGGCGCGTTTACATCAGCATTTCCGATACTTCACACGCTGTTTATCGGTGGGGTTGTGAGCGGGGTTCAAAAGTTGACAGGTTCATACAATGCGGGTATTGCCGTGCTCACTTTCATTCAGATGGTGATACTTTCCGGGATTTTCACCTATGTGCTCACTTTTTTGAGAAAGACCGGCGTTTCGAGAGGACTTACATGTTGCGCAGCGTCACTGTTCGCACTCTCGCCTGTCATTATGCTTTTCAGCAAGGATACGGTGCGCGATGTGATGTTTTCAGCGCTGCTTTTGCTGTTCGGAATCCTGTTGACAGAGCTGTTGCTGAATTCCGAGGAATTTCTGTCCTGCAAATTAAAAGCGGTGTTTATCATCCTTGTCGGATTTGCTGTGACCGTGATGAGAAACGCAGCGATAATTCTGATTGTCGCGATGGCGTCGGCCTTCTTTGTGAGAGCTGTGTGCAAGAAAAGCAAAATTCTCGCGAGGGCTTGTGTCATTTTTGGAGTGATCATTGCGATGCACGCTGTTTGGAGCGGCCCTTTTTATGATATGCTCGGAATCGAAAAAGCGCCGACCAAAGAGTATCTTTCGGTGCCGATCAGCCAAATCTCGAAAACCGTGAGTCATGCGGAGGTTGAGCTGACAGAAGAGGATTTGAATAACACGTTAACGCTCTTTAGCGAACCTCTGATTTTGGGATACTATGACAACGACAGCGTTGATTTGCCAAAATCGTGGTTTGACGGCGAGCGGTATTCTGAAGATATTCCAAAATACACCAAATGGTGGGCTTCGCTGGGCACAAGATATCCCGGACTTTATTTAAATGCCTTTTTGTCGCTGAATTGCGATGTTTGGTATCCCAATACCTTGATCGACGATTTATGCACACCTCCCCGCGATGTGAGCGATGCTCCGACGTCTTATTATTCTTTCAGGGTTGATTTGCCTGGCGAGCTGAACTCTCAATTTCCGTGGTTGTTGGAAATTCAGCGGAAGATTTCAGAGGAAATTTCATTCCAGAAGATACCGCTCGTGTCACTTTTGTTTTCCCCCGCTATGATGCTGTATATTCTCATGTTTGCGGCATTATATTTGTTGTATTGCGGGAAAAGCGTGTTCGCAACCCCGCTTTTGATTGCCATTGCGGTGCATTTTGCAACCTTTTTTGGACCAATGGTAGTGCTGCGATACAACCTTCTGTCCTTTATTACAGTGCCATTCGCCTTTGCGGCAGCACTGAGCGCAAGCTGCCTTAAAGATAAACAAGCGCAGAAAACGGGCATATCATAATAACTAAGGGTGTCGCAGCTGATTGAGGTAGCGAAGCCACTTCGGGTCATACCGCGGCGGTGCCGCCAATTATGATATGCAAATATCGACAGTTTGCTCTCTTGGACACTTTGAGGATTCAGTCAGTGCAAGCGTATTTACGAAAAAACGAGGCGAAAAAGCTATGTGCGCGGGGAGGACAATTAGATATATATGATTGCAACAAAACAGCCGCAGTTGATTGTGAATTGCGGCTGTTTTGTTTTTCAATTGTTAAAGATGACACAGCATAGGAGTTGATTTGAGGCTCTGCGCTGTGCGAATTCCCTCATTTAAGAAAATATATCCTCACGAAAACAAGACCGGGATTAGAGCCGTAATTCTAAGTAATTAAGCCTCTTTAATTCTGATATAGACGACCTTGGCACCGCTGCTGTCGCTGCGCACGCCGTTGACCTCGAAATCGCCGAGAGATTTTATGAATGGGGTGAGTTTGGAATATCCGTAATTGCGCACGTCGAAATCCGGCGAACGCTTGGTGAGAATCGTTCCGATCATGCCGAGCTGTGCCCAGCCGTCGTCGTCTGAAATGTCCTTCACAATGGTCTTGATTTCGCGCTTCATGGCCACGGTTTCAGCTGCGTTGGCCTTCTTTTTCGCGTGTGTCGTCACCGAGCTGTCATCGGAAGAGGTATCCTCGGCGGCAGGGCTCGCGGCGATGACCTCGAGGTACGTGAACTTGTCACACGCGGCGATAAATGGCTTTGGTGTCTTTTTTTCCCCCATGCCGATCACGTACATGCCTGCCTCGCGCAGACGAACGGCGAGTCGTGTGAAATCACTGTCGCTCGAAACGAGGCAAAATCCGTCGACGCTGCCTGTATAGAGAATATCCATGGCGTCGATAATCATCGCGGCGTCAGTTGCATTTTTCCCTGTGGTGTAGCTGTACTGCTGCATGGGCGACACCGAGTTGTCGAGCAGAGCGCCCTTCCAGGACGCAAGCCTTGTGTTTGTCCAGTCGCCGTAAATGCGCTTATAAGTTGCAACGCCGTCATTTGACAGCTCGTCGAGTATGAACTTGATATATTTTTCCGACACGTTGTCAGCGTCGATGAGCACGGCGAATCGCCTGTCGTGATCCATATTATTTCGCTCCGTTTGTTCATTGTTTTTGATATGTTAATTTTATTGTAGCACATAACACGCGCGTTTAACAGCGAAAGAGAGAGTAGGTGCACTCCTAAAAATTGATTGTATCAACATAAGCCTCGCTTGCGAAACATATTAATTAGCAACTGATAACGGCGCGAGGGGATACGCTTATGTACATCACGACCGAGCGGGCGGTCATGCTCGCAAGATACATAGTGGAGACGGGCGACACCGTGCGCGGTGCCGCTCGGGAATTCGGAATTGGCAAATCAACGGTGCACAGTGACGTTACAAAACGGCTGCGCACAATCAATCCTGGACTGTGGTCACGCTGCCGCACCGTGCTCGAACACAATCGTGACGAGCGGCATCTGCGCGGCGGAGATGCGACGCGGCTTAAATATCAAAAGCTCCGAGAGCGGAATGAGACTGAAGTGCTAAAATAATCCTTGGCGAATAATGCCGTTTTTAAAAGCGTTGTGTTTCAAGTTTGTGTCGCGTACCTAAAACCCTAAGACTATGGCGGTTTGCATACGAGCGCATTGAGCGTATTTCTGCATTTCAAACATCTGTGGCAGAGGATTGTGAAAATGTGCAGGGTGTTTGACTCGAAACATCCCAAACCTTTGCGCATGAAAAATCGCAAAAATGATTAACTTAAGTCGCATACAGCTGTGGTTTGATCGTTCAAGACATTCAAATATTGCAAGAGAGCGCATTTCGGCAAACAGACTTTTACTGTTGTCGGAAATACGTCGTTTTTTCGCACATATGGCGGTCTGCCAAAGCCGCTGCCCGGCAGTGATATTTTCGCGGTAAAATCCGATTTTAAGCGCAAAGGACAGAGTGGAGATCAAGCTGCTGCTCTGTGACACGAAATTCAGCGGCGGGCTTGGGAAACAAGAAGATCAAAGTTGTCGGCAGTGCGTCTTGCGAGCGCAGTTCGATTTAAAAGAAACTCAAAGCCTCAGTGGAGGCTTTGAGTTTCTGCTGGTTTTTGCAAAATGTAGCTTGACCGCCGAATGACAGATGAAACTGCAAACGGTATTACTTAAAAAATTCGCCGCCTAAAACGGATATGAAGCGGGGCTTGATTCCGAGCTTGTCGGGTCCGAGGTGGCGGTAGTTTTGGCACATGTCATAGCTCGGAATGGTGTTTCCCTCGATAATAAGCGGGCCGCTCTCCGAGATGGCGACGTCCCAACCGACATAACGAACGCGAGGCACACGTGTCGCAGCAGCGCGGACGAGCGCGATTGCTTCGCTGAACATCGGAATTTTAAAACCGACGATCGGTGTTCCGCTTGCGGGGTGCACGGTGAAGTATTCGCCCAGCTTGTCGCAGAATGCAGCTGCGGTTATGACCCCCGCCTCGGACAGAGGGGCATACATCCCGCCGCTGCTTATGTTGTCCACATAACCTTTGCCGCTGCCCATACGAACGAGCGCGTACATCACATTGGCCTCGCCGTTTTTGAGAATAGTCACCACACGAACGGTGTTGACTGATTTGGGACACAGACGATTCATCTCACTGTGTTGCACGACGGCCTGCTCGATGAGGAACATCTTTTTTTCGACAAGTTCACAGCAGAGAAGGCTGTAATCCTCAATCTCCAAACTGCACAGACGCTCAACTCCGAATCCGCCGAAATTGTGCGTTTCCTTTGCAAAAACCGAGAGATTCTTTTCGCAAAAGTCGCGCAGCCCATCGGCGTTTGTCTCACGAAGATCGATGAACTCGCGGTGGAGATAATCGGAGAATTCTCGTGCAAAGGCTGTCTTATCCTCAAACAGCTCGCACTCGGGCTGCAAGTTGAGTGAGCGCACGAGCCGAAGATTGTCGTTCATGTTCATGAAGGTGCTCCGCGCCGCGGAATTCTGGCGCGCGAATCCGAACGTCAGGTAGTCTAGGTAGCCGACGCCGTAACGAAAGGAGCAATAAACCATGTCGAGCAAGATAAGCAGCGACGGTCTGTGCGAATCCGTGCTCGCCTTGTCTGCATACATTTTCATGCGCGCGAAACTCATCGTGCGCAACCGTCTTATGAATGTCGCTATTTTGTGCATCGTGTCCGCCTTGCAAAACGCGGCAAATGCGGGACAGCAAGTGCTGTCACGGACGTTTGCGCGGTGATATCAAGCTGTGAAATACCGTGGCTTATCGGGATAAGACATCGCGGCAACACTAAAACCTGAGAGCTTTTGTTATGAGCGCGCTCACATCGTCGATTTTGACTCGCTGCTGCAGCATCGTGTCGCGGTCGCGAACAGTCACGCAGCCGTCCTGCTCGCTGTCAAAGTCGTATGTGATGCAAAACGGGGTTCCGATTTCGTCCTGACGGCGGTAGCGCTTGCCGATTGAACCGGATTCATCATAGTCGACCATAAAGTCGGCACTGAGCAGATCGCGAACCTTCATTGCGGATTCCGAGAGCTTTTTGGAGAGCGGGAAGATCGCCGCTTTGAAGGGAGAGAGAGCGGGGTGAAGCCGCAGGACAACGCGCACGTCACCGTCTCCGACCGCCTCCTCATCGTAAGCCTCGCACAGGAAAGCGAGCGCGACGCGGTCAGCGCCTAGAGAGGGCTCGATGACGTGGGGAATATAGTGCTCGCCCGTATCGGCGTCGAAGTATTCAAGCGGTTTGCCCGAGTGATTGCTGTGCTGCTTGAGGTCAAAGTCGGTGCGGTCAGCGACGCCCCACAGCTCGCCCCAGCCGAACGGGAACATGAACTCGATATCGGTCGTCGCGTTGGAATAGTGGGACAGCTCTTTTGCGGTGTGGTCGCGGAGCTTTAGATTTTCGTCGTGTATACCGAGCGACAAAAGCCAGTTGTGGCAAAAGCTGCGCCAGTAGTTGAACCATTCGAGGTTCGTTCCCGGCTTGATGAAAAACTCAAGCTCCATCTGCTCGAATTCTCGCGTGCGGAAGGTGAAGTTGCCGGGGGTTATCTCGTTGCGGAAGCTCTTGCCTATCTGGCACACGCCAAACGGGAGCTTTCTGCGCGTCGTGCGCTGGATGTTGAGAAAGTTGACGAAGATACCCTGCGCAGTTTCGGGACGCAGAAAAATTTCATTTTTCGCGTCCTCGGTCACGCCCTGAAATGTCTTGAACATCAGATTGAATTTGCGGATATCGGTGAAGTTACACTCACCGCAATTGGGGCAGCAGACCCTGTTGTCCTTGATATACTGCTCCATCTGCTCGAAACTCCAGCCGGCGGGATTTGTGCCAGCAGCCTCGATGAGCTGGTCGGCGCGGTGACGTGTGCGGCAGCTCTTGCAGTCCATAAGAGGGTCGGAAAATCCGCCGACATGTCCCGAGGCGACCCATGTTTCGGGGTTCATTAGGATCGCGGCGTCCAATCCCACATTCAAAGGGCATTCCTGTACAAATTTAAGCCGCCACGCGGCCTTGACATTGCTTTTGAATTCGCAGCCGAGGGGACCGTAATCCCACGTGTTGGAAAGACCGCCGTAAATCTCGCTGCCGGCGTATACAAAACCGCGATTCTTGCACAGCGCAACCACTTTGTCCATCGTTTTTTCGGTGTTGTTCATTCGTTATTCCTCCGGGGGAGCGTCCGATATATTTTTTATGTATTCTACTATAACATCAAAGCACGCACAGCGCAATATGGCGTTATATTGACTATTGGCAGATTTAGTGTTAATCTATTTAGGCTATATTAAATTTGTTTTCTCTAAAGGCAGTGACGGAGACATTAACCGGGAATCAGCGAAAGCCAAAGCGAGCCGCGAACGGTGCAAGGCGGTGCGAGTAGCGCGCGGTGAAAATCCCTCCCGAGCCTCGGACAGAACGGCGCGCATCTTGGCGCTCAGTAAGCGACGACGGCCTCCCTCCGTTATCGGGAGCACATATTTTTGTATGCGCAAAAGGGTGGTATAAGCGAAGCTGCGCGCTTCGTCCCGCAAGCGGGACGGGGGCGTATTTTATTTTCGGGGATTGGAGAGAGGCTGTTTATTATTTCCCGAGCAGAGAATCAGAAAACGCAAAAGAACTGATAATAATGAAAATAGGCGGTATACAGATGCTTTACAAAGCGGTAGACACAAATCTCAATTTCAGAGACAGGGAACGGGTGACGGAAAAGTTCTGGCGGGACAACGAGATATTTGAAAAAAGCAACGAGGGACGCGACAAAAGCCGTCCTTACGTCTTTTATGACGGCCCTCCGACAGCCAACGGAAAGCCGCATATCGGCCACGTGCTAACCCGTGTCATCAAGGATATGATACCGCGTTATCACGCAATGAAAGGGAGCTATGTCCCGCGCAAGGCGGGCTGGGACACCCATGGGCTCCCCGTTGAAATTGAAGTGGAAAAGAGCCTCGGAATAAATGGCAAAGAGCAGATTGAAAAATACGGCCTCGCGCCTTTTATCGAAAAATGCAAGGAGAGCGTTTGGACCTACAAGGGTATGTGGGAGGAATTCTCGCAGACTGTCGGGTTTTGGGCCGACATGGAAAACCCGTATGTGACGTACCACAACAATTATATTGAATCGGTCTGGTGGTCTCTCAAAAAGGTGTGGGAACGCGGCTTGCTGTACAAGGGCTTCAAGACGGTTCCTTATTGCCCGCGCTGCGGGACACCGCTCTCTTCTCACGAGGTGGCGCAGGGCTACAAAGACGTTAAAGAGCGTTCTGCAGTTGCAAAATTCAAAGCAAAGGGCGAGGACGCCTATTTTCTCGCGTGGACGACTACGCCGTGGACGTTGCCCTCGAACCTCGCGCTCTGTGTACATCCGCAAAAGAGATATTGCCGTGTCAAGGCCGACGACGGCACAATCTATTATATGGCAGAATCGCTGGTTGGGAAGGTGCTCGGCGAAGACGTTCAGGTTCTTGAGACGATGGAAGGCCGCTCGCTTGAGTTTCGTGAATATGAGCCTCTCTTCGATTTCGTGCACCCCAAGGAAAAATGCTATTACGTTGTGTGCGACAACTACGTCTCGATGGATGAGGGCACGGGAATCGTCCACATTGCCCCCGCATTCGGCGAGGAGGACTCGAGAATTGGCCGGCTCTACAAGCTTCCGTTTGTGCAGCTCGTTGATGAAAAGGGCGCGATGACGGACGAGACCCCGTGGGCCGGCATGTTCTGCAAGGACGCCGACAAAGAGGTGTTCAAAAATCTCAAGGAGCGCGGCTTGCTTTTCTCCGCGCCGAAATTTGAGCACAGTTACCCGTTCTGCTGGCGCTGCGACACGCCGTTGCTCTATTATGCGCGAGAGTCGTGGTATATCCAGATGACGGCGGTGCGCGACGACCTTGTGAAAAACAACGCTACCATCAACTGGATACCGCCCAGCATCGGCAAAGGTCGTTTCGGAGACTGGATTGAAAACGTTCAGGACTGGGCGATTTCGCGCAACCGCTATTGGGGCACGCCTCTGCCCATTTGGGAATGTGTTTGCGGGCACAGACACGCAATCGGAAGCATTGCAGAATTGAAAGAGATGTCGGACAATTGCCCCGATGACATCGAATTGCACCGCCCGTATATCGATGCAGTCACGCTCAAATGCCCCGAATGCGGCGGAGAGATGCACCGTGTGCCGGAGGTCATCGACTGCTGGTACGACAGCGGGGCGATGCCGTTTGCGCAGCACCACTATCCATTTGAAAACAAGGAGCTGTTTGAGAGCCAGTTCCCGGCAGATTTCATCAGCGAGGCGGTCGACCAGACGCGCGGCTGGTTCTATTCGCTGCTCGCCATCTCGACACTGATATTCAACGAAGCTCCGTTTAAAAACTGCATAGTGCTCGGACATGTTCAGGATGAAAACGGGCAGAAGATGAGCAAGAGCAAGGGAAATGCGGTCGACCCGTTTGACGCGCTCGAGACATACGGCGCAGACGCTATCCGCTGGTATTTCTACAACAACTCCGCGCCGTGGCTTCCGAACCGGTTTCAGGGAAAGACGGTTCTTGAGGGACAGCGCAAATTCATGAGCACACTCTGGAACAGCTATGCGTTCTTTGTGCTATATGCAAATATTGACAATTTTAACGCAACTGAATACGATCTTGCGAAATGTGAGCTTACGACAATCGATCTCTGGCTGCTCTCCAAGCTCAACACGCTCATCACAGAGGTTGATACGGATCTTGCCGAATACAAGATAACCGAATCGAGCCGCGCGTTGCTCGATTTTGTCGACGGACTTTCCAACTGGTATGTGCGGCGCTGCCGCGAGCGCTTTTGGGCAAAGGGAATGGAGAGCGACAAGATTTCCGCTTATATGACACTCTATACGGCGCTGCTGACGTTATCCAAACTCACAGCCCCATTGGTGCCGTTCATGAGCGAGGAGATCTACCGCAACCTCGCCTGCTCAATAGACAAAAGCGCGCCGATGAGCGTGCATCTTTGTGACTATCCCGTCGCAAACGAAGCGTTTGTCGACAAAAAGCTTGAGGCCGACATGGACGAGGTGCTCGCCGTCGTGACGCTCGGACGTGCCGCGCGCAACGCTGCCAACATTAAAACCCGCCAGCCGCTCGCTACGCTCTTTGTCGCGGGGTCGCGGGCACTCGACGAGACATTTCTCAACATAATTGAGGATGAGCTGAACGTCAAGGAGCTGGAATTCGGAAAGGACGCCTCTCGCTTTGTGAGCTATGTATTCAAGCCACAGCTCAAGGTGGTCGGCGCTAAATATGGCAAGAGAGTCGGGGAAATCCGCACGGCGCTATCGGCGCTGGAAGGAGCCGCCGCCAAGGCAGAACTCGATTCGAGCGGGAGCATCACCGTTGCGCTTCCGGACGGGGAAATTTCGATGACGCTGGACGAACTGCTTGTTGAAACCACTCAGGTAGCGGGCTATGAAACGCTGTCCGATGGGCGGATAACGGTTGCGCTTGACATCGAGCTGACCGACGCGCTTGTTGAGGAGGGATTTGTGAACGAGACGATAAGCAAGCTTCAATCAATGCGCAAAGAGGCCGGATTCAATGTGACCGACAAGGTGCGTGTCTTCCAAAGCGGCAGCGACCGCCTCGAAAAGATAATGCGCGCAAACGAAGAGCGCATCGCAAAGGTTGTGCTCGCTGTCGGTTTTGGTTACGGTTCGATTGAAGGCTTCTCACAGGAATGGGATGTCAACGGTGAGATGACGACTTTCGGCGTGAAAGTGGACAACGACTAAAGCTTTGCGAAAACGCCGTTTATGAGCAGTTGCACTGCAAAAAACAGAGAACACAAAAATCCGCCCCAATGGATTAAAAAAGTCATGTGGGCGGATTTTTTATGCGGATTTATCAAATGCCGTGCACTAACACGTATCTTTCAAAGCGGTTGGTTCCCCTGAAAAATAGTCGTAGCGCGGATTTGTGACTCCCGCTCAGTGAACTTTGCTCAATCCTGTATCACGGGCTTCTTTTTTTGTGTGCAGGCCGAGTCTTCAGCTTCTTCCCACGGCATTCAGCAGAGATGTCGGTTTCTGTTTTTCGCGAACACAAAGACGGTGAGAAAATGTGCTGAGTCAGCGCATTGCGTTTGGAAACGCTCGGTTTAAATTCCAAGTTGAGGCAGGGCTTCAATCCCGAGGTGCAATTAGACCGGAATGCCCTCGTTGGGAGAGCGCTCGGTGGGAGGGGTGAAGCCGTCGATATCCCAATCGTTCTCGAGAATGTCGCCGCTGCGCGCGTCGATGGTATAGTCGTATTCGAGCGAATCCTTGTAAAATGCAATTTTCCAACACGCAGTGCCCTCTTCCTCAATTATCTCGCACCGCACGAAAACGCAGTTTTCTCCGGAAATGCCCTCGTTTCCAAGCGCAATCGAGAGAGCTTTTGAACGTGTGATATAAAACAGAGAGCATCCGGACAAAATAACCGCAACGGCGGCGATTGTGGGAAGATGTCGATAAATGTGTTTGAGTTTCATGTAAGATATGTGTGTGTCGGCGCTCGTGTCGTTGCGTGGCGGTGGAAAATTATCCTATTATATTGGATGAATTTATGTTAAAATTATCTCAAGACCACTCATTTTGTCAAGTCAAATTACAAGTATCGGAGTGAAAGCGATGAAACTTACCTTTTTGGGAGCGGCACACGAAGTAACCGGAAGCTGCTTTTTGCTCGAGGCTTGCGGTAAAAATATTTTGATAGACTGCGGTATGGAGCAGGGAAAGGACATTTATGAGAATCAAAGTATTCCCGTCAGCCCGACCGATCTCGACTGCATACTGCTGACTCACGCTCATATCGACCATTCGGGCAAGATACCGATGCTTTTCAAGAATGGCTGTAAGGCTCCGATCTATGCGACCGAGGCGACGAACGATTTGTGCGATATCATGCTCAAGGACAGCGCCCACATTCAGGAGAGCGAGGCCGAGTGGCGCAGCCGCAAGGCGCGGCGCTCGGGTGAGTCCGCGTATGAGCCGCTATACACGACAGAGGATGCCCTGTTGGCGCTTAAGGCGTTCCGTCCCTGTCACTACGGAGAGGAACTTGCGCTCTTTGACGGCGTTAAAGCGCGCTACACGGATGTTGGACACCTGCTCGGTTCAGCGGTCATCGAGCTGTGGGTTAACGAGAGCGGAGAGACAAAAAAACTCGTCTTTTCCGGAGATATCGGAAACAGGAATCAACCGATTCTGCGAGATCCGAGTTATGTGGAATCGGGAGACTTCGTTGTTATGGAGTCGACCTACGGCGATCGCAGTCACGGCCCGTTTCCCGATTATGTCGCGCAGCTCACCGAAATAATGCAAAAGACATTTGACCGCGGCGGCAATGTCGTGATTCCGTCTTTTGCGGTCGGGCGCACACAGGAAATGCTCTATTTTCTGCGCGAGATCAAACAGAATAACTTGATCAAAGGCCACGAGGGCTACTGTGTTTACGTTGACAGTCCTCTTGCCGTTGAGGCGACAAATGTGTTCAAAGCGAACGCGAGCGGATATGTGGACGAGGACATGATGGCGCTGATTGACGCGGGGGTGAACCCACTCTCTTTTGAGGGACTCAAACTGTCGGTCTCAACAGATGAATCAAAGGCGATTAATTTTGACAATCAGCCCAAGGTTATAATTTCGGCGAGTGGAATGTGTGAGGCGGGACGAATTCGACATCATCTCAAACACAACCTCTGGCGCGCGGAGTCGACGGTGCTTTTTGTCGGGTTTCAGACATCGGGCACGATTGGCCGTCTGCTTATAGATGGTGCGAAAACCGTCAAACTCTTCGGGGAGACAATAAAGGTCAAGGCGGATATTCGCGCGCTGAATGCAATCAGCGGTCACGCCGATAACAACGGGCTGCTGCGCTGGATAAGCGCTTTTGAAAACAAGCCGTCAAGGGTGTTTGTTGTGCACGGCGAAGATGCGGTTTGTGACACTTTTGCGAAGCGGCTGAGAGACGAAAAAGGGCTGACTGTGACCGCGCCCTATAACGGCGAGTGCTGGGATCTTTCCGAAGACAAACTTGTGTGCGAGGGCAACCGAGAAAAAATAAAACGCGGTGAACCCATGCAGGAAAAGGACAGAAAGCTGTCGGTTAAGCTCGATACGGCCAAAACCGATCTCGACTCAATCATCGAGCGGACAATCAAGGGACTTGGTGCAAATGAGCAGGAACAGTTTGCAAGGCAAATTCAAACGCTGTGTGAGCAGTGGAGAGAGCGAATAAAATGACCGCAGTTCAAAATTGCGGCAGCAGAAAGAGAAGGATATGCACAATAACAAGGAGATGAGAGCGTTTTTTGACGCGGCGGCGGCCGCGTGGCCGAGCGGGGAATGCGAGCGCGGTGTTCGAGAGAAAATCCTGCGTCGGGCGGGACTGCAAGAGGGGATGACAATCGCGGATATCGGCTGTGGGCGCGGAGTTATGATCGAGCAGCTTTTGCAGTATAAACCGCGCAAGCTAATTGAAATTGACATTTCAAGAGAGATGATAAGGTTGTGCGAGAAGGATCACCCCGATGTGTGCGCGGAATATCTGTGCGACGACGTGCTGTCTGCCTCTCTGCCCGTGCTCGACGCGGCGATAATATTCAATGCTTATCCCCACCTCGTGCACAAGCACGAGCTCGCGCAAAAACTTGCGGACATAGTGGTCAAAGGCGGATTTGTCTTAATAGCCCACAGCACGGGACGCGATGTGATAAATTCACGTCACAGCAGTGATGACGTGGCGGCGCTAAGTGTCGATCTGCTGTCCCCGCTCGACGAGTATCGCTATTTTGAGAATGCGTTTTCACGGGACGATTTCGAGGATTCCCCGGAACTTTATTTTTTGAAAATGACGAGAAAGTGACGCCGAAGACAGCGGCAGTCGGTGACATGCGAGGGACGGGGCTTGTGGCAAACATCGAGAGTTTCTCACGTTCGGGTTTGCGCCGCAGATGCAGCTCCCGCAGCCTTGAATGTGAAAAAAGGTTGAATTTGCGGCAAATACCGCATCGGAAGACGGCAGCTTTTTAAGGATTTCAGCTGTAAAAAAGTGTGGTATCGTGCAAAAAAACTGATTTTTCAGCGTTTTCGGCGTAAGGATCGTGTTGTTTGTATTTTTGTTCGTCTGTGTAGCTTGAGATGTCGTCAAACGACAAGCGGCAAAAAACAGCGAACATTATCGAATAAAATCACAAGCCGCAGCTCGGATGAATTGAATTAAGAAAAAGTATATGATATTATTGCGCTACGTGTCATAATATGGCGAAAAGGAGCGTCCGCAGCCATTTGAGAGCGATTTCGACAGACGATTTCGAGGTAGACGGGTTAAGTCGCCGTGAGACTAAACGGAAGCAACGCAACGTGAAAAACGCATGCATCAGCGGGATGTGCGCGCTCTTTGTGGTACTCACTGTTGCGATACCGTTGGCAGATGGTATCGGAATTATCGACTTTCATGCGGACACGCATGAGACGGTGATTGTGGATGATGCCCGGTGGACAGGAGCGATAGATCGCTTGTTGGCAGAGCAGCCGCAGCGGCTCGACGTGCGTATTTCCCTCGCTGAAAGCATTCGCCCTTCCAATCTGCGAGACACAGTTAAACTTCTCGCAAACGACATAGGCTGCCGATTTGTTGAAGATCACGGAAACTTCAAGGCGCGTGATTTTTTAGTGAGCACGCTTGAGAGTTACGGGTATAACGGAGCCGATGGATCACTGCATGTGCAGGATTTTACATACCAGATCAAAACCTATACCGAGGAGTGGGTACAGGTTAAGGTTGAAATAAAACCCGACAGCTCATCTCAGAGCGGGGGAGGATCCGGTTCAGGCGGTACGTCCGGATCATTATCTTCGGGTAGTTCCACAGGATCTTCGACTTCTGGGACAAACAAAAAGAAAAAATATAAATGGGAATGGCAGAAGGTTCAAAAAGAGGTTGTTTTCGATTACGCCGCAAAAAATGTGATTGCGATCATTCCCGCACAGTCGAAGGCGGAAGAAAACGACCCCGCACCGGAGATTATCATCATTTCCTGCCACTACGACACGGTTGAAAAAACACCGGGCGCAATCGATAACGGATCGGGTGTTGCAAGCACACTTGAGATTGCGCGGGTTATGAAAGAGGCCCGCTCGCGGCATAACTATGAGTTGCGTTTTTGCTTTTTCTCAGCGGAGGAACAGGGTGTATACGGTTCGACCGCTTACCTGACGGCCCTCTCAGAGGAGGAGCGAGGGAGAATTGTCGGGGCAATTAATCTCGACATGACCGCCCATTCGAGCGACGAGAACGCCCAGGTCTTCACGGTGTCAACCTTTGGTGCACGGACGGAGGACGGATATAAAAACGGCACGATGGAAGCACCTCTCGAAAACGTTGTGTCACTTGCGTCACGCAGGGCGTTTGAAAGGGAAAAAACCAGTGATGAATTTTATTATTTGATCAACTGGGACAAAAACGATCTTCGCTCTTTCGACCGCAAGGGGATTGACTGCATTACGATTTCGTGGCGCGAGATAGACGCCGAGCGCGCGACCAACCGATTCAATATCGCGGCGCCCGAGGTCATGCATACCGAGAACGACACCTTTGAGGGCTTGGATCTCGAATCCCTGACAGTGACGACCCGCGTTGCGATAAGAACCTTTGAGGAACTGTACGATGAGCTGGAGTTTGGAAGTTCTCTTGCAAGGCTAAGGGATGGTGAAACCGACAGCACCAAATCGGGCGACTGGGACGGCAGTTATTAAGCTCAAAGAGAGCGAAAAACCGATTGTTTGCGGCGACTTCCAACAATCGGAAAAACGCTGTCGTTCGGCGGATTTTATGGCATTTTCAGTTCTTTGTGACACAGGGATTTTGCAAGCTTCGCGATAAAGACTTCGAGATTTCAAAATCGTGGCAAAGTAATTTGAAATATGAATTCCTATTTGCGGCGGCACAGAAATCTTGTTTTCATTGCAGTTCAAGCGCGGTTCTGCAATTGAAACATAACACCGCACGCACATTCTGCTGTTAAACCAACATGATTGCTGTCAATGCCTCAATATTTCATACATTTGAAATCCCGCCACATGAGCAGTGCCTCGTGGCGGGATTTTTTTGATAATGTTTCAGATGTGGGTGTACATGTGGCGATATGGACTCGAGCTGTTCGGAGCAAGCTTCCAAAATGGCAGAGACAGCAGATCCTCGTCGGGGCAAAAGCGGGCACGAAAACCCTCAAGTAGTGAAGATATGGCCTCAAGATCACACTCAGAAGCGCAATCAACCGAAAGTTGACCGGGAAGTCCCAAAGGAGGAAGCTCGCAGCGCAAATATATCGATCCTCCGTGCATCCCGACCCCGCAAAAGCTGTCGACGGGGCAGCGCCCGCGCTGGTTCAGCCCCAGAACAATTATCGTGCCGCCCGCCTGATATTCGCCGAGAAAACAGGAGGCTCTCCCTCCTATTATGAGCGCCGGCTGCTTTTCCAAATATGCTTTCATGTGCGCTCCGGCGCGGCAGCCGACATCGTCGCGCACGAATATGCGTCCGCCGCGCATCGAATACCCCACAGCGTCGCCGCAACGGCCGTGCACCGTTATCTCCCCCGCGTTCATCGTGTCCCCGCAGGCGTCTTGAGCGTTACCGTGCACCGTTATTGAAGCCCCATCGAGGTAGGCGCCGAGCGCATTGCCCGGCATTCCCTCAATTTCAATTAAACCCTCGCGGCGGGCACAGCCGATGTAGCGCTGCCCGTGACAGCGCCTTGCGAGAACGACGCTGTCGGAACACTGGCGCAGGTTTTCATTGAGTTCGCGAAAGGACAGCTTGCTGGCGTCAATAGTCGTCATTTAGACACCTCACTGCCCGGCGTGTTGCACGCCGAGAATTTCAAGCTCGCGCTCGCCAAGCCCCACACCGCGCAGCATTGATCGGTTTCCGCATAGGGATTCAACTGAATTCAGTCCCATGCCTCCGAGCATCTCGCGCAGCTCGTTTGTCCACGCATGCACGAGATTGCACAGCCTCCGTGCCCCTTCGTCCGGGTTAAGACGTGCGGTGAGCACGGGGTTCTGGGTCGCAATTCCCCAGTTGCACCGTCCAGTGTGGCACGAGCGGCAGAGATGACAGCCCAGAGCGAGCAGAGCCGCTGTCCCGATATAG
This sequence comes from Oscillospiraceae bacterium, assembly GCA_036645935.1. Classification (GTDB taxonomy): domain Bacteria; phylum Bacillota; class Clostridia; order Oscillospirales; family Ruminococcaceae; genus JAUNBN01. The sequence continues at coordinate 212,116 of JAVXNE010000002.1, read as the reverse complement.
CAGGCGTCCGCCCCGAGAGCTATTGCCTTTACAACGTCGGCCGACGAGCGTATCGATCCCCCTGCGACAAGGCTGACGCGCTCGCGCAGACCTTCCGAGCGCAAGCGAGAATCGCACGCAGCGAGCGCGAGCTCGAGCGGGATTCCAACGTTGTCGCGAATTCTCGCCGGCGCGGCCCCGGTGCCCCCCCTAAAACCGTCAAGCGCGATTATGTCGGCTCCCGAGCGCGCGATGCCGCACGCCACGGCAGATGCATTGTGCACTGCGGCTATCTTCACGATAACCGGTTTTTCATATCGCGTTGCCTCTTTTAGAGAGAACACGAGCTGCCGCAGATCCTCGATGGAATAAATGTCGTGGTGAGGTGCGGGTGACACGGCGTCTGAGCCTTCAGGCACCATGCGGGTTTTCGCGACATCGCCGACTATCTTAGACCCAGGCAGGTGCCCCCCGATTCCGGGTTTCGCACCCTGTCCCATTTTGATTTCTATCGCGACACCCGCGTCAAGATAGTCGGGGCTGACGCCGAAACGACCCGACGCGACCTGAACAATCGTGTTTGCCCCATACCTGCGAAGCTTCTCGTGAAGTCCGCCCTCGCCGGTGTTATAGCATATTCCAAGCTTCTGCGCGGCTCGTGCGAGGCTCTCGTGGGCGTTATAGCTGATAGCGCCGTATGACATCGCGCCGAACATGATCGGGGTTTCGAGAATAATTCCGGGAGTGAGATTGTCAACAAGCTCACCTGTATCGTCGCGCGCGATGGCACTCGGGCGTGTGCCTAAACGCACGCGGGTCTCCATCGGCTCACGAAGAGGATCTATTGAAGGATTCGTGACCTGAGCTGCATTGAGAAGCAGACGGTCAAAATAAACGGGAACTTGTGACACGCTTCCGCATGAAGAGAGCAGAACGCCACCTGTCGCAGCTTGTCTGACGGCAGCCCTCAGTTCAAACGACGTCCAGCTGGCATTGTCATTCACCGCACCGGTTCCGCGCTTTATCGTGATTGCCCTGGTGGGGCAGATACAGGCGCAGCGGGCGCAGTTGACACACTTTGCGCTATCGGCAAAGAGTGTTTTGGAGCACTCGTCATAAATATGAGCGCCGTTGGAGCACTCGCTTACGCACAGACGGCAGAGTATGCAGCGCCGATTGTCGCGTATAATCTCAAAGCGAGGGTATTCAAAATCGGCAGGGTTCATGGATTCACGCTCCCGTTCAAAGTTGTGATAATTGCATCTCCCGCGCGGGGAGCACGGATATTGCCGACAGAGGGCGCGATGGCGCGAATGGCGCATTCCTCGCTTGCGGCATAAAACACGCCAGCCTGTTCGGCATACACGGTCGAGCGCAGTTTAAGACGGTCGGAAAGCAGCATCAGCCCGCCGTCAAAACCAACAATTATTGAGAATGGGCCATTGATCAGAAGACCGGGGAAGGCGTATCGCAGATATCGGGCTCGCGAGCGCTCGGGCTCGGGAAGCGCTTCGAGTTCGCTCCAAAACGGAGCGGCAATAACTCCTGATGCCTCTCGCAGCGACAGACCCGTGCGACGAGTGAGAAAATCAAATATGTAAGTGATGACCTCGGTGTCGGTCAGCAGGGCGCAGTGATATCCGCGGCTTTCAACACAATGTCGGTTGACTTCGTAGGACGATATCTCGCCGTTATGGACGACCGAGAGACCGAGCAGCGAAAACGGATGCGCGCCGCCCCACCAGCCGGGGGTATTGGTCGGGTAACGTCCGTGTGCTGTCCAGCAGTAGCCGCTGTATCTTTCAAGATCATAGAATTCGCCTACATCTTCGGGATAACCCTCGGCTTTGAATACCCCCATGTTTTTGCCGCAAGAGAAAATCAAGATGCCGTTGGTCTCGGCGTTTTCACCGATTACGAACCGCACGACAAAGGATTCCTCGTCAAGACCGCTCTCCGCAAGCCTGTCGGGTCGCGGCAGCACAAAATAACGTCTTGTCAGCGGACGTTTGCTTATCGCCGCGCATTTGACGGTCGGAATCGGCTCCGCAAGTTCAATCGTAAAGTCTGTTCGAAGTATACTTTCAAAATCAGTGCGTGCGCTCTCGCCGTCACAGAAGACGTGCAGAGCGTACAATTCGGAGCAGTGCGGGTAAATTCCATATGCGGCAAAGCCGCCGCCGAGGCCGTTGGAGCGCTCGCGCAGCGCCGATATTGAGTCCACTATCCTGCGGCCGCTCTCAACTGAGCCATCCCGGCGAAAAATTGCCGCAATTGCACATCCGGATGAAATGCGAACTTCGCCCTCAAGCGGTGTGCCTGCGTGGTTTTGAAACATGCGCTGACCTTCCTTTCCGAGCGGATATTATTGGTGTGCAATGCAGACAGCGCACTGCCATTGTGAGAATTTTGCGCATGTCTGTGCTTATTTTTTAAAAGAATTTACAATCTCACGCAGCTGATAACACACGCAGAGAATCGGCGGATAACGCGTGCAGGTGGGGAAGATAAAATATTGCAGAGTTATATGCGACGGCATTGTGCGCTTTACAGTATATGTGTCTCTCGACGCAATGGCGACAGGGCTATCAAGAAAAGTACAACACAATAAACAAATCGTCAATGAAGCACAAAAAACTACTAATTGTTATACAAAACCTCGACAATAACTGCATTATTGTCGAGGTTTGACGGTCAAAGAATAAAAAATAAGCCCTCAACGAGAAATGAGGGACGTCACTATGGGCTTCGCGCGGTGCGTGCATCAAAATATACAACTTCCTATTGCTAATTTCGTCGTTTATGCTATACTTGCAAAGGAAAAATCGAACGCCAGAGGCGTTTTTTTTGTGAAGGATGCGGATAATTTGATAAGAGAAGATTTAAGGAACATTGCTATTATCGCCCACGTTGACCACGGCAAGACAACGCTCGTCGACGAAATGCTCAAACAGAGCGGGGCATTCAGAGAACATCAAGCTGTGGTCGATCGCGTTATGGACAGCGGCGATCTCGAGCGCGAACGCGGGATAACCATACTCGCGAAGAATACCGCCTGCCGTTATAAAGACGTAAAAATCAATATTGTGGACACGCCCGGGCATGCTGATTTCGGCGGAGAAGTCGAAAGGGTGCTCAAGATGGTCGATGGCGTTCTGTTGCTTGTCGACGCCGCGGAGGGTCCGATGCCGCAGACGAGATTTGTGCTCGAGCACGCGCTGGCATTGGGTCTTATGCTGATCGTCGTGGTGAACAAGATTGACCGACCGGACGCGCGGATAAACGAAGTCATCGATGAGGTGCTTGAACTGCTGATGGATCTCGGCGCCAGCGATGAGCAGCTCGACTCCCCGATGATATTCTGCTCGGGGCGCGACGGCACGGCGAGCTATTCCCCACATCAGAAGGGCGAAAATCTCGCCCCGCTATTCGACACCATTGTCAATTATATAAAGCCGCCTGAGGGTGATGAAAACGGCCCACTGTCCATGCTGGTCTCGTCTATTGACTACAACGAATACGTCGGGCGTGAGGCAATCGGGCGGATAACCCGCGGGTCCATGAGCGTCAATCAGGAAATTGTTGTGTGCGATTTCCACAACGCGGCATTGCAAAAGAGAGCGAAGATAACCGCTATGTTCGAGTTCGATGATGTGCGGCGCGTGAGTGTTGAGCGCGCGCGAGTCGGCGATGTCGTCGCGTTTTCCGGAATAGAAGACGTGAATATAGGCAACACGGTGTGCTCGCCCGCAGAAGTTAAACCGCTGCCATTTGCCAAGATAAGCGAGCCGACAGTTGAGATGCTGTTTGCAGTAAACGACAGTCCATTTGCAGGGCGTGAGGGCAAGTTTGTGACCTCCCGTCAGCTGGGAGAGCGGCTGTTTCGCGAGCTGCTGCGCGACGTTTCGCTGATTGTCGAAAACACAGGAAAGACCGATGAGTTTCGTGTTTTGGGTCGCGGTGAGATGCACCTCTCGATATTGATCGAGACGATGAGGCGCGAGGGATTTGAGTTTCAGGTGGGAGCACCGGGAGTGCTTTACCACACGATCGACGGGGTTAAATGCGAGCCGTACGAGAGATTGGTCGCCGACGTGCCGCCCGACGCGGTGGGCGCGGTTATGGAAAAGCTCGGTTCCCGCAAGGGAGAGCTTGTGTCCATGAATCCTCAAGGCAGCCGCATGAAACTGGAATTTCGCATACCGTCGCGCGGACTGTTTGGCTACCGCAGCGAGTTTTTGACAGATACCCGCGGCGAGGGAATCATGAACGCGGTTTTCGACGGGTTCTCACCCTGCAAAGGTGATATACAAAGGCGTCAGAGCGGCGCGCTTGTCTCCTTTGAAACGGGTGAAGCTGTGGGTTACGGACTTTACAACGCTCAGGAGCGCGGAGTTCTCTTTATCAGCCCTGGCGAAAAGGTTTATGCAGGGATGATAGTTGGGGCGTCTCCCAAAAACGAGGATATTGTCGTCAACGTCTGTAAGAAAAAACACGTGACGAACATGCGTGCTTCGGGCACGGATGACGCGCTGCGTTTGGTGACGCCGCGCAGGATGTCGCTCGAGCAGTGCATAGAGTTTTTGAGCAATGACGAACTGCTTGAAGTTACACCGGAAAGCCTCCGCATGCGCAAACGCGAACTTTCTCATTCGCTGAGAGCAAAGGGAATATCCCAGAAAAAAGCGGGAATTTCCGAAGCATAACGGCGTTGAACAGCTGAACAGCATGGATGGGCGGCTCAAGATTGAGATGAAACGCGCCGCCACATACTGTGTTATTTTAAAACGGGATTTCGATTTCGCGGTGAAAACTGGACGAAACGAAAATCCCGTTTTATTTTTTATCTTAAAAAAGCTGCATTTCCCGGCAACGCGGCGATCCTGTTTTGCTTTTAAAAAAAGCACATGCTTGTTGACAAAATGGCGATGAACACAAACTGCGCCGAATGAAATAGCTCAAGGATGGCAATTGCGCGGTGTTGCCGGCTGCCAAGAGCCGTAGTGCAGATTTTTCAAGTGCAGATGCGCAAGAC
>JAVXNE010000002.1:0-207002 GCA_036645935.1 Oscillospiraceae bacterium | reverse complement strand
AAAGGCAAGACAAAGGCAAGACAAAGGCAAGACAAAGGCAAGACAAAGGCAAGACAAAGGCAAGACAAAGGCAAGACAAAGGCAAGACCTGTAGGGAAGGTTTGTTTTAAGTTGCCGAGGGCGTGATTCCATGCGAATTTATCTCTTATCCTCTCTTATAAAAGATTGCATAATCGCGGAAAATGTGTCTTGAATCCCCACGTGAGCGCACGGCTCACACGGATTGTCACCATACGGGTTCGGAACAGATGTGTATGAATGTTATGGAAATAACGCACGAAAAATTCAGCAAAAAATCATATAACGGCATAAAAAGATGGCAACATTGACAACAAACTTCATTAAAGAGACAAACTTTACAGCCAATTCACAGAAGCGACACAACTGAAGATATACAATAAAGTAGAAATTACAAGGGGGGGGTGTCGTTGTGGGTATCGTTTATCTTATTACGGGCATTGCAGGGTATCTCGGCGGCCAGGTAGCAAGGGATCTTGTCGCCGGTGGCAAGAGGGTACGTGGACTGATTATGCAGGGCGATTTGGGGCGGGCGTATGTCCCCGAGTCGGTTGAGCTTTTTGAAGGCGACGTGCGCGATAAAAGTTCCTGCGAGGCTTTTTTTGACACGGGCGCGGACGACGCGGTTGTGATTCACGCGGCGGGGATTGTTTCCATCGCGTCGAAGTATGACCAGCGCGTGTGGGACGTAAATGTTGGAGGCACGAAGAATATCATCGATCTCTGCATCAGCCACAGGGTTAAGAAACTTATTCACGTGAGCACGGTTCATGCCATTTCTGAGAGACCTCAGGGGGAGGTCATTTGCGAGACAAACCATTTTGACCCTGACAGCGTGGTGGGTCTATACGCCAAGACAAAGGCAGAGGCGACAGCTTATGTGCTTTCGGCGGCGAAGCGGCAGCTCAACGCGTCGGTTGTCCATCCCTCGGGAATATGCGGCCCGGGAGATCACGGACGCGGATACATCACTCAATTGATAGTTGATTACAGCAGCGGCGGGCTGACGGCGGGCGTTAAGGGCGGGTATGATTTTGTCGATGTGAGGGACGTCGCGTCGGGGATTATCTCATGTATTGAGCGCGGGCGTCGCGGCGAATGCTACATTCTTTCCAACCGCTATGTTTCGGTGCCCGAAATGTTGAATTTATTCAGCAGCCTCACCGGACGGCATAAAATCCACACTATGTTGCCGCTGTGGTTTGCAAAGCTCACGGCGCCGCTTGCGGAGGTCTACTACAAAATGCTGCACCAGCCGCCGCTCTACACCACCTACTCTATGTACACGTTGCAGAGTAACGCGAGCTTTTCTCACGAGAAGGCAACCCGTGAGCTGGGATATACTGTCCGCCCATTTGAGCAGACGATTTCCGACACCTTTGCATGGCTGGAAAAAGAGGGTCGTATCTGTTCCGCAGAGGGTCGGCCGACGCGCGTCAAAGTGAAGGGTGTCAAAGGCAAAAAACCGCGCCGCCACGGCAAGGCGCACGCAGGTGTTTGAGTTTCTCTTCCCTCTAATATTTAACTGAATCGCGCCCCGAAATCATCGGGGCGCGATTTGCTTTAATTGCATTAATTTGAGTGTCTGCCGCACAATGCGCAAAAAAGTGTCATGTGCATTACATGTTAGAGCGGCTATAAATCAAATGCCCAATATCCAGGACATTATAGTGCTTTACAAATTCGCTCTCTATTCGCATACCGAGTTTTTCCGCAACTTTTTCGGACGGCAAATTGTCAGGCCGGATTTCCGCAATCACCTTGTTGGCGTTTAAATTATCAAAGGCATATTCCATACACGCGAGAGCGCCCTCTGCCGCATAAAACCCATCTGCCAATAGCGGAGGATATAGTCGATTCCAATGTGCTCCGCTTCACCTATGTTCTCTATTAAAGGTCCCATCAGCCCGATAAAATCACCGGTCTTTTTTTGCGATAGCGGCAAAATAGCTGTAGCCCTCGGCAGCATAACGCGTGAGGTTTTTGTCGATCCATTCGGAAACCTCGCGCTCAGAAAACGCGCGCTCCCAAGCATACGTGATTTCGCTGTCCTGCAATATGTGCTGCACTCTGAAAAAAATCGCTTTTGGAAATTCTCCGAAAATTTAACCTTGCGGTTGACAGTACACAATCCATAGTGCATCTCATTTCCTGTGAAATCAGGAGCAGGCTGCGGAGCCGTATGCAAGAAAAAGCACTCTGCGCAGCCTCGAGTGATGATTTTGTGTGAGTGCCACCTGAATGCTTTGTCGGCTGATCTTTCCTAACTTCCGCGAGTTGCTCGCGGAACCGTGCGGGAGAAGCCGAAAACCCGCTGAGGAGTTGTGACGCGCACGCAAGCACACGAAAAAATTGTATTTTTGATTATAATACAGTAACTTACAAAGTGCTGACATTCAGGAACAATTTTGCCGCAAGGACAAATTAAATACTTCAGCGGCCGTTTTTAAAAGTCTATTACCATGCCTGAGATGTTTTTTGCCATCGGTACTTGATTTTTTGTCTCGGGAGATGTATAGTATTGTTAGCACTCGTAAAGACAGAGTGCTAACAACTAAAAAGAAACGAATAACACGACGGAGGCGCTGACCTATGGCGAAGAAACAGTTTAAAACGGAATCCAAACGCATTTTGGATTTGATGATCAATTCGATTTACACAAACAGAGATATCTTTATCCGCGAGCTTATTTCGAACGCGAGCGACGCGATTGACAAGCTTGCATTCCGTTCGCTGACTGACGACTCGGTGACGCTTAAACGCGGCGATTACGCGATTGACCTTTCGATCGATAAGAATGTGCGCGCGATCACCGTTGCAGATAACGGAATCGGAATGACTCGCGACGAGCTTGAAAACAACCTCGGCACAATTGCGCGAAGCGGATCCCTCGAGTTCAGCGAGGCGAACGCAGACGCAAAGGACGTGGATATCATCGGGCAGTTCGGCGTCGGGTTCTATTCGGCGTTCATGGTTGCGAGCCACGTGAGCGTTTGCAGCCGCGCTTTCGGCGCGAGTGAGGCGTTCAGATGGGAGAGTGACGGCGCAGACGGATATACGATTGCCCCGTGCGATAAGAATGATGCGGGAACAACAGTGACGGTTACGCTCAAAGCAGACGGGGACGGAGAGGATTATTCGCAGTATCTCGACCAGTATAAACTGTCGGCACTCGTTCGCAAATATTCCGATTATATCAGATTCCCGATTCGGCTTGAAATGACAAAAAGCCGCAAAAAAGAAGGCTCTGACGAATACGAGGACTATACCGAAATCGAGACGATAAACAGCATGACTCCAATCTGGCGTCGCGATAAAAAATCGGTTAAAAAGGACGACTACAAGACGTTTTACAAGGAGCGCTACTACGATTTTCACGACCCGCTCAAGGTTGTGCACCAGCACGCCGAGGGCACAACGGAATATTACGCGCTGCTCTTTATACCTGAAAAGGCCGACTTTAACTACTATTCCAAGGACTTTGAAAGAGGACTTTCTCTCTATTCGAGCGGCGTGCTCATAATGGACAAATGCGCCGAGCTACTGCCGGAATATTTCGGATTTGTCAAAGGTCTTGTAGACTCGCAGGATCTCAAGCTCAACATTTCCCGAGAGACGCTGCAGCATGATCGTCAACTTGCGGTCATCCGCGCCGCGCTCGAAAAACGGATTAAAAAAGAGCTTGTTGATATGCTCAAAAAAGAGCGCGAGGACTACATCAAGTTCTGGGAAAGCTTTGGACTTACCCTAAAGTTTGGTATATACAGGAGCTTTGGATCTGCCCGCGAGCAGCTTGAAGAGCTGCTGTTGTTCAAACGCGTGTCAGACGGAAGCTATGTCACTCTCAAGGAATATCGCGACGCGATGCCGGAGGATCAGCAATATATCTATTACGCGACGGCTGACAGTCCTGAAAAGGCGGCAAAGCTGCCCGCGACCGAGCTCGTTCGTGAGCGCGGGTATGATTTGCTCTGCTTTACTGACGAAGTCGACGAGTTTCTGGCAAATGTCTTACACGAGTTTGACAAAAAAGAGATGCGTTCCGTCACTGCCTCGAACGATCTCGGACTTGAGAGCGACGAGGAAAAGGATAAGAAGCGCACCAAGCAGGAAGAAAACAAGGAACTGCTCGAGTTCATGAAAGACAAACTCGGCGGAGCTGTCGCAGATGTGCGCTTGAGTTCGCGACTCAAGGTTCACCCGGTGTGCCTTTCGAGCGAGGGCGAGATCTCTCTCGAGATGGAAAAGACTTTGGGAGGAATGCCCGGAGCAGAGGATGCGCCCAAGGCAACGCGGGTGCTCGAACTCTCGGCTGAGCATCCGGTTTTTGCAACGCTCACCTCACTGTGGAATTCCGCGGACAAAGACAAGATTGAGGAGTACACCAAGCTGCTGTACGATCAGGCTCTCTTGATTGAGGGATTCCCTGTTGACGACCCCGTCGCGTTTTCCAACGCGATATGCGCGCTCATGAAATGACTTTGTGGCCTTCTATCCCATTTGCACAGAGCTTTGCACGGTAATCGAATGAACGAAATGTCGACACTGCGGGAGCCGCATGTACTGTGATATATTGGCGTCAAGCAGAGATGTTGCGATGGCTGAATGTCTGTATTGAGCGGGGCATCGCGCTCAGAAACAACATAAAACAAAGAACGTCCTTCAAATGGCTTTTTAAGCGATGGGGGCGTTTTTTTGTGCATTATTTCCCATGAAAGCCAACACAAATAGACGGCGTTGATAGAAATTATATATCAATTAAACTTTTTAAGGAAAACAGAACGACGCTTAGTAATTACGCGGATTATTTCATTAGGCACAGGAAAATTCATCCCACGGCGGGACCGCGAACATAATATTAACCGATGATAGGCTTAAATGCAGAAGTGCATTTTGAAATGGCAGATATGTGCGACGAGGAGAGCGTCTATCGCTTCGGGAAAAATGTTGTGGACAGATTTGGGCGAATCGACAGCTGTGTAAACAACGTCGGAGCACAGCTCACTAAGGACGACGATGAAGAGGAATATTCAAATGCGCTTTTAGACAGAGTCTATAGTATATGCTTCAAATCTGCGGTGTTTGGGTGCCAAGCGGCGTTCAGATCAATGAAGGATCATGGGGGATCGATCGTCAACATCAGTTCCTTAGGTGCAAGATGCCCAACTATCGGGAAAGCAACGATTTACGGTCCGATGAAAGAAGCGGTCAACAAATTGACAGTGACCATGGCTGGAGAATATGCCGCTTATGGAGTGCGTGTCAACAGTGTCATGCCGTGATACACGATGACCGAGTTCAATTCGGAGAACATAACCCCTGAGGCTGCGCGAGATATTTGTGCGGGGACGCTCATGAATTGCGCCGGCAGGGTTGAAGAGGTGGCAAAGACGGTTGTTTTTCTGTGCGGAGACGGCTCGTCATTTATAACGGGTGAAACGTTCGAGGTTTCAGGTGGAAGAGGATTGACGTTGAATCCGATGTTCTCATATCTTGAAAAAGCGAGAAAAAATTTGAATTGCGATTAATACTGAAGAATGCCGGCGGAGAAAAATGCTGAAATACAATTTGGAAACAGTTAAAAAAAGCTTTGGAAGTTCTATAATAAGCGATGTGTTGGATTCAATGGGATATAGAAATCAAATGCTGAGTTATCCGATACGCCCTTTGAGTGACGACACATTCATATATGGGTCGGCGTTTACCGGTTATACTATGCCGGAGCAACCGCTGACGGCACAGTGTAAGGTTGTGGATAGCTGTCTGAGGGGGAGGTTTACATTCCTGCAGTCAGAGGAGAAAAAACTGCGCAGTTTTTGGCGAACTGTTTGCGACAGCGGTTAAAAACAAGAGGGGCGCAGGGGTTCTGCTTGATGGTTACGCAAGAGATATCAAACAGATCAAAGCTATGGAGTTCCCATTGTTTTACGGCGGTATTGACCCGCGAACTTCCAAAGGGCGCGCTGCGAGATAAACGAATGCCAGATCCCCATAGTACTTCAAGGGGTAACAATTAATCCCAAAGATATAATCATAGGAGATGTTGACGGAGTTGCGGTTATTCCCGGAGCAATCGCGGAAAAGGTTATGGATGAAGCATTTGAAACCGTCAACAAGGAGACAGAAGTCATAAACGGTTTGGAGCGAGGCGCCTCTCTCCAGGAAATGTATGAAAAGAACGGGGAAATTTAATTAAGAAGATTGATGGAAAAGGTTTGTGTTTTGTTATAAAATTGACTTGTATGGCAAATAAGATCAGAGTATTGCAGCACAACTAAATGGAGAATTCTTATGACGATTTAACAACACAAACCTACAATTTCTGATATAGCGACAGCTGCCGGAGTTTCAAAAACCACGATATGGTACATTAACGGTAATAGTGACATGATGAGCGACAAGACAAGAGCGCATTAAGACAGTTATCGAGATTTTGGATTATCAGCCCAGCAGCGTGGCGCAGAGTTTAAAGACAAAGAACACAAAGCAGATCGGAGTCTTGCTCTCGGACATGAATTCTCCATTTTCGTCAGCTCTCGCCGATGGACTGGGAAGTTGTCTTAACGAAAAAGGGTATGACCCCCCTTATATGTCAACAGCAATCAGGATTCGCGGACAGAAGGCGGTCTGATAAACATTTTCCTGTCGAAAAATGTTGCGGGACTTATCGTGAATGCGACATCAAATATCAACCCGTCACTGATAAAAGCTGCCTGTGACGGTTGCCCGGTTGTTTTGTGCGACCGATTCGCGAACAATTTCAATTTTAATATTGTCACGATTGAGTAGGATGACATATTTTTGAATTTAGTCATGCATTTGAAAATGATGGGTTACACACGTCCGGTTTTATTTTGGCAGTGTCGGGAGGAAAACTCAGCGCGACAGAGAAGAAAGAATGCTTTTATTGCAGCTACTAAAATTATCTATGGGTATTCACCTGAGGATGATATTTACATCATCGACTCACAACGAGATATGACTGCGGCTCAAAAACTCCACGAACTTCTGTCCCAGTTACAGCCTGATGACAAGCCGGTAATCATCGGAATCAACAGCACAACAACAGTGAAAACGTACAAAGCTATAATGGATCAAGGACTAACCATACACAATGACATTGGTCTGTGCGGACCGGAGGACTGGAATTGGGATAACGAGATGAATTGGCCAACCCTTCTGAAACCGACCATCACGTCAATATATGTTCCGACAAAACAAATGGGATACAAAGCTGCGGAATTGCTGGTTAAGATCATAGAGGGATCGTCAGTGAATCCGCAAACCATTGTGCTTACGCGTGAGTTACATATTAGGGAATCGACAGATTTGACCAAAGAGAAAAACTTACAGGAGCAACTTGAAAAAGTTGACAGCGCGGAAGCAGACCAACACAAAAACTATTTGAGCGCTGATTCCAATCTCAAATTCCGCGAATCATGCTGATATCGGCTTTGCTTATGAACAATTGATAGCAGTCCTTTCAAGCACGCAAAAACAGCTTCTTTAGTGGTATGGGAAGAAGGCGCTTGGAAGCTGCGAGGCAAGATCGGCATTCTGCGCTTTCAGCGATATACAAAGTAACTGCAACCAATCATTACGGTGAAAACAGCAAAATGACAGGAATATGCAGAGGGAGAAATCAGAATGAACGACATAATGTATGAAAACTATCTTAATTTGCTCAAATCGGAGCTGAAGACTGCCTTGGGGTGCACCGAACCTATCGCGGTGGCATTCGCCGCTGCGAGGGCTCGGGAGATTTTGGGAGAATTTCCCGAAAAAGCGATAGTTTATTGCAGCGCCAATATAGTGAAAAATGTTAAAAGCGTAATTGTGCCCAACTCAGGCGGGATGGTGGGAATAGGGATTGCGGCGATATTAGGCATTGTTTGCGGTGAGTCTTCAAAGGAGCTTGAGGTTTTGGAAAAAGTGACCGATCAGGACAGGCTTCAAGCAAAATATCTGTTTGAAGCTAACTTCTGCGAGTGTAAACTTCAAGAAAATGTCAACAATCTTTATATCAGCGTATATGTTGAGTCTGCCGACCACTCCGCACAAGTGACCGTTGCCGGCAAACACACGTTTATATCGAAAGTGGTCAAAGATAATCAAGTTCTGTCTGAATATAAATCGATAGAAAATGAAACCCCCTGCAGCAAGTTAATATTGTCTGTAAAAGAGATAATCGAATTTGCAAAATGCTTGCGGATTGAAGATGTAAAAGAGATAATAGGAAAACAGATTTCCTTTAACAATGCCATTTCGCAGGAGGGGCTCAGAGGAAGATATGGTGCGGAAATTGGCAGGCTGTTAATAAAACACTTTGGAAACGGTATAAAGACAAGAGCTGTGGCTGCAGCGTCTGCCGGATCTGACGCGCGAATGGGTGGATGTCCTCTACCGGTTGTCATCAATTCGGGAAGCGGAAACCAAGGGCTGACAGTGTCACTTCCTGTTCTGGAATATGCAAAAGAGCTGGGCAGCACTGAGGATAAAACATATAGAGCGCTTGCAATGAGCAACCTCATTTCTGTGCACATAAAAGCCCAAATAGGGGATTTGTCCGCATTCTGCGGTGCGGTTTCAGCTTCTTGCGGAGCCGGCGCCGCCATTACATATCTCAACGGCGGCAGCGAGCGGCAGATCGAAAATACAATTGTCAACACAATTGCAAATGTGGGGGGGATAATCTGCGACGGGGCAAAGGCTTCATGCGCGGCCAAAATCGCGTCATCAGTGAATGCGGCAATTCTGGGACATCTGATGAGCATGGATGGCATTGTGTTTCAGAACGAAGAGGGGATTGTTCAGGACGATATCGAGAGCACAATTAAAAGTGTCGCCCATATCGGGAGCATAGGGATGAAAGAGACCGATCTGCAAATTCTCAAAGTCATGTTGAAAGAAACCACGTTTATATAGCAGTCATGTAGATGTGGAATCAGCATTTCGGTTCAGCTTGGCAAAAAACTGCAAATTCATTTTAACAATTAGGAGACATAATCGAATGAAGTACTCAGAAAGACTGGGAAACAACGCTGTCGTGCCTATCGTTGTTTTAAACGACGCAAAAAACGCATTACCCACTGCAAAAGCGCTGCTCAAGGGCGGCATTGACGTTATGGAGATCACCCTGCGCACCGCAGCGGCGATAGATTCCATCAAAATTGTCGCAAAAGAGTGTCCGGAGATGCTTGTGGGTGCGGGGACAGTGATTTCTCTTGAACAGGCAAAAGCTGTTGTCGAATCGGGGGCACAATTTGTCGTTTCTCCCGGCTTTGATCCGGAGATGGTGCAGTGGTGTGTGGATAAGGACATCACGGTTGTCCCAGGCTGTGTCACGCCGTCAGAAATAATGGGCGCGCTGAAAATCGGAGTGAATGTAATCAAGTTTTTCCCCGCCGATGTCTACGGAGGCCTCTCTGCGATGAAGAGTCTTTCGGGGCCGTTTACAAACGTCAAATTTCTTCCGACAGGTGGCGTCAACGCCGCAAACATCGGAGCATTTGCGGCAGCGCCCTATGTGCAGACAGTCGGTGGCAGCTGGATATGCACAGAAGCGGATATAGCCGCAGGGAATTTTGAAAAGATCACTCAACTGTGCAAAGAGGCGGTTGCGGCATCTCTGGGATTTGAGATTGCACACACAGGCATCAATATGTCGGATTCCGACAAGGCGATGAATGTCGCGGGCAAATTTGACGAGCTGTTTGAGTTTACAGTGAAAGAGGGAAATAGCTCCGCGTTTGCCGGAAGCGGAATTGAGGTCATGAAATCGATGTATCTCGGCACAAACGGACACCTTGCCGTTCGGACCAATAACATCAAACGAGCGATAGCTTTTTTGGAGAAAAAAGGATTTGCTGCCGATATGAACACCGCAAAATTTAAGGGCGACAGGATGGTGGCTGTCTATTTTGCAGAGGAAATCGGCGGGTTTGCCGTTCATCTTTTGCAGAAATAGACGAGTGCATTTCAATATGCTGTTTGTGATTGCAGTGACAGTGCACTGCAATCAAAAACAACTTAAGAGGTGTTAAGTTATGAGAGTGATGGCTTTTGGCGAAATTATGCTCAGATTGAAATCAGTTGGGCATGAACGGCTATTTCAGAGCCCGGTTCTGGAGGCGGCGTTTGGCGGCGGTGAAGCGAGTGTGGCGGTTTCGCTTGCCAATTTCGGCATGGATTCCGCTTACTGAACCGTTTTGCCGGACAATACAATCGGCAACGAGTGTATAAAAGAGCTGCGCAGATTTGGGTGGGCACAAGTCGCATCCAACGCGGCAAGGGACGTATGGGTATATATTATCTTGAGAGCGGGGGCAAATCAGCGCCCCTCAAAGGTTGTATACGATCGTGAGGGCTCTTCCATTGCACTTGCGCAAACGGGTGATATAGATTGGGATAAGGCATTTGAGGGTGTAAATTGGTTTCACATCACCGGAATTACCCCTGCAATCTCGAATACCGCCATGGAACTTTCCATCGAGAGCGTAAAGGAAGCAAAAAAAGCGTGGAATTACGGTTTCTTGTGATTTGAATTATCGCAAGAATCTCTGGAAATATGGCAAGAGTGCGCCTGAGGTTATGAGAGAACTTGCAAAGCATGTCGACATTGCGATTGCGAACGAGGAGGATTGTCAGAAATCACTCGGAGTGAGCGTTGACATTAAAGTCGACAGCGGTGAACTTGACAGCGCTAAATATGAGAATCTTTTCAAAGCTGTTCTTACACAATATCCCAGCATGAAGATGATTGCCATCACGCTACGCGAGAGCAAAAGTGCTGACGTGAATGGATGGGCGGCTTGCCTTAATGACGGCAAAAAGTTTTATCTTAGACGACATTATGTGATAAACGATATCGTGGATCGTGTCGGGGGTCGAGACAGCTTTGCGGCAGAACTCATATATGGCCTCAATACATAAGCAGACAAGCAGCAATCGTTGGAATTTGCCGTTGCGGCTCATGTCTCAAGCACAGCATAATCGGCGACTTCAACCGCGTTACCACTGGCGAAGTGGAGAAGCTGGCGGGTGGAGACGGGTCGGGACGTGTGCAGAGATAGTCAAAAAGAAAGGCAACAAACAGTATGAAAGTTGCGGAAAAACTATCGCCGCAATATGAGATAGTGAAGCTAAAATTTTCAGTATTTGGCAAACGTCTGCCTAGCAGGGACAATACAAACAATCATTTTCAAATAACAAGAGACCGGTTATCCCATTGAAGGAAACCGGTCTCTTTTGGAACGCGACTGCACAAAAGATGCAGAGATAATCTATGCCCAATGGCTGCAAAAAGTTGGTAGCGACGGCGAAAATCCGAGTAGCGTACAAGAACCCGGTGTCAGTTAAAAGTTTGAGGCAGCGATGGCTGCGACGACGTGAGAGGGCGAGCTGAGCGCGATTTTTTTCAAAAAAAGGAGCGGCAGTTCGTCAGACAGCACCGCGATTTTGCAAACGAAATATAAAAAGAAATCGCAGCAAGTCCAAAGGACTTGCTGCGACGTGGTGCCGGAAGCGGGGGTCGAACCCGCACGGTATTGCTACCACTGGATTTTGAGTCCTTCAAGATATTCGGCATTTTACAGAACACCGTGGCTCTTGGAGGTAAGTAAAGACCTCAAAAAATCACTGACAGCAACGCTTTTGACACCCAAAGCCTTCAAAAAGTCCGCTGCGGCTGACTTTGTCCAAAAAATCGACTTGCGAAAGTTTTTTGAACTTTTGAGGTAAATCGGAGGTATCTCAACGCTCCACTTCTCCGAATAAGCATTCACGAATTACAGACACATGGTAACAGTTACATCTACCATTGACAATATAATAAAGGTGGTAACTGTATTATGGACAGAAAATATTATGTCGCTCTCTTTGAGCGTTATTCCGAAGTAGTGACCTTAGATGAATTTAAGGAAATGCTGGGCGGGATTGCCGATAGCACGGCAAGAAAGCTAATACGAGAAAACAGGGTAAAGCATTATTACATACGCTGCACTTACCTGATCCCAAAAGAATGGGTAATTGAGTATGTGTTGAGTAAGCACTACGCTTCCTATAAAAAGAGCTTAAAAGTACAGGTTTAACCGATGAAGCTATTTGAACCGTTGCATTCTTTCAGACACATATATATTATGAATTACAAAGGAGCGTGATGAGATGAAAACGCAAAAACGATACCTATATCTCGATAGAGATGAATACAGCGTTGTGCTACATAGCCTTGTGCAGCTCAAAAATAAGCTGATCCGGCAAGGCAGATATACGGACTGCGTTGATGAACTGATTTTCAAAGTAATGAACGCGCCGGTGAAAAAGCAAGTGAACCGAGTTAGCATTACTTAGGAGTTCAACCCGATATAGAACAAATGGTGTGCCTCAAGTTCCTGTAATAGCTTATAAAGCCAGTAAAATCAAGGCTTTTTATCGAGTTGAGTTTCCTTTGAAGATCACAGTCTTACCCCTAAATCCCTGCAATATTTTAGGGCATATTGCAAATTTATTAGCAGAGCCAGTCGGGATAGGATGTGCGTTCAACCGAAAAAGTGAACATTGTGTCCCAGAATATCTTTACATACAAGAGCCGCTTGCTGTGAAAGTAAGCGGCTCTTGTTATAAACATAATGAGCTGATTAATAATGCGTATCGTCGTTCATAGTGAACGCTAATTTTCAACTCTATCAAAGACATCTTACTGTCACTTGATTAGCGCATGAATTACCTTGACGATTGTCAGTCCGAAGTCAACAAAAAAGCTCTTTTGTTCCTCAGTGTAGGAATTTCTTTCTGTGATTGCTTCAGCTGTAGCGTGCCGGAAGCAGTGCATTTTCTTTCTGTAACTGGTTACGGTTTCGTTTGAAATATAGTCAAAGCAAATTGAGGAATAATCAGGCGCGGTAAAATGCCCGTTCTTCTTAAGCATATTTTCTATTAGGTTGGCAATCTCGGCAAGCTTCTCTTCGGTACTCATATTATTGAAAGATGCTTGCCGATTTGAAAATTCAATAAACTTCTGTTCTATCGAAGTATCAATGCCTATGTGATTGGACTTCAGCTCAAAGGTCAATCCTGCAACAAAGGTTCTTCTTGTTGCATACCGAACTGTGCCATTGAAATCGCCGCCTTGGGCAATAATTCTGTTCCTTATATCCCCATAGGTAAATTCATTAGGGTCAACAGGTGGCCTCGCCAGTAGCCTCGGAAACTCCGGTATCTCATATCCCATTTTGTATAAATAATATGTCACGAGGTAAAACCAGCACTTGTTTTCATTGCTGGAAAAGTCTTCATTTGGCTCGCATAATTCTCTGAACTTTGTTATTGCTTCTTCTGCATCAAATACTTCAAATGCACAGTTATCAACTTCCGTGTATCCATCAAAAATGTTATAAACCCTGTTCACATTTTTGATGGATACATAAAATCGGTGATGATACTCTGATTCTTGGATGTTTTGAAAATAAAAATCTTTTAAGTCCATCCTAACTCCCCATATCTTTTACGTAATCCTAATGCGTTTTCAGATAATCACCATAATAAGTTCAGCTAAATATCAATTAGGGTGGAAAACCGTGATTTCGAGGCCATTTCTGGTGAAATAACAAAAAGTTTCTCATCTGTTACATTTAACGGCCATTCGATTGTTCGTTCTTCTCCATTTTTTGAAAAAATACATGTTAGCGGAAGTGTTATCTGTACCGTCGTTTCAAAGTCCTCTGTTGTGTAGTCAAACAAATCAACAAGATTATCATCAATCTCTTTGTTTGATAACATAAATGCTGCTCCCGGAAATTTCAGTAGGCTTATTAGCGAGCCGTCAAAAACAGGGTCCATTGCAATGCCTATATTTCTTGATATCGCAACCTTTTTTTCATTATTTATCCACAGGTAAAGGTGCTGTCCAACAATTTTTCTAAGGCTTTTAGTTAAAAAATAGTTTCTTAACTCCGGCTCAATTCCGCCATCATAATAATGAGGAAAAGCGGCTAATAAATGTCCTATAACCGAACGGCAAACCTTATTAATTTGAATGTTCACAAATATATCATCAGATAAAGAAGTGCACTGGCTGGTAGCATTTATGATTTGCTCTTGGAGATTACCCAAAAAAGGATCCAACTGGTTGCCTAATAATTCATTATTGCATTTTTCGCAAATAGTCTTAAAATATATTCCTTTTTGTGCTTGGCCCGGTTTTTTATCTGGATTTATGTTTTTTTGAAATAGCTGATAAAAATTTATAGTTCCTTTATTGGAACAGCATTTCGGCGGTACATGATCAGCTGATAAAGGCTTTTCTAAACCGCAAATATTGCATTTTTTGATTTCCATAAAACTATCCCTTTCATTTTTCGATACCATTAAATGTCGCCATAGTCGAACACGATTAAGCTGCCTATTATTGCTATACATGGAAACTTAACTATTTTTTACAACTTCCATAACATCCTCAATATTACACTCAAGTGCAGTACATATTTTATCAAGGACATCGGTTGTCACACAGCCGTTTCTTCCCATCTTGGTAACAGACGCAGTGCTGATGCCAGCCAATCGGCACAGCTCGCCTTTTTTCATATCTTTATCAATTAACAATTTCCAAAGTCTTTTATAGCTTACAGCCATGTTTGCACCTCATTAGTCTACATATAAACAAAGAATCCCTGTCGTGAATGACAGGGATTTCTCAATTTACACTATATGCCTGCCAAAGCACGCAACAGCGCATTTGACAGCGTTGTATATTATTATACAGCAAAATTTCGGAAAATTCAACCATTTTTGATGTAATCGCTTGAATTATATGCTTTTCATATTGTTTTTGCTGTCATATTTATTACATAGCCGTCAATTTCATCTTGAAGTGGGTGGCTAAATCTATGTAAAGGAGGAAAACCGCAATGTCAAATTGTAAAGTAATCGCTATCGCAAACCAAAAAGGCGGCGTAGGAAAAACCACCACTACGGTCAATCTTGGTATTGGTTTGGCAAATGAGGGCAAAAAGGTATTACTTGTGGACTGTGATCCACAAAGCGACCTCACTACCTGTCTTGGCTTCCCCAACGCAGATAATCTGCCTGTTTCCATCTCCACGATGATGGAACGAGTAATCCGCGACGAGGACATTCAGCCGGGCGATGGTATCCTGCACCACGCAGAGGGCGTTGACCTCATGCCTTCAAGCATTGAGCTGTCGGCAATGGAAATGACTTTGGTAAACGCCATGAGCCGTGAATTTACGCTGCGCACATATATCAATGAAGTCAAAAAGAATTACGATTATGTGATTATCGACTGTATGCCGTCGCTGGGTATGATTACCGTCAATGCGCTGGCAGCTGCCGACAGCGTGATTATTCCGGTGCAGGCGCACTATCTCCCGGCAAAAGGCATGACACAGCTCATAAAGACCATATCCAAAGTCAAAAAACAGATTAACCCGAAATTGCAGGTGGACGGT
The DNA here is from genome assembly GCA_036645935.1 of Oscillospiraceae bacterium. Classification (GTDB taxonomy): domain Bacteria; phylum Bacillota; class Clostridia; order Oscillospirales; family Ruminococcaceae; genus JAUNBN01. The sequence goes on along the minus strand of JAVXNE010000002.1, from coordinate 191,520 downwards.
ATTCTGCTCACCCTTGTGGACGGGCGCACCAATTTAGCTAAGGCAACGACGGACACACTGCGGCAGAGCTACGGGAGCGCCCTTAAAATCTATAAGAGTGAAATTCCGCTTGCTATTAAAGCTGCCGAAATCAGTGCCGCAGGCAAAAGCATTTATGCCTACGACAAGAACAGCAAGGTTGCGAAAGCCTACGCAGACTTTTCAAAGGAGGTGTTAACCGATGGCGAAAAACAACGGCATAAATCTGAGCTTGCCTACAGTAGATGACCTCTTTTCCACCGAGGAAAGCCGTGCAGATGCAAAATTGCAAAAAGTGCAGGATTTGCCGCTGTCTGAGATTGACACCTTTCCAGATCACCCGTTTCAAGTAAAAGAAGATGAAGCGATGCTTGAGATGGTAGACAGTATCAAAAAGTTTGGAGTTCTCACGCCTGCTGTTGCACGGCAAAAGGAGGACGGACGGTATGAGCTAATCAGTGGACACCGCCGAAAGCGTGCTTGTGAATTGGCAGGGCTTGGAACTCTGCCTACGGTTGTGCGGCAAATGAGCCGTGATGAAGCAATTATCTTTATGGTTGACAGCAACTTGCAGCGAGAAAAGATTTTACCGAGCGAAAAGGCGTTTTCTCTGAAAATGCGATTGGAAGCTATGAAACGGCAAGGACAACGGACGGATTTAACTTCTTCTCCACTGGATAATAAGTTGAAAGGTATAACTTCCGCCAATCAAATTGGATCACAGTCAGGCGATAGTCAACCTCAAATATACAGATATATCCGCCTCACTGAGCTTGTCCCCGAAGTTTTGCAAATGGTGGACGATGGCAAAATCGCTTTTCGCCCTGCTGTGGAACTTTCTTACCTGCCAAAAGAAGAACAGAAATCTCTGCTCGACACTATGGAGCTGGAGGACTGCACACCGTCCTTGGCACAAGCAATTAAAATGAAGCAGTTTTCTCAAAACGGCAAACTGAATGACGAGGTTATCTTGTCTATTCTATCCGAGGAAAAGCCAAATCAGAAAGAAAAAATCAGCTTTCCGGCAGAACGGCTGCGGCAATTCATTCCAAAAAGCATCCCTCCCAACCAAACCGAGGATTATGTGATAAAAGCGCTTGAGCATTATCAGCGGTTTCGGGAGCGTCAAAAAGCACAGGAACGGTAAAAAAAGTATTGCTCCGCCAAGGGTGAGGTCTAATATTTTGTAACAGACAGCGGTGCTTTGCTGTTCCCCCTCTCCACACCTCTCCCCCTCAAAAACCAGCTATACCAGCTAAAAGAAGAATATAGGGTGATGTGTATGATTTAAGAGAGTGCTTGCACCTTTGCACATTCATGCTGTTTTGCCTACAATGGTGTGCAAAGGAGGACGAGCCAATGAGGAAAATGCTTATTTTGATAGCCGCAGCATTAATTTTGAGTGTGTTTCTTGCCGGATGTTCCGGGCAAAACGCAGAAACGCCGAATACAGGCGATAAATCCGTTATTGTGAGTGATAAGCCTACAGAAAGCACATCGGCAGGGGCCACATCTTCTCTTTTAGCAGGTGAGGACAGCGAAAGTGAGGAAAGCAGCAATGCTCCTGAACAAAGCAGTGAGTCCGTTGTCAGCGATGCGCCACAACAAAAAGCCGACACCTCATCTGAAACACAAACCGTATCGGAGAGTATCAACACTCCTGCACCAAAGAAGGAAATCACACCACCATCTGCGACTGAACAGCCACAGCAGGAAACGCCTGCTCCACAGCCAACTTCACCACCCGCGATCGAAACGCCAACCCCGGCTCCAACAGAGCCACCTGCACCGCGCTTTGATGTCAGCACCTATATTTCGTATGCTCAAGGCTATGGTCAAAGCATCGGATTGTCTCTTGATAGCACGGCAACGGTTTGTTGGGATGATCCATTGAACGCAAACGCAAGCTGCACCTATTTGGAGCGTGACTTAAAAGACCGTCTCGATTGGTACAAGGCAAGCGGCTACACTGCATTTTGGGTATGGTCGGAGGATTTAGGCAATGGGAATTACAGCATTTATGTAGGATATGCGTAAAAATCAATACACTGGAAACGGACACATCGGGTAAAAACGGTGTGTCTTTTTTTGTGTTAAATTCAAGGAGGTAACAACACAATGAAAAAGAGCAAACGAATTCTGTCCCTGTTCCTTTCGCTCCTTATGAGCCTTGGAGTATTTTCGGGACTTTCTACAACGGCATTTGCCGCATCGTCGGAAATGACCTTGTATATGATTGACTTGCCCCGTGGTGCGGACGGGAACAAATCCGGCTGGGGACACCCGGCGCTTAATTATATGGGCGGCTGGGCGACTTCTGCAAGGAGCGACGCCTATTCTGTATTCTGTCAGGATAGCTACAGCGGCAGAATCACCTATTGCATTGAACCCGGCGTTTCCTGTAACACAGGCGACAGTCTTGGCGGTCGAGGCGAGGATTTTTGGGACAATTATCCCTCAAGCTTAAATCAGACGATTCCGCCCACTGTCATCAAGGCATATATCGGTCGAATTTTGCAGTACGGATATGAGGGAAACGGCAACACAGGCTGGAATAGTGCCAATCCAACCCATGCCAATGAGATGGCGCACCTCATTGCCACACAGCTTCTCATTTGGGAAACGGTTGTCGGTGAGCGTGACAGCCAGTTTAATCATGTTTGGGGCAGTTCGCAGGGCAGAAACAATATTATCGAATATATTGCGGACAATCATCCGCTGCGAAGCCAAATCTTCAGCTATTACAGTCAGATTGAAAATGAGGTACAGAAGCATACGCAGCTTCCCAGCTTCTTTACCCGAAGTTCCTCTGCTGCCGGAACCTATGAGTTGAAATGGGACGGCGAGAAATACTCTGCTACACTTACAGATACCAACGGTGTACTGGGTAACTACCGATTTTCCAGCAATACACCCGGTCTGTCCTTCTCCGTCAGCGGTAATAAGCTCACCATCACCTCTGCAACCGCTGTGAAAGGCGCAGTGAGTGTGACGGCTGAAAAAGTCGGCGGCATAAGAAAAGGCGTTGTAGTGTGGTCGGACGGCAAAGTCGGAGCAGGGATCCAGGATCAGATCACTTACGGCGCTGAGGTTTTCGATCCGGTAAGCGGCTATCTGAATCTCGAAGTTAAGACTGGCAATATGAAGCTTGTCAAAACTTCAGAGGACGGAAAGGTCGAGGGTATCCGCTTCACCTTCACCGGCGACGGCTACAATGCAACAAAAGCCACCGGAGCAAACGGCGTTATCGACATCACCGACTTAAATCCCGGCGTCTATACTGTCACCGAGCAATCCATCGACAAATACGAGCCGCAGAGTGTTCAGCGTGTAACGATTGTCAACGGACAAACCTCCACTGTTACCTTTAACAATGTTTTGAAGCGTGGAGATTTGAAGGTCACCAAAACCAGCGAGGACGGCTTGGTTGAGGGTATGAAATTTCACCTTTTCGGCACCTCTCTTTCGGGACTTGCTGTAGATGAATATGCCGTAACCGACAGTTCCGGCGTTGCAAAATTTGATGATGTGCTGATTGGTACAGGATACACGCTTGAAGAAGTAGATACCCCTGTCCGCTATGTCATTCCCGATTCTCAAACCACGATGGTGAATTGGAATGAGGTTACAAATCAGTCGGTCAGCAATATCCTTAAAAAATTTCGTGTTACGGTGACAAAGAGTGATGCGGAAACCGGCTTGCCGCAGGGCGACGCTTCCCTTGCGGGCGCAACCTACGGCATCTACAAGGGTGAAACGCTGATTGACAGCTACACCACCGATGCAAACGGTCAGTTCACCACACGCTACTATATCTGTGATACCGACTGGAGTACCCGTGAAATCAACCCGTCCGAGGGCTATCTGCTTGACGGCACCTCTTATCATGTCGGTGCAGAGCCGGAGCTTTACGAAATTGAGCTGAACACCACATCCAATGATGTGACTGAACAGGTCATCAAGGGTAATATTGCTATTATCAAGCACACCGATGACGGCAGCACGCAGATTGAAACGCCGGAGGTTGGTGCAGAGTTTTCCGTGTATCTCAAATCCGCAGGCAGCTATGACAGCGCCAAAGAAACCGAGCGAGATTATCTCACCTGTGATGAAAACGGCTATGCAGCTACGAAAGATATGCCTTACGGCATTTACACCGTCCATCAGACCAAGGGCTGGGACGGGCGTGAGCTGATGTCGGACTTTGATGTGTATATCGCAAAGGACGGCACAACCTACCGCTACCTGATTAACAATGCTAATTTTGAATCGTATATCAAGGTTATCAAGACCGATGCGGAAACGGGCAAAACCATTCCGTATGCAGGTGCTGCATTCCAGATTTATAACCCGGACGGAAGCCTTGTATCAATGAGCTTCACCTATCCGACGCCGACCACCATCGACACCTTTTACACCAATGCGGACGGGTATCTCGTTACCCCGGAAAAGCTGCCCTACGGTGCAGGCTATTCGCTGGTTGAGGTAAACGCTCCCTATGGCTATGTGCTGAACTCCGAGCCTGTGTCTTTTGACATCACTCAGGATAATTCCACCGAGGAAAGCGCGGTGACCGTCATTGCGGTTGAAAGACCGAACATGGCGCAGAAAGGCATTATCAATATCAGTAAATCCGGCGAGGTGTTTTCAACTGTTACTGAATGGGACGGACTGTATCAGCCTGTTTATGAGGTCAAGGGACTTCCCGGCGCAGTCTATGAGATTACCGTCGTGGAGGATGTCTATACCTTAGACGGCACACTGCGCTACTCTGCCGGTGAGGTGGTCGATACCGTAACCACCGACGAAAGCGGCAATGCACAGAGCAAAGCACTCTATCTCGGAAAATATGCGGTTAAGGAAACCACCGCGCCGGATGGCATGGTGCTGAATCCCGAAGTCCACGAGGTTGAGCTGGTCTATGCCGGACAGGAGGTTGAAATCACCGAAACTGCCACCAGCTTCTACAACGAACGCCAAAAGGTTAAATTCTCGCTGAGCAAGGTTCTGGAGCAGGATGAGAAGTTCCAAATTGGCATGAACGGCGAAATCACCACCGTGACCTTTGGGTTGTTTGCCGCAGAGGAATTGACCGCAGCAGACGGCACGGTTATTCCGGCTGACGGATTGCTTGAAATTATTGCGGTAAATGAAAACGGCACGGCGCAGTTTACCACGGACTTACCCTTTGGCAGCTATTATGTCAAGGAGTTGTCCACCGACAGCCACTATATCCTTTCCGATGCAAAATATCCGATTGTTTTTGAGTATGCCGGACAGGATACCGCCCTTGTGGAAATTAAAGCAAATGACGGCGAAACAATCGACAATGAGCTAATCCGAGGTGAAATTCACGGACTGAAAAAAGACGAGGACGGCAAAGGACTTGGCGGCGCTGTTATGGGGTTGTTAAAAGCAGATGCAACCGAGTTAACAACAGAAAACGCCATCTTGACTGCCACTTCCGAAGATGACGGCAGTTTTTCTTTTGCTAATGTGCCTTACGGAAATTATGTTGTCCGTGAAATCGAAGCGCCCACGGGCTTTATACTTTCGGACACCTCTTTCCCTGTAGCCATCGACAAGGACGGCGATATTGTTGAGGTTGAAATCGAGAACACCCGTATTCGCGGCACGGTGCAGCTCATCAAAACGGATGCGGACTATCCCGACAACCATCTGTCCGGCGCTGTTTTTGAAGTCTATTCCGACATCAACGGCGATAAGAAGTTTGATAAGGACGATACGCTGCTCGGCACAATGGCAGAGCTTTCCGGCGGCATTTATCAAATGTCCGATCTCTTGTTCGGCGGCTATTTCGTCAAGGAAAAGACGGCTCCGGCTGGCTTCATTCTCGATGAAAACGCCTATTATTTCGCCATTACGGAAAACGGCAAGACTGTGACCGTGGAAAACGAAGCCGGAAAAGGCTTTATCAACGACGCACAGAAAGGCTCTCTTAAAATCGTCAAGACCTCCTCTGACAACAAGGTGGAGGGCTTTTCGTTCCGTGTGACAGGCGCAAACGGCTACAATCAGACCTTCAAGACCGACAAAAACGGCGAGATCGTCATTGAAAATCTCCGCATTGGCGATTATACCGTATCCGAAGTGAACGACAGCACCTCCTCCGGCTATGTGCTGCCCGCCGATAAGCAGGCAACGGTCAAGGTCAGTGCAACAACAGTTGTTCAGATGCACAACGAGCTGAGAGATACCCCGAAAACAGGCGACGACAGCAATCCCGCCCTTTGGCTTGTGCTGATGGGCATTGCCGGTGCCGGTGCTGCTACACTGGGCGTTCTCGGCTTTAAGAAAAAAAGGAGGATGAGGAATAATGGACGCTAAAACCATTGTCGGAATTGCGCTTGTCGTTTTCATCGTCGGCGCGCTAATTTTCCTAAAAATCAGAAACAACAAAAAGAAATAGACCATGCTCCGAGGGCGGTATCGACGAATACCGCCCTTTCTACATATCTAACTTATGAAAGAAAAGGAGCGAATCACAATGAGTAAAGAAAAATTTGAGCAACGGCTATTCCGCGTGTTTGCACAGGCGGGTTATTCACCTGTCCGCATTCTTACCATTACACCCGAAGAAATGGTGGAAATTCCAAACATCACAGTAGCCAATATCCGTGCTGTGCTGTGTGTGCAGAACAAGGTGCTGACAGAGCAAAACCACATCCAATCCGGACAGCTTTTGGCACAAATCCTACAATCAGAAAGCGAGGATACGGCAAATGAATGATGAAACGCGTATGGCGAGGGACTATGAAATTACACAGTCAATCTGTATCGGTGAAAAGGAAATTGTATTCGGTGTGGATGAAAGCAGTGAACATCCATACTTCTGCGCCTATTATGAAAGCAATGACATAATCGGGCGGTATTACGATTGTCTGATGAGTGCCGACTACGCCGAAATTATCGGGGTTTATGCCCAGCGCATTCAGGAGCAGGGCGACAGGCTAAAAGAAGAACGATCCTCTGTTTCCGTTCCAAATGAAAAAATTACCGCAGATATGTGTTTTCCGAACGATTACAAAAAAAGCATCGAGGGCAAGGTTGTTGCCATTCGTCCGGAGGTACTGCGCCCCGAATATCAAACGGCAGACCGCCAGCTTTGGCTTTGCACAGGCGGATTCGGCTCTCACGCCAACTCCCGTGGCTCAGTTTGCTACTGCACCAATCTCTATTCCGGCAAGGAAGCCCGTTGGGAGCGTGGCCATGTTCTCGGCGAAATGAAGGTACTGCCCGATTGGGCAAAGGAACGGCTTGGGGTTATACAATCCCAACGACAAAAAGCTGTTAGAGAAAGAGAGGAACGATAATGGATTTTAGAGTTTTACTGCCAAATGAGCGCAACTACACCTATTCTCAAAGTCAGCAGCTTTCCATGCAGACAGGCTGTATAGGACATCTGAGGGCAGATATGGACTCAAACGGTGAAGGCTTCTTTTCCTCTTGGGACGATTTCAGAAAAGACCTGAAAACACAGGAGTTTAAGGATGAGTTTGATACGGTTATCAATGGGCTTCGGAAGGACGGAAATATCCTCCGCAACCGCAGCACCCTTTCAAAATACTGTTTTTCTACCCCCGATAGCTCTTTTGGCAATGAGCGTGAATACGGTGTGCGAGTAGATACTGAAAAATATGCCTATCTCATGCGGCTCAATCCACACAAGGGCGAATATAACCTGTATTGCTATTGCTACCGCAAGGACTGGCTGGACAGCCATCTTGAAAAGGCTGAGAAAGGTATCCGCTTTATTAATCCCCATTACAAAGAAATCTTCCGTATCCCAGATGGAGATCAGGTGCGCATTACAACCTCTGACGGTGAAAAGTTAGACCGCACCTGCCGATATATTGATGAGTACCATGTGGAGGTCGGCAACAATCTTTTTCATATTTGCGAGTTTGCCGAGCGCATGGAACAGGCCAATAATACCGTGGTGCCGCTACGCTCATCCTTGCCGGAGCAGTGTTACAGCAACTTGCTTGATACCGGTATGGTGGTTATCTTGAAGCGTGGTGAAAAAGGCTACACCCCCTCCGGTATGCACATTGAGGGGAAAACTGCCCGTGAAGCAGCGGATATTTCCAACGATACGATTGGCGTGACAAAGGCACAGGAGGCGGCTATGCTTGCAGGCTCCATGTTCGGTTGGCACACCCCTGCTGCCGATCCGAAGAATTACGATGACAACGGGCAACCGATAAAGCCAAAGCAAAAAGACCGAGGTGATGCGCGATGAAAGATGATAGACACATCATTTGGAGCAATTACAATCTTGATTATAAGGACTGGAAAGACGACCTTGAAGCGGAATATCCCGATATGACCGAGGATGAGCGCATAGAATTGATGCACGAAATCAATGACGACTACCTTGACGGTGATCGTGCAAACCTCAATGTGCAGCTTTCCCGTCCGATATTAAGAGTAGCGGACATCGGACGCTGGGACAGGCGGTATTCCGGCTATGGGGAAATTAATTCCGGCAATATCCGCGACTGTCTTTACAGTGATATGGACTACTCCACTTGGTATGTGGATAAGCTGGGCGATTTGTGCTGCGACGCCATTCATCACGACGGCACCAATCATTATCTTTACCGCACCTATAAAGACGGTGTTACAGAGGAACAGATTGACCGGCTCAAAGAAAAGATTTACAACGGAACGGCTACACGCCCGGATATAACGAAAATTACCCGCAGGCTTGGTGATGAGATTGCCAAAGTCTACGGGTTTTCCATTCCCCGCCAGCAGCAAAGAACAATGGAAAGATAGGAGGTAACGCCGGATGGCACGAAAATATGAAATCATTACACAGCTGTATCAGCGCATTCAACAGGAAGTGACCGCCCCGCAGGAGTGGCAGCGCTTCTTGTCCTCTGCCTGCCATAATTTTAGACTGTCTTTTGATGAGCAGCTTTTGGTTTACGCCCAACGCCCGGATGCCACCGCCGTTTTGGAAATTGAACGATGGAACAGGCAGTTCGGGCGTTGGGTAAACAAGGGCGCAACGGGTATCGCCGTATTTGACGGTGAACATACAGGGCGCTCAAGGCTCAAATACTATTTTGATGTTTCCGACACCCACGACAGCCGCTTCTCCCGTCCTGTCCCTCTTTGGCAGGTAAGCCCGGAACAGGAAGCAGAGATTGCTGAAACCTTGGAAAACAGCTTTGGTGAGCTTGCGGATAAATCGGACTTTGCGGTGACACTTCTCTCAGCGGCGAAAAACGCCGTCGAGGACAATATGCCGGACTACCTTTCAGAACTGCGCTACTGTAAGGAAAACAGCTTTTTGGAAGAGCTGGAGGACTTTAATGTTGAGGTTATCTATAAAGCTGCCTTACAGAACAGCGTTGGATATATGCTGTTGTCCCGATGCGGGATTGAACCCGCAGACTATTTCTCCGATGATGATTTCAGAGACGTTCTGAATTTCAATACCCCCGAAACATTAAATGCACTGGGTACGGCAACAGGCGATATTTCACAGATGTGTCTGTCAGAAATATCCCGTACCGTCATGAGCCTGCAAAGGCAGGGGCAAATACAAAATCGTACAATTGCAAATCCTGCGCAAAATGAGTACCCTATACTTGAAAACAACAATTCTGAAAGGAGTTTTGACAATGAACGAAATCACATACACGATGCAGGGCGATTACAATCTGCCGAACCTTCTGCCCCCGCAGGAGCCGGAAGTAACCCTTGGGAAGTACGCATTGCTGCGCCGGAAGTTTCTCAAGCAGAATCGCAGAGTGACCTATACCAATCTGCTGACATCGGGCAAGCTGAACGCACACTTAATCGAAATCGAACAGACGGCACTCTCTCGACTGGAGCAGATGACCGCACAGATGGCACAGAGCGAGGACGTGACGGAGAGCTTGAAAGCCAGCGACCAAATGAAATGGGTGGGCTTGATGAACAACATCCGTCACTCAGCGGAGGAAGTAATTCTGAGCGAGTTGATTTACAATTAAATGAAAAAAACGCAGGCGGCGATGAGCTTCCTGCGTTTTTGGATGAAAAACTGATTATGGCGGTTATCGCCAACAAGGACGATGACCTCAAATATAAAAAGCAGCAAATTGAATTGTTTTTCTCCGTTCACACGGATGTGAAAGAGCGTGAAGAATATCTGCAATCCGCCTATCAAGACAGATACACCGAAATTCTCACGGACGGTGTGCGCGTCGGCTACAAACCGCAGGACAACGGACTTTTGATGTGGGAGGGCGCTTACCTTTCCCACAGCAAGGAGTCCGTTTTTTCGTGGAATCTCGTTGCGGAGTGGACGGCGCAGCTAATCGACAAAAAGGGATACTATGTTAACACGGACATCAAGGGGCTGAAAACACAAAACGGGCAGCAATTATCCCTTTTTGATATGGCGAATTTTGATACACCTGTTTCACCGGGCGGCAGTGAGGAGATGACATTCTTCCCGCACCCGCAGCTTTCCCAGCAGATTATTGACGAAGCTCTATGCATCGGCGCAAACGACCGGAACAGCCGCCTGATTATCTGCGCCTATTTCATGAAGGACAAGGACGACAACGCCCAATTTTTGCAGGAGCACTATGGCGAAAACGGGGCGGGCTTTTATTTTAATGACCGCAAGGTTTCAATATGGTATAGCACCGAGGGCATTCGCATTGCCGAGGGAGAAAGCGCAAACCGTTCCTCTGCTACCGTTGTTTCTTGGGAGCAAGCGGCAAAGCGTATCCGTGAGCTGTTAGACCTCGGACGATATATGCCCCAAAGCGAGCTTGATAAGGTAAGTGGCTATGAGGTCAATCAGCTTGCTGACCGATTGCTGTTGATGTATCGGGATATTGAGGACGATAGTGAGCAGTATCTTCCCACACTTCAAGCCATTTACGAAGCACCGGGCGGCTTTCCTGAAATGGACAAGGCACTTGCCGCACTGTTAAAAGAGCCGGAAAGTTTGCAAACCATTGTTTTGGAATATGCGCCCTTTGCCGAAGCGTATAAAGCCAACCCCGGCATTATGCGATTGCGCTATCATCGCCCATTGGAGCTTGGTGAAAAACTCACAGACTTGCAGCGTGAGCCGGTTATCTTTACTGCCGCCCAGGACTACAACCCCCAGCGGCGCTTCTTTATCTCCACCGATGAAATTGATGAGATTTTGCGCGGTGGAAAGAACAGCACAGATTACCGCCTTGCGGTGTACTCGTTCTACCGTAACCACACAGACCGCAAGGAGCGTGAAGATTTCCTCAAAAATTATCACGGCGAGTACAGCGGAAGCAGCGGCGGTAATGATGATTTACTCTATCAGAAAGGCAAGGGAATCTCATTTAGCCACGGCACAATCGGTGAGCCGTATGCAAAGGTGGAGCTGAAATGGAATCAAGTGGAAAAGCGTGTTAGCACCCTTATTTCTTCCGGCAAGTTTTTATCAGAAGATGATCGTGCCGCAATGCCACAGTACGAAAAGCAGCAGCTTGCAAGAGAAATACAAACCTTTTTCAACGGTGTTCCACAGGAGCGGCCCCGCCCCTTTCCATATGGCTTTGACTATTGGGACGCAGTGAAGCTCATTGAACCGCAGCTTGACGAGCCTCAAAAGGTAGAGGAAATCCATCAGATGATGCTCCCTGTGTGGGAGGCAACGCCGCAGGATGACCGCAATTACCAGTGGCGAAAAACTGCGTTTGAAAATCTCATTGCTTACAGAAACGGCATATATACGCTGTTTAGAGAAACGAAAACGCCAATGCCGATTGAAGCACCCGCCCAAAGTGAGCAGCTATCAGCGCCGGAAGAAATACCTGAGCAAACACAGCGGCAGCAAGTGACAGACCGTCTGGAAGATTTGGGTTATGTGGTGTCCGATGAAACGCTGGATGTCGGGCTTTCCGAATATGCCTCCCACGGCGGTAAAGGTAACTATGAGGATATTGCCGACTATATTGAAGATGAGATTTTAAGCGACGAGGGTGAGTCTGATTTTTCGGATATTACGGAAGAATTACCAGCTAAAGAAGAACAGACCGTTCTTGCACCGCCAAAGCGTGAGCGTGTCGTCTTTTCTACTTTGCACCCGGAGATACCGCCTGAACAGCGATATAACTTCCGCATTTCTGATAAGGAATTGGGATATGGTACGCCCGGTGAAAAATTTGCCGCCAATGCTGCCGCAATTCGCTGCCTAAAGCAAATCGAATATGAAAATCGGTTGGCAACTCCGGACGAACAAATCACACTATCCCGTTATGTCGGCTGGGGCGGGTTGGCTGATTGCTTTGATGATCGCAATTCTCACTATCAGGAATTGAAAAGTCTGCTGGACACAGAGGAATATGCCGCAGCAAGAGAATCCACTCTTACCGCATTTTATACTTCTCCGGTTATTACAAATGCCATCTATCAAGTGCTGTCGCAGATAGGCTTTCAAACAGGCAATCTCTTGGAGCCTGCCTGCGGTGTCGGTAACTTTATCGGCAGTATTCCCGAGAACATGAACTGCAAGGCGTATGGCGTGGAGCTGGACAGTATCTCCGGCAGAATTGCACAGCAGCTTTATCAAAACAGCAGCATTTCCGTAAACGGCTTTGAAAAGGTGCAGATGCCGGACAGCTTCTTCGATGTGGCAATCGGTAATGTGCCGTTTGGCGATTTCAAGGTGCTTGACAGAAAGTATGATAAGCACCACTGGCTCATTCACGATTACTTTTTCGGTAAGGCGCTCGACAAGGTGCGTCCGGGCGGTATTGTGGCGTTTATCACAAGTAAAGGCACGATGGATAAGGACAACTCCGCCGTGCGCAAATACCTTGCCCAGCGTGCCGATCTCGTTGGTGCGATTCGTCTGCCTGACAATGCTTTCAAACGCAATGCAGGGACGGAAGTCACCAGCGATATTATCTTTTTGCAAAAGCGCGACCGAATTATAGACATTGAGCCGGATTGGGTACACCTTGATAACGACGAAAATGGGATTAAGATGAACAGCTATTTTGTGCAACACCCGGAAATGGTGCTGGGCAAGATAAAAATGGAAAGCACCCGTTTCGGTATGGACAGCACCTGCAAAGCCTACGAAAACAGTGATTTATCGGAGCTGTTATCCGAAGCAGTCAACAATCTTCACGCACAAATTACCGAGTATGAGGTTGATGAGCTGGAGGATACGGAAGAAGATTTGTCCATTCCTGCTGACCCTGCTGTGCGCAATTTCAGCTACACGGTATCGGACGGCAAGCTGTATTTTCGTGAGAACTCCCGTATGCACCCTGTAAATGCTTCTGTCACAGCGGAAAATCGTATTCGTGGCATGATAGTCCTGCGGGACTGTGTGCGAACGCTCATTGAATATCAGACGGAGAATTACCCCGATGAAATCATCGAGCGTGAGCAGCAAAAGCTAAACGCCCTATATGACAGCTTTGTCAAAAAGTATGACCGCATCTTTACAAGGGGCAACAACCTTGCCTTTTGTGAAGATTCCAGTTACTGCCTGCTTTGCTCTTTGGAGGTGCAGGACGATGAGGGTAACTTCAAGCAAAAGGCGGATATGTTTTCAAAGCGCACCATCCGTCCTCATGTTCCGGTCACTTCCGTTGATACTGCCAGTGAAGCTCTTGCCGTATCTATCTCTGAAAAGGCTCAGGTGGATATGGAATATATGTCAGCTCTTTCGGGCAAAACGGCGGAAGAATTGGAAGCCGAGCTTTCCGGTGTTATCTTCCGTGACATCGTGTGCGCAGAGAACGCCGAGGACATTCCCACAGCTTTTGTGGACATTTCTCGTTTCCCCCTTGTCACCGCCGATGAATATCTTTCCGGCAAGGTGCGTCACAAGCTGCGCATGGCAAAGGCTCTTAGCGAGAAGTTACCACCCGCCAAAAAAGAACAGATTGCTCAAAATATTTCGGCGTTAGAAGCGGTGCAGCCGGTTGACTTGACAGCAGGTGAAATCGGCGTGCGTATCGGTGCGACATGGATACCGCCAGAAATCTACCGCCGGTTTATGTTTGAGCTGTTTGACACGGGCTATTCTGCTAAGCGCCGTATGAACATTCTCTATTCCAAGTACAATGGCGAGTGGAACATCACCGAAAAAACCTCTGATTACGGCAACATCAAGGCTGTCACCACCTATGGTACCAAGCGTATGAGCGCCTATCAGATTCTGGAGCAGACCTTAAACCTCAAGGATGTGCGTGTCTTTGACTATGTAGAGGATGAACACGGCAACAAAAAAGCGGTGCTCAACAAAAAAGAAACCGCCATTGCCCAAGACAGACAGGAGCTTATCAAGGCAAAATTCAGCGAATGGATATGGAAGGACATTGACCGCAGAGAAACCCTCTGCAAAATCTACAACGAAACCTTTAACGCCGTTCGTCCCCGCGAGTATGACGGTAGCCATATCACTTTCAGCGGCATCAACCCCGAAATCACCCTGCGCACCCATCAAATCAACGCCATTGCCCACATTATGTATGGTGGCAACACCCTGCTTGCACACGAAGTGGGGGCTGGGAAGACCTTCGAGATTGTTGCGGCAGCTATGGAGATGAAGCGGCTGGGGCTTTGCAGCAAATCTCTGATTGTAGTACCCAACCATATCACTGAACAGTGGGCGGCAGAATGGCTTCAGCTTTATCCCTCAGCAAACATTCTTGTGGCAACCAAAAAGGACTTTGAGCGCAAAAACCGCCGTAAGTTCTGTGGCAGAATTGCCACCGGCGACTATGACGCCATTATCATCGGACACAGCCAGTTTGAGAAAATCCCTATGTCAGCAGAGCGTCAGCGTGTCATTTTACAGCAGCAGATTGATGAAATCTTATTTGGCATTCAGGACGCAAAATCAGCAAAAGCTGAGCGTTACACTGTCAAGCAGATGGAAAAGACCAAGAAATCACTGGAACAGCGTCTTGCCAAGCTCAACGACCAAAGCCGCAAGGATGATCTTGTAACCTTCGAAGAATTGGGCTGTGACCGCATCTTTATTGATGAAAGCCACTATTTTAAGAACCTTTTCCTCGCAACAAAAATGCGCAATGTCGGCGGTATTGCTCAAACAGAAGCGCAGAAATCTTCCGACCTCTTTATGAAAACGCAGTACCTTGATGAGCTGACAGGCGGACGCGGCACTATCTTTGCCACAGGTACGCCCATCAGTAACAGCATGGTTGAGATGTATACCATTCAGCGCTATTTGCAATACCGAAACTTACAGGAAACAGGTATGCAGCACTTCGATGCATGGGCGGCAAACTTTGGCGAAACCATTACTGCCATTGAATTGTCCCCCGAGGGCAGCGGCTACCGAGCCAAAACTCGATTTGCCAAGTTCTACAATTTGCCGGAGCTAATGGCAATGTTCAAAGAAACGGCAGATATTCAGACTGCGGATATGCTAAAGCTGCCTGTACCGAAAGCCAATTTCCACACCGAGGTCATCAGTCCATCAGAATTGCAGCAGGAAATGATTAAAGGCCTTGCCGAGCGAGCCGAGGAAATCCGTAACGGAAGTGTTGATCCGAGCGTGGACAATATGCTCAAGATTACGAACGACGGCAGAAAACTGGCGCTTGATATGCGGCTTGTCAACCCCCTTGCGATGGACGATGAAAACGGAAAAACCGCTGTCTGTGCAAGAAATGTATTTGCCACATGGGAGCGCACTTCCCAGCAGCGTGGTGCGCAGCTTGTGTTCTGCGACCTGTCTACGCCCAAGGGCGACGGCGCTTTCAATGTGTATGACGATTTACGCAAAAAGCTCATGGAGAAAGGTATTCCCGAGGAGGAAATCGCCTTTATCCATGATGCCAACACCGAAGCGAAAAAGAAAGAGCTGTTCGGAAAAGTCCGCAGTGGTCAGGTGCGTGTTTTAATAGGCAGTACACAGAAAATGGGCGCAGGCACCAATGTGCAGGACAGACTTGTGGCGCTTCATGACCTTGATTGCCCGTGGCGACCGAGCGATTTGGCTCAGCGCTTGGGCAGGATTATCAGGCAGGGCAACCTCAACCCCGAGGTGGATATTTATCGCTATGTCACAGAAAACACCTTTGATGCCTACCTCTATCAGCTTGTAGAAAACAAGCAAAAATTCATTGCACAGATTATGACAAGCAAAACGCCGCTGCGAGCCGCCGAGGATGTGGACGAAACGGCGCTCAGCTATTCCGAAATTAAAGCACTGGCAACCGGCAATCCGCTTATTATTGAGAAATGCAATCTTGAAATGGAGGTTGGTAAGCTGAATATGTTAAAGGCAAACCATCTCAATCAGAAATACGCTCTTGAAGATTTGGTACTTCGCAAATATCCCGCAACCATCACTCGGTTGACGGAGCGCATCGCAGGCTACGAAAAAGATGTGCAGCTTGTGGCTGAGCATCCAAAGCCAAAGGATGGCTTTGCGGGCATGGTGATTCTTGACACCCCTTATGCCGACAAGGAGGCGGCAGGCAAAGCAATTATTGATGTTTGCACCAAAATGACCGTCTCCGATGCCGTCGCCTTGGGACAGTACAGGGGCTTTTCTCTTGCCCTTTCTTATGACGGCGCAAGCAATGAATACCGCATGACCATGAAGGGCACGCTCTCTCACACTGTGGTGCTGGGTGCAGATGTGTTTGGCAATATTGCTCGTATGGACAACGCTTTGGGAGCCTTCCCTGACAAGCTAAAGGCTGTTCGAGAGGATTTGGAAAGCAATAAAGTTCAGCTCGAAAATGCCCGTATCGAAATGGACACGCCCTTTGCCAAAGAGGAGGAGTTACAGCAGAAAACAGCACGGCTGAAAGAGCTGAATATTCTGCTCAATATGGATCAGAAAGATCACGAACTGCTCGACGGTGAGCCGGATGAGGGCGATGAAAACAGCAAAGTAAAAAGTATTACCGAGCAAGAACGCTGATTTGCACATTTGATATTGTTTTCGCAGGTGGGTATATTATAATTAAAAAAGACAAGGAAGTGATTATCAATGAGTGACAACAGCTCTTATATGGATTTGGCACAGCGCATTGAAGATAGCTTTGCAGAAATTGAAAATGATATTACGGTGGATTTCAGAGAAACCAATGACGAATACGCTGCCCTCTATCATCAGATTTCCAACTTGAAAGCGGAGCACCCTATTATCTCAAAGATTATGGAGGGCGATGGAGAGATTACTCTTTCCGCAGAGGAACACACAGCGGTGACAGAATATTTCAGTTTACAGTTCCGGCTTGAAAGTATGGAGCGCCAGCAACTCTATTTCAGAGGACATACGGACTGCATATCTTACCTTAAAAAAGTGGGCGCATTCTAAAAGCGAATATCACAGTAGGCGGCATGGTATTGCACCGTACCGTTTTTACATAGCCATTATTGTCGGGCTATGTAATATAAAATCGTAAAAAGTCAAGCAAAAATCAAAGTTTTTACGGAATATAAGTAAAAACTCTTGATATTCTTTGTGCTTTTTGCTATACTATATGCAGAGGAGGCGATAATATGATCGTTAGACCTGCATACTTGAATATGCTGAAAACCTATCGGGATGTTCCGCTTGTAAAAGTGCTTGCCGGAATCAGACGCTGCGGAAAATCCACAATTTTAGAAATGCTGAAGGAAGAACTGATAAGCAGCGGCATCGCCGCAGACCATATCGTCAGTATGCGCTATACTTCGGAGGATTTTGACGACGGCATGACCTCCAAGGAAATGTATAAAGGCATTAAAGAGAAGTTTACCGATAACGGACGGTATTATCTTTTGCTTGACGAAGTACAGGAAATCGACGGCTGGGAAAAAGCCGTCAACAGTCTGCTTGAGGACGCCAATACCGACATCTATGTAACCGGCTCCAATTCCAAGCTGATGTCAAGCGAAATATCCACCTACCTGACAGGCAGATATATTTCCATCCCGGTGTTCACTCTGTCCTTTGCTGAATATCTGGAGTTCAAGAAAGAGAGCAATCAGCCACCGAAAGAGCTCTTAAACGATTATCTGCGCATGGGCGGCTTCCCCATCGTGGCGCTGGGTAATTTTGATGAACGTTCTGCTTATCAGATTGTGGAAGGGATATACAATTCCGTTATCACCAGCGACATCACGAAACGGCACAATATTACTAACTTTGACTTGTGGGGTCGTGTCGTCAAATTCATTGTGGAGAATGTCGGCAAGACTTTTTCAGCAAATGCCATTGTAAAGTTTCTGAAAAGCGAGGGGCGTTCCCTCTCTGTTGAAGCTGTTTACAACTATCTGGAATGGCTTGAAAAAGCGTTTGTAATCTACCGCTGCCAGCGGTACGATTTGCAGGGCAAGTCCGTGCTGAAAACACAGGAAAAATTCTACCTTGCAGATGCTTCGCTGAAATACTGTATGATGGGATTCAATCCAAAATCAATTGCCGCAATGCTTGAAAACATCGTCTACTTTGAGTTTCTAAGACGCGGCTATGAAGTATATGTCGGCAAAAGTGATACAAAGGAAATCGACTTTGTAGCGGTGCGGCGGGATGAGCGTGTCTATGTTCAGGTGTGCCGCAGGTTGCCGGAGGAATCCGAACGCGAGGTTGCCAATCTGCTTGCAATCAAAGACCATTACCCCAAGTATGTTGTCACGCTGGATGAGCTTGCCGCAGGCAATATCAACGGAGTAAAAATCATGCATCTTACAGATTTCCTGCTGAGTGATGAGTACTAATATCTTCAAGCAGCAGGGCACAGTGCGGTGCCGCTTGATTACATAGATTGTGCTGAAAAACGGATGGGTATTATGTAGAATTGTGATTTAAGGCGGTGAATAAAATGAAATATACAGATGTTATAAAGTCAGAATGTATAGCTAAATATTCTGAAATGCAAAAATCTTTATTTATTGATTTGAATAGTATACTTTTCGATATTATATTCCTGAAAAAATGCATTGATAATAACGGGATAAATATGTTATATGACACTAATTTGGTTATAGGAAAATTATTTAATAACGAATTTCAATATTTAATTATTAAAGTAGCTCGATGTCTATTTGATAAAGGATCAGATACGATTACTCTGCTAAGATTTAAGAATATGATATTTAAAGAATTTATCAAAGACGAATATAAGGAAAGCGTTCAAGCACTATCAAAAAATTCAAAATGGTTTGCAGAAGAAGCAAAAGAAGTAAAAACTAAAGTAGAATCATGTATTACTCAATTTAGAAACCATTATTTAGCACACAGTCTTCAGCGGGAAATAGATGATATATCTGTTTCTTTGTTGGATATAGAAAAACTTTTTGATGCAGCAACTGATTTATTTTGCTTATTAAGTTTTGAGACAGGCGATTTGTACGGCAAAACTCCGACAGATGGCTGCACGTTCACAGATGAGCGTAACGCTTTAGTAGAGTTTTGTGATATGTTTTTTGACTATCAATATTTAAGTTCCCCACACATCGAACATATCAGTTACAAGTTAGATGAATTCTTTGTTGAAGAAGATGAAAAAAAGATAATTGAGCAACATGTTTCTGCAATTAACAATAGAAAGCGTTAGAATATTTACATAGCCGATTGGTTTTCTCATTTGAAAATCAGTCGGCTTTTTCTATTTCAGAATGGAGGTGAAACTAAGAATGCCATATATTGAGCCGGAGGTGATTTCGGAAGCGAAGCAAATGGATCTGCTGACCTATCTGCAAAACTATGAACCGCAGGAGCTTGTTTATGTTTCGGGCAATATCTACTGCACGAAAACGCACGATAGTCTGCGCATCTCCAACGGTAAGTGGTGTTGGTTTTCCCGTGGTATTGGCGGCAAATCGGCGCTGGATTATCTCATCAAGGTAAACGGTTTTTCATTTACGGAAGCGGTTGAACAGATTACAGGGCGGGCGGCAATCAAGCCGCCTGTTTTTGTGTCCGCAGAAAAAGAGAAACCAAAGGTGCTGCTTTTACCAAAGGCAAGCCGTAGTGCCACTCCTTTGGTCAGCTATCTTCATAGCCGTGGTATTGACGATGAACTAATCGACTACTGCATCAAGACCGGGCGGCTCTATGAAAGCTCGCCGCACCACAATGCCGTGTTCATCGGCTTTGACAAGGGCGGTACGGCAAAGTACGCCACCCTGCGTGGAATCGGCACGGATTTCAAGGGCGAAGCAAACGGCAGCGACAAACATTATTCCTTTTCTCTGCCGGCAGCACAGCCGAATGAAATCGTGCACCTGTTTGAATCCGCTATCGACGTGCTTTCCTATGCAACACTCTTAAAGCAATACGGCAGACAGTGGCAAAATGAAAATCTGCTGTCCCTTGCCGGCATTTATCAGCCGAAAAAGGTCATTGAGGAAAGCCGTATGCCAGCAGCCCTTACCCGCTTTTTAGAGGACTATCCGCATATCAGGCGCATCACGCTGCACTTGGATAATGATTACCCGGGACGAATGGCGGAAAAGGCGATTATGACCATTATGCCCAAGGACTACACCGTGATAAATAAACCACCGCCCTATGGCAAGGATTTCAATGATTATCTGCTTGCCCACTTAAAAAGCAGGTGCAGTACGAAAGGAGTTATGAGCGATGAAAGAATTTGATGTTACCATTACCGAAACGCTAAAAAAGACCGTTACCGTAGAAGCAAATAGCCGCGAGGAAGCCGAACGGCTTGTGTCAGACCGCTGGCATCACAGCGACTATATCCTTGATGCCGAGGACTTTGCAGGTGTGGATTTTTCCTGTGGACGCTGCCGTCCGCACCGCAGGCATTTTGAAAAGGAGCAGGAGCGATGAGATTTTTACTATCGCCGGGCAAGCGGCTTAGGTACTTCCGTACCCTGCGTGGTATGACGCAGAAACAGCTTGGTATGGCTATCGGATTTTCAGAGCAGACCGCCGATGTTCGTATCGCGCAGTATGAATCGGGCGCAAGAACGCCAAAGGAGCAAACCGTTACCGCATTGGCAAATGTGCTTGCCGTTTCTCCCTATGCGCTTTCCATTCCACAGATTGAAAGCAAAACCGCCTTTATGCACCTACTGTTTGCGCTGGAGGACGATTACGGCAGTACCCTTGATTGTGCTTCAGACACCGAACTTGGAAAAGCGTTTTCGGAATGGCGGCAAATGGCAGAGAAGCAAAGAAACGGCGAGATTACCAAAGAGGAATATGACGAATGGCGATTTTCTTTTTAGCTTGTAATCAATCCACGCTGTTCTCCGCAGAAATAGTCTGCACTATACCAGCAAGCATCGTGTATGGATAGCCATACACAGCTTGTCAGGGGCATAGCTCCCTGAAACCCCCATCACACCATCGAAAGGATGTGTTCAAAATGAGCGAATTTGTGTTTTTGACAATCGGCATATTCATCGGCGGCTTATGCGGCGTGACCTTTATGTGCCTGTTTCAAATCCATCATCTCAACGACAAGGAGGACAAGAGTAAATGAGAAAAAGGAATATTCAGATTATCACCCGTCTGAGTAAAGAAGAACATCAGCACCTTAGCAAGCTCGTCAAGAAATCCGGCGTTTCGCAGGAGGTCTATGTGCGACATCTTATCAACGGCGTTGTGCCGCAGGACACACCGCCGCCCGATTATTACGCTATGATGCGGGAACTGCACGGTATCGGCAACAACCTCAATCAGATTGCGCAAAAGGCACATATCTTAGGTGTACTGGATGTGCAGAGGTATGATGAAGCTGTGCGCCGCTTTGAAAAGTCGGTCAAGGCAATCACGGGTGCGGTTATTCTTCCACGCCCTATTGAATAAATGGCGACCACTTCCATTTGGAGCGTGAAAGGCTGGCTCGGCAAGGTGGTTGTGTATGTGGAGAACCCCGATAAAACCGATAACCCAAAATTCTTTGAGAAGCAGGATATGACCGACAGAGAAACACAGGGACTTTTCGATGTTATCAGCTATGCCGTGGATACGGACAAAACCGGGCAGACCGACAACGAAAATGCCGCCATAATGCAGAGCTTTGTTTCGGGTATCAACTGCTATCCGGCGACCGCCCGTGATGAAATGATTGTCGTAAAAAAACGCTTCGGCAAAAACGAGGGCGTTATGGCATATCACGGGTATCAGAGCTTTGCAAAGGGCGAGGTTACGCCGGAGCAGGCGCACGAAATCGGAGTATTGCTTGCTGAAAAGCTGTGGGGTGAAAAGTATCAGGTTGTCGTCGCCACCCACCTTGATAAAGACAGTCATCTCCATAATCATTTTGTGGTTAATACCGTTTCCTTTGTTGATGGCATTCGCTATTACCGCAGCGCAAAGGACTACCACAATATGCAAACCGAATCCGACACGCTGTGCCGGGAATATGGCTTGTCGGTGATAGAAAATCCGCAGCGTGGCAAATCAAAGCAATACGGCGAATGGAGAGCCGAACAGGAACAGCGCCCCACTTGGCGAGGACTTATCAAAGCCGACATAGATGCTGCCATTCGTCAGTCAATGACGGAGCGGCAGTTTTTTGATGCCTTAAAAAGGCAGGGCTATGAAATCAAGATCGGCAAGGACATCTCCGTGCGTCCGCCGAAAAAGGAACGCTTTATGCGCCTTATGCGAAACTTTGGCGAGGATTACTCCATCGACAATATCCGCAGCCGCATCCTATCACAAAGCCGCCCGGAGCGCCCGCTTTCCGAAGCACCGCACAAAACCAAAACCTACCGTGTAAAAGGCAATCTGAAAACCGCAAAAAAACTCACCGGGTTTCGGGCGCTGTATATTCACTACTGCTATCTGCTGGGCGTATTTCCGAAAAACAGACCGCAATCAAACAAACGGCTTCATTTTCTACTCCGTGAGGATTTGATGAAGCTCGACAATATTTCCAAGGAAGCAAGGCTGCTGGGTGCGCATCGTATTAATACCGCCGAGCAGCTTTCTTCATATAAAGCCGGATTGGAAACGGAAATCAAAGCCCTGTCCTCTGACAGAAAGCTGCTTTACCGAAAATCACGCACCAAAGGCGTGACAAGCGATGAAAGCAAACTGTCTGAGGTTAAAGGCGAAATATCCGTTCTTTCCAAACGAATTAACACGCTACGGAGGGAGGTGCATTTATGCGACGACATTGCCGTGCGCTCCGGCGTAATGGCTGAAAAAATCAAAGCTGTCCGTGAGGATGAGCAATCCAAAGGAAAGGAGAAAAATCGTAATGAACAATTCAGGCGACGCAGCGGAACAAATCGTTAGAATGAGCCTTGAGGGTATCGAGGTTGCCGCCAAGATTACAGGCTCAGGCGCAAAAAATATTGCCGCTATGCTCTATACCATTCTCAAAAACAGGGATAAAAACAAAATTAAGGGCAGACAGCGATTGACCGCCATGCTGAAATCCGGCAAGGAATTAAAGGTCTTTACCGTCAGCGAAGAAAACCTACAGCAGTTCACCATCGAAGCCAAGCGTTACGGCGTTGTGTACTGCGCCTTGCGTGGTAAAAGTCAAGGCAATGATGGGCTTGTCGATGTGATGGTACGAGCCGAGGACGCTTCTAAAATCAACCGTATTGTAGAACGCTTTAAGCTCTCTACTATCGATGCTGCCACCATCAAGAGCGAGATTACCAAATCCAAGGAGGCAAAATCCGAGCAAAAGGACGCTCCCGAAAAGACCGTTCCCGAAAAAAGCAAGGATGATGTGCTGCTTGACGAGTTGATGGCGAAGCCCACCCAAAAGGAAACGGCGGCACAGGAAAACCCCACGGCGGCAAAGGCGGAGAAATCCCTTCCGTCCGAGCCTACCTCCGAGAGCAAAAGCAAATCCGCCGAGGGTACTTCTAAGTCTGAAAAACCGTCCGTCCGTGAGGAGCTTCGGGAGATTCAGACTGAGAGGAAAAAGCAAGCGGATGCGCCCAAGCGTGAGGAAAAATCTGTCCCCGATAAAAAAGCACCGCAAAAGACCACAGAGCATAAGCAGCCGCGTAAAAAGAAACCGAAATCGAAAGAGAGGTAGTTTGTAATGAGCAATTTTGACGATATTTTGGGCACCCCTGCCGAGAAACCTGAAAAGCAGGAAAATGATAAACCCTTTGATAAGGAATCTTGGAAAGAGAAAAAGCAGCTTGAGCGTGAACAGGCTTATACGCTAATCGACACCGTCGCCGAGGAAATCAGCGAGGATGGCGACAAGTTTAAGACCTATCTTGATGTGCAGAGTCACTTTGACCGATATTCTGTCGGTAATGCCTTGCTTATCACGGAACAGATGCCGCAGGCTACGCAGTTTAAGGATTTTGATGCTTGGAAAGAAAGCGGCGTATCCATCAAGAAACAGCAAAAAGGCGTTACCATTTTAGAGCCGGGTGAGGAATACACCCGTGACGACGGCTCTGTCGGTGTGTCCTACAATGTGAAAAAGGTCTTTGACATTTCTCAAACCACCTCCAAGGACAAAGCCAAACCAACCGTCAATCGTGACGAGCGTCTGCTCTTAAAGGCACTTATTAATAATTCGCCTGCCGCTATCAAAATCAGCGAGGAGCTACCGGAGGGCATCGG
This sequence comes from Oscillospiraceae bacterium, assembly GCA_036645935.1. Taxonomy (GTDB): domain Bacteria; phylum Bacillota; class Clostridia; order Oscillospirales; family Ruminococcaceae; genus JAUNBN01. Next base: position 166,976 of record JAVXNE010000002.1, on the reverse strand, counting down.
CGCATTGTATCAGCCGGAAAGCAATGAAATTTTTGTCCGCAAAGGAATGGATGCATCGGATATTTTCCACAGTGTATCGCAGGAACTTGCCCACGCTGAACTTGCAGCACAGGGCGAGAACTACTCCCGCAGCGAAGCAGGCTTTAAGGCGTATTGTGTCAGCTATATGCTCTGCAAGAAAAACGATATTGATGTCGGCGGTTACGATTTCAGAAATCTGCCCGACAATATCCGTGAAGCCGACGCACAGAGTATTCGCTCTGAGCTGTCCTCTGCCCGTGAAGCAATGGGCGGTATTTCCGCACGAATGGCAAAGGTGCTTGAAACAAGCAAAGCGCTCCGTATGCCGGAACAGGAGCGATAAAAATGGAGAAAAAAGAAAAGCGTATTTTAGAGCTTGACCGCTATGAGCACGGTGTTGTCATCAATGCGCTCAATGATTTTCGCAATGATTTGATTGAGGATGAACGCCCCACCGATATTGTGGACGAGGTGCTTCTCAAAACCATTGACGCCCCGTCAAAGAAAGTGAAGTGCCGCGATGCCGAGGCACGATGACTTCAAAAGCAATCTTCCGTTTTACCTGTTCGGTATCATCCCTGCGGTATGGCTGGGGCTGCTCGTCGCCCCGACTGTATCGGGAGGTTTACCCGAAATCTTATCCAATTTAGCGGCGGTAATGAATAATCCGTTTCATATTCAGTGGTGTGAGGACAGCTTAAAGACTGTCCTCCTTTTTCTTGCCTGCTACGGAATGGGGATCGGGATATATCTCTCGACCAAGCGTAATTACCGTAAGGGTGAAGAACACGGCTCGGCAAAATGGGGCGATACACGAGCCGTGGATAAAAAATACCGGGCAAAGAATCCGGAAGACAACAAAATCTTCACGCAGAATGTCCGTATGGGCTTGGACGGACGAAAGCACCGCCGTAATCTCAACACGATTGTGGTCGGCGGCAGCGGCGCAGGTAAAACAAGGTTTTATGCAAAAGTCAATCTGTGCCAAGCCAATACCTCTTTTGTGGTGCTTGACCCAAAGGGCGAGCTTGCCCGTGACACAGGCTATCTTCTTGAACAAAAGGGCTATGAAGTACGGGTGCTTGATCTTCTGAATATGGAAAAGAGCTTTTGCTATAACCCGTTTGTCTATCTTCGTGATGATAACGATGTGCAGCGCCTTGTGACTAATCTGTTCAAATCCACCACGCCCAAAGGCAGCCAGAACAACGACCCATTTTGGGATACGGCGGCTTCCATGCTACTTCTTGCCCTCATTTTTTATCTCCATCACGAAGCGCCGCAGGACGAGCAGAATTTTCCGATGGTTATGGAAATGCTCCGTGCTGCCGATGTGCGGGAGGAAGAAGAAAGCTACCAATCGCCGCTGGATGAGCTATTTGAACGCTTGGAAATGCGTGAGCCTGACCATATCGCCGTGAAGTATTACAAGGACTATCATTCCGGCTCGGCAAAAACGCTCAAAAGTATTCAAATCACTTTGGCGGCAAGGCTTGAAAAATTCAACCTGACCTCTTTAGCGGCGCTAACCGCAACAGATGAGCTTGACCTGCCCTCCCTTGGAGAAAAGAAAGTGGCGTTGTTCGCACTCATTCCCGACAATGACACATCGTTTAACTTCCTTGTATCCATTCTCTACACGCAGATTTTCCAACAGTTATTTTACCTTGCAGATCACAAGTACGGTGGGAGCTTGCCGATGCCCGTCCACTTTCTGATGGATGAGTTCAGCAATGTATCGCTGCCGGAGGATTTCTCAAAAATCCTTGCCGTTATGCGGTCACGTTCGGTGTTTGTGTCCATTATCCTGCAAAACATAGCGGCGCTTAAAGCGTTGTTTGAAAAAGAATGGGAAGCAATCATCGGCAACTGCGACGAATTTCTCTATCTCGGAGGGAACGAGCAGAGCACACACAAATATGTTTCGGAGCTACTCGGCAAATCCACGATTGATACCAACACTTACGGCAAAAGCACAGGGCGCAGCGGTAACTATTCTACCAACTACCAAATCACGGGGCGTGAGCTTCTCACTCCCGATGAGGTGCGGATGATGGATAACCGCTACGCCCTTTTGTTTATCCGGGGCGAGCGCCCGGTTATGGATGACAAGTACGATATTCTCAAACACCCGAATGTGGTATTTACAACAGACGGAAAAGCAGCACCGTACAATCACGGCGCTGTTACTGAAGCGGTTGCCACCATTTCTCTTGACCGCACCGCTTTAAGCGACATTCCGGATATATCGGAGGTCGAAACCAATTATGAGCTGTTGTCCGATGAGGACATTGAAGCAATATTTACAAAAACACAGGAGGAAACACGCAATGAAAAATCTCAAGAAGAAGCAGGAAACCCACAAGCTGCCTATGGGCAATAATACAAAAAGAACCTTTGCGGTATATATCGCAACTGTCTTGATGCTCTGCTGTTTCACTACCACCGCCTTTGCCGCAAATGACCCGATTACCGTAGTCAACAATCTTTCGGATTTTATCTTCGGCTTGATTCGTGCAGTCGGTATGATTTTGCTCGGCTTCGGTATTGTGCAGATTGGTCTTTCTCTGAAATCTCACGATCCGTCCCAGCGAGCCAACGGCTTTCTTACCCTTGCAGGCGGCGTTGTCATTACCTTTGCGAAAGAAATTCTCACCCTTATCACGGGTTGAAAAAGAAGCCGTATCCCAGAACAGGATACGGCTCATACATATCACAGTAGAAAAGGTCATGATTTTGTGTTATAATAATGACAATTAAAGGTATTACCATCGGGATATTTATATGATCTGGAGGGTCTGACATGATAAATATTGTTTATAGAAACATTAAAGAATTCAAGGAAAAAGATTTAGAAGAACTGTTTCTTTCTGTTGAATGGTCATCAGGAAATTATCCTGAAAGGTTAGTGACCGCAATGAAAAATTACGGAAGTGTTTTTTCTGCTTGGGATGGAGATAAGCTTGTTGGGTTGATTAGTTCAATGGATGATGGTGTAATGACCGCTTATATTCACTATCTGCTGGTAAACCCTAATTATCAAGGTAAAGGGATAGGAAATCATCTCGTTGGAATGGCAACCGAACATTATAAGGATTTTTTGCGTATCGTATTGGTGGCATATGATAAAGAGTTGAAATTCTATAAGAATTGTGGTTTTGAAGTTGGCGTAGAAAAGACGCCAATGTTTATTACTTCATTGTGGACATAATGAGCATTGCACGCCAATGAAAATCAAATAAAACTTACATAGCCGAGAGGTTTTCTTTACTGAAAATCCCGCGGCTATTTTTATGCCCAAAAACCGAAAGGAGGAAATTTCCATGCAACACAAAATCAAACCGAGGGAAGGAGGAAACCTGAAATGTCAGATAACTGGGTTGTTCAAAATCTCGAAAACGCCTTAAACACTTGGAACGAAAAGCTCGCCGAGATTTGGCAGCTTATCACTCAATCGCCCACAGAATTCAAGGGCGGCACAATATGGAATGTCATGGTGGATATTCACGGAGCAGTACAGGCAATCGGACTCGCATTGCTTGTGCTGTTTTTTGTTGTCGGTGTGATGAAAACCTGCGGCAGCTTCGCAGAGCTGAAAAAGCCGGAGCACGCTGTCAAGATTTTTATCCGCTTTGCTCTTGCCAAAGGTGCTGTAACCTATGGCTTGGAGCTGATGATGGCATTATTTCAAATCGTGCAAGGACTTATCAGCACCATAATGAACGCCAGCGGCATCGGCGGCGCTACTGCTACCGTATTGCCGGACAGTATTGTGACGGCTGTTGAGGATTGTGGATTTTTTGAAAGTATCCCACTTTGGGCGGTTACGCTCATCGGCGGCTTGTTCATCACAGTGCTGTCTTTCATTATGATTATGACCGTGTACGGGCGCTTTTTCAAATTATACCTTTACACTGCCATTGCTCCTGTTCCGCTGTCCACCTTTGCCGGAGAGCCTTCGCAGAATGTCGGAAAATCTTTCATCAAAAGCTATGCCGCCGTTTGCTTGGAGGGCGCTATCATTGTGCTTGCCTGCATTATCTTCTCTCTGTTCGCTTCTTCACCACCTGTGGTCGATCCCAATGCGGCGGCGGTCACGCAGGTATGGAGTTATGTGGGCGAAATCATTTTCAATCTTCTCATTCTCGTCGGCGCTGTCAAAATGGCTGACCGTGTTGTGCGTGAAATGATGGGACTATAAGGAGGAAACAAATTTGGAAGTGAAAATCAATCGTGAAATCCGTGAGTACACGGAATCCATGTTTTTCGGACTGTCGCTTAGGCAGTTCGTTTTTTCTGTCTTGGCTTGCGGCGTTGCAGTAGGCTTGTATTTTCTGCTGCGCCCCTATGTCGGGACGGAAACGGTATCTTGGATGTGCATTTTAGGTGCTGCGCCCTTTGCGGCAATCGGCTTTCTCAAATACCACGGAATGAACGCCGAGCAGTTTATCGGCGCGTGGATAAAATCCGAGTTTCTGTTGCCGAAGCAGCTGACTTTTCATCCTACCAACACCTATTACGAAGCGATGAAAAACACTATCGCCACAAAAAAAGGAGGGCTTGAAGCACCATGATTAAAACGCTGAAAAACCTGTTTAAGCAGGACAAAGAAAAGTTTACCATTCCCAAAGGTGTGCAGGATGTTATCCCTGTGAAAAGCATCTATGAGGACGGTATTTTTATGGTTGGCGGCAAATACGCCAAAACCTTTAAGTTTGAGGACATCAACTATGCCGTTGCCAGCCGCGAGGACAAAGAAGCCATGTTTTTGGAGTATTCCGAGCTGCTCAATTCTCTTGACAGCGGCGCTACCACCAAAATCACCATCAATAACCGTAGGCTCAATAAAACAGATTTTGAACAGACCATTCTTATTCCGATGGTGGAGGACGATTTGGACGAGTACCGCAAGGAATACAACAAAATGCTTTTAGATAAGGCAACGGGCGCAAATGCTATCGTGCAGGACAAATATGTCACCATCACCGTTGCAAAGAAAAACATTGAGGAAGCAAGAAACTATTTTGCCCGTGTGGGCGCTGACCTTATTTCTCACTTTAATCGCCTCGGCTCAAAATGCGTTGAATTGGATGCCACCGACAAACTGCGCATCTTTCACGACTTTTTCCGTGTGGGCGAAGAAACGGCATTCCGTTTTGATATGTTGGAAACCATGCGCAAAGGACACAGCTTCAAGGATTTTATCTGCCCGGACACCTTTGAATTTGAAAAGGACTATTTCAAGTTCGGAGATAGATATGGTCGTGTGATTTTCCTGCGCGAGTACGCCAGCTATATCAAAGACAGTATGGTAGCAGAGCTGACCGATCTCAACCGCAACATGATGATGAGTATTGATGTCATTCCTGTTCCCACCGATGAAGCGGTGCGTGAGGTGGAAAACCGACTGCTCGGTGTGGAAACCAACATAACGAATTGGCAGAGAAAGCAGAATCAGAACAACAATTTTTCTGCCGTTATCCCTTATGATATGGAGCAGCAGCGCAAGGAAAGCAAGGAGTTTTTGGACGACCTTACCACCCGTGACCAGCGCATGATGTTTGCCGTTCTCACAATAGTGCACACTGCCGACAGCAAGGAACAGCTTGACAGCGACACAGAAGCGCTCCTTACCACGGCAAGAAAGCACCTTTGCCAATTTGCGGTGCTCAAATATCAGCAAATGGACGGATTGAACACGGCGCTGCCCTTTGGTATCCGCAAAATCGACGCCCTGCGCACCCTTACAACCGAAAGCCTTGCGGTGTTCATTCCGTTTCGGGTGCAGGAAATTCAACACACAGACGGCATTTACTACGGACAGAATGTCATTTCAAAGAACATGATTATCGCCAATCGCAAGCTGCTTCTCAACGGCAATTCGTTTATCCTCGGCGTGTCCGGCAGCGGTAAATCCTTTACGGCAAAGGGCGAAATTGTCAATTTGATGCTTTCCTCTGACAGTGAAATCCTTGTCATAGATCCCGAGCGCGAGTATTCGCCGCTTGTAAAAGCTATGGGCGGCGAGGTTATCAATATTTCCGCCACATCGTCCAATCATATCAATGCAATGGATATGAACAAGGACTACGGCGACGGTGCAAACCCGGTCATTTTGAAATCCGAGTTTATTATGTCGCTGTGCGAGCAGCTTATCGGCGGCACAAATCTCGGCGCAAAACAGAAGTCTATTATTGACCGCTGTACCGCTTCCGTGTACCGACACTTCCAACAGACTGGTTATCAAGGCACACCGCCCACCTTGCAGGACTTCCGTGAGGAGCTTTTGAAACAGAGCGAGCCGGAGGCGAAGGAAATTGCCCTTGCCATCGAGTTGTTTACGGACGGCTCTCTCAACACCTTTGCAAAGCCTACCAATGTGGATACGGGCAACCGTTTAATTTGCTATGACATTCTTGATTTAGGCAAGCAGCTTTTGCCTATCGGTATGCTCGTTGTTCTCGACAGTATCTTAAACCGTATTACGCAGAACAGAGCCAAGGGCAAAAACACCTTCATCTTTATTGATGAAATCTATCTCCTGTTCCAGCACGAATACTCGGCTAACTTCCTGTTTACCCTTTGGAAGCGTGTCCGCAAATACGGCGCTTACGCAACAGGAATCACGCAAAATGTAGACGATCTCTTACAGAGCCATACCGCCCGCACGATGCTGGCAAACTCGGAGTTTATCGTTATGCTCAATCAGGCTTCTACTGACCGTTTGGAGCTTGCAAAGCTGCTGAATATCTCGGATTTACAGATGAGCTATATCACCAATGTAGACGCAGGACACGGACTTATCAAGGTAGGCAGCTCTCTCGTTCCGTTTGCAAACAAGTTCCCGAAGAACACGAAACTGTATAAGCTGATGACAACGAAGCCGGGAGAACAGGCTTCGTAATTTTTGGGAGGTAAATATGAATACAAAACAGAAGATTTTAATTTGCGGGGCGGCTTTGTGTGCCGCCCTTTTCCTTTTCTCCGGCTTTATGGTATGCAGGCAGTATCTTGATGAAAAGCAAAGCACCACAGCCTTTGAAAGTGTTGCCGAGCTTGTAAAACCTGCCCCCGAAAGCACGGATACGCCCGATGAAGCCGCCGAGCTGCAGCTTACCGCTTATGAAAAGTATGCGGACATCTATGCCGCCAACAGCGATTTTGTGGGTTGGATTACCATTGACGGAACAGTGATTGACTATCCTGTGATGCAGACCAAGGATAATCCGAATTTTTATCTGAAGCACAGCTTTGAAAAATCGTACAGCGATTACGGCGTTCCGTATGTGCAGGAGGATTGCGCCATTGACCTGTCCGATAACACCGTCATTTACGGTCATCACATGAAAAACGGTACGATGTTCTCCGATCTCTGCAAGTTTGAAAGCAAGGACTTTTATATCGGACACAAAACCGTTAGATTTGACACGCTGGACGGCTATGGCGAGTATGAAATTATCGCTGTTTTCAAAACAGTCGCCTATTCTGAACAGGGCTTCAAGTATTATCATTTTGTGGACGCACACAGCAAAGCAGAGTATGACGAGTTCATTTCAACATGCAAGGAGCTTGCCCTGTATGACACGGGCGTTACCGCCGAATACGGCGATAAGCTGATTACGCTCTCCACCTGTGAATACAGTCAGACAAACGGCAGGCTTGTCGTTGTGACAAGGAAGATAACCGAATAATGGGGCTTTACTCCGTCGAAAAGGAGGTTTTGCCTGTGAGTAAAATCAAGACAAGAGAAACCACCAAAGGCACGGTCAAGGCACTTGACAAATCTGCCATTGCCGCCGAACGTATGAAGGAAGCATTTGTCCGCACAAAAGATAAAGCAGAACGAGGGCTTTACTCCGATGAAAATTCATCCTCTGAATATGCTTCTGACAAAATTACCCATGCCGCTGACCGTGCCGTGGACGAGGGTATTCACCAGTTTAACAAGCAGGGGCAGAAAGGCTTTGAGGAAACACGGCACAATATCGGCAAGGCAAAAGAAAAAATCAAGACCTATAAAGAGCAGAAAGCCGCCGAGCCTGTAAAGCAGGCTTCCGACCTGCCAAAAGAACAAATGCGGCGACAGGCACAATCGGCACGTCGTTCCACGGGCAGCACTGTCAAGACTGCTCAGCGTTCTGAAAAGACCATCAAGCAGTCTGCCCGTTCTGCTACCAAGACCGTAAAGGCAACAAGCAAAGGCACGGTGAAAACGGCGCAGAAATCGGTCAAAACGGCGGAGCAGACCTCAAGAGCCGCCATCAAAACCACTGGACAAGCGGCAAAGGCAGCGCAGAAAACGGCACAGGCTTCCGCAAAAGCTGCAAAGGTGGCGGCACAGACCGCCAAGGCTACGGCGAAAGCGGCAGTTCAAACCGCCAAAGCCGCCGTAAAAGCCACGATTTCGGCTGTCAGGGCGATTATCGCTGGGATAAAGGCACTCGTTGCCGCCATTGCCGCAGGCGGCTGGGTTGCGGTGGTTATCATTATCATCATCTGTCTGATTGGATTGATTGCCGGCTCTTGTTTTGGAATCTTCTTCTCCGGCGAAGACAGCGGCACTGGGCAGACAATGCAGACGGTTGTTCGTGAAATCAACACTGATTACGATACCCGTCTTGAAGAAATCAAGACCGCAACCCCGCACGATGTTTTAGAGATGTCCGGCTCCCGTGCGATATGGAAAGAGGTCTTGGCGGTTTACTCGGTAAAAACCACCACAGACCCCGATAATCCGCAGGAAGTCGCTACGATGGATGACAGTAAAAAGGAATTGCTGAAAGCTATCTTTTGGGAAATGAACGAGATAAGCTCTCACAGCGAAAGCAAGACCGAAACGGTGATTGAAGAAAGCGATGACGGGCATGGAAACATAGTGCAGACAGAAAGCACCGTTACCCGCATCTATTTGTATATTACCGTCAGCCATAAGACCGCCGAGAAAATGGCGGACAAGTACGGTTTCAACGCAGACCAGCGCAAAATGCTTACGGAGTTGCTTGCTGATGAAAATAATTCCATGTGGAGTGCCGTCCTTTACGGCATTGGTACGGGCGATAGTGAAATCGTCACCGTTGCGCTCTCACAGGTGGGCAATGTGGGCGGGCAGCCTTATTGGAGCTGGTATGGCTTTGGTGCGCGTGTGGAATGGTGTGCCTGTTTCGTTTCTTGGTGCGCTAATGAATGCGGCTATATTGATGCAGGCGTTATCCCTAAATATGCAGGCTGCGTATGGGGCGTACAATGGTTTCAGGAGCGTGGGCTTTGGCAGGACGGCAGTTACACGCCGAGTCCAGGCGATATTATCTTCTTCGATTGGGACGCACCAAATGGTTCCTCTGGTCCACAAGACGGCGAATCCGATCACACCGGGATTGTCGAAAAAGTCGAGAATGGACGCATTTATACCGTGGAGGGTAACTCCGGCGATAGTTGTAGGCAAAAGGATTATCCGCTTGGTTATTACGAAGTTCTGGGCTACGGTTGTCCGGCGTATTAAAAATTGGCAAAAGAACAAACAGAGATTTTATTCCTCTGTCTGGTCTTTTGCCTTACATAAGCCTTTAACAGTTGTTTTTATAACGGACAGTTCTTTAGCAACCATAAGCTCGGTAAAAGCCTTGATTATATTCTAATATTGGTATATAATATAAAATGAAATTTTATATTCTTAGGAGAGTTTACAATGGAAGACTATATTTCCGTTAGAGAAGCATCGTATAAATGGGGTGTTTCTGAACGCAGAGTTAATAAATATTGCCAAGATGAACGGATTGAAGGGTTAATTCGATTTGGGCGTTCCTGGTGTATTCCTCGTAACGCTAACAAACCTGTTGATCCAAGAAAGAAGGTGCAAAATAAGAATGATTAAAATTTTAGTGGTAGAGGACAACGCAGCTATTTCTGATATCATTTGTACAAGTTTAACGCATACAAATTACGAATATACACCTGTATATGATGGGAAAACCGCTGCGGATTTTATAGAAGAGAATGAATACGATTTGATTTTACTCGATATTATGCTTCCGGAAGTAGACGGTTATGAGCTAATGAAGTATATTGAGCCATTATGTATTCCCGTTATTTTTATTACTGCAAAAGGTAGCTTGAGCGATAAAGTAAAAGGGTTACAAATGGGAGCAGATGACTATATCGTAAAGCCATTTGAAGTGGAAGAACTGCTTGCAAGGATAGAAACAGTTTTAAGAAGAGTCGGCAAAGGTAAAAAACTGTTAGAAATAGAAGATGTAATCATCAATATTGTCTCCAGAAGTATAAAAAAATCAAATGAACCTATATCATTGACAACAAAAGAATTTGATTTGTTGGTTGTATTGGCACAAAATAAAAATGTCGTTTTGTATAAAGAACGTCTTTACGAAAAGGTATGGGGCGAGGAATGGGACGGCAATACCCGTACTCTGGATTTACATATTCAACGATTACGGAATAAGCTGTCTTGGAGCGATAAAATACAAACCGTTTATGGTTTAGGCTACAAATTGGTGGTAGACAAATGAAGCTAACTACAAAAATAATATTGTTTATTATTGTTCTTCTAACTGTCGTTTTTACCTTCGGCGGCTATTTCATGATTTCACGGAACTTTGAAAGATCCTTGAATTTAGTAAGCAGGCAAAATGTGAATCAATATATTACCGAAAAATTTCTGATAGAAAAAAATATTTCCGAGTTAAAATTGAAAAAAGGAGAATTAACTCGAGGAGATATTACCTCTGTGCTAAATAGCGTATTTGAATACACCGGAAATGCAGAAATTGGCTTGTACGATAAATACGGTAATGCTATTGAAACTCGAATGAATCAAAATGTCTGGCTTCCTTTAGAGCAAGTCAAGCTATCCGATGGTATTGCCTATGAAGTAAAAAAAATGGGCGATGATGTGTTTATGTTTATTTATTCTGTCTTGCAATTGACGGATCAGTCTACTGTTTTTGTAGCACGGTTTGATATCACTTCGGTTTTTGACGAAAGAAACCTTCAATATCAGTTCTTTTTAATATTAGCTGCCACGTTAATTGGCATTTCGTGTATCGTAATTATCATTTTTTCCGGCTTCGTTACAAAGTCCCTTAAAAAACTGATTCATACGAGCAAGAAGATTGCTGCGGGTGCCTACGGCGAAAGGACGAATATAAATTCTTTAGATGAAATTGGAGAACTTTCCAAAAGCTTTGACCTTATGGCTGCTGAAATAGAAAACAAGATAAATGAACTAACCACGGCAAATGAAAACAAAAACGAATTTATAACAAATTTCACTCACGAGCTCAAAACGCCTATGACATCCATTATGGGTTATGCTGATATGCTTCGAAGCAAGGAGTATGAACCCCAAATTCAAATTAGAGCCGCCAATTCTATTTTTAAAGAAAGCAAAAGAATAAATGAGTTATCTTTGAAGCTGATGGATTTGTTTTCGTTATCAAGTGAATATGTAAGCATAGTGCCTGTTCCGGCTGATAAAATCTTATCAAGCTATTCCAAAGATTTTCAAAAATGCAATGTGTTAGCCGATATTACTTTAATCGAAATCGTGCTTAGAAATCTCTATCAAAATGCGAAAAATGCAGAAGCGAAAACAATACTTGTCACAGGCAAAATTGTTCACGACAAGTACGAAATAAGTGTAACTGATGATGGCTTAGGAATGAAAAAAAGTGAGCTTGAAAAGATAACACAGCCATTTTATGTGGTGGATAAATCAAGAAGCAGAGAAAAAGGAGGTTCCGGCATTGGACTTTCACTTTGTGAAAAAATAGCAGTCCTACATGGCTCGCCTTTAGAGGTGAAAAGTGAAATAGGAAAAGGAACAACCGTAAAATTTTATTTGGAGGTAATACACGATGAAGCTTAAAACGACAATATCTGTTATAAGCGTGGTTTTGCTCATTGGTCTTACCTTATCATCGCCATATTACCTTTTTAAATTAAAAGATAAAACGATTACGAACACGCCAAAGCAGGTAGAGAATGTCAGAAATAACCCGGGGCTATCGGATAAGGATTTTGAGCAGGTAGAACAAATACATCAGGTTTTTATCGGAAACGAAGAACACCCCTTGCCGGATATCCCCTACTCTGATATTATAAAAAGCTTTGCAGAATACAATATTTTACCCCAGAGATACAATGACATGATCAATACAGAATCCTTAATCGAAGTAAAGTATGGAGGCTTGGAAGATAACGAAAACGCCTCGGTTAGATATATTATAATATCCGAGGATGATGTTTCAATCACGGTAGGCATAGCCACCCATCTGCAAAAAATTATATCAATTTCAATTGAAGATGCGTCAAATCAGGCTGATATAGAAATGAACGAAGAAAAATTATTTTTGTTTGCTGATTATCTTGATTTGAGTGGGTTATCAGATTGGAGCTTGTTTGGTAATACATTAACCTCAAAAAAAGCGGAACTAAAAATCTCTTTTAAACTCAATGATTTTTCCTTATCTATCACGCCACTTTAAGGTCATCTTTAATACTATGATGCAAGTGTGAAACAATCTACTGTTACAATGAATAACAGTAGATTGTTTTATTTTTTTATTTTCAAGGAGGTTATCATGAAAAAGACAGCATTACTTATAGCGCTCGCAATGATTTTTTGTGTCGTGTTCACGTCTTGCGGCAAGCCAAAACCCAATTCGGACGGGAGCGTCAGCAGTGCTGGCAACCCTTTTGATATTGAGAATAGCGGAAATGAAAATTCAACCATTGGAAGCTACCGTTTGGGACTCCGTGACAACCAAGGTGACGGCAGTTTTACCTATAATGGCGAAAGCGTTCGAATACCGATGTTCATCTGTGGAGATGAAGTTAAAACAGAAGTTGGATTTCTTGCCTTTGCTAATGGCGTTGCCCAAAACTATGAAATTCAAATAGATGGCAAAACAATAGCGGAAAATGAGCAAATGCACATTTTTAATCTTGTCCCATCAGAAACGATAGAGTTTGATTTGTTAATTACTCCCACCAGTGGCAATGTGGGCGATAAGATCGGAGTTTATTTCGCTGGAATTCTGATACCTTCCTATATGCCCGAAAGTGAGAATAATCCAGCATTTGGCGTATATCACAATGCTCTGCAAATGACACCTTTGACGATTTCTATTGACAAGCAACCACCAAACACGGATTTTTCGTCACTTAAAAACGGGGCGCTAAATACAATTCCAAAAGAAAAGCTTGATGAATACAAAAATGCTGACGGTACAAATGAACTTGACTATGCCCCCGTTTTTGAACTAAGCGGCAACCAAAACGCAGATAAAATTAGCGGAAAAGGAAAAACTCAGCTTTCATTTAAAGCTTATGGTGGGGACACCGCTTTGTACCGAACAACAATCTATGTCAATCACAAGCCGGTTTTGGTGAATGGCAAAAACTTTTTAGAATACGCCATTGAAAAGGGCAAGGTCACAGAATGCAAATTTGAAATAGACATCAGCAGCTATGAAAGAATGAATACAATTTATGCCGTCAGTGTGCCCATAAATCAAGACTATAAAAAGAATTATGTGCTTTTTAACAAGACAAAATCAAAGCTGTTAATAAACGAAAACAAGGAGCCTAAAGACGCACAAATAAATGCCGGGTCAAATGGCGGGCAAGTATCAAATATTCCGGCTTCAAGCTTAGAGCCATTGTCAAAAGCCTTGAACAGTTTTAGCGATAAAAATGATATTTTGCTGACTCTCCAAAATGATATTGCTGTTCTTACCAAAAAAATCAGCGTCATTGATCAATCAACAGGTGAAATTTTAAAGCAATCAAAGGATTTCTTTGAAGGGCGAGCTTTTTCAGCACTATATCCTTTCGAGGGCGGTTATGCTGTTGCTTTTACGGAGATTCAAGAAGGTGCGATGACTTCCATTCCACCGACTAACTTAATTATTTTAGATAAAAACCTCGCCGAAAAATCACGATATAATTTGTCAGAGATACTCGGAGCGAATATCCCGATTCATCCTCAAAATATAGCCATATCTAAAAATGGCAGTAGAGTTGCTTGTGCGGTTGGCGGGAAACTTCTAAGCTGCGAGCTTTCGACTAAGAATATAAGTACGGTGATTGACTTTAGCCAAAATACAGTAAGCGGGCTTATCGGAATATACAATTTGAAATTTTGCAACGACGACAAGAGCATTGCATTTTTTGGCGATGAAGCATTATCTGAACGAGCGAGCATTCCGGTTTTCGGAATGGTTGATGCAAATGGGCGAAATCTGAAATATTATAAAAACAAAGATGCTGACACGAATCATTTTATATTGACAAATACCTTCTCTTTCATTGATGAAAACAACTTCCCATTAGGAAAAAATTCAAACGGAAGGGCTTATAGCATCGACTTTTCTACCAAGTCATTGAAAGAATATACCTTTAAGGATAAAAATGAAAGTCAGAAAGCATTTGTGACACCAAACGGTCAAAAGATTGTTACTGTCTTAGAACAAAATAAAAACGGCAGCATCAACTATCATTATCGGGTTTATGACATGATGACCATGGAGATCATCAAAGAATGGGACAGTGGTTTTGATGTGAGCACTGAAAAATCATTTTTTTATAAATTTTTTATCAGCAATGAAACCACAGCAATTGCCATTTACAACCTTGACGGAAATGATTTTGCTGAAAGCTATAACTTCTAAGGGGGTGGAATCATGCAGCTTACTATATCAAATGTTTCAAAAAAATATGGTGGAAGGTATGCTCTAAAAAATGTGAATTTGGAACTAAAAAACGGAGTGTACGGACTGCTCGGACCAAACGGTGCTGGCAAAACAACGCTAATCAATATTATCACAGGTATTTTGTCAGCCGATAGCGGTAAGATTTTGTGCGATGGGAAAGATGTGAAAGACTTAAAGCTGCAATATGTTTCAAAAATCGGATATCTGCCGCAATATCCAGTGTTCTATAAGGACTTTAAAGCACGAGAATTTTTGCACTATATAGCTGCTGTAAAAGGATTATCCCACAAAGACGGGGTACAAAAATCGGAAGAGCTTCTTTCTATGGTGAATTTATCAGATGAGGCGGATAAGCGCATCGGCTCATATTCAGGCGGTATGCGTCAACGCTTAGGAATTGCTCAGGCTATGTTGTCTGACCCTGAGCTTTTGATTTTAGACGAACCGACAGCTGGGCTTGATCCAAAAGAACGTATTCGCTTTCGGAATATTATATCTAAGCTGTCAGCCGGGAGAATCGTTATTTTATCAACCCATATCGTCTCCGACGTTGAGCATATAGCCAACGATATTATTTTACTTGGTGCAGGCGAATTGATTGCCAAAAACAGTCCTGAAAACTTAACAGCAAGTATGTTAGGAAAAGTATGGAGCGTTACTGCAACCGATGATACGATTGGGAAATATATTGATACATTTAACATCAGCAATATCCTTCACCAGTGCGGAAACTACCATTTGAAAATTATCAGTGATACTCCTCCCGATGTCAACTGCAAGCAGACTGCACCATCTTTAGAGGACGTATTTCTATACCATTTCAAGGAGGAATAACAATGCGGCTTGTCTTTTTTGAAATGAGAAAGAACTTTTTTAAAAAGAGCATTTTGATTGTGCTCATTATTTTTACAGCACTCAATATCTTTAAGATTTTTTCATCCTATGAGATGTATGGTAAATTCAGAAATGATAAAATCGGCAAAGCACAAAGCGCATACGCTGAAATTTATTCTGACGTTTCAGGCAAAATGACGGATAGCAAAATTCAGTTGATTGTAGGCGAATATAAGCGTCTTTTGAATGAAATCTCTGAATTTACATACAGCAAGGATTATGATGAAAATACCTATACCGGCTATATTATGGGCGATTTCAATTTGTTTAAATTTGACTTTTTTGAACCTATGAATTATGCGTTTAACTATTCATCTTACTCAAAAGAAATTGCAAACAAAGCAATCCTTAACGCTGAATTTTTCAAAAGCCAGAATAACACCTATGAAGTGCAAAAAAACGAGATGATAGCCGACTTATATCAAAACCGAAAAATAGAAAGTTTTTATGACTACAATGGGTTTGAAGCGCTTTTTAAATATAATTTTTCGAGTATTCTAATTTTCTTATTATGCGTTTTTGCACTAACACCTGTATTTGTGACAGAGAAAGAAACCGGAATGAACTTGATTTTACAGGTATCACAAAGCGGCGGTGTCAAGACGGCACTTGCTAAATATTTTGCCGCAATTATTTTTGTATTATCGATATGCATGTGGTTTTTCCTTTGTGATATCGCAACATTCGGTTTGCGATATGGATTTGATGGCGTGTTATCTCCGCTATATGGGATTAAGGAGTTTAAAAATACACCATTAAACATTTCAATTTTAGGATACTGCTTTGTTTTCTTCGGGATAAAAGCTCTTAGTATTTTATCTGTAAGCAGTTTAATTCTGCTAATATCACAGTTCCCCAAGAAAATCATATTCCCTTTTATCATAAATATTTCCATCATTTTTTTGCTCATATTTCTTTCGGATTTAAGTGGAAGACACTTTTATGAAATGCTCAATCTTTTTAATCCTGCGTCCCTTTTAACTCCGACCGAAATTTTTAAAGTCTTTTCTGTTGTAAGAATATTCGATATACCAATCAGCACTTACAGTATAAAAGCCTTTTTTTCTGCTTTTGTATGCTGTGGTACACTTCTGGCTATTTGTGTAAGCTCGAAAAAAAGGGGGTGGTATATTTGAAAAAGCTACTCGGATTTGAGTTTGAAAAAATGCTTTTAAAAAGAAAAGGTATCTTAATTATATTCATATTTATACTTTTAAAAATCATCTTTCTTGCAGTTTCAAATGATAACATCAACCTTTTTGTTGAAGATAATAAAGAGTTGTTTTTTGAATATGACAGCCGTTTTTCGGGGCTGGTTACAGAAGAAAAATCTGCGTTAATAGAAACAGAATACAGGCGTATTAATGATGCGAAATTAAGAACCGACACCCTTTATTCCGATTTGGAAAATGGTATTATTTCTTACGATGAATTTGTCAAAGAAGTTGCGATAGCGGATGAATATGCATCCAAGCAGTGGGCGTTTAATGCGATTTATAACAAGTATCAATATGCAAATGAAAATCCTTCCCAGCGATATTTCCTTTACGACAACGGATGGAATGCACTTCTTTCTTCCGAACGTTTAGATGTAATTTTCATACTGCTGATTTTAGTCTTGATTTCTCCGATTTTTTGTTATGAATACGAAAGCGAGATGGATAAGATTTTGCTTACAAGCCAAAATGGACGAGGTAAAATTGCGGTTACTAAAATTTTTGCCAGTTGTATCATTGTGGCGATTTTAGCTACTTTATTTTGTGTTGTAGAGTATTCTCATTTTAATTTTGAATATGGTTTGCCTCATGGAGATTTTCCGCTGCAAAGTCTTGAATATTTTAAAACTTCGCTCAGCGAATGCTCTTTATTGGAAACATTTTTAACAATTAGTGCACTAAAAATTTTTGGAAGTGTTATGCTGGCACTCATCATAATGTGTATCAGCACGTTGTTTAAAAAGATTATTATCACTCTATTTTCAAGCTGTGCAATTGTGTTTTTGCCATATATTTTACCAATAAATGCATGGGTGAAATACTTAATTCCAAGCCCCGTGGGCTTCCTAATCGGGCAGGGCTTTTTTAGAGGCGATGAGGTGAAATTGATTGAGGATGTTGCGGTTCCCATGTTTAAAAGAATCGACACCATAACATTTGCGGGTGTTCTGACATTGTCTTTATTCCTCTGTTTTATTATGGCTTGTTTGACTATTTTCAGCTACTTAAATAAGCATGTTCGCTTTTACTTTAAAAAATCAGCACTTGTTTTCACACTTGTGCTTACCCTTTGTTTAACTGGTTGCAGCGCCACAATAACACAGGAAATCAGTTATAATTCAAGACTGAATGGTTTTTATGCTGCGGTAGATACAAAAATGTTTTTTTGCGAAAATGGTACGGTGAAAATGTATGATACGCAAACAAAAGCAATTGATGATGTTTTTCATAATGCTTTTGAAGAAGAAAATAATCAGCAGGTACGGAGTGTATATGTTTTTGAAAATTCACTTTACTGCCTTATAAGCAGTGAATTAAAACTGAACATCATAGAAGTTGACTTAAAAACCTTTGAGCAAAAATCCATATTAACTTTTTCAGCTGAAGAAAAATCGTATTTTTTAGGTATTGTTCAGGATGCTCCGAATGACCTTGAGCTGGTTACAACGCTCCGGCACTGTAAGCTTTTTCTCAATGAAAAGTATATATTTTTAGCAAGCGATCATGAACTTTACCGCATCTCTAAAGCTACAGCAACAATGAAAAAAATCGCTTCCGATTTAAATGGCATTTTTTGTTTTGATGGCAATCAAATCTATTATAGCAACACCAAATATCAAGTTGTGATTTTGGATTGCAACACCCTCCAAACAAGCGTTTTAGAGAATATCCGAAGTGATTATTTTGTCATAAAAAACAACAAGCTTTACTTTTCAAATTTGAATGATAAAAACACCGTTTATGAATATGATTTCACTGCAAAGCGGTCAAAGAAGCTATTGGACAACGCTATGCGTGACTTTGTTGTTGATGAGGATTTTTTGTATTTCAAAAATTTGAATGACTGGCAAAAACTTTGGCGGTTTGAATTTGACAATAATAGCTCAGAACAGCTTGCCGATCTTTCGCCCGGATTCTTTATTACCTTTTATAATTTTGAAAGTGTAATCGTTCCTGAAACCGACTCATTGGGGAATAGCATTTTTCATAATATTGATAAAACCACATCGGTGGGTGGCTAAAGTAGGCTATGAGCAATAGGTATTGCAATCTTTATTATAGCGTCTACAATCCTATAAGTGTGCTTTGACGCTTAAACTTGCAGCAACATCGCCAACTTATAAACTGTTAAAAGAATTTTTGTAGTTTACTCTTTAGTACCGAATATTGAAAAATAATGATTCCTAATTATTCTATTATTGTTTGAAAGGTATAGCATCTATATGACCGAATGGATATTCTGCCCAATTTGCGGCAGTAAAACTCGTGACAGGATGCGGGAAGATACAGAACTAAAAAACTTCCCTCTGTTTTGCCCAAAATGCAAGCGGGAAACACTAATCAATGTAAAGCAATTGAATACATCCGTTATCAAAGAGCCAGACGCTAAGACGCAGAGCCGATAACCAACGAGACTGTGTACTCGTGGCTATCGGCTCTTTGTATTTTCAAAACAGGATGTCTACCTTGTGACTACTTCCCTTGGCTATCCAATGCGGCTTTCACAGTTGCTTTGATGATTTTCATAGACCTTTCATCGCAGCTGTGCAGCATACGGATGAGATTTTCTGCCTCGGAATCCTCAAACGGCTTCTCAGGGTAGAAAATCAATTCCGGCATAATGGATAACTCCCGGATAAGTTTATAGAGAATATCGAAGCTGGGCTTCTTTCCCTCGTTCTCTATGCGATATAAGTATCGCTCGGTTATTTCAGCTTTTGCCGCCAACGCCTCCATCGTAATACCAGCATTTTGTCGGGCAGTTTTGATGATACCGCCGAGTGTTTCAGGTTCGTTATGCACAGTCAGTTCACCTCCATCTATAATTATATTGATTTAAGCCATGTTGATAATGGCATAACAATTCAATTATAAGTGAACTGTAAGTTCTGAAATCGCTGAACCAAATATGATATAACACCCCGCCAAATAAAAAAACGAGGTTTTGACGGGGTGATTCAACACGCCTTTGCCCTCCAATTCCATGTTTTTTAGGATTGGGGGATTTTTTATGCGCTGGACAGATTTCTGCGCTTCGCTGCTGATTATGAGCAGCGAATATGGTACAAACAGATAAGTCTCCTTATTTTTTATAGTGACGGTGACTTGTCAAAAAAATCATTGGCTTTTCAGCGGGCTATTATGGCTCTTATACTGAACTGACAGTACATATAAATAATGAAATTACGCTTTTCTGCACATCTTCTGCACAGCTTTGGCTGTGTGCCAGGTGTGTTTTTTGTTATACAGACAAGCCTGCCTTTGGAGTAGGCTGCCGCAGCCCTCCAATCAATCTGATGCTCAAAAATTCAGATTGATTGGAGGTATTCAGCATGAGTGTTGATAAAAAACAAATATGGCTTGACGGTCGGTTAATCGAAGTGTCCGATGACGTCTATGCTGCCTATATGCAAGGTGACAGAAAAATCCGATACTTTGAAGCAGACCTGAAGGTTGAAAGAACTGTCTTTAATGAAGATGGAACGATTAAAAAAGTCATACCAAGCCGTGAGGATTCATTGGACAGGCTTATGGACGATAACGCTGAGCAGTATGCTGATGAAAGCGAAAGTGTTGAAGATATTGTTTTTCGCAAAATCACAGCAGATGCGGTACATTTAGCTATTGCCCGTCTTACTGAAAATGAACAGCAGTTAATTGTTTCTTTGTTTTTTGAAGAAAAGACCGAGCGCGACTATGCGGCTGAGTTGGGTATTTCACAGCCAGCCGTACATAAGCAGAAAAACAAAATACTCAAAAAGCTAAAATCTTTTTTTGAAAATTAGGTTTTTGTGGTTATCAGACCTCTCACTCAACGGCAAATAGAGTGAGAGGTCTTTATATTGTGACCTCCACAGTTCCTTGACAACCGAATACTCATTCATCAAACACTTTCCCATTGCTATTGTGATGAGCATAAGCCACATTAGCGACTGCGCCATGACCTGTGCGGAAGAAAACAACAAGACCTCACATTCACTTTTGTCTTTGGTTTGTTCTTCCGGCAGCAAGCGAGAAACAGTCGGCTGTAACTGTCGGGCAGCTCCCGGCTGGCGATAACAGGCAATGGAGAGATACTCCTGTCCGGTCATAAAGTCGAGCGTGAAGCGGCGTTGCCCGCAATCCGTCGCAACAAGTGAGGGCAGCTTGGAGAGATCCTCGGAGGGGTGAAATTCCCGTGGCGCTGATACGCTGTCAGCCGTTTGATGACTTCCCACAGTAAATCGGGGTGTCGAGGACAAATAGATTTGCTTGATAATATGGTCAGACGGCAGAACGGGTAAAAGAAACAGAGAGTTTGCTTACATCTCTCCAACCTTCATTTTGTTTTGCCGTTTGACCTCTACATAGGCGGTATAGTTCCGTCTAAAATTTCAAGGAGGTCAAACAACATGGAAACAACATATTTGAGAGGCGGTATGTATTACGCCAATTTAGAGCCAGGTGTCGGTTCGGAGCAAAATGGTCATCGTCCCGTCGTTATCATCCAAAACAACATCGGAAACAAGTACAGCCCCACGGTCATTGTGGCGGCGATTACAGGCAAGGTCGGCATAAAGGCGAAATTACCTACCCACTATTACATCGGTGCGGGGGACGGCTTAGAGCAGCCTTCTATCGTGCTTTTAGAGCAGCTCCGCACCATCGACAAGAAAAGATTAGAAAGCTATATCGGACATCTATCACAAAAGCACATAGACGGTATCAATCATGCTCTTGCGGTCAGCCTTGACCTTATCCATAAAATTTATGATGCGCTCATCATAAGCCTGTGCCCTGTATGCGAACAGCATTTCAGAAACACAGGCTCTTATTATGTCTATCACCTTGATCCGGAGCAGTTAGCCAAAGACACCTGCACCTATTGCAGCAAGCGCATGGGCTTTGATTGCGTGATTATTCGCAAGAAATGAGGGGTGAGATTATTGTGAACTCTATGGAAGCCTATAAGATGATGTTTATTGATTTTCCCGACGTGGTCAGCGTGGAGCAGATGTGCGAAATGCTTAATATTAGTCCTAAAATGGGCTATCGACTGCTAAAAAACAATACCATAGAGCATTTCAAAATCGGGAAAACATATAAGATCGCGAAGCTCCACATTTTGAAATATATGAAGGTAATCAATAAATCCGATGCATAAAACATCGTTTGCACATTTGCAAGAGATTCATCTGCTTGGTACACTGGTAGTGTCAATGGTAGATGAATTTCTTGCGCCTAATTCTCACAGAATTAGGTCTACATAATTAAGGAGGTAAAACACATGGTAGCAGGACATCTACGAGAAGTAAACGGACATTTTCACATCATACTGAGCTATAAGGACGCAAACGGAAAACGGCAATCTCCGTCCATTGCAACGGGGCTTCCCATAAAGGGAAACAAACGCAAAGCAGAGGCGATGCTGCAAGATGCGCGGAAGAACTTCGTGATTCCTTCGACAGAGCCGATATCAGACGATATGTATTTCACAGATTTTCTCTTGAATTGGCTTGAAATGATGAAACGCAGCGTCGAAATGACAACCTACGCATCCTACTGCACGATTATAAAAAGTCGTGTTGTGCCTTATTTTAAGGAAAAGCAGTTGAGACTCTCCGAAGTAACCCCGAAGCATATACAGGACTATTATCAATATGGGCTTGAAGTTGAAAAGGTCACGGCAAACACTGTAATTCATCGGCACGCCAATATTCGCAAAGCCTTGCAGTATGCTGTCAAGACAGGACTAATTGACAAAAATCCCGCCGACCTGATAGAGCGCCCTAAGAAAGAAAAGTTTGTCGGCACTGTCTATGATGCCGAAGAGCTGGAAACGCTGTTCGCGATTGTCAAGGGAAAGCGGATAGAACTTGCGGTAATATTGGGTGCGTTTTACGGCTTGCGGCGCAGCGAGGTTGTAGGGCTGAAATGGAATGCCATTGACTTTGAGAAAAAGACAATCACCATTAAGCACACGGTCACAGAGGTAACGATTGACGGAAAACTTGTCATGGTGGAAAAGGATAGGGCAAAAACAAAATCGAGTTTACGCGCACTGCCGCTTGTCGAACCGTTTGAAAAAGTGCTGCTTGCGATGAAACAGGAGCAGGCAATCAACCGGAGCGTGTGCGGAAATATGTATTGCAAAGATTATTTAGAGTACATCTATGTGAATGAGCTTGGTGAAAGAATTAAGCCGAACTTCATCACGCAGAATTTTGCAATCACGCTGGCGAATAACAATCTGAAGAAAATTCGTTTCCACGATTTGCGCCATAGCTGTGCTACGTTGCTGTATGCAAACGGTGTGAGCCTGAAAGAGATTCAAGAGTGGTTGGGGCATAGCGATATTTCCACGACCTCAAACATCTATACGCACTTGGATTTTAACTCAAAGATTGCATCGGCAAACGCAATTATCGGGTTTTATCCGGCACCAGCGCAGGAGGTAAATGTCCCAAAATCAGGAGGTAAATGCTGAAAATGTCGTGTTTGAGCAGAAAGAAAAGAGAGAAAAACAGAAAAAAGAAAAACCCGCAAACGCCCATTGTTACTGGGGTTTGCGAGCTTTTCAAAGCTTGGTGCCGGTGGTGGGACTTGAACCCACACGTTGTTGCCAACAAAGGATTTTGAGTCCTTCACGTCTGCCATTCCATCACACCGGCAAGCATATTTCAATTACCTTGCACTTATCGCAAACTTAGCAGTTGGAGGTAAATGCAGGAGGTAAATCGAAAACAAATAAAGATATTCAGTTGTAAGAAGCCCTTATATCAAGGGTTTACACGGTTTAGGCGGTAAACGGCGAAGTAGATTTTGAGTCCAGCACGTCTGCCAATTCCATCATTCCGGCATTTATATTTTTAAGTCATCTCCCGATGCCCACTCCGAGAAATCGGAGGGACATAAAAAACAAATTACATATTCATTTATCAAAAACCCCCGTAATATCAAGGGTCTGCGCCGAGAGTGTATCAGACGGCGAAGCGGATTTTGAGTCCAGCACGTCTGCCAATTCCATCATTACGGCTAATTTGCCTCGCGTTGGAGCAGAAAAAACATAAACAGAAATCAAAAAATGAAATGTGAATGTCGACTGCGGAAAACCCTCAAACGCAGATTCAAAAACGAGAACATGCCCGTTTCCAGAAGCCCTCGAACGCAGACTCAAAGCGAAAATTGAATTTCGAGAAAGGCGCAACTGTCGTCGCAATGTGACAGGCTTAAATGAATAGGTGCGCCAGTATTATATCGTAAAAATCGCAGCTTTGCAACCTTGACACTACTTGTAATTTGATTATCTTAATCGTTACTGTTATAATTTTAAATCCGGACACTAAATAAAGAGAAAATGCGGTTTTCAATCAAATGAGTTTGTTTGTCAAAGATAGGGAGTTCTTCAAACGGCTTGCGGCAATTGCGATTCCGATTGCGCTGCAAAATATTATAAATTTCGGCGTGATGATGATGGATACCGTAATGGTCGGCTCGCTGGGCGATACTGCGCTGTCGGCGGCAAACCTCGCGGGGCAACCTTTTTTTGTGTTTATGGTTTTCAATTTCGGACTCGCTTCGGGCGGTGCTGTGCTCATTGCGCAGTATTGGGGGCGCGGTGAGGTTCGTGTTGTGAGGCGTGTTATGGGCATCTCCATGCGCTATATAACGATAACCGCCTTGGTGTTCACCGTTGTTTGCCGTTGTTTTCCGGCACAAATCCTCGGCCTCTTCTCAACTGAGCCCGACGTCATCGCCTGCGGCGCGGAATATCTCGCGGCCGTCTCGTTTTCCTACCTGTTCAATGGAATAGCGAGCTGTTATCTGATGTCACTGCGCGCGGTCGAAAACGTAAAGCTGTCCACCGTCGTGTATTCGGTATCTTTTTGCGTGAATGTCTTCTTCAACTACTGCTTCATCTTCGGCAAGTTAGGATTTCCGGAACTGGGAGTTGTCGGAGCGGCGATAGGAACGGTTATCGCGAGAATTTCGGAATTTATCATTGTGTTTATTTATATGACTTTTATCGAAAAGAAAATCGGTTTCAATCTGCGGTATCTTTTTCGCGGCGAAGCCGAGCTGCTCCCGGATTACTTTCGCCACAGCCTGCCAGTTGTGGGCAGTGAGCTTATCTGGAGTCTCGCGTCGGTCACTCAAGCGGCTATCATAGGAAGAATCGGATCGAGTTTTGTCGCCGCAAACAGCATTGCGGGAGTTGTGCAGCAGCTCGCGATGGTGATGATGTTCGGAATAGGAAACGCCGCCGCGGTACTGATGGGCAAGACTGTCGGAGAAGGGCGCATCGAGGATGCGAAAAAGGTGGGAAATACACTTATCGCGCTTTCTGTGGGCGTCGGGGTTGCAGCGAGCGGGATAATATTCGCTATACGGCGCTATGTCGTGCTTATATATGACGTGACGGAGACAACCCGTGAACTTGCTATAGGTATTATGGGAGTTATGGCGTGCGTAATAATCGGGAACGCTCTCGAAATCACCTGCATTACAGGAGTTCTGCGCGGTGCAGGAGATACCCGTTTTGCGTTTATGGTTGACGCGGGCTGCTCGTGGCTGATTGCCGTTCCGATGGGAGTGCTTGCGGGATTTGTGTGGGAGCTGCCGATTATATGGGTATATGTCTGCCTTCGCTGCGACATCCCGTTTCGCGCCGTACTCTGCCTTATTAGAATTTCGCGGGGAAAGTACATCAAAAATGTTACACGGCCGATTAAAGAAGAATTGTGACAGAAATATACCTTGCCGTGCGATTGTTGACACATCGTTATGGAAAGTGTTATAGTTAATTCGCGAAAGACACTTATTTTTAGGCAATCATGCCCAACACCAAAGCTGATTTGATGAAAAACACAGATCGCACGAACACAGAAGATAAGCTTGCAAAACTCATTTCGGAATATATGCCAAAAATCAGAAAACGCGCGGCGCGCTTCGATGTGCGCTCGCTCGGTCTTGAGCGGGAGGATCTCGAGTTGGAAGGGATGCTTGGCCTTTTTCGAGCGAGTGAGAGCTTTGATGATAGCCGCGCGACGTCCTTTTCAACCTACGCGGGGACGTGTATTGACAATGCGATGACATCTGCTCTCACAAAAGCGGCGCGCAGGAAACATTTGCCGTTAAATGACAGCGTTTCGTTTGATGGCGAGATTGTGCCGACGGTGTGCTCGCCCGAAGATTCGGCAATAGCGAGTGAACTGCATGTGGCTCTGTCGGCAATCATTGCAAGTGAGCTCTCACAGCTCGAACGCGATGTGCTTTCGCTCTATCTGCGAGGGTACGACTATCTCGATGCTGCGCGTCTGCTCGGACGCACGGCAAAAACGACCGACAATGCGCTCCAAAGAGCGAGAAAGAAGCTGGAGAAAAGAATATCGGGAATGTAACGGAGTTATTTATTTGCCCTTACGTAGCTCAAGCAGGCAGAGCGTTGTTTCACAAAGATGACGGGTCGGGTCCGTCCGGGGGCAGTATTTTTAATTTCCTTCCGAAGAGGAGAGCAAGAGGAGAGCAAAGAAAAATGTACGAAGACAAAACGATGGTATGCAAGGAATGTGGACAGGAATTCGTGTTCACAGCGGGAGAGCAGGAATTCTATGCTTCGCGTGGTTTTGAAAATGAGCCGCAGCGTTGCAAGGCGTGCCGCGACAACCGCAAGAGCACAGGTCGTGTAGGACGCGAAATGTTCGTCGGCACATGTGCTTCATGTGGAAAAGAGGCCAAAGTGCCTTTTAAACCGCGTGAGGACAGGCCTGTTTACTGCAGCGACTGCTTCGCAAAGATGAAAGAAGAAGAGTAGCGCAAATTCGATGCACGAACCCGAAGCCCCTCGAGAGAGGGGCTTCTTTTTTGTATATCTGTCTGTCGAAAACGCAAGAGAAACGCAGAAACGGTTGCGCCGAAATCAGATTCGGATTCAAAAATAATGTTGAAGCTCTCGGGAAAACGACGGTGTCGCTTATATTTAGTGAAACCGTATATTTTAAGTGAAAACTGCCGAACTGCTGCGCGTGTGCAGGTTTGTTTGAGTGCGGACACTCACGAGTCGGCCTATGTAGTTTTTTAAGATTTAGATTGCAGATGCGGAATGCCGCAGCCATGTCTCTTACACGGAAGAGGCGAGCACATCACACTAGTACGGGCGCGCATCGGTTTGGTGAAACATGGGGAACACGCAAAACCAACAATATGTCTCGGTCATGTGTTGCCGTAAACGCCAGTGGGTTTACACAATCGAAACCGGTGGAAGGGAGCTTATGTGAATGAGAACATGCGTTCCGAAATTGAAGCCGATTGCGCTTAATGTTTTGATGCTTTGATGATTCCCCAACGATGTATGCTGTTTGCAAAAAGTATTGCATTATGAGCTCGGACGTAAACTTAAACACACCAATCCCCATCAAACACAAGATTTCTGTATCCGGGGGGAGATTGGTTTTCCTTTGCATATTATATAATCGGGATACGGTCATCTGAAAAAAGCGGAGACATTCAGCAAAAACTCCCAATCTTGCAATCTGACAGCTTAAAAATACTTTTGGGTCACATGGCGTCGGAAGTGGTTGCAAGGGTGGCAGATATATTAAAGAAGTGCATGGTTTGTGCGGAGCATTGGGAGATCGGTGTCATATAAAGAACTATCGGGATTCGGCAGTCAAGACGATTTCCGCGATTTCACTTGCCTTTTCGACGACAAATTCTGCGCCCGAGCGCTCAAGCTCGTCACGTCCGCGAAAGCCCCACGCCGCACCGGCGCAGGGAACAAACGCCGCATGGGCAAAGTCGACGTCCACATTAGAGTCGCCGATATAAAGTGTCTCGCCCTCCAAAAAACCGAAGCGCTCAATCACGTGACGGAGCATATCGGGAGCGGGCTTTGAGGGAAAACGGTCGCTTTGGCCGAGCACTTCAATGAAAGAAAACTCGGACAAAAAGGTCGAGACAACTCTGTCACTCTGATTTTGCGGCTTGTTGGTGACGACGGCGAGCGAGATATCCGCGTCTGAAAGGCGATGCAGCAGCTCGGGAATATCGGCGTATGGACGAGAGAGGTCGCAGCAATGCTCGACGTAACGTGCGCCGTAGATTGCAATCAGCTCGTCGGTGCGGTCTTTGTTTTCACAGGGCAGCGCCCGCTCACAGATCTTGCGCATTCCGTTTCCGACCATATGGTAATATTCCGACTCGCTGTGCTCTGGATATCCCAGCTCACGAAGTCCGTAATTTACAGCTGCCGCGATATCGGCAATTGTGTTAATCAGAGTTCCATCGAGATCAAACGCACATAATTTATACATGATAAAAACAACTCCTTCGGCACGACACCTTCGGGCATTATCTTCCCGCGACTGTGCCACAGAAGAGTTTATCACAAACCGACGTGGACGACAACGCCGCACAGGATATCGCCGAAACAAAATTTGCCTGAGTTTGTCGTATTTTGACAACAGTTAAAAAAAGGTTGACAATACAACGTTAACATAGTATATATGTCTCAGACAACATTTTGCGGCGACCGAACTCAAGGAGAGATTGAATATGGTATTTGAAAAAATCAGAGAGATACTTTGCGGACAGCTGGATTTAGAGGAAGATAAAGTCACACCCGACTCGAGCATAGTTGATGATCTCGGTGCGGATTCACTGGACGTAGTCGATCTCATAATGTCCCTCGAGGAGGAGTTCGACATCGAGATACCCGATGAAGAGATCGAGAACATTAAACTTGTCGGAGATCTTGTGAAGTACATCGAAGCGAATAGCTGAAAAATACAAACCTTAAGAAAAGTCCTTCAGAGGACTTTTTTTTTGTGTCTCTTTCATCTATAATACATTGGTCACTGACAAGCGAAAGGAAACTGAACAACATGGCAAACGACAAAAAGACGGTCGAAGCGATAACTCCGATAAACGAGGATTTCGGCCGTTGGTACACCGACATTGTCAAGAACGCCGAACTGATAGACTATTCGGCAGTGAAGGGCTGTGTTATTCTCCGACCGTATGGCTATGCGATTTGGGAAAACATTCAGAAAATAATGGATGGCATGTTCAAGGACACGGGTCACGAGAACGTATACATGCCTATTTTCATACCCGAGAGCCTGTTGCAAAAAGAGAAGGACCACGTTGAGGGCTTTGCTCCGGAAGTTGCGTGGGTCACTCTCGGCGGCAGCGAGGAGCTGACCGAGAGACTGTGCGTGCGGCCAACCTCGGAGACGCTGTTCTGCGATCACTTTGCCCACATAATACAGTCCTACCGCGACCTGCCCAAGCTGTACAACCAGTGGTGCTCCGTCGTGCGCTGGGAGAAGACAACCCGCCCGTTTTTGCGTTCGCGCGAATTCCTCTGGCAGGAGGGGCACACAATGCACGAGACGAGAGAGCAGGCTGAGCAGGAAACACAGCGCATGCTCGAGGTGTATCGCAATTTCTGTGAGAAATATCTCAAAATGCCCGTCATATCGGGAAGAAAAACAGACAAAGAAAAATTTGCCGGTGCCGTTGCGACATATACGATTGAAGCGATGATGCACGACGGAAAATCTCTCCAGAGCGGGACCAGCCACTTTTTCGGCGACGGGTTTGCGCGCGCGTTTGACATCAAGTTCACCGCGCGAGATAACACACTGCAATACCCATTCCAGACCTCGTGGGGCGTCAGCACCCGCATTATCGGAGCTATAATAATGACACACGGCGACGACAGCGGACTTATACTTCCGCCCGCCATCGCACCCATTCAGGTCGTCGTCGTGCCTGTCGCGCAACATAAACCCGGAGTGCTCGAGGCGGCTTCCTCACTTCGCGATCGTCTCAAAGCTGCGGGACTGCGCGTGCTGCTCGACGACTCCGACCAAAGTCCGGGGTGGAAATTTGCCCAGCATGAGATGCGCGGCGTGCCGCTGAGAATTGAGATCGGGCCGCGAGACATCGAGGCAGGACAGTGCGTGGCCGTGCGGCGCGACAACGCGGAGAAAACCGTCGTTGCGTTGAGCGAGCTTGAAGTCCGCGTGCCCGAACTGCTCTCGACGCTTGAGGACGGGCTGTATGAGCGCGCGCTGAGCAACCGCGAATCGCGCACGTACGCTTGCAAAAATTTCAAAGAGCTTGAGTCGGCGGTGAAGTCCGGCCCGGGATTTTACAAAACGATGTGGTGTGGCGACGAAGCCTGCGAGCTGAAGCTAAAGGAACAGCTCGACATCAGCTCGCGATGCATGCCGTTTGAGCAGGAGAATCTGTCCGACGTCTGCCCTGTTTGCGGCAGACCGGCGAAGCACATGGTTGTTTGGGGAAGCGCTTATTGACCCCATTATTATATTGTAATAAGTAGTAATATCTTGCCGAGAAAAAACCTCTTGCAATTGCGAGAGGTTTTTGGTATTATTATCGGGCGACTGCGACAGTATGCGTTGAAGCGGGAGGTTGCCGTGGAAAGTACACGGGTAATTTCCGCCGAGTATGTCCGCGTCAAAGAACCGGGCGAGAACTATATTCGAGCTGTGTGACATGATGGCATTTATGCCGTCCGCTGCCGCTCTGATACAGCAGGGGAACGTGCGATATGCGCGCCACCCGATGCCGGAGGACACTTTCAGGGGAAGGTGTTGCCGGATTTTGTATTGACAGGGCAGGACACACCCGGCTCAGTGTAGAAAATCGTACCTCATGAGATTTTACAGGAGGCTAAACATGGCAGTCAAAACCAAAATCAGGATTCGCATCAAGGGCTACGACCACGAGCAGGTCGACAAGGCCGCCGAAACCATCGTCGAAACAGCGAAGCGCACCGGCGCCCGCGTCAGCGGCCCGATACCGCTCCCGACCGACAAGGAGATTATCACCGTTCTGCGCGCTGTCCACAAGTACAAGGACTCCCGCGAGCAGTTCGAGATGCGCACCCACAAAAGGCTCATCGACATCCTCAAGCCGTCCAACAAGACGGTTGACGCACTCACGAGCCTGCAGCTCCCCGCCGGAGTGGACATCGAAATTAAGCTTTAAAAAGACGATTTCGGCGCCCGTCCGCAACGGGTCATGTTGATTCCCCGCGAGGGGATCAACCAATAACCTAACAAGGAGGATATATCACAGTGCAAAAAGGAATCATTGCAAAAAAAGTCGGAATGTCACAGATTTTCGACGAGAACAGCAAGGTCGTTCCGGTAACGATTGTTGAAGCCGGTCCCTGTGTTGTAGTTCAGAAGAAGACCGTCGAAACCGACGGCTACGACGCCGTTCAGCTCGGTTATGGCGACGCGACGCTCAAAAGCACGACCAAGCCTCTGCAAGGCCACTTCAAAAAGGCTGATGTCGCGAACAAAAAGTTTCTGCGCGAGTTCCGCATGAAGAGCGTCAGCGGCTTTGCGGTCGGCGACGTCATCAAAGCGGACACGTTCCAGCCCGGCGACGTCATCGACGTCAGCGGGATCAGCAAGGGCAAGGGCACTGCCGGCGTAATCAAACGTTGGAACGCTCACAGCCTCAAGGACACCCACGGCACAGGTCCTGTGCATCGCCACTCCGGATCGAGCGGCGCCGCCAGCAGTCCCAGCCGCGTCATAAAGGGCAAGATGGAAGCCGGACATCTCGGCTCCGAGCGCGTCACCGTCCAGAACCTGACGATCGTCAAAGTTGACGCCGAGAACAACCTCATCGCTGTCAAGGGCGCCATTCCCGGGCCCAGAGGCGGCATCATCTGCATCACCGATGCTATCAAGAAAGCTTAAAGGAGGATATATCTGAATGGCTAAGCTTAAAGTGTACGATATGGCGGGCAAAGAAGTATCCACCGTCGAGCTGTCCGACACCGTGTTCGGTATAGAGCCCAACGCCACGGTTTTGCACACCGCGGTTGTGGCCTACCTCGCAAACCAGAGGCAGGGCACGCAGAGCACCAAGACCCGCAGCGAAGTCAGCGGCGGAGGCAAGAAGCCCTATCGTCAGAAGGGTACAGGCCGCGCTCGTCAGGGCAGCACCCGCGCCCCGCAGTGGACCCACGGCGGAATTGCGCTGGGACCCAAGCCGCGCGACTACACCAAGACCGTGAACAAGAAAGTCAAGCGTCTCGCAATGCTGTCGGCGCTTTCGTCCAAAGTCAAGGCTGGCGAGCTCATCATAGTCGACAACATCACTATGGACGAATTCAAGACTAAAAAGATGATCGCGATGCTCGAGAGCTTCGGCGCGATGCGCAAACCGCTCATCGTGACTGGAGACAAGAACGATTTCGTCGTCAAGAGCGCCGCGAACGTA
Organism: Oscillospiraceae bacterium; assembly: GCA_036645935.1. Taxonomy (GTDB): domain Bacteria; phylum Bacillota; class Clostridia; order Oscillospirales; family Ruminococcaceae; genus JAUNBN01. The sequence continues at coordinate 134,866 of JAVXNE010000002.1, read as the reverse complement.
CCCGGCTGCAAGACCGCACTGTTTAACACCATCAACGTCTACGACATATTGAACAGCGAAAAGTTCATTGTGTCGCTCGACGCGGTTAAGCTCATTGAGGAGGTATACGCGCAATGAAAACCGCACATGACGTCATTCTCGCGCCGGTCATAACCGAGAAGAGCATGGCTGCCATCGGCCAGAAAAAGTACACCTTCAAAGTTGCGAAGGAAGCCTGCAAGATTGAGATTGCACAGGCCGTCGAGACCCTCTTCGACGTCAAGGTCGCTAAGGTCAACACCATAAGCCTTCCCGGCAAGCTTCGCCGCCAGGGTAAAAATCAGGGGTACACCCCCTCATGGAAAAAGGCCGTTGTGACACTCAAGCCCGACAGCAAGGGCATCGCCTTCTTCGAGAGCATGACCTAAATTGCTGTGTGCCGTCCGCCCCATAAGCGCGGAAACGCGAGGCGGGCGCGGCAAAGTATGGGAGTGAAACGGCCTCCCGCAAAAGCTTACAAGGAGTATAAAGGAATAATATGGCTATCAAAAAATACAAGCCGACAACGCCCGGACGCCGCGGCATGACCGTCACCGACTATTCGTGCCTGTCAAAGGTATCGCCGGAAAAGAGTCTGCTCGAGCCACTCAAGAAGAATGCCGGTCGCAACAACACCGGCCGCATAACCGTCCGTCATCAGGGCGGTGGGAACCGCAAGAAATATCGTATAATCGATTTCAAGCGGGACAAGAGAGAAGTGCCTGCGACCGTCAAATCGATTGAGTATGACCCCAACCGCTCGGCGCACATTGCGCTGGTTGAGTATGCGGACGGCGAGAAACGCTACATCATATCTCCGGTTGACCTCAAGGTCGGCGATTCGGTGACAAGCGGTCCGTCAGCGGATATCAAGCCCGGAAACGCGTTGCCGTTCTCCAATATCCCGGTCGGCACATTCGTGCACTGCGTTGAGATCTACCCAGGAAAAGGCGCACAGCTCGTCCGCTCGGCCGGAAATATGGCTCAGCTGATGGCAAAAGAGGGCGCGTATGCACTTATAAGACTTCCCAGCGGAGAGCTCCGCAAAGTGCTTGCAAACTGCTACGCCAGCATCGGACAGGTCGGCAACACCGATTTTGCCAATATCAACTACGGCAAAGCGGGCAGAAAGCGCCATATGGGTATTCGTCCTTCCGTTCGCGGCTCGGTCATGAACCCCTGCGATCACCCGCACGGCGGCGGAGAGGGCAAGAGCCCGATCGGCCGTCCCAGCCCGGTCACTCCGTGGGGCAAGCCTACGCTCGGCTACAAGACGAGAGCCAAACACAGCCGCTCTGACAAGCTGATTGTCAAGCGCCGCAACGGATAAAGGAGGAGCGCAAAGATGAGCAGAAGCACAAAAAAGGGCCCGTTCGTGCAGCCAGCGCTGCTGAAAAGGGTTCAAGAAATGAACAAAAAGAGCGAGAAGCGCGTCCTCAAAACATGGAGCCGTTCCTCGACGATCTTCCCCGATTTTGTCGGACACACCTTCGCGGTGCATGACGGCCGCAAGCATGTGCCGGTATACATCACCGAGGACATGGTCGGACACAAGCTCGGTGAGTTTGCGCCTACGCGGCTGTTCCGCGGTCACTCGGGCAGCAAGACCACCAGCACCAAGTAAGGGGAGAGGAGTAACAAGAATATGGAAGCAAAGGCATTTCTCAGACATTGCCGGATCGCCCCGCGGAAGGTTCAGATTGTCCTCGACCTCATCAGAGGCCAGAACCTCGACAAGGCAATCGCAATATTAAAATACACGCCCAAGGCCGCTTGCGAACCGCTGCTAAAGCTTGTCAACTCGGCTGCGGCCAACGCCGAAAATAATTTCGGCATGGATCGCAACTCCCTGTACGTAGACCAGTGCTTCGTTACGCCGGGCCCGACCTTAAAGCGCATTCGTCCGAGAGCGCAGGGCAGAGCGTTCCGCGTGGTAAAACGCACGTCGCACATGACCGTCGTTCTCAAAGAGCGCGAAGCTTAAGGGAGGAAAAACATGGGACAGAAAGTTAATCCGCACGGCCTTCGCGTCGGCGTAATCAAAAAATGGGACTCCAACTGGTATGTCAGGAAGAACGAATTTGGCAACCTCATCCTGGAGGACTACAAAATCCGCGAATACCTCAAAAAGCTGCTTTTCCAAGCGGGTATTTCAAAGATTGAAATTGAGCGCACGACCGACGTCGTCCGCGCGACAATATATTGCGCCAAGCCCGGCATGGTAATCGGCCGTGGCGGCGAGGATATCGGAAAGCTTGAAGCGTCACTTGCAAAGCTGACCGGAAAAACAGTCAAAGTCGGAATTGAGGCTATCAAGAGCCCCGACACCGATGCACAGCTCGTGGCCGAGAATATCGCGGCGCAGCTCGTTCGCAGAACGTCTTTTCGCCGGGCGATGAAGCAGAGCATCCAGCGTGCAATGCGCCTTGGAGCAAAGGGAATCAAGGTCAATGTGGCAGGCCGTCTGAACGGTGCGGATATCGCACGCTCCGAAAACTATCATGAGGGCACAATCCCCCTCCAGACACTGCGTGCTGACATCGATTATGGCTTTGCTGAGGCGAAGACGACCTATGGAATAATCGGCGTAAAAACCTGGATATACAAGGGTGAGGTTCTCAGCGCCGTCAAGAAGACATCTCGGGAAGGAGGCGGCAAGTAATGCTTTTACCGAAAAGAGTTAAATATCGCCGCGTTCACCGAGGCCGCATGAAGGGCAAGGCACTTCGCGGCAACACGGTGACCTACGGGGAGTATGGACTTCAGGCTCTTGAGCCCGGCTGGATTAAATCCAACCAGATCGAAGCCGCCCGTATCGCCATGACGCGCTATATCAAGCGCGGCGGTCAGGTTTGGATCAAGATATTTCCCGATAAGCCCGTCACCGAAAAGCCGGCAGAAACCCGCATGGGTTCCGGCAAGGGCAGTCCCGAATACTGGGTGGCAGTTGTAAAGCCCGGCCGCGTGATGTTTGAGATAGGCGGCGTCGACGAAGAGTCGGCTCGCGAGGCAATTCGTCTTGCGGCGCACAAGCTTCCCATCAAATGCAAGTTTGTCAAGAAAGAGCAGACCGGGGGTGAGCAGTGATGAAAGCGACCGAAATCAGCAAGCTGTCAGAAAAAGAGCTTGAGACAAAGCTCGCCGATCTTAAAGGAGAGCTGTTCAACCTGCGCTTTCAACACGCGATTAACCAGCTCGAGAATCCTGGAAAGATAAAGGACGTCAAGCGCGACATCGCGCGAGTCAAAACCGTTATGCGCGCTCTCGAGATCAAGAGCGGCAACAGCGAGAGGGAGGACGGATAAATGAGCGAGCGCAATTTGAGAAAGACCCGCATCGGTAAGGTTGTCAGCGACAAGATGGATAAAACGATTGTCGTTGCGATCGAGGACAGCGTTCAGCACCCTCTCTACAAAAAAATTATCAAGCGCACCGTCAAGTTTAAGGCGCACGACGAGAACAATGAGTGCAACGTCGGTGACCGCGTCAAGATCATGGAGACGCGCCCCTTGTCCAAGGATAAGAGATGGCGTCTTGTCCAAATCATCGAGAAAGCGAAATAGGGAGGAAGTACTGTGGTACAGATGCAGACTTACCTCAAGGTTGCCGACAACACCGGTGCGAAAGAGATCATGTGCATTCGAGTGCTGGGAGGCTCCCGCAGGAGGTACGCCAATATTGGCGATGTGATAGTGGCGTCGGTCAAAAAGGCCGCGCCCGGCGGTTCTATCAAGAAGGGTGACGTTATAAAAGCAGTCATCGTGCGCAGCAAAAAAGGCATGCGCCGCGATGACGGCAGCTACATCCGATTTGACGAGAACGCAGCAGTTATCATCAAGGACGACAAAAACCCGAGCGGTACCCGTATTTTCGGGCCGGTGGCGCGCGAGCTGCGCGAGAAGGATTATCTTAAGATCCTCTCGCTCGCTCCCGAAGTTCTTTGAGGAGGTCTATAAATGAATAAGCTTCATGTAAAGACCGGCGACACCGTCCAGATAGTTACCGGCCGCGACCGCGGAAAAAAGGGCAAGGTGCTCCAGGTCTCACCCGACGAGAAGAAAGTTATCGTCGAGGGTCAGAATATCGTAACGAAACATGTCAAGCCGCGCAGGCAGGGCGAAGCGGGCGGTCTGGTAAAGGCCGAAGCGTCTCTCTATTCCTGTAAAGTCATGCCGGTATGCCCCAAGTGTGGCAAGCCGACGCGCGTCGGCCATGCGGTCGACAAGGACGGTAAAAAAGTCCGCGTCTGCAAGCACAAGGGCTGCGGCGGGACATTCTGAGCGGGGAGGAGAAAATATGGCAGCGAGAATCAAGGAACTTTACGACAAAGAGATCGCACCCGCTCTTATGACAAAGTTCTCCTACAAGAGCGTAATGCAGATCCCCAAGCTCGACAAGATCGTCGTCAATGTCGGTTGCGGCGAAGCGAGGGACAACCCGAAGATCATGGAGGCCATTGTCAGCGACCTCGCAAAGATCACGGGACAGAAGGCAATTATTTGCAACGCCAAGAAGTCGGTCGCTAACTTCAAGCTGCGCGAGGGAATGCCCGTAGGCGCGAAAGTCACACTTCGCGGCGAACGTATGTATGAGTTCATCGACAGGCTGTTCAACGTCGCGCTTCCGCGTGTTCGCGACTTCCGCGGAATCAACGCAGACAGCTTCGACGGCCGCGGCAACTATTCGCTCGGTCTGAAGGAACAGCTGATATTCCCCGAAATTGAATATGATAAAATCGACGCGGTGCGAGGCATGGACATTGCCATCGTCACCACCGCAGCAACCGACGAAGAGGGCAGAGAGCTGTTATCACAGCTCGGCGCTCCGTTCGCGGAATAACGGGGGGTAATGCGAAATGGCTAAAAAATCAATGATAAACAAGCAGCAGGCAGTCGCGAAATTTTCAACTCGCGCATATAACCGCTGCAAGATCTGCGGCCGTCCGCACGCGTATCTTCGCAAATACGGAGTTTGCCGCATCTGCTTCAGGGAACTTGCCTATCAGGGCCAGATTCCCGGAGTAAGAAAAGCCAGTTGGTAAAGGGAGGAGAAACAGTATGCATATCACAGACCCAATTGCCGATTTGTTGACTCGCGTCCGCAACGCAAGCACCGCGAAGCACGACACTGTTGACATTCCCGCTTCCAACCTGAAAAAGGCGATAGCGAAAATCCTCGTGGATGAGGGCTACGTTAAGGGAATGCAGGTCACAGAGGACAACAAGCAGGGCGTCATTAAGCTGACGCTCAAATACGGCGAAGACAAGCGATCGGCTATAACTGGAATTCGCAGAGTCAGCAAGCCCGGACTTCGCATTTATGCGAGCTGCGAGAAGATGCCCAAGGTTCTAAGGGGCCTCGGTATCGCGATAGTATCAACGCCTGCGGGCGTCATGACAGACAAGCAGGCACGCGCCGACAATTTAGGCGGCGAAGTCCTGGCGTTTGTCTGGTAAAGGAGGGAAAACAATATGTCGAGAATCGGTAGAAAAGCGATAACAATTCCTTCCGGAGTAGAGGTTAAAATCGAGGGAAACACCGTTACCGTAAAGGGACCTAAAGGCCAGCTCGTTCAGGCCTTCTCGCCCAAGATGCAGCTCAAGCTCGAAAACGGAGAGTTGACGGTTTCGCGTCCTTCGGACGATAAGGAATACCGTTCGCTACACGGACTCACGCGAACCCTTATCAGCAATATGGTTGACGGAGTGACCGAGGGTTTCAAAAAGGATCTTGAAATTCAGGGCGTGGGTTACCGCGCCGCCAAGCAGGGCAGCGATCTTGTGATGAACCTCGGGTATTCACATCAGGTAATCATGAGCGATAACGACGACATAGTCGTCGAAGTCCCCGCTCCCAACAAGATAACAGTTACGGGAATTGACAAGCAGAAGGTCGGCCAGTTTGCGGCCGAAATCCGCGAGAAACGCCCGCCCGAGCCATACAAGGGCAAGGGAATCCGCTATGCCGGAGAGTTCGTCGCCCACAAAGAGGGCAAGGCCGGCAAGGGCACAAAAGAATAGCGAAAGGAGATGTGAAGCATTATGGTTACCAAACGCGACAGCAACAAGCAGCGCCTGCTTCGTCATAAGCGTGTGCGCGGCAAGATCAGCGGCACAAAAGAGTGTCCGCGCCTTAACGTATTCCGCTCCTCTAAGCACATCTATGCCCAGCTTATCGACGACGTTACCGGCAATACCCTGTGCTCGGCCTCAACGCTTGAAAAGGGCATCGAGGGCTACACAGGCAATGCCGATGCCGCGAATAAAGTCGGCAAGGCGATTGCGGAAAAGGCACAAAAGCTCGGCATTACCGAGGTCGTATTCGACCGCGGCGGCTTCATTTATCACGGCCGCGTGAAAGCTCTCGCCGAGGGCGCCCGCGACGGCGGACTCAAGTTTTAAGGGGAGGACATGGATTTGGAAAGACTGGACGCTTCAACGCTCGATCTTAAAGAAAAGGTCGTGTCTATAAACCGCGTTGCAAAGACGGTCAAGGGCGGACGAATCTTTAAGTTCTCCGCACTCGTCGTCGTCGGCGACGGAAACGGCATAATCGGCTGCGGGCTCGGTAAGGCCGGAGAAGTCCCTGAGGCTATACGCAAGGGGCTCGAGGACGCCAAGAAAAATATCGTAAAAATATCCCTCATGGGGACGACAATTCCTCACGAGGTAATCGGAAAGTTCGGCGCGGGCAGTGTGCTGCTCAAGCCCGCCGCTCCCGGTACCGGCGTCATTGCCGGCGGTCCGGTTCGCGCCGTCATGGAGGTTTCGGGCATAAAGGACATTCGTACCAAGTCCTTGCGCTCCAACAACCCCAACAACGTTGTTCGCGCGACATTCGACGGTCTGACCGCGCTGCGCGATGTGCAGCAGGTAGCCGCTGTCCGCGGCAAAACGCCGAAAGAAATTTTAGGCTAAAGGAGGTAATGTCATAATGGCAACCGAAAAGAAAGCTGCCGACGAGGCGGCCACCGAAAAGAAGACCACTGCCAAAAAGACGGCCTCCGTGGCCGAAAAGAAGCCGGCGGCTGTTAAAAAACCAGCAGCGAAAAAGACAGACGTCGCTGAGGACAAAAAGCCCGTCGCCAAAAAAGCCGCTGCCCCCAAAAAGGCGACTAAACCGGCCGAAAAAGTTGCGGCAGAGGCTGTGATTGAACCCAAAACCGAAGCTGCTGTTGCAGAGGTTAAGGAAAGCCGTCCCGCTGCCAAGCGCGAAACTGCAAAGGCCGCGGTCACGACCATCAAGATAAGGCTCACCAAGAGTCTTGTGGGACGTCTTGACAAACAGATAGTCACTGCAAAATCTCTCGGGCTTCGCCGTATTGGCGATACTGTTACCCAGCCCGACAACGCCGCGACCCGCGGAAAGATAGTGAAGATTTCCCATATGGTCGAGGTAACCGAAGGATAAGGAGGTGCAATGCTCATGAAGCTAAACGAACTGCAGCCCGCCATAGGAGCGAGCACGTCGCCGAAGCGCAAGGGCCGCGGAGCGGGTTCGGGCAACGGCAAGACCGCCGGCAAAGGCCATAAGGGCCAGCTCGCGCGTTCCGGAGCCAAGCCTGCATATTTTGAAGGCGGCCAGCTTCCGCTCGTCCGCCGTATCCCCAAGCGCGGTTTCCACAACATTTTCGCGACCAAATACGCAACGATAAAGATTGCCGATCTCAACGGCTTTGAGGACGGCGCAGTTGTCGACGTCACTGCTTTGCTCGACGCCGGTCTCATCAAAAAGACGCTTGACGGCGTCAAGGTGCTCGGCAACGGTGAACTGACCAAAAAGCTCACGGTTCAGTTGGCCGCGTTCACCGAGACGGCCAAGGAGAAGATCGAGAAGGCCGGCGGAAAGGCCGAGGTGATGTAACGATGTTCCAGACGTTTAGAAACGCATGGAAAATCGACGATCTGCGTAAAAAGATTATCTTTACGCTTATCATACTGTTCATCTTCCGATTGGGTGCCGCGATTGTCGTGCCATTTATTGACGCGAGTGTGCTCGCGACCTCGCTCAACACCGAAGGCACGATATTCGGCTTCTTCGACCTGATGACGGGCGGCGGCTTCTCGCAGGCAACACTGTTTGCTCTCGGTGTCACCCCTTACATCAATGCGTCAATTATAATCCAGTTGCTCCAGGTGGTTATCCCCGCTCTCGAGCGGTGGTCCAAGGAGGGTGAAGACGGTCGTCGCAAGCTCAACAATCTCACGAGATATTCCGCGATTGGCATAGCGCTGGTGCTCGCCTCCATTTACTATCTGCTCGTCAAACGCCAGGGTGCGCTGATGTACACAGACGGCTTTGCAGGTATATTCACCGCGTTTGTCATAATCGGATGCTTCACAGCCGGCGCAGTGCTCCTCATGTGGTTAGGAGAGCAGATTGACTCAAAGGGCATAGGCAACGGAATTTCGCTGCTCATATTCACCGGAATCATCGCAGGGCTCGTCAACGCGTTCGCTCAGATTGTGACATACTTTAAGGCTGCTGCCGGCACGTTGGTACAAGGCGGCGTCGCGCAGCCCGCGCAGCCGATGTTCTATTGGTTGGTGCCGCTCATCATTTTGATGTTTGCGGGAATGTTCGTGCTCATTGTGACCGTCACGGCGGCCGAGCGCCGCATTCCGGTGCAGTATGCCAAACGTGTTGTCGGTCGCAAGATGTACGGAGGCCAGTCCACTAACATTCCGATAAAAGTGAATATGACAGGCGTTCTGCCCGTTATCTTTGCTTCGGCGTTCCTCTCGGTTCCCGGTACGATCCGCGACTTCTTCGGGATATACACCGGATTCTGGGGCACTGTGCTCGGCTGGTTCAAGACGAGCGGTTGGGCCTACGCCGTAATTTACGCACTGCTCATCATGGGATTCAACTTCTTCTATGTTGCGGTGCAGTATAATCCTGTTCAGATGGCAAATGACCTGCGCAAAAATTCGGGTACGATTCCCGGCATACGTCCGGGCAGATCGACCTCAGACTTTATAGCGCGCGTTGTTTCAAAAATCACATTCATCGGCGGCGTCTTCTTGATTTTGGTGGCGACACTGCCGATACTGATAGCTAACATCACGGGAATCAACATCGCGCTCGGCGGCACCTCGGTGCTTATCGTGGTCGGCGTCGCGCTCGAGATCTCCAACACGCTGGAATCCTACATGCTCATGAGGCATCACAAGGGATTCCTGGAATAGGAGGAACGTTAACGTGAAACTGATACTTTTAGGTGCTCCGGGCGCAGGCAAGGGGACACAGGCTGAGGTGGTAGCCGAGAGGCTGTCGGTGCCGATAATAAGCACCGGAAACATACTCAAGGAAGCTGTTCGCAACGAGACCGAGCTGGGGCTCAAAGCCAAGTCCTTTATGGACAAGGGCGAGCTTGTGCCGGATGATGTGATAATCGGAATCATAAGCGAGAGACTCTCACAGCCGGATTGCGCAGATGGCTTTATTCTGGACGGCGTGCCCCGCACGACCGCACAGGCCGATGCGCTCGAGAGCATGGGAGTGACGATTGACCGAGTTATAAATATTGAGGTTCCTGATGAGACAATTATCCCGCGCATAACGGGACGCCGCTCGTGCAAAAAGTGCGGCTCATCCTACCACACAGAGTTTAAGAAACCTTCGAAAGAGGGAATCTGCGATCGGTGCGGCGGAGAGCTCATCTCGCGCAGTGACGACGAGGAATCGACAGTTAAAAACCGTCTGCGAGTGTATCATGAGACCACAGAGAAGCTCAAGAGCTACTATGGGGCCAAAGGTATCCTTCGCAATGTTTCCGGAGAGGGCGAGATAGCGGAGATAACCCGTGCAATTCTCGCTTCTCTCGAGGAGTAAAAAATGATAGTTCTCAAAACGGCAAGAGATATTGAGACGATGAAAGAAGCGTGTCGGATCTCAGCCGGAGCACTAAGGGTCGCAAAGAAGGCCATCGCCGTCGGAGTTTCCACCGCTGACGTTGACGACGCTGTGCGCGACTACATCCTGTCACAGGGTGCGACCCCGACCTTTCTCGGCTATAACGGGTTTCCGAAAAGTGCGTGTGTCTCCGTCAATGATGAGGTGATACACGGAATTCCAAATCACTCGCACAAGCTGGCAGAGGGCGATATTGTGAGTGTCGATGTCGGTGCGCAAAAGCACGGCTTCACCGGCGACAACGCGGCTACTTTCGCTGTGGGAGCGATATCGGCTGAGGCGCAAAAGCTCCTCGATGTTACGCTCGAAAGCCTCAGAAGGGCTGTTGCCGTCGCAATTCCCGGCAATCGTGTCGGGGATATAGGCCATGCGGTGCAAGCTTACGTTGAGGCAAACGGATGTTCAGTTGTCCGAGATTATGTCGGGCACGGTGTGGGACACAAGCTCCACGAGGATCCGGAGGTACCGAACTACGGCCGCGCAGGACATGGGGCGAGGCTGGTTTCAGGAATGACCATCGCGATTGAGCCAATGGTGAATTCCGGTGGTTTGGAGGTCGAGGTGCTCGACAACGATTGGACGGTCGTCACTCGTGACGGAAGTCTGTCGGCACACTTCGAGTACACGATAGCGATAACCGATAACGGACCCGTTATCCTGACACAGGAATAGGGGACGATGGTTATGAACATTGAAATTGGCAGCGCGGCGCTTTCAAAATCGGGGCGCGACAAGGGACGGTTCTTTGCCGTGCTCAGCATAGAGGATGGGTTCGCCTTCGTGGCGGACGGTGATCTGAGGAAGCTCTGCAAGCCTAAACGCAAAAATCTGAAGCACCTCGGCGCGACGGCGCATGTTTTCGCGCTTGAGGAAATGACAAGCGACAAAGCACTGTATACCGCGATAAAAGCACGGTATTGCGGCGGCAAACCGTCAAAGGAGGGTTGAACTTGTCCAAAGATGACGTATTGGAAATAGAGGGTGTTGTCCGAGAGATACTCCCTAATGCAATGTTCCTGGTCGAACTTCAAAACGGGCACAAAATTCAAGCTCACATCTCGGGCAAGCTGCGCATGAACTTTATACGCATACTCGCAGGAGACAAGGTGACGGTCGAAATGTCGCCGTATGACCTTACAAAGGGCCGAATTACTTGGCGCTCTAAGTAAAGCGTCTAATCAGGAGGTATATATCATGAAGGTGAGACCTTCCGTGAAAGCCATGTGCGAAAAGTGCAAGGTGATCAAGCGTAATGGCAAAGTTATGGTTATCTGCAAAAATCCAAAACACAAACAGCGCCAGGGTTAAGGCGTTAGTTCAGTACAACCGGAGGAGATATTATGGCACGAATTGCCGGCGTAGACCTGCCCCGCGACAAGCGGATTGAGATAGGACTGACCTATATCTTTGGAATCGGCGACAGCTGCGCACAAAAGATTATCGCGAGCACAGGAGTGAATCCCGATGTCAGGGTTAAAGATCTGACGGACGACGATCTCGCAAAACTTCGCGATTATATCGACAAGAATCTCACGGTTGAGGGCGATCTTCGCAGGAACGTCGCACTCGACATCAAGCGTCTTGTCGAAATAGGCTGCTATCGCGGCGTACGTCACCGCAAGGGACTTCCCGTGCGCGGACAGCGTTCCAAGACCAATGCGCGCACCCGCAAGGGTCCCAAGAGAACGATAGCCAACAAGAGGAAATAAGGAGGCGTAGGTCGTAAAATGGCAGTTAAGCAGACAAAAAAAGTTACAAAAGCGACGGGCGGTGTTACGCGCAAAAAGCGCGAGCGCAAGAACATTGAGCGCGGCGCTGCGCATATCCAGTCCACATTCAACAACACGATAGTTACAATCACAGACGTTACGGGGAACGCCATTTCATGGGCGAGCTCGGGCGGTCTCGGATTCCGCGGTTCACGCAAATCAACGCCGTTCGCGGCGCAGATGGCTGCCGAGGTTGCCGCTAAGGCTGCAATGGAGCACGGCATGAAAACGGTCGAGGTATTTGTCAAGGGACCCGGTTCCGGCAGAGAAGCCGCAATCCGCGCCCTGCAGGCCACCGGCCTGGAGGTAAGTATGATCAAGGATGTTACCCCCATTCCCCACAACGGCTGCCGCCCGCCCAAAAGACGTCGCGTATAACGAACAGGAGGAGTTAAAAGCTTATGGCAAGATATACAGGCGCCGTCTGCCGGCAGTGCCGCCGAGAGGGCGAGAAGCTCTTTTTGAAAGGCGAGCGCTGCTATTCAGACAAGTGCGCGTTCGCGCGCAGGAGCTATGGTCCCGGCCAGCACGGTCAGGGTCGCAAGAAAACGTCGGAGTACGGCATCCAGCTGCGCACCAAGCAGAAGGCCAAACGTTACTATGGCGTGCTCGAGAGTCAGTTTGCTAAATATTTCGATATGGCCGAGCGTCAGATTGGCGCGACCGGCGAGAATCTGCTGAGAATCCTTGAGAGCAGATTAGATAATATTGTCTATCGTTCGGGTTTTGCGAATTCACGCAAGGAAGCGCGCCAGCTCGTGCTGCATCGTCACTTTGTCGTGAACGGCAAGACCGTGAACATCGCTTCCTATCTCGTTAAAGCAGGAGATGTCGTGGCTGTTAAGAGCACCGAGTGCGAGAAGATAAAGCTCGCTATCGAGGCGAACGGCGCGCGTCCCAAGCCCGTGTGGCTTGACGTCCCCGCTGCCGGTATGGCGGCGACCGTCTCCCACCTGCCCGAGCGCTCCGAAATCGACTTTGAGGTCGAGGAGCACTTCATCGTCGAGCTCTACTCCAAGTAAGCTTAAAGCGAGAAACGGGTTCGAAGGGACAAGCGAAAAACGATGGCCGCAAAACGCCATCCATAGGGAGGGTTTTAGATGATAGTTATAGAGAAGCCCAAGATTGAAACCGTCGATATGTCGCCCGACGGCTCGTATGGCAAGTTTGTCATTGAGCCTCTGGAAAGAGGCTTCGGTACAACGCTCGGGAACGGGCTGCGCCGCGTGCTGCTCTCGTCTCTGCCCGGAGTTGCTGCCCGTTCTATCAAAATAGACGGCGTATTGCACGAGTTTTCGACGATAGAGGGAATCAAAGAGGACGTCACAGAAATAGTGCTCAATGTCAAGGGAATTACTGCAAAGCTCCACTGTGAGGGTCCCAAGACAGTCTTCATAGAAGCAGAGGGCGAGTGCGAGGTCACCGCCGGAAGCATCAAGGAAGACAGCGAGTTTGAAATTCTCGATCCTGACTGGCACATCGCAACGCTCGGAAAAGGCGCAAAGTTTGTCATGGAACTCACCTTTGACAAGGGTCGCGGTTACGTCAGTTCCGATCGAAACAAGCAGAATGTCGCAGGGTCCATAGGCGTCATTCCGGTTGACAGCATATATACACCCGTGCTCAAGGCCAACTACACGGTTGAGAATACCCGCGTGGGTCAAATTACCGATTACGACAAACTCACGCTCGAAATCAAGACCGACAAAACCATCTCCGCTAAGGAGGCGGTCTCTCTCGGAGCCAAAGTGCTCTGCGAACACCTGACGCTTTTCATGAATCTCTCAGAGGACATTCTCGAAACAGAAATCCTTGTTGAGAAAGACGAGAAGACCAAGGAAAAGGTGCTCGAGATGACAATTGAGGAACTCGATTTGTCGGTGCGCAGCTTTAACTGTCTAAAAAGAGCTGGCATCAACACCGTTGAGGACCTTATCAACAAGTCGCAGGACGATATGATGAAGGTGAGAAACCTCGGCATCAAATCGCTCGAAGAGGTAACCGGAAAGCTTCGCACGCTCGGCTTCGAGTTCACCTCCCACGACGAATGATATGTAAAACGCATAAAGGAGTGAGATGCTATGGCCCCAATGAGAAAACTCGGCAGAACGAGCGACCAGCGCAAGGCTATGCTGCGTGCGATGGTGACCTATCTGTTTGAGACCGGCAAGATAGAGACGACTGTCACGCGGGCAAAAGAGGTTCGCTCGGTGGCGGAAAAAATGATAACGACAGCCAAGGATTCGAGCCTGCATTCAAAACGCAGGATTTATTCCTACATCACTAAGGAAGCCGTCGCGAAGAAACTGTGCGATGAAATCGCGCCGAAGTATAACGAGCGTCCGGGTGGATATACGAGAATTGTCCGCATCGGTCCCCGTCGCGGCGATGCCGCCGAAATGGCGATTATAGAGCTTGTTTAATCTGTTGCTGTAACAGTAAACCCGCAGACGAATGTCTGCGGGTTTTGCCGATTCTAAATGGCGGAAAAATATATATGCTCGAACTGCGTTTATGGCAGCTTATGTCATTAATTCATGTGTTATAATAAAATCAATTCGCTCGAGGATGACCAACGTGTGGTGCGAATTTTAAAAACATTGAGTGGATAAATTCAACAAACAGGAAATGCTCAAAATGATGAAAGTTTTGTCGGATAGCAATGCAAATTGGAGATATCGCTTTTGCCTCGCGCTGGCGTGTTTATCACCGCTCATTGCGGCGGTATTGACCTGTGCATTGAAAGGGTATGGCCTGAATATTTTCAGAGCGATGCCTGTGGCTACCGACGAAGTGCTCTGGTACACTCAGGTGAAAGCGGTTGCGGAATTTGGACGACCGCTTGGATATTTCGGTTACAACGGCACTCACGCAGCGCTCGGAACGGCAGGACCGTGGGGAATTGCAAGTTCGCTTCCCTATGCGCTTGTGATGTCCGTTTTCGGTCAAGGGTATGGAGTGATGGTCGTTGCGAACATAATCTTCATAACGCTTGCGATATTTGCATTTGCCAAAATGACTTCAGCGAGAGAAAAAGATCTGTTGCTAATTTCTGCAATTTGTCTTTTTGCGGCCACGCTTACCAACTATACTGTGTTTTCGATGGCGGAGACCCTGCGCTATGCAGTTGGAATTTTGCTTTCAGGAATGGTCGTAAAGCTTGCGCGTGGAGGGGCTACGGCTATGTTTAAATATATCGCGACTCCCCTTGCCGCTCTCACCGGGGCGCTGCTTCACGCCCCGCATGCTGTTTTTGTTCCGGTTTTGATTTACCTCGTTCTGGATCGATTAAAACCATGGGCTCGTTCGCTCGGCGCGCTCGGCGCAGCTGGTGTGGCTGGCGGTTTTGCGATGTGGCTGTCGGGTGCGACCTCCGCACCATTTTGGAGAGAGGGGCTTTCTCGAACAGAGGTGTTCCTCTCCTACCTTAGGGCGAGCTTTCCCAGATTGTTCGTGCCTTTTTTTGGATATCTTGAGGCGAGGGTGCTCGAAGATGTGCCTCTTTCGGTGTCGTGGGCCGGCGAATATGCTAAAGATCCATATTACTTTACGACAATTGCTTTTATGTGGGTGCTTTTCTTTATCATAACGGCGCTCATGTGCAAGGAGGCGCTTTCTCCCGTAGGGGCGAGCAAAAAAAGAAAGGCTATGTTTTGTGCTTTTGCAGCAATCTGCTCGATTTCAAGCGCCGTATATGCCATAAAATACACTTTATTTGCCCGTGCTGTATTTTATGCTGCGGCAGCGGGGACAGCTGTGCTGTTTGTTCGCGAATTGTTTAAAAACGGCGGAAGGCACACAGAAAAGCAAAAGATAACTCTATCGGCATTTGCGCTTATCTCTCTGTATATTTTGGCGTTTGCACTGCTGTATCCCACCAATATTGACAATTACAGCCGCTCGATGTTTTGCGGAGTCATTGCGCTGCTGTTTTTGATAGCGGCACAGTACGATAAGAGGCCTGCCTTGGTTTTGCTCTCGCTGCTTGCCATGATTTTCCCGTTTGCATGGAGGTATCTCGACGACAGCTATGACGCAAACCGCTTTCCCAAACGCGCTGTCATCGAGATGATTGAAACAACAGCAGAGGAACTGTACGACGTTATGACAGTGAGTGCGGAAAACAGCAGATGGGACAATACCGTGGTCAGCTTCACGCTTGACAAGACCCTGCTCGCGCTTCCCGCGGGTCTTGCAATAAATTACTACAGCGACATTGTGACAGCAAACTCCGGAAGTCTCGATTGCGGCGCACGTTACGTGTGGCTGGCAGACGGAATCGATGAAGAGAGCAAAAAACAAGATTTCTATTCCAATATCGGTTATAGTGAAATATACACAAATAATAATGGTCGGCTGCTCGAAAGAGCGCGGAGGTAAAGGATGCCGTTTTTGCCAATGACACAAAAGGAGTTGCGCGCCGCAGGACATGAGATCTGCGACATTGCGATTATAACGGGTGATGCTTATGTTGATCACCCCAGCTTCGGAACAGCTATAATAAGTCGAGTGCTCGAGGCAGCCGGGTTTTCTGTTGGGATAATATCGCAGCCGCAATCGGATGTGGATTTCAGTGAATTTGGGCGGCCGAGGCTCGGATTTTTTATCAACTCGGGCAATCTCGATTCGATGGTGGCGCACTACACTGCCGCCAAGCGGCGCCGCTCGGAAGATTCCTACACAGCCGGCGGAAAATCGGGGGCACGGCCCGATCGTGCGCTGCTTGTTTATTGTGCTGCTGCGCGCAGACTTTTCGGCGACGTTCCGATAGCGATCGGGGGGCTTGAAGCTTCACTTCGCCGCTTCGCGCACTATGATTACTGGGACGACGACGTGCGGCAGTCCGCATTGATCGAGAGCGGCGCAGATTTGCTCATGTACGGTATGGGAGAGCGCGCCTGTGTCGAGATAGCGCGACGCTTGGCAAACGGAGAGCCTATTGGTGACATCAACGACATCAAAGGGACATGCTTTGCCATTGACACGCATGATTATACGCCGCGGCCATGCGCCGAGTGCCCATCTTTTGAGCTGGTCAAAGAGGCGACAGACAGCGGAAAGCGCCAGTATGCGATTGCCTGCCGCATACAGCAGCAGGAGCACGACGCCGTTCGGGGCAAGACAGTGATTCAGCGTCACGGCACAAAAATTGTCGTTCAAAATCCTCCGCAGCCACCGCTTGACGGAGTGGAACTCGACGCGATATATGAGCTTCCCTATATGCGGGAATGGAATCCCAGATACAACGCGCTCGGCGGTGTTCCGGCGCTTGAAGAAGTCAAATTTTCGCTCGTGCACAATCGCGGATGCTTCGGCGCGTGCAATTTTTGTGCACTTGCATATCACCAAGGGCGTGCGGTCACCTCGCGAACTTCAGATTCCGTGATTAGAGAGGCGCAAACTCTCATCTCTCTTCCGGGCTGGAAGGGCTACATTCATGATGTCGGCGGCCCGACGGCAAACTTCACCAAGCCCTCCTGCGAAAAGCAGCGCGAGCAGGGTCTTTGCCGCGACAGAAGATGCTTATCACCCGAGATGTGTCCCTCGGTGAAGCCGGATCACACAGAATATGTCGAGCTGCTGCGCCGACTGCGCACGATGCCCGGCGTGAAGAAGGTGTTTGTGCGTTCGGGGGTGAGGTTTGATTATTTGATTGAAGATCCCGATGAGACGTGTTTCAGAGAGCTTGTGAAGTATCACGTGAGCGGGCAGTTAAAGGTTGCACCTGAGCACTGCTGCGACAGTGTGCTCGCGCTTATGGGAAAACCTCACTATGATGTGTATCTCAAATTCAAAAAGAGGTTTTATGAACTGACACAGGCTGCGGGCAAGGAGCAATATCTTGTGCCGTATATGATATCCTCACACCCCGGCAGCACGCTGCGGGATGCAATTGAACTTGCAATCTGCCTCAAACGTGATAAGCTGCGACCGGAACAGGTGCAGGATTTTTACCCGACGCCCGGCACGATTTCGACTGCCATGTTTTACACCGGGATTGACCCCATGTCGATGGACAAAGTGTTTGTGCCGCGAGCGCCCGAGGACAAAAAGTGGCAGCGCGCGTTGCTGCAATACTACAAGCGCGAAAACGCGCCGACTATCAGAGCGGCGTTACGTGCGGCGGGTCGGATTGATTTGATAGGACCCGGAATTGAATGCCTTGTGCCCGATGCGCAGGCTTCCTACCATGGGAGCGGACAAGCTCATGCGCAGGGAGAAAGAAAACCACGCAAAGGAAATCCCGCACAGCACAAAAACAACGATTCAAAGGGCTCATACAGGAAAAAAAGCACCGAAGGCCGAAGCGGTGGCTACAAGGGCGATTCACCCGCAAAGAGCGTCGTATACAAGAGCGATTCACCCGCAAAGAGCGGCGGGTACAAGGGCGGCTCAGCGAGTCAGAGCGGGGGATACAAGAGCGATTCACCCGCAAAGAGCGGTGGGTACAAGGGCGGCTCAGCAAGTCAGAGCGGCGGGTACAAGGGCGGCTCAGCGAGTCAGAGCGGTGGTTACAAGGGCGGCTCAGCGAGTCAGAGCGGGGGCTACAAGAGCGATTCACCCGCAAAGAGCGGGGGATACAAGGGCGGCTCAGCAAGTCAGAGCGGCGGATACAAGAGC
Source organism: Oscillospiraceae bacterium (assembly GCA_036645935.1). Taxonomy (GTDB): domain Bacteria; phylum Bacillota; class Clostridia; order Oscillospirales; family Ruminococcaceae; genus JAUNBN01. Next base: position 116,543 of record JAVXNE010000002.1, on the reverse strand, counting down.
GATTCACCCGCAAAGAGCGGGGGATACAAGGGCGGCTCAGCAAGTCAGAGCGGGGGATACAAGAGCGATTCACCCGCAAAGAGCGGGGGATACAAGGGCGGCTCAGCGAGTCAGAGCGGCGGATACAAGAGCGATTCACCCGCAAAGAGCGGCGGGTACAAAGGCGGCTCAGCCGCAAAGAGCGGCGGATACAAGGGCGGTGCAGGCAAAGGACAGACAGGCGGCTACAAAAAAGCTGTATCCGGCAAAAAGAATGGTAACGGCGGTCGTTAAGCCGTGTCTTTGAGATAGGCACAAAAGAAAAGAAGCGCAGCCTGGCTCTTCGCAATAAGGATGCTTACGAAAACCAGAAGCGTTTCGCGTTACAGCTCAATGATAGCCGATGAAATTATGATGGCAAAATTGATTTGCAACTGACAATACCGCCATACTGACTTGAAAATCAGTATGGCGGTATTGATTATATGGATTATCTCAGCTACCCTCGTAAAGAAGCAAATGGGGTAATGAATGGCCAATTGCTCATTAGTTTTACAAGAACTCACTTGTTTTCTCGTATCACTCGGCAGGGATTCCCATAAGCAATCACGTCGCTTGGGACATCCTTCGTAACAACACTTCCGGCGCCAATCACAACATTATCACCGATAGTAATTCCTGGCATGACAATTACCCCACCTCCAATCCAAACATTGTTGCCTATAACCACCGCCGAAGTCCGGGTTTTACAAAACGCAAAAGAACCGTCTTCATTTGGTTTGCCGAAACGTGAAAGGAAATTGGTTGGGTGCAATGCAGTATATATTTGAACATTGGGCGCAATAAGGGCGTTATCTCCGATAATAATTTTATTGTCATCTAAAAAAGTGCAGTTCATATTGACTTCGCAGTTGTTTCCAAAGTATATATTGTTTCCGTAATCCACAAAAAACGGAGCAGTAATCCACAGATTTGAACCTCTTCCACCAAGCAGCTCTTTTAAGATGCGGTCTTTTTCCCTGGTATTTTCTGCGTCGGTCTGATTATAATCACGCATAAGATTTTTGGCCTTATACCATTGTGTTAACAGCTCAGTGTCTCCACAATTATACAGTTGGCCAGATAACATTTTCTCTCTTTCAGTCATTGCAGCACCTCCCCAAGATTCAGAATTTCTCTACTCGAGCAAATATAAAAGTTACTCCTTTACACCTAAGTTATAAATGCAGTATGTTTTTTGTGTTCAGTATACCACAGCGCGTTTATGCTGTATAAGCATTGAGATTTATCGCAAATAGGCGATATAGGTGCAGGAATAGAGTTGTGAAACGACCTATCAAAACACCGTATGGACAAAGCCTGTGCCATTGTTAAAGCAAATACTGTTATGGTATTTCCAAATGACATGCTAAGAGGTACGGACAGGATGAGCCTTTGATGTTTGCTTTAACGTTGTCGGCAAGGTTTAGGGCAGAGAAAAGCCGTAGGACTTCAAAATCCGACGGCAAATTTTAAAAGGTTGAAATATTCTTATCAGGTAAAGGCCTTAGGTGCGCTTCTTTTTTATATAAATTGAAGAAATGACATGCTGTCAATCTTCGTGCAGCTTAAGATTAAACCAAAAGACACTGCCATGTCCTTTGGATGTGGTCACGCCAAAAGGCGCGCCGTGTGCGTCGAGCGCCGATTTTACTATGGACAGCCCCAGTCCTGTGCCGACGGCGGGGCGCACGTGTGCGGCCGTCGAGCGGTAGTAGCGTTCGAAAATATGGGACAGGTCTTCCTCGGCAATCCCGTCGCCGCTGTCAATTACCTCTATTCGGGCAAATGTCCCCTCGCGAAGCTGGCGCACGCGCACGGCCTTGTCATTTCCGGTGTAGTTGATGCTGTTTGCAATCAGATTGTAAATCACACGCCCTATCATAACTTCATCGGCGTCCACAACAAGGTTATCCTCGTGTTCAAATGCTATGGAATAGCCCTCCTGTTCAGTGAATTTTGAGAAGGTGCCAATGATCTGGGTTATAGTGTCGGTGAGCGAAAACGGCGCTATCCGCAAGGGCTGAGTTTCGGCGCGGTAACGCGAGAGATCCATGACGTCGCTGACAAGAGCAGACAGGCGCTTCGCTTCGTTGATGATTATGTCAATATTCTCGCGTGTGTTTTCTCCGGGGATATCGCGAATGATCTCACCGTATCCGGTAATCATCGTGAGAGGCGTGCGCAGGTCGTGTGAGATGTTGGCAATGAGCTCGCTTCGCAGCCTGTCCACCTGAGAGAGCTCCGCCGTCGCATAGTTCAGCGAGTTTGCAAGCTCATCTATCTCACGGCATCCGCTGTCTGTGCTGAACTGCACGTTGTAGTCTCCGCTTGCGAGAACACTCGCGATGGCATTCATGCTGACGATGGGACGCGAGATGGTTTTTGCCATTATGAGAGAGAGCGCGAGTGAGAGCAGGATGATTCCGATCGAAATGTATATAAGCTGAAGATTCAAAGTGTCAACCGTTTCGCCGAGCGGTGTGAGCACAGTGTTGAGTATAACAGTGTTTTGCATGCCGGAATCGCTCGTCACAACGGCGACGGTGAGCAGGCTTTCGTATCGGGAGGAGTTTCTATTATAGCCGTCGGATTCGGCAGAAAGGTCGGGTGCAGGGGTATTGTCGAATACGTTAAGCGGCTTTTCGGGAGAAATATCCTCCCAGTGTTCGGTGAGAGAACCCCCGTTGTCGAGCGCGGCGCGGTGGAGTCTTGCAACATCTGCGCCACGCAGCCGATTTAGTGAGCCGCGCGATATCGATTCAACACACGCAACTCGTTGCAGAGTTCCGTCGTAAACTGCGATGTTAACACCGAAGTAATCGGAGATTTCGCGCAATTCAGCTTCGAGATCGTCGTAATCCGCAAGCCGCGACACGACGCTTGAGACAGCCTCGTTGGCAAGCTGCAATTTCACCGAGCGGTAAAAACGCGTGAGAAAGATAGTTTGGCATAGCCACATAACTATGAGTATTAATGCCGAGAATGCAAGAAAGCTCAGAAACATACGAATTGTAAGCGTGTATTTATGCTTCTTCATAGCGATATCCCACCCCGCGCAGAGTCACGATGCAACAGCTGTATTCGCAGAGCTTTTTTCGTAGCAGTTTGATGTGAGTGTCGAGAGTGCGGTCGTCTCCGTAAAAATCGTATCCCCACACCTCGCGAAGCAACATGTCTCGTGTGAGCGCTCTGCCGCGGTTTTTGATTAGATAGAAAAGCAGCTCGCTCTCTTTGAGTGACAGGTCGCAGCGCGCGCCATCAACCGTTACCGAGCGGGCGGTGAAATCCACATGTAGGCCTTTAAAGTCATAAATATCGCGCTCGCGCGAGACTCCCGAGGCGCGCTTGACAACCGCCGCGACGCGCATCATCAGCTCTCGTGGGGAGAACGGCTTTGAGACGTAATCGTCAACGCCCAGCTCAAAGCCATGAATGCGGTCATACTCCTCTCCGCGTGCGGAGAGCATGATAATCGGTGTGTCGCAAAATTTGCGCAGCTCGCGGCAGGTCGAAAACCCGTCGAGTTCGGGCATCATAACGTCGAGAATTATGACGTCAAATTTGGTTTTTTCGCACAGCCCGACAGCCTCGAGCCCGTCCCTCGCCTCGACGACCGCGTGACCTTCAAATGCCGCATATTTTTTGACAATATCGCGTATATTGGGCTCGTCGTCCACGATGAGAATGTTGTACATGCGCGTCCCCTTTGCCGGAATTTCAATGATTAAATATAGCTTGTTTATGTGAAGATAATTTGAACTCGTTGCGAAATATATGGATTTATTGCAATCGCAAGCAGGAATTACTGAACTGTCTGATAGAAAGCGGGTGATTTTTAAAGTAGCGATAAACAATATTCGCGGGAAATATCGGATGTCGAACAACAGAGTGGCGAAGTGTGTGCTCGATCTTAATACGCGGGAGATTAAATGGCACAATAACTGCAAAATGGCGCTGTCGCAGCAACAAACAACCGACCGCTCAGAGCGAAAGCAACGGACTTTTACCTGACAATTATACCATAATTTGAGCGAAGTTATGGTATAATAACTGCGTAAACAGAGAAATCAGCGTGTAAGGTTCAGAGCGTACCAATAAAAATTTGCGAGGAACAGACAATGAAAGACGGATTTCTACGCGTGACGGCAAGCAGCCCCGAAATGAGAGTTGCCGATTGCGATTTTAATTTCGACAGGCTGGCGGGGGCTATCAACGCCGCTGCAAAGCGTGGGTCATCGCTGATAGTTCTGCCCGAGTTATGTGTGACGTCGTACACTTGCGGCGACCTATTCTTGCAACAGTCGCTGCTCGAGGGTGCAGAGCGCTCTGTTGCGGCGCTCGCAAAGCTCACGGAAACGCTCGACACAGTTGTCGTTGCAGGCTGTCCGGTGTGCTGCGGCGGAAAGCTCTATAATGCGGCTGCCGTTATGGCAAACGGACGAGTGCTCGGTGTTGTGCCCAAAAGCTATCCTCCGAATTTTGCCGAGTTTTATGAGCTTCGCCACTTTTCAAAAGCCCCGTCCGAAAACGGAATTATCGAGATTTGCGGCGCGCGCGTGCCGTTCGGGACAAAGGTGCTCTTTCGCTGTGTGAATTTGCCCGAGTTTGTACTGGGAATCGAGATATGTGAGGATCTTTTTGTGACCGAGCCACCCTCGGGACGCCATTCCCTTGCGGGCGCGACGCTAATCGCAAATCCGAGTGCCAGTGACGAGCTTGTGTGCAAGGCTCGTTTCCGCCGCGACGTTGTCAAAATCCAAAGTTCCAGGAATGTCGGAGCATATATCTATTGCAACGCGCCGCAAAGCGAGTCGACAACCGACTCCGTGTTTTCCGCGCACAATATCATTGCCGAAAACGGAGTTATGCTCGCAGAGAGTCTGCCCTTTAAAGAAGGGCTGTGCGAGACCGAGATAGATTTAAGTCGGCTTGCGTTCGAGCGGCGCAGGAGCACCTCGGTTCGGGACAACGCGGAGGGCGACTATATTTTCGTCGATTTTACTCTCGGCGTAAAAAAGCTTGAGCTGACGCGCAAGTTTCGCCGTTTTCCCTTTATTCCGAGCGACAGTGCTGAATGCGACGAGCGTTGCGAGGACATTTTGAATATTCAAAGCATCGGTCTTGCGAGGCGCATTGAGCACATCGGTTGCCGCACAGCTGTGCTTGGGGTTTCAGGAGGGCTGGATTCAACGCTTGCACTGCTCGTCACATCGCGTGCGTTTGCGTCTCTCGGACGAAGCGCGCGGGGGATCATCTCTGTGACAATGCCGTGCTTCGGAACCACTGAGCGCACCAAAAGCAACGCGCAAAAGATGTGCGAGAGGCTCGGCGTTGAGTTTTCAAGTGTGGATATCACGGCTTCGGTGAAACAGCATCTCACCGATATCGGACACGACGGCACGACGCCCGACGTGACGCTTGAGAACGCTCAGGCGCGCGAGCGCACGCAGGTGCTGATGGATATCGCAAATCTCAGGGGTGGGATTGTGGTCGGCACGGGAGATCTATCCGAGCTCGCTCTCGGCTGGTGCACATATAACGGCGATCAGATGTCAATGTACGGCGTAAATGCGTCTGTTCCCAAGACGCTTGTGCGGCATCTCGTGCTGCACTGTGCCGAAAGTTGCAGTGACGATAGATTGCGAGCGGTGCTGCTTGACGTGCTCGACACCCCCGTCAGCCCCGAGCTGCTGCCGTCTGACGGAAACAAAGTGACGCAGAAGACCGAGGCTGTGGTTGGACCATACGAGCTGCACGATTTCTTTTTGTATTATGCGATTCGCTATGGCTTCCCACCGCGCAAGATATTGCGTCTTGCTGCGCTTGCATTTGCGGGAGATTACGACGAAAAAACAATAAAGAAGTGGCTCGCGGTGTTTTATCGACGCTTTTTCAACAGTCAGTTTAAACGATCATGCTCTCCCGACGGGCCAAAAGTCGGATCGGTGGCTCTCTCCCCGCGAGGGGACTGGAAGATGCCGAGCGACGCCTCTGCCGCGCTGTGGCTAAAGGAGTTGGAGTGAGATGCAGACCTATCTGCACTGTCCGATGCCCGGGCTGTGAACGCGCTTGAGATCAATGAGCGGCGTGTGAGTAAATTTTCTTGTGATTCCGCCTGAGAGAAAGGCACAGACAGAGAAATATATCCGGCTTGCGCCGTGTGATTCCGTGCACCATCAGTTTGTCGCGATTGCGGATAAGGCAGGCGGAAAGGAACTTGTCGCCGCGACGGCAACACTGCTGTGCGGCGCGCGGCGAACGCGCCATGTCGGCGAGATCGCAGTTATGGTGCACGCCGACTATCAAGGCTGTTGGACAGGCAACGCGCGAGTGGCAGCGCTGCTCGATGCCTCCGATAATTGGCTGATGCTGGTTCGGATGGAGTTGAGCGTGTTGACAATGCCCGGGCGGTGCATCTCTATAAAAAATTCGGTTTTTAAAAAGAGGTAGCGCGCCGGGTGTCGGCAATACGAGACGTCGTCTATGTCGACACATATGTGATGGCATGTATAAATCCGATTTTTGCAAAAAATCAGGTCATGAGCGGGAAGAAACTTGACAAATTCGCCGCGTGTTTTGGAATCGCGAGAGAGAAGTTTGAATGCAGCTGAAATATCGTTGTAATTCAGAGTCCCGAACGTCGTCTATGACGACACATATGTGATGGCATGTATAAATCTGATTTTGCAAAAAATCAGGTCATGAGCGGGAAGGAACTTGACGAAGTCGCCGCGTGTTTTGGAATCGCGAGAGACCGGAGATAATTCAAATTTTGAGCGCAGGATGCAGCGATAAAAATGACAAAGGTGCTGAAATTTTCGCAACAATCTCAGTGTGCTGGAATGCCGGAAAGCGCACTGGCGCAGAGATTTAAAGTTAAAATCGCAATAACAATCCCCGACACGATGCCTTGTGAGCCAGTTCATCGCGTCGGGGATTGATTTTGTGATATGCACAGCCGGAGTTACTTGATTGTCACCAGCTCATAATCCAGAGTTCCGACACCAAGCTTTTCAGCGTGTTGGAGGCATCCGAGCCAGTTGCTGCCCGGGGCGATAGCATGAAAGCAGTCATCACAGTCTTCGCGCGAGGCTCGATCGAGCATGCTACCTGAAAGTGGGCGTTGAAGGTTCACAGTATCGGCGCATGCCTTGTCAATCGCCACAGGGTCGAAGGACGCAAACATGCCAACGTCGGGGATAATGGGAAGATCGTTGACGGAATAGCAGTCGCAGTAAGGGGAGACGTCGACTACAAGGCTTATATGAAAATTCGGACGGCCCTGAACTACCGCGAGGGTGTACTCTGCCATGCGTTTGTTGAGCTGGTCTGTGGAGGTCCCATCGGTCGGAACGATGGCGTGCAGCGCGCACTGTCCGATGCAGCGCCCGCAGCCGGCACAGCGCTCGGTGATTCTCGCCTTGCCGTTTTCAAGTTCTATCGCGTTCTGTCCGCATGATTTTGCGCAGCGGCCGCAGCCGACGCACATCTCGGTTTTGACACGAGGCTTTCCTGAATAGTGCATCTCCATCTTGCCCGCATGTGAGCCGCTGCCCATTCCGAGGTTTTTGAGTGCGCCGCCGATTCCCGCCGATTCGTGGCATTTAAAATGTGTGAGGGAGATGACGATGTCGGCATCCATTATTGCGGCGCCGATTTTTGCCTCTTTGACGCATTCGCCGTTCAAGGGAACCAAAATCTCATCGTTCCCCTTGAGTCCGTCGGCGATTATCACGTTGCAGCCGAGTGTCGAGTAACAATAGCCGTTATCGCGCGCGCAGTCGAGATGATCGAGCGAATTGGTGCGGCTGCCGACATAAAGGGTATTGCTGTCGGTCAAAAATGGCTTTCCGCCGAGTTTTTTGATCTTGTCCACCAGCATGCGTGCGTAGTTGTGCCGCAGGTAGGCAAGGTTTCCCCGTTCGCCGAAATGAATTTTTATCGCGACAAACTTGTCCTTGAAATCAATGTCGCCGATACCCGCAGCGTCGATTAGCCGACCGAGCTTGTCGGGCAGACTCTCTTTCATCGAGGTGCTCATATCTGTGAAATACACTTTTGAAGCTGACAATTTTATCACATCCCTTGTTTCAATAAACAAATTATAGCTTTATATGGGACAATTGTAAACGACATATCACAAAGATTGGCAGTGCGTTTAAAGAAAACGAAGAAGCGCTGCAAATCCGAGGCATGTATCGAGAGACTGAAGAAAAATTGTTTTGAGTTGTGCAGTGACAGAAAAAGCTGACAGGCTCGTGGCGTTGAGCGAGTCAGCTTAACGGCATAAATCGTGTAAATGCGAAAGACAGGTTAAAGACCCAACATCTCACAAAGTGCAGTTTCATGGGTGCGCACCTGTTCAAAATTGACACGGGGAGTGTAGATGCTTTCGATTTCGTCATGCACCGCTTTCGCCTCAGCCATCAGTTCCGCAGCCTGCCCCAGCAATGCAAGCATCGCTTTTTTTGAAAATGCGAGTCGCCGTTCAACAGCAGAGAGTGCGGCGGCGTCGTAAAAGCGGCTCTCGCGCACGCGGACAGCGCCTTCGGGCAGAACCCCGGAAAGAGCCGTGCTCGAAATGAAGCAGAGTGATTCGGAATCGACAAAAACTGCCTCAATGCGCTCATACGGCGCGAGAAAGCTTCGGCACACAGTTACATCGTATCCGCCAGCGATTGCCGAATCGCGGATAGTTGACAAAAACTCTCCCGCAAGCGCGCCAAATCGATCGTCAAACACGTATACCTGTTCACAGTGTTTGGCGTTACAGGCGGCATAGCTGTGCACGCCGAGCGGGGTTATGGCGCTTGCAAATCGAAGTGATTCCCGACCGGTAAACGGTCCGAGGGAGGGAAGCGTACGCGAGGCGAGCGACGATGCATAGCGACGAGCTTTTTTTAGCAGAACACACCCGCGCGCGGTGCGCAGTGAATCGCCGTAAAGCGAACCCGCAGCCGCGATGAACCGTCCCGAGCGCTCGTGCAGTGCCGCGTTTGCGGAAAACAGCGCGCGCAATCTTGGCAGATCCTGCTCGAGTGCCGCGCAATCGAGCGTGTCGTACAGGGAGACCACACGTTGTCCCGCACCAGGAATTGATGGGTCGAGGACGTGTGATGGGAGTGCGCAAAGTTGAAATTCCGAAAAGCAAAAATGTTTGCGGGCAAACCCCGCGCCATCTATAAAAAACAGCGTTTCAGGAAAAAGATGTTGGCGGTGAAATCTATGGAATGAGCAAAGAGCGAGCATGGCACAAGCAAATATATCGTCGTGGTGGGGCTGAAATCCGACCGCGACACCTTCGAGCTAAAAATGGTGGCAGAGAATTTGCATAGCGCCTCAAAAAACAGGCAAAGGGATGCCGCGCCGCGACATAAAAAGCGAATGGTGTCCTGCATGGGTTTGCGCCGTGTCTTGAGTGACGCGGTGCCGCCTTTTGTGGAAGACATACATTTGCAGCACTGTATACATTAAATACCATTCGCTTGCTTATACATTAAGTAGGCATTTTTTGTGCGTTTTGGTGCTATCCATAAACAAACCGCAAAGGTTGTCATTAAGAACGCTGCGAAGAATCTTGCTTTAAGAGCAGTGATGGTATTTTTCAAGCTTTGTCAGCAGCAAAGTCCCTTTTAAATGGACGGAACTGTCGTTGTTAGCCATATCTGGTTCAGCACATTGGGTGAGGTGAAATTATCGTGAGTGAGGTAAAAACGAAAGTGAAAGAATATTTCAAGAGTGATGACGCCGAAGCACTGCGCAGGGCGGTTCGGATAATTATTGCGGAATATTTGAAAGCAAAGCTGCGAAATGCATGATGTGCGCATTTTGCACTCGCAAAGGATGATGAATTGTGTGAACAGTTCAAGCTGTTGAAGCGCCGGGGAGGTCCAGAGATGAAAGCTGCGCTCTATTGCAGATTGAGCAAGGAGGATGCGGACAGACAAACTGAATCCGAGAGCATTCAAAACCAGAAATCGCTGCTCGAACAATACGCGATTGATCACGGGTGGGAGATCTTTGGGATTTATTGCGATGAGGATTGCAGCGGAATTGACCGGGACCGAGTCGAGTTCAATAAAATGATCAATGACGCGAGAGAGCACAAATTTGATATCGTGCTGTGCAAGACACAGTCGCGCTTCACACGCGATATGGAGATTGTGGAGAAGTATATACACGGGCATTTTATCCGGTGGGGAATACGTTTTGTCGCAATTGTGGATAATGTGGACACCGAGGTTAAAGGCAGCAAAAAGACGAGACAGATCAACGGGCTTATCAACGAGTGGTATCTCGAGGATCTGTCGGACAACATTAAGGCGGTATTCGACAACAAAAGAAAGCACGGATATTATATAGGAGGCTTTCCGGTTTACGGCTATAAAAAGCATCCGACCGAAAAGGGCAAGCTTGCGATCGACGAGGAGGCCGCTGCGGTTGTGCGCAAAATTTTTTCGCTTTATCTTGAGGGAAACGGCAAGCAGCACATTACAACACTGCTCAATGAACAGAAGATTCCCAATCCCACGTTACACAAGCAGCTGTGCGGCATTCCATATCAAAATGGCCTTGCGAAAAAAAGCGATGGCCGCTGGAACCGCACGTCAATCGCGCGAATTTTGCGAGAGCAGATGTATACCGGAGACATGGTTCAGGGCAGAACTAAGAAGCTGAGCTACAAGGAAAAACAGACAGTTCCAACAGAAAAAGATGAGTGGATAATCGTGCCGGACACACAGGAGGCAATCATCTCCCGCGAGGATTTTGAGAGAGTGCAGAACGTGATTTCTCATCGCACCCGCGCGAGCAAAACGGGGGAGAGACATCCGCTGGCGGGCAGACTTCGTTGTGCGGATTGCGGGAGCAATATGAGAAAGATGACGGTGTATCCCAAGTCTTTGGGAAGCGGTCGGTCTTACGTGAAATGCAGAGGATACGAGAGCGGAGCGCAAATCTGCAAGAGCAATCACTCAATGCGGCTCGACGTTCTCGAGTCGCTCATAGCGGATAAGATCAAAGGTTATATCGTCAGCTGTTGTGATATGGAGGCTGCGCTTGAAGCGGTGAGCGACTGCAAATCGGAGCAAGCTCGCGAGGCGGTGTTCGGTGAGATGGAAAAAGCCAAAAGAGAAATTGAAAAGCGAAAGAAAGCCATGAGAAACCTATATCTCGACAAGTCTGAGGGGGTGATTGATGCAGAACAATTCAAGGAGATAAGCAGCGCGTATCTTGCCGAAACAAGCAGTATTGAGGAGAGGTGCGCTGTTTTGCAAAGGCAGCTTGAACAGTGTGCGCGGGACGTCGAAAAAGACATGGAGTTGTCCGAAAAAGTTGAACGATGGCTCGGGGTTAAAGAGCTTACAGGCGAGATAGTCAGCTATTTTGTCGACTATATTGAAATAGGACAGCGTGATCGCCAAACCAACGTACAGCAGATAATTATCCACTGGGCATTTTAGAGTCAAAGCTGTCTTCGGCAGGCCTGCGCTCCAGTGAGCAGCGGCAGAGCAGACCTGCCTTTTGTGCAAAACTATATTTCACTATTGGCTTTATGCCTCAGCTCGTATTTATGCTATAATAAATCAAATAAGAGTGACGCTGCAGTCATTTTCGAGATAACTGCAAGTGCGTAAAGCGGATTTTAAAATATCTATCGTGTGCTCAAGCTTAAGACTCTTCATTGGCTAAGAGGGACAAGCTGTGCTCAAAGTGACAAATGTTCAGATTGTGATCATTGCTATGATATAATAGCAACAATCATGAATTTTTCTCGACGAACAGCGGGTAAAGTTTTCACATGTTTTTCGATGCTGAATAAAATGCAGCACATTAAGATGAGGAGAACAAGGCGGATGGAATTCAGAAACCTTAAAGAGCAATTCAAAGTTCTCAAGAGTGATATGGAACGTTCGATAACCGAGGTGTGCGAGGACGCAAACTTCATTTCGGGAAAACAGGTAAAAGAACTGGAACAAAGGCTTGCCGACTATGTCGGAATTAGCCACTGCATAACCTGTGCAAACGGAACGGACGCGCTCAGCCTTGTGCTCATGGCGTGGGGAATCGGAAACGGCGACGCTGTTTTTGTGCCCGATTTCACTTTTTTTGCAACGGCGGAGACTCCCGCACAGCGCGGGGCGGTTCCAATCTATGTTGATGTCGATGAAAACACATTCAACATTGATTGCGACAAGCTTGAGAAAGCAATAATAAAAGTGATTGCAGACGGAAAACTGAAACCACGGGCAATTATCCCTGTTGATCTTTTCGGGATGCCGGCAGATTACGAAAAAATCAATACTATCGCCCAGAAATACAATCTGAAAGTTCTTGAGGACGGGGCACAGGGCTTCGGAGGAGCGCAGAATAAAAAAAGGGTAGGCTCACTTGCGCAAGATGCCGCAACCACGAGCTTTTTCCCCGCAAAACCTCTCGGATGCTATGGGGACGGCGGAGCGGTATTTACGAATGACGATGACATGGCGGCGCTGATTTTGTCATATGCCGTTCACGGCAGGGGAACAGATAAATACGACAACATCAGGCTGGGACTGAATTCGCGCCTCGACACGATACAGGCGGCGGTGTTGGGTGTGAAGCTGACAGCATTTCAACAATACGAACTGGATGCGGTCAACGATGCGGCCGAACGATATACGGACATGCTGAAAGACACCGTCAAGACCCCTACAGTGCCAAAAGGATTTTCTTCCTCGTGGGCGCAATACACGATAACGCTTCAATCTGAAAGTGAGCGCAACGATTTACAGGCGGTTTTAAAGACGAGGGGAATCCCGACAATGATTTACTACCCTAAAACGATGTCCGATCAAAATGCGCTCAGAGATTATAAAGAGTTCCAGGTTATGGACTGCACATTCGCGAGAAAACTGTGTAAAACTGTTTTGTCACTTCCGATTCACCCATACATAACGCAGGAGGAGCAGAACGAAGTTGTTTCCGCGATAAAAGAGTATTTCGGGAAATAAATAAAGGGAGTGATGAAAAATACTGCTCAGTATTGTAGTGCCGGTGTATAAAGTCGAACGGTATATCGACCGCTGTGTTCAAAGCGTTGTCGAGCAGGGTGCTGACGATTTTGAAATGATCCTCGTAGACGACGGAAGCCCCGACAGCTGCTGGAAAATGTGCGACGCATGGACTGAAAGAGACGGGAGAATCTCTGTCATTCACAAGGAAAACAAGGGACTGTCCGACGCTCGCAACTGCGGGGTTGAAGCGGCAGTCGGAGAATACTGCTTGTTTCTCGACAGCGACGATTCTCTCCTGCCAAAGGCGCTCTGTAAAATCATCGAGCAGCTGCGGGCGTACCGTCCCGATGTGCTCATAGGAACCTTTTCCGCCGTTGAGGAGAGTTGTGACAAAACTTTATTTGAGCGCGATTCAAACCTTGACAGCAACCGGATAAACGGATGTGACACCGACACAGTTGTCACCGAGCTCCGAAGGAAAATGGTTTCACCGACCGCGTGGCGTTATGTCGTAAGGCGTGGACTGCTTGCTGAAAACAATTTGAAATTTGAAGTCGGACTGATAAGCGAAGACGCGATGTGGACGCCGCGAATGATAACGGCGGCGAAGAGTTATTGCCTGATGGATTTTGTCTTTTATCGGTACAACATTCGCGCAAACTCAATTATGATGACAAAAAACTTCAAGAGATATACCGACATTTTTTACATCTGCGAAAGCCAGTTTGATTACTTTTCAGACAGAAGTGATGCGCAGAAACTGTATGTTTATAACTATCTCTGCATGCTGTTGAACAATGTCTTGCAGGATTATAGGGAATTTTCGGTATCCGAGCGAGAAATTGTCGACAAGTGGTTTGACGATAATAAAAGCCTGCTCAGGCGGGTGGCAAGAGCACAGCCGCTCATCGCTGTCGCCGCAAAAATTGTCGGCATAAAAAGCAGCATGCTGCTTTTTGCGATGGCGGTCAAGCTTAAAAACAAGCTTCTGCAGGGTTGAGATGGATTGCGATGAAAAATACACATTGCTGATTTCAAGCTGTGATGCCTAAAGGACACATAGGAACCGATTTTTAAGCTACTAAATCTCCGGTGACCCACGATGCCGTTTGATATCGTCCTCGAGCGCCGAAAGCAAATCTTTTGCATATGGCGGCATTAACATTAAAACACACAGACATTATCGCCCGGATGAGCAAGTGCCATGAGGCCAGAGGATGATTGATCACTTAAAATTGATTGACACCGAATATGTTCTGCTGATGCCGGACGATTTCTTTTTGGTAAGGCTGGTTGATGTGACCGCAGTGCTCAAGTGTATTGATTGGATGGAGGAGGACAAGTACATCGCAGTGTTCGGGTTGTACAAAACCTTCGTGAAAAACATCGGGGACAACGCATATCCCGGCTTTAAAAGAAAAAAGAGATGTGGGAAGCACTGTTTTAGCTGCCAAGCTGCCGTTTGGAGAAGATCGCGGCTTATTTCGCTCATGCGTGATTTTGAAAGCCCGTGGTTGTTTGAAGTTGTAGGGAACAAAAGAAGCTTCAGAGTAAGAGATCAATTTTACGTGATAAAGGAAGATAACCCTCTCCGATTGATTATAATGGAAGCGAATACGGAATTCTGCGGGGCAAATGGTGCCTTAGCGCAGTAAAGCTGCTTTTTGAAGAGAATGATATCAAAATAGACTTTGAAAAGAGAGGCGTTTGCGATGAGGCCGCAGTGCTGAAAATGAAAACCTTAAGAGATAACGGACCGGTATATGAGTTCAAGAGTATAATATGCGACGGGCTTTTGACATTGAAATATTTAAAATCACTTTTTTTAGATAAGAGAATTTATGAAAAAAATCCTGATAGTCAGCAGATATTTTGCGCCTGAGAACGTTATAGGCGCAGTGCGGGCGACAAAGCTTGCAAAGTATCTAAAAAAAGACCACGGCTGCGAGATAACGGTTTTGACGACTTCTGAAATATTTCAGAATGTCGATCCGATTGGCATGAAAAATTTGAAATATGTCGATCATCTCATAAAATCCGGAAGCGGCCAGGTGACAAATTGTCTCGAGAGATTTTATGAGTTTCGCAAGCGGAATCGAAAAATAGGCGGCAGAACTGCGGACGACAACATGATTGATGGCGAAAAGGGCATTGCGCAGAAAATAATGTGGTCGCTGAATGAAATCCAACGTGTTATGAAATCAAAGAGCGACGCGAAAGAAGCCTACCGAGCGCTCGTCAAAAACTCTAAATGTGATTTTGATACAGTCATTTCCACATTCAGCCCACACACAGATCATTACATCGCGCGCAAATATAAAAAAGCACACCCGGAGTGCAAGTGGATAGCGGATTTCCGTGATGCTCCTGTCGATAAAAATCTTAGCTTGATGTTGCCGAGCATAGTAGGAAGCGCGTTTACGAGAACGATAGTTAGCAGGGCAGATGAGATTGTCGGAATATCGGGCGGAGTTTTGTTCGACATGTGCTGTTCCGACAGATCGAACTCCCACGTCATCACGAACGGATACGATGCAGAGGACATAGCAGGAATACCCGCGTCTAAACCTACCGAGTTCATTATAACTTATACCGGAGGAATTTATCACAATCGGCAGGATCTGTCGGTTTTATTTTGGGCACTCAAAGATTTGACTGAAACAGGTGCAATCGACAAAGATCATGTTAGTGTAAAGTATCTTGGCAAAAACTTCGGTGCAATGCTTCGTGCTGCACAAACAGCAGGAATGGAAGATATGGCAAAGGATTGCGGTTATGTGGATCGCAGGTCTTCGCTAAAGGCACAGTTAGACAGCAGTATCCTTTTGCTTGCAGCGTGGAACACAAGAGGCTGCACATCAGGAATGATGACGGGCAAGTTTTTGGAATATATGGCGGCCCAAAGACCGATTGTTGCGATAATCAGCGGAGACATTCCAGACAGCGCCATCAAGAAAACAATCGATGCATGCAATATCGGGTTTTGCTATGAGCAGGTGACAGCAGAGAGAAGCTTTTCGGAATTGAAGAATTACATCGAAAAGCAGTACAACGCGTTTTTGCGTGATGGAAAGACGATATACGAACCAAATAACGAAGAACTGGAAAAATATTCTTACAGCAGCATTTCAGATGAATTCTATAAGTTAATTGACGATTAAGGGGCATTTCATGAAAATAGTGACGGTGATCGGCGCGAAGCCGCAATTTATCAAGGCAGCGGCGACATCCGGAATTTTGAGAGAATAATCAACCGAAATCCTTATTTACACAGGACAGCATCATGACAAAAACATGTCTTGAGTTCTTTCGTTGAGCTTTTGATACCGAGACCGGACTACAGTCTTAATGTGGGGTCGGGCTCGCACGGCCTCAAAACGTGGCAAATGCCCATTGAAATTGAAAAAGTGTTACTTAAAAGAGAAACCCAATTGTGTGCTGGTTTATGGGGACACCAACTCCACGTTGGCGGATGCACTTCCCGCGAGCAAGTTGCATATAGAGGCTGTGCATGTAGAGGCTGTGCATATAAAGGCGGGGCTTCGCTCTTATAACCGCATTATACAGGAGTAACAGAACCGCGTATTGACAGAGCATATTTCAGATGTCCTCTTTGCCCCAACAGGATAGCAGTTATCAATTTGGCAAAGGAAAGCATCGTGGAAAACATATTTGACGTCGGCGACGTCATGTGCGATGCTCTGCTGTTTTATAAAAGGCAGGCTGAAAAGCTGACATCAGGCGCGTTCTTTTTAAGCAGAGTAAAACTGCTCTTTGGCGTTGAAACCCAAAAAACGAAGCAGTGGTATCGCGCGACCATTTACCGCGCGGAAAATGCCGACAGCGCAGAAAAGATGGAAGAGATTTTGAAGGCTTTTGAAGAGCTGGATTTACCGGTGGGTTTTCCCGTTCATCCGAGATCGGCCGCGTTGGTTTCAAAGCTCAAAGAAACCAACGGATACAGCAACACGATTTTTCTTGAGCCGAGATATATCGCTATGGGTTTTTTGATGATGAATGCAAAAAAAGTGATTACCGACTCTGGCGGAATGCAAAAAGAAGCATACCTTTTGGATGTGCCGTGAAACGGTGAGAGACCAGACAGAATGGGTCGAAATGCTCAATGGCAACCTCAACAATTTGATAAAATACCGAAGAAATGTTATAATCAGCGCCGTATATCACACGGTTATCCACCATTCAAAAAAGAAAAATTATTATGGCGATGGCGACGCGGCGGGCAGGATTGCCCGCATACTGCTGGAGATAGGGCAATGACGGAGTATCTCTCCGGGGCTTTAGATTCAAACCGGGGTAAGAATGAAAAAAGGAAAACGATGGTATATTTAAAAGTAGTGATGAATCAAATCAGCGGCAGAGAGTCACGGGATCTGCGGGAGATTGCAACGGCAGCAAAGGTGGGTTTTGAGACACATGTGCTCAGCCTGGGTGATACTGATGGCGAGATATTTTCGGCAGACGGAATAACATTTCACAGCTGCAGACCGTTTCCAAAGATTTACGGAATCAAATATGTCTATTTCTTTTTTCTGTATTACGGTTTGATAAAGAGAATACGACTGTTCAAAGCGGACATTATCAGCTGCCACGATATCATTGCATTGGTTCCCGGATACTTGTCCACGTTGTTCATGCCGAAGCAAAAGCGCCCCAAGCTTATTTACGATGCGCACGAATTTGAGATGGGCAGAAATATAGCGCGCAGCCCTTTTTGGGTTTGGTACTACAAGCACCTTGAGGGTTTTCTGATGAGACGTTGTGCACTGAATATAATGGTAAACGACAGCATAGCCGATGAAACTCAGAGGATACACGCACTGCAGGACAAGCCGCTGGTTATCAGAAGCACCCCGCCAAAATGGAATCTTGATCCGGAAATCATCGAGCAAAAAAAGAAGTGGATCAAAGCTCAGAAGCAGTGGCCGGACGAGACATTTCTGGCTATGTACCACGGCGGAATGCAAAGCAATCGCGGTATAGAGCACTTCATACGTGTCATTGCAAAATGTGATGGCGTTTGCGGAGTTATTATGGGATATGGAGAAGAAAATTACGTCGATTCCTTGAAAAAGCTTGCAGACGAACAGGGCGTTGCGGAAAGACTGTTGTTTATTCCGGCCGTTGCGCGCAACGATATCTGGAAATATGCAGGAGCCGTTGATGTTGAAGTTTCAACAATGTTGAGCACATGCAAAAGTTATTATTTTGCATTGCCCAACAAATTTTTCGAGAGCATACAAAGTATGACACCGATTATCGCTTCGGATTTTCCAGAGATGAAGCGAATCACAGAAGAATATGACATAGGCTTGACATGCAATCCGTCCGATGTGGAAAAGCTTACGAGCTGCGTTATTAAAATGAAAACCGACAATCTGATGTATGACAGGTTTAAAAAGAATCTTATCAAAGCGAAAAACGATCTATGCTGGGAAAAAGAGAGCATCAAACTGGAAGACGCATTGCTGAAGCTGAAAAACGAAGAATTGCAGGAGAATCAAAAAGATGGATGAGAATAGAATTTGTCAGAGATGCATAATGACAAACCATTCGGATTCCAACATCCGTTTTGATGCAAACGGATATTGTCATTATTGTACTCAAGCTTTAATAAGGTGCAAAAACGAGTATTTCCCAAATGCTGAAGGCGAACACAAGCTCAATGAGATGCTCAAGGAGATCAAGGAATACGGCAAGGAAAATCAGTATGACTGTCTTATGGGCATATCCGGTGGGCTGGACTCTGCCTATCTTGCATATCTGGGAACTCAAAAATGGGGACTCAAAGTTGCAGCGCTCCATATCGATGATGGTTTTGATACAGAGATAGCACAGGAGAACATAAAGAAGCTGTGTGAAAAATGCAAGATAGCTTTGCAGATAATCAGACCGGATGCAAAACAATACAGAGAACTCATAAGAGCGTATTTTCTTGCGGGCGTTCCCAATCTTGCGGTGCCGCAGGATAACATTCTGTTTTCACACCTTCATGACTTTGCAAGAGCAACAAAGACAAAATATTTTTTGTCGGGCGGTAACTTTGCACTTGAGTGTATATTGCAGGAGGGAAACACGTATACGGCTTATGACGCTGTCAACATCAAAGATATAAATAAAAAGTTTGGAAGAGACAAAACGGACAGATTGTCAATACTCTCACAGTGGGGACGCGCGAGAGATTATTATAGCGGAAAGATAATTGAAGAGCGGCCGCTCAATTATATCGACTACAACAGACAGAGAGCGATTGATGAACTCGGAGAATTCTGCGGATTTCAGTATTATGGATCCAAACATTTGGAAAATTTATTCACGGCGTTTGTTCAGTTATACTGGTTCCCTAAAAAATTCGGAGTCGACAAAAGGACGTCGCATTTGTCCAGCATGATAGTGTCAGATCAGATGACAAGGGATGCGGCGATGGAAAAGATGTCAGAGCCTCTTTATGATGAAGAATGGATGAAAGGGGCAATTGAACGAATCAAGGACGAATTTGATTTTTCTGATGATGAGTTTGATAAAATTATCAAGAGCCTCCCTCATCAGCACACTGACTATAAGGTGGACAAGCGTTACGAATTTGTTTTCAGGACACTTCCAAAATGGAAAAAGAAAGTGTTTGAGGTTATCGGAAAACGCGGAACGGCAAAATAGACAGGAAATCCGAAAGACAAAGCAAACTGTGAAAGCTATCCAAAAAATGAAGCGACGGCAAAATTAGGACGGGGACAACATGCAGAACGAGGATATTACAATAATCAAAGCTAGGAATGGTTGGTTTGACGTAGACCTGAAGGAATTGTGGAAATATCGCGATCTCACATTGCTTTTGGTTAGAAGAAATTTGATATCACAATATAAGCAAACGGTATTGGGCCCGATCTGGATTATTCTGAATCCAATAATCACAAGTGTTATCTTCACCTTTGTGTTTGGAAAATTCGCGGGACTTTCCACAGATGGCGTGCCTCAAATTCTGTTCTACCTTGCAGGGTCTATTATATGGAGCCTTTTTTCCACGTCGGTAATCAGTGCGTCCAACACTTTTATTACAAATAGCGTACTTATGGGAAAGGTGTATTTTCCGCGTCTTGTTTTGCCTATATCACAGACTATAACATCGATGGTTGGCTTTTTGGTACAGTTTGCAGTATTGATGCTCTTTACTGCCGTATATAGTTTTGGTGGCATGAAACTGCACATTTCATGGTATTTGGCATTGATTCCAATCCTGATTTTGCAAACCATGATTCTCAGCGTGGGAGTTGGCATCATCATATCCAGCGTGACGACAAAATACAGAGACTTGGTGATTGCTACTACATTTGGCATACAATTGTGGATGTATATAACTCCGGTTGTATACCCGCTGTCTTTGACGGGAGGGTATATGGAGAAAATATTGCTGCTCAACCCGATGACGCCGATAATTAACAATTTCAGATTTGCGCTGTTTGGATGTGGGCAGTTTATCTGGTTCTGGTGGGGAGTGTCGGCAGCGGTGTCAATATTGATGTTGTTTGGCGGAATAATTTTATTCAGCAAAATTGAAAAAACATTCGTTGATACAATTTAATGAGGTAGCTTATGAATAACACTGTTATTGCTATTAACGGAATAAAAAAATCATATAGACTGGGCAGTTTCAACAGTGGGTCTCTTACACATGACCTGCAGTCATGGTGGGCAAAAGTTCGCGGAAGAGAGGACCCTAACAGCAAAATAGGTGCTGATTACAGTTTATCAGGGCAGATATTTTGGGCGCTGAAGGGAATTGATTTAAAGATCAGCGCAGGAGAAAGAATTGGAATTATCGGTGGGAACGGGGCCGGTAAAAGCACACTTCTTAAAATAATCTCACGAATAACGGCACCGACAGAGGGCGAGATCGTAATAAAAGGTCGTATAGCGAGTATGCTTGAGGTAGGCACGGGGTTTAATCCGGAAATGACGGGGTTGGAGAATATTTACCTCAACGGAGCTATTCTCGGAATGTCAAAAGCCGAGATTGATAACACAATTGATGAAATTATTGAATTTAGCGAATGTGCCGAATTTATTGACACTCCTGTTAAACGATATTCGAGTGGAATGTACGTGAAACTGGCCTTTGCAGTAGCAGCACATCTTGATAGCGAAATCATTGTTATGGACGAGGTTTTAGCGGTTGGAGACGCAAAATTTCAAAAGAAATGTCTCGCAAAAATGAGAGACTCTTCTATTACAGAGGGTAAAACGGTTTTATATGTAAGTCATAATATGTCCACCATACGGCAACTGTGTTCGAGGTGCATTGTCCTCAATCGGGGAAAAGTGATTTACGACGGAGATGTGGAAGATGCAATCGGCGTTTATCTTGAAGAAGCTGTTAGCCATGAAATGGAAAGACATTTTGCGACGGAAACAGGATATGCATTGGCTAATAAAGCAAAAATGCTTTATTTTAAAGTGTGTGATAAGGATGTTCCAGAGTATAATGCCAACGAAAAACTCAAGTTTTTATTGAGATGGCAAGCATTGGATGATTTGAAGGATGTCCGCTTGAGATGTATGTTTTATTTTTGGGGATCTGAGCTGGCTTCAAGCCTTTCTCAAGTTATTTCTGCTGACAAAGGCCAAGTTGTCGAGAGTATTTACGAGATCGATTTAAACAATCTCATCGCGGGAAATTATCACATAGATTTATTTTTGGAAAACGATATCCCCCCAATGGATGATATCTATGCGAAAGAAAGCAATGTATTTGGATTTGAAATTCTTAAAAACGCATACCAGTTCGGAATTATATGGCATTCGTTTTGCGGAACGACGGTTATAAAACCGATGGAATTGATCAGCGACAGAAAGTGACACCAATATCGGATCTCAAGGAAGTCAGCGTTTAAACCAGGCCAAACTTTGATAAGAATGCCTCTATCTTAGAATACCCCGCCCAATTTGTCAGACGACGGAGAGATTATGAGAACAAATAATGACATGTTTGATAACTTTTTAAAATTTGAAGATGAGAATAGATTATTTGATTTAGAGTATAGGGGCATCAGGTATTGGCAGTTTCTCAGAGTATATGTGATGGAACACTTCACAATGGAATCGGTGCCGAGACAAGTTTCGGACAAAGAATCCCCCAAAAAGGTAATAGAGGGAAAAAACACCGCAATATTGCCGCAGATAAAGATTTTGCTGTCCAATAAGAAGTATGACGTCTTAGTATCAACAGCTCCGTATTATGTCAGTCGAGATAATAAAAAAGTCAATCCGTTTTGCGAGTTTTTCAGCAATTTTTCGCTGAAATACAAATACAATTTTATACATATTTTCTCGGATAATACGGAAGAAGAAGACTTTGTCAGCGACTTGATTATACAAATAATTATCGCTGTCAAAACATTTCTTTTGCGAGTTAAACAGCTGATTTTTAAATGCAGGTTAAGTGCAACGCAAACTTTGAGCCAGCGACTTTGCGAACAGTTTGGATATAAGTCAAATCAAGATGAATTTGATTTTAAAATAATGTGCTTTGTAATGCAATTCAATATTTACAAGAGGTATTACCGCAGAATACTGAGAAATAAGTACAAATGTGTTTTTATGGTAGAGCACTACAACATCGCCCATTTTGCGCTTATACAAGCGGCAAGGGAGGTGAATATTCCGGTAATTGAATATCAACATGGAGTCATCGGAAGGTATCACTTTGCCTACAACTTTTACAACACAGAAGAAAAGAATTTATACTTACCAGACTATTTGTTCACTTTTGGCTCATATTGGAGTGAAAGCTGTCGTTTGCCTAAAATATGCAAGCCAATTAAAGTTGGATTCCCGCTCATAGATGAATCCAGACAACAGCAAAAAATGTCTGACAAAGACAGTAAGAACATAGTGTTTTACGGACCGTTTTCTGATTTGATGTTGGCGATAATAGAGGATTTTGTTAAGCTGGATTGCAATCACCGGTATAGAATAGTTTGCAAACTGCATCCGCGTGAACTCAAAAACGGACGATCTCTATATCCGGAATTATATGAAAATTCCAATATAGAAATCATAGACACCCCATTGTTTGTCCATGAACTGCTCGCAAGCAGCCTCAATCATGTCGGAATAAGCAGCACCGTTTTGTTTGAAGCACTGGCATTTTCTGACAGGGTGTTCGTTATCGACGATATCGGAAGCGAATATATGACGGATTTCGTCAAAGATGACAGCATGTATTTAGTGTCAAGTGCACATGAACTTTTGTCAATTCTTGACATGCCTTTTGATATTATGAAAGCAGAAAAAAATGCTACTGCTTTATATGAACCCAACAGCATACATAATATTGCAATGGAAATAGAGAAGATTATTGCGAGGCAACCCGAGAATTAACCGGTTCAGATTTACGAAATTGAAAGTGGTATTCAAATTCCCCGGAGAACTGTTTTTTCACATGAAGTATGTTTGTGCGAGTTTTTCAAGAGGTGTGGAAACTGCGTGGGTTTTGCAGATACGACAGATATTTAAAATCATAAGGACGCTTCAAGGGATTCAAATCACATTGTCCGCTGCAAAAAGCTTAGATAGACGCCGATGAAAAGATTTTGACACTAACTTTAAGGCGCTCTGATTGTTCTGTTTCTTGTGAATACACCATCGCAGAAATCGTGCCATCAAGATAACCGGCAAGATAAAATGTGTGATGCTACGAGATAAAACTATATAACTTTTCAGGACATGGGCGGCATGTCTCTTCCCGAATGTTGGTGTGATAACCCCATTCTTCAGAGACATTTTGATTCTTGTCTTATTTTTTTGTAGTATTTCAACTTTTAAAATGCAAAATCAAGCTGACGTAGTGTCCATACCTTGTTCATTGATTATTGCCCACATACATGGTAAAATAAAAAAGTTATAATTCAAATCACGGTTCTTAATCGCCTGTTTTTTTCATAAGGTTTATGCTTGAGTGACAAAAGAGCACTTCAGATGTTTTATACAGGCATCGCAGCAAGGTAATTTGGTTTTAAAACCGCAAAACAACAACCAATAAGTGGGTGAGTCCAAATGGAACAGCTTGCGATTTTCGGCGGTGTTCCCGTGCGAAAAGAAAAGATATATTATGGGAGACAGTGGATAGACGAAGATGATATTCAAGCGGTTGCCGACACATTGCGCAGCCCGCTTATCACGCAGGGACCTAATTCAGAGCAGCTGGAAAAGGACTTGTGCAAACTTACAGGCGCCAAATATGCGGCGTGTATTGCCAACGGAACAGCGGCGCTGCACGTGTCCTGCCTTGCATGCGGGATAACGTCGGGAGATGAGGTTATAACCACTCCGATGACATTTGCCGCGTCGGCCAACTGCGCATTGTATTGTGGCGCGCGGCCGGTTTTTGCGGATATAAATCCCGAAACATACAACATTGACCCCGAGAGCATACGAAAATGCATCACTTCGCGCACCAAAGCGGTCGTTGCGGTCGACTTTACAGGTCAGGTGGTAGAGATAGATAAAATAAGAGAAATCTGTGATGAGTTCGGACTCATTCTCATTGAAGATGCAGCGCATTCAATAGCGAGCAAATATAATGGCAGGCCTGTCGGAAGCCTCGCTGATATCACGACGTTCAGCTTTCACCCGGTGAAGACGATCACAGGAGGAGAGGGTGGCGCAATACTCACTGACGACAGTGAAATTTACAAAAAAGTGTGTCTGTTCAGAACTCACGGAATCACGCATGAACCGGGCGAGATGGCATGCGAGCCCGACGGGCCGTGGTACTACGAACAGATTGAATTGGGATACAATTATCGCATTACGGATTTCCAAGCGGCACTTATATCAAGCCAGCTCACCAAAATTGATAAGTTCGCCGCGCGCAGGAAACAGATAGTCAGGCGGTACAATGAGACGTTTGCGGAAATCCCCGAGATAATTATCCAAAAGGAAATTCCGGAATCAGACAGTTGCCGACATTTGTATATCATTCAATTGAACATCGACAAGCTTTCGTGCACACGCAAACAGTTTTTTGACGCGATGTGTGCCGAAAATATTGTGCCTCAGGTTCACTATATACCCGTGTATTATTTCCCTTATTATAAGCGATTGGGCTATAAAAAAGGCCTTTGCCCCAATGCGGAGGCTATATACGAGAATATTATGAGTTTGCCGCTGTATCCAATGATGACGGATGAAGATGTTAATGATGCAATTGCGGCCGTAAAAAAAGCAGTTGATTATTATAAAATTTAAGGATATTTTATGAGTACAATTAAGTTTGGGGATTTTTATTTAAAAGTGCTGATACCGTAAGATGTGACACAGGATTATATTGACTGGATGAATGATTATGAAATAGTGAAGTACACAGAGTCTCGCTTCACAAAGCACACTGAGGAGAGTATAAAAAAATTTGTTACAGCTCAAAATCCGATTACCGATATCATCTGGGGAATCTTTAACGGTAAAAATGACAGGCATATTGGAAACATTAAGTTAGGCAATATTCATCCGATTCACAAGTATGCGGATATTGGATTTGTACTCGAAAAAAAAGAGTTTTGGGGACATGGAATTATGTGTGAATCCGTAAAGTTGATATGTGACTATGGGTTTGATAATCTTGGATTACATAGCATTATTGGCGGAGTCTATGAACCCAATATCGGTTCACGACGAGTTTTTGAAAAAAATGGATTTTCGCTTGTGGGAACAGATAAACAAAAGATGTATTTTGAAGGACGATTTATCGACTGCTACCATTATCAAAAAATAGCAGGGTCACAAAAATGAATTTGTTCTTAGGAACGGTTCAGTTTGGAATGGATTATGGCATTGCCGGTCAAAGAAAACCGACGATAGAGAACAGCTTAGGGTGTCTGGATTATGCTGTTCAGAACGGTGTTACTGCAATTGATACGGCAACAGTATATGGAACAGCGAAACAGGTGGTGGGGGCTTTCTTGAAAAGCAGAACAGTACCACGCGAAAAGTTGTTTGCCTCCTCTAAGTTAGCTCCAGGGTTACTTGACAGTTGTGCTCCGGCTGATTACGAAAAAGTTATTGAAATTGCACTTGATGAAGTTTTGAGTACCTTAAATACTGATTACCTCGATGCGTGCATGTTTCACAGCTCAAAATATGCAATGTGTCCCGAAATGTTGGAAGCGCGCCGGGTTTACAAAGCGCGGAAAAGTTAAGAAAACCGGAGTGTCGGTTTATGAATCTGCTGAGGCAGTCGCTTGTTGCGACAGTAAACATGCAGATGTAATGCAGCTGCCATTCAGTATATTTGACCGCAAAATGAAAAAATCCGGTGTATTTGAACGTGCTTTGCGCAATAACACGGAGGTCTTTTCAAGAAGTGCTTTTACTCAAGGACTGGTCCTAATCAATTGTGAAAATATTCCGACGCATCTTGAAAAAGCTAAACCTTATATGGAAAGATTTTCTGATATATGCAGTGAATATGGTGTGTCCAGAGCAGCCGCGGCTCTACAATATGTAAAACGCGAAAGTGGGATTTCTTGTTTAGTGGTAGGTGTTGATAGTATTGATCAACTCAAAAAAAATATAAACAATTTCAGTGATACTGTAGGAGACCAATTTCTCACTGAGATTGAAATAGCTTTCAATGGTGTTAAGGAGAATAATAATGTTTAAAACGGAACAAGAGAATTTTTGGGCTGGAAATTTTGGAGATGAATACATTGAACGAAATTATTATGAAAAGTCACTTATTGCAGCTAATATAGCACTGTTTTCAAAAATAATATCTAATTGCAATCAAAATATTGAAAGTACAATAGAATTCGGTTCCAATATTGGTCTTAACCTATTGGCTTTAAAAACAATATTGCCTCAATTAAAAATTGTTGATGCTATTGAAATAAATAATAAAGCAGTGTCTATTCTTAAAGAAACTGTTTGTCCTACAAATGTTTTTAATCAGTCAATTTTGGATTTTGTTTCCAAAGACACTTACGATTTTGTTTTTATTAAAGGAGTTTTAATACATCTCTGTCCTGATATGTTAAGTACGATATATGAGAAATTATACAACGCCTCTAAAAAATACATATGCATTGTGGAATATTACAACCCATCCCCGGTAGAAGTGAATTACAGAGGGAATCAAGGTAAACTGTTTAAACGAGATTTTGCGGGAGAAATGTTAGATAAATTTACAGATTTAAAACTTGCAAGCTACGGATTTTCATATCATAGAGATACTAAGTTTCCACAAGATGATTTGACTTGGTTTTTATTGGAGAAACAAAATGACTATTCGAACCTGTAAAAAATGCGGATTCATATTAGGTACAAAACCGGGACTAAAAGAAATTGACGGTGTATGTTTGGCTTGCATCAACGCCGAAAATAAGAAAAAGATTAATTTTGAAGCTCGTCAACAATGGTTAACAAAGTTAATCTCCGAAAATACAAATGCAAATTCAGAGTATGATTGTGCTGTTGCTGTTTCCGGGGGCAAGGATTCGCACATGATTTTAGAGCGTCTTGTGAAAAATCATGGCGTAAAAAATCCTCTCTTAATAACTCTTTGTGATGAATTCACAGCAACAAAAGCAGGATTGAAAAACAGAGATAATATTTGTAAACACTTTAATGCTGATCACATCACGGTTAGATTGAATCCCGATGCTTTCCTCAAAAATACATTACATGATTTTGAGGAAAGTTTGCATCCTTTAAAATGGCTTGAAGATAAATTATATAGAAAGCCTATAGAAATTGCCAAGAGTTTAGGGATTAATATTATTTTTTTCGGAGAAAATTCAAGCTACGATTATGGCAGTAGCGAAGAATTGGAAATATTTCATTCTCTTACAGACGAAAGTTGTAAAGTTATTTTCATGGGAGCAATCTACCCTTATAGCATTGAAGATTCTTTAAATATTGCTAAAAAAGTAGGCTTTGTTGATTTGGATTATTTTAATGAATGGCAGCGAAGTGGTAATATCGAAAATTACACACAAATTGATAGCATTGGTTATATTGTACACTTGTGGTGTAAGTTTGTTAAATTTGGATTTCAAAGAGTGTCGGACATTGCTTGCAGATTTGTACGTGAAGGTAAATATACAAAGGAGCAGGCAGAGTTATTAATCAAACTTTATGACTATCAGTTGGATCATGCAGCCAAATTAGATTTTTGTAAAACTCTAAACATTACTGAAGAGTATTTTGATTCAATAGTAGATAAACATGCTAATTTAAATCTTGTTAAAAAAGATATAAATGGAAATTATAGACGTTTGGATGTTTATTAAAATGAAAAACTTAGCAATAATAACTGCACGTGGCGGAAGCAAAAGAATACCCAAAAAAAATATAAAAGATTTTTGTGGCAAGCCAATATTGGCTTACTCTATTGAAGCTGCTTTAAAAAGCAATCTTTTTTCCGAGATAATGGTTTCAACAGATGATGCGGAAATTGCTAATATTGCACTGCAATACGGCGCAAAGGTGCCTTTTTTTCGAAGCCCGAATGCTTCAAATGATTATGCAACGACATCTGAAGTTGTAATGGAAGTCCTTGAAGCCTATCGTAAGTTAGGCCAAACCTTCGATACATTCTGTTGTATATACCCCACTGCCCCATTTATATCTCCAGAGTATTTAAATGAAGCATATATTAAGCTAAGCAAAAAAAATGTAGATACTGTTTTGCCAATTGTTGCATTTTCATTTCCACCACAGCGCGGCTTCGTTATAAAAAGCGAATATGTTCAGTTTCAATTTCCTGAAATGCAAAACATTCGCTCTCAGGATTTGGAAAAGATTTATCATGATTCTGGTCAGTTTTATTTTTGCAAAACCGAAACATTTTTAAAGAACAAAAATATTGTTGGTACTAACACCCAATCAATTCTGCTCTCTGAGTTAGAGACTCAGGATATAGACACCGTCACGGATTGGGAATTGGCTGAATTAAAGTATAAAATGATAAAGGGTAAGTGATTTTGAGCAAACTAGAGGATGCAATTCATAAGGGCGGCGTTTATACGATAGCGGAAATGAGCGCGAACCACGCAGGGAAGCTTGAAAATGCTCTTGAGATTGTCCGCGAGGCGGCAAAAGCCGGTGCAGATTGCGTTAAAATTCAGACATACACAGCCGATACGATGACTATCGACTGCGACAATGAGTATTTCAGAATCAAGGGCGGGCTGTGGGACGGATATAAGCTGTACGACCTTTACAAAGATGCATACACCCCTTGGGAATGGCATAGAGCTATCAAGGAAAAATGCGAAGAGGTCGGAGTTGACTTTCTATCGACCCCATTTGATACTTCTGCCGCGGATTTTTTGGAGAACCTCGGCGTCCGGATGTATAAGATAGCGTCTTTTGAGCTTGTGGATACCCCACTGATCGAATACGTTGCGAGCAAGGGAAAGCCTGTTATTATCTCCTGCGGGATGGGGAACGTCGAGGAGATACAGGACGCAGTCGATGCCTGCAGACGCTCGGGCAACGACGACATCATTTTGCTGAAATGCTGCAGCGAGTATCCGGCAAATTTTGCAGACATGAATCTCCTGACGATTACCGATATGCAGGAGCGTTTTGGCGTGCCTGTGGGACTTTCCGATCACAGCGCAGGGAGCATTGCCGCAATTGTGGGTGTGAGTCTCGGCGCGCGCATTGTCGAGAAGCATGTATGTCTTAGCAGAGCGCTAAAAACGCCGGACAGCGAGTTTTCAATGGAGATGGGTGAATTTGCCGCCATGGTCAAAAATATCCGCAGTGCAGAGCAAATCCGGGGAGACGTGTCATATGAGCTGACGGAGAGCGAAAGGGCGTCAACAGTATTCAGGCGTTCGATTTTTGCTGTAAAGGATATTGGAAAAGGCGAGGTGTTCACCAAAGATAACATTCGGATTATCCGGCCGGGGTATGGGCTGAAACCTCAGTATTATGCAAGTTTTATCGGAGGAGAATGCACCAGAGAGATAGAGGCCGGAGACGCGATAACCATATACGACATAAAGACAAATAAGGAAAGGGGATAACATGAAAATTCTTTTTCTTTACAATAATGATATCGCCATTAAACTTGCTGATTGGCTCAGCGAAAAAGGTAACGAAGTCACACGATGCTCAGATCATATCGATGGTGAATGGTTGAAGAGTGAGAGATTTGATCTTTTGGTTTCTTACACGTATAAATTTATAGTTGCGCAAGAAATTGTTGATATTGTAGGGGGCAATATTATCAACCTCCACATATCTTATTTGCCGTGGAACAGAGGGGCAGATCCGAATCTTTGGAGCTGGATTGAAGATTCTCCCAAAGGTGTTTCGATACATTTCATTAATGCAGGCTGCGATAAAGGTGATATTATTGCACAGAAACTTGTCGAATTATCCGAGCATGAAACTCTTGCGAGCAGTTACCGAAAACTGAATGACGAGATTATTGAGCTGTTCAAAGATATTTATCCATATAGGTCACATTGGAAAGAAATGCGCAAGAGAACAATCGGACAGGGAAGCTATCATTCAGTGGCAGACTTTTTAAAATACAAACCTTGTTTGGTTTCATTTGAGGAGACTGTAAAAGAATTTTTACAGAGAATTAATCTTGTTAAGAGCGCCGATTAAAGCAATGATTATATTTAGAGCAGACGGTAATGCGGAGGTTGGATTAGGACATGTTATGCGCTGCCTTTCCATCGCGGACGAAGTGAAGAGAAACGGCGACACATGCATTTTTGTCATTTCCGATGAGGCGGCAAAAACACTGATTGAGGCCAGGGGTTTCGAGACTGTGATTCTCGGAAGTCGTTTCGATGATATGGAGAGCGAAATCGATAGCTTTATAAATATAGTAAAACAGAGAATGCCGAGCGCTGTTGTGATAGATAGCTATTATGTCACCCTAAATTATCTGCAGGCGATTTCCAACAAAGTTAAAACTGTCTACATAGACGACATCAACGCGTTTGAATATCCTGTGGATTTGCTCGTCAACTATAACATTTATGCCGAAGATTTTAATTACAAGAGATATCTTGCGCCCCCAGCGCTCGCGCTTGGCTGTGAGTTTGCTCCGTTGCGAAAAGAGTTTCGCGATTCAGGCAAGGACAGTGTCAGCGGTCCGGTGAAAAAAATGCTCATCTTATCGGGCGGGGCAGACCCATTGCATGCAACAGTCCGAATTATTTCAAAAGTGTTGGAATCGGAGATGGGTCAACAATTTGAATACCATGTTGTCAGCGGCGCTGTGAATTGCAATCGAGCAGAGTTGAGATTGTTGACGGCAAAAAATCATCGCGTGATTTTGCATGAGAATGTGACGACAATGGCAGAACTCATGAGCGGGTGTGATTTGGCGATTTCTGCCGGCGGGAGTACACTTTATGAACTCTGTGCCTGCGGAATCCCTGCGATTTCTTATTCGTTCGTCGACAATCAGCTTCCGGGAGTTGCCAAGTTTGCGCAATTGGGGATTATAGAATATGCCGGGGATTTGCGCAATGACGAGGAGCAGGTGCTTGAAAATATTGCGCTATGGCTGACCAAAATGATCGAATCCGAGGAAAAGAGATATGCTGCAAGTGAGCGAATGAGAAGGATAGTGGATGGAATGGGCGCTAAGCGAATTGTAAATCGCATTGCAAAACTGTGTTGAGCGAGCGTGTATTTTTAATTCACACGATTGAGGTCTCGCCTTGATTCTCACTTATTGGGACGTAGCTGTATGGTATAATGTTGATTCATGGGTTGCTGTTTTCAGAACAGCGACAAACAAAGATTGTAAGAGCGTCTGGTAAAAAAACGGCTGTCGCAACAGCGATTGGAAATACGCACAAGAAAGAAAGGCAAAATGATAAAAGAGGAACTGTTAAAGAAAATTGAAAATCGCAAGATGACAGTCGGCGTTGTCGGGTTGGGATACGTTGGACTTCCTCTTGCCGTTGAAAAGGCAAAGTCAGGGTTTAAAACAATCGGGTTCGATATCCAAAAAGAAAAAGTTGAGCTTGTTAACAAGGGAATCAATTATATTGGAGATGTGATTGACAGTGACCTTGCTCAGTTGGTCACAAGCGGAATGCTGTCTGCGACGTCTGATTTCAGCGTTGTCGGCGATGTGGATTTTATTGCGATATGTGTTCCGACACCGCTCGACGAACACCAGCAGCCGGATATCACTTATGTTGTGAGTTCTGCAAAATCCGTTGCGGGTTACCTTAAAAAAGGTTCTGTCGTCGTGCTCGAGTCCACAACATACCCCGGCACAACTGAGGAGCTGCTGAAGCCGATTCTGGAAAACGGAAGCGGGCTCAGATGCGGGGAAGATTTTTATCTCGGGTTTTCTCCTGAGAGGGTTGATCCCGGAAATTTGATTTATAAAACAAAAAACACGCCAAAGGTTGTGGGCGCAATCGGCAAGGACGCGACAGAGGTCATTGCCGCGATGTATCGTGCAGTGCTTGAAAGCGATGTTTTTGAGGCGAGTTCGCCCGCCGTTGCCGAAATGGAGAAGATTCTCGAAAACACATACCGCAATATCAACATTGGGTTGGTAAATGAACTTGCAATGCTTTGCAATAAGATGGGAATCAGCATTTGGGAAGTCATTGAGGCGGCAAAGACAAAGCCATATGGGTTTCAGGCGTTTTACCCGGGTCCCGGTCTCGGCGGACACTGTATTCCGCTCGATCCGTATTACCTCAGCTGGAAGGCGCGTGAATACAGTTTCCACACAAGCATGATTGAAAGCTCAATGATGATAAACGACGGAATGCCGACATACAACGTCGAGCGTGTCGGGAAGGTTCTGAACAGGTTTAAAAAATCCCTCAACGGCTCAAAGATACTGGTTCTTGGAGTTTCGTATAAACAGGACATTGACGATTACAGAGAGAGCCCCGCAATAAAAATTATCGACATTCTCATAGAAAACGGAGCCGACGTTTCGTTTTACGACCCGTGGGTAAAAGAATACAAAACACATGACGGCAGAAAATTTATCGGTGAGCCTGAGCTGACCGAAGCGCTTATAGAAAGTGCTGATCTTGTGATGATTACAACGGCGCACAGCAATGTCGATTATGAATTTGTGCAGAAACACGCCAAAGCTATTTATGACACCAAAAATGTCACAAAGGCGCTCAAACACAGAGAAAACATAGAAGTACTTTGATTTTCTCCCCGTCAAAAAAACAAAATTATAATAGGAAGTAACGATGAGATACGCATTAATCGGGTGCGGAAGGATAAGTGTAAATCACCTTCGAGCGGCGCTTGACAACGAATTGGGTATGGTCGCGGTTTGTGACCTTATTCCCGAGCGCATGGAAAATGTGCTCGCAAAGTTTAATCTCCAGAGTGACAGCGGTATCAAAAGGTTTGCGGATTATCACTCGATGTTGCAGTCGGAACACCCCGATCTTGTCGCGATTGCGACAGAAAGCGGATATCACGCGCAAATTGCCCTTGATTGCATGGATAACGGTTGTAATGTGATTATTGAAAAGCCTATGGCAATGAGTGTTGATGATGCAGATAGCATAATCTGCAAAGCCAAAGAAACCGGTTTGAAGGTCTGTGCCTGCCATCAGAACCGATTTAATTTAGCTGTGCAGGAGCTGCGGAAAGCAATTGAGCGGGGAAGTTTTGGCAAGCTGTCACACGGCTCAGTTAACGTTCGGTGGAACAGAAACCGGGAGTATTATGAGCAGGCGCCGTGGAGGGGAACATGGGCTGAGGACGGCGGAGCACTCATGAATCAGTGCATTCATGGGATTGATCTGTTGCGCTGGATGATGGGTGACGAAATAGATGAGATTTACGGACAGACGAGACGCCGCCAACACGATTATTTAGAGGCGGAGGATATCGGAATGGCCGTTATTAAGTTTAAGAACGGAGCAATTGCGACAGTTGAGGGCACAACTAATGTCTACCCGAAGAATCTGGAGGAAACACTCATGATCTTCGGAGAGAACGGCACTGTGAAATTGGGCGGCAAGTCTGTCAACAGCATAGATGTGTGGGATTTCAAAGACGAACAAGAGAGCAAACAAGGACTTGTTGAGCAGACGAACAATGTGTATGGTAACGGACACACACCTTTGTATGCCGATGTCATTGACGCGATTAAAAACAATCGAAAGCCCTATGTGGACGAGTGTGCGGGGAAAAGGGCGCTTGAGACGGTTTTGTCAATATATAAAAGCCAAAAAACCGGGTTGCCCGTTAAGTTGCCGCTTGAAAACTTTTCAACTTTGGATATGAAGGATGAATTTGATGGCTGATTTTTTTGTACACGAAAGCAGCTACGTCGACGACGGCGCAATCATCGGCAAAAACACAAAAATATGGCATTTCTGTCATATTCAGGGAAAATCCGTGATTGGTGAAAACTGTTCGCTTGGACAAAATGTGAATGTAGCATGCAACGTGCGCATAGGAAACAACGTTAAAATACAAAACAATGTCTCCGTTTACGAGGGAACAACGCTGGAGGATTATGTTTTCTGCGGGCCGTCAATGGTGTTCACCAACGACCTAACCCCCCGTTCAAAGCACCCTAAGGGCAGTGAAAACTACAAAAATACACTCGTTAAATCAATGGCCACCATCGGAGCTAACGCCACCATCGTGTGCGGTCATACAATCGGACGATGCGCCATGATTGCCGCAGGCTCTGTGGTGACGAGGGATGTGCCCGATTACGCGCTGGTTGCCGGAGTTCCGGCAAGGCAGACGGGGTGGGTCTGCGAGTGTGGAGCGGTGCTGAGTGATGCGCTGGTCTGTAGCAGTTGCAAAAGAAAATATGCAGTTGGCAGTATGGGACTCACAGAGCAAAAAGACGATTCATGCAACTCTGTTTGATTGATGCTTGCTGAATAATATCGTTTGCAAGCGGCATGATGAGTTTGATGTGTGTGCTGAAAATATGCAACGATAATGACTTCTCGTCCGACTCGAATGGATTGTTTAAATTCAGTTTCAGACGATTGGCAGGGGCTTTTTAGAACCGCGTGGCTTTTGAAGCAAGGCTGTAAAAACGTCAACGCAGGAGCAATCCAAATGTGTTGGCAGCCGCAAAGCGGCTGCTTTTTGATTGTTAAACAGACGTTAATTACAAAACCCACCTGAAGGCTTTCCCGCAAAATGTGCGTGTGATTCAGTTTTAAAAAAGGATTTAAATCTGCTCCACAATAAGAAATTCCGACATTGTATGAATTTAGTCGGGCGTCAATGTGAATAGTAAGTGACATTCACGCATTTGCGTGCAGAAGTTATCGTATGGATAGATCAAACGGTAAATTGCAAAACCGGATGAAGCTTTGAGATGCTGCAACATCGCAAAGCAATGCACCCATTGATTGCTTTTCACGTTAGCTTACGCACTCCGACCGTGTGGCGCGGTGCCGTCAATTATGGCGAAGCCGAGTGCGCGGCAGACGACGCCGTCGAGCGAGCAGGGGTCGCTCGAGCAATGAATATACTCGAGTGAGCACCCGCAGGCCGCGACGCGCTCTGAAACACGGCGCATGAGGGATGATTTCCCGCAGCCCGGTCCGCTTTTCACGATGTATAGTCGCAAAGAGGGGTCATCTGCGAGTAAACGAAAAAAATCGGCAAATCCGCAAGGCGTCGTAGCTCCGAGATAATAGTCGCGGGTATATGACAAGGGCAGTCACTCACTTTCATGATTTGTGTATTACAAACCATGGTATGAGAGACTGCCCGTCTTTGATACAATATCTCCGATCACTCTTCCTGCGCGCACTGGGCAAGCTTTTGAAAATCGTCCAGGACAAGGGACTTGTTGTTGGGATTTCTCAGCAGTGCAGCGGGATGAAAGGTGCCCATCATGAGCACTTCGTGTTTTTTGAATATGCGGCCGTGGTCGCGCGTCACAAGAAAATCCTCACCGATCAACCGCCTGGCAGAAATTCTTCCAAGGCAGAGAATTATTTTCGGTGACACAAGCTTGAATTGCTCACGAAGCCAGTCGATGCACATGTCCTGCTCTTCCGGGAGGGGGTCGCGGTTTTGAGGAGGACGGCATTTTAATATATTTGCAATATACACATCTTCGCGGTGTAGTCCGACAGCTGCGAGATATGAATTGAGCAGATCGCCTGCTCTTCCGGCGAACGGTTCTCCGGTTTCGTCTTCGTTTTTTCCCGGAGCTTCTCCGACGAGCATTATGCGCGCATGCTCGTCGCCTGTGCCAAACACAACCTTGGTCCTCACGGCGGAGAGCTCGCATTTGTCACACTGAAGACACTGGGCGCGCAACTCGGAAATTGTCATTAAATAACCCCCTCTTTTCTTTTAAATTATACCACAATAGGTATGATTGCGACAAACAACTTGAAAAATTGAGCGTTTGGCGGTATCATAAGAGGGAAAGGGTAGGTGCAGTCATGGATAATATTGTAGTTGAAACATCAGCACGTCACTGCCATCTCACAAGAGAGGCGATCGACACACTGTTTGGCAAGGGCTATAAGCTCACGCCGAAAAAAGACCTGTCGCAGCCTGGTCAGTATATCTGTGAGGAGCGCGTCGAGATAGTTGGCCCCAAGCGTTCGCTTGCGGGCGTGGGGATAATCGGACCGGAGCGTTCTGACATCCAAGTTGAGCTGTCTCTCACGGACGCGCGCACGATAGGCGTCAGCGCACCCGTCAGACTGTCCGGAGACATCAAGGGCAGCGCAGGTTGCAAGATTGTCGGCCCGGCGGGCGAACTGGAAATTCAGGAAGGAGTTCTGGCCGCGCAGCGTCACATTCATTTTGATACCGCAAGCGCCGAAAAATTCGGCGTTAAGGACGGCGAAATTGTATCGGCCAAAATTGCAACCAACGGCCGCTCGCTCACTTTTGACGATGTTGTCTGTCGTGTCGGAGAGAAGCATCATCTCGCGATGCACATCGACACCGACGAGAGCAATGCCGCGGGTTGCGGCAAGGACACAACGCTTGAGCTTGTGAGATAGCGACGGCTTACAGAAAACCTGAAATTGGGGCTTTGAGTCCCGAGATTGAAAACAGCCGTCACTCTGCGGTTTTTCCGGGAGTGGCGGGCTGTTTTTAAATTTAGCGAAGCATTTCAAGCAGAGTAATACGAAAGCGGTCTCAACGGGGATATTGCAGTTGGGTTTTTAATATTGGGTCAATTGCAAACAGCGGGCGCGCCGGTTTTTTAAAACGGAGCGGGCTGTTTTTTTAATGGAGCGAAGCATTTCAATCAGAGCGACGGGAGATATTTTGATGTATGCGAGAATTACTCCAAGCCCAGGCGCTTATTTATTCGAGTGAACAATCTTTCAAATAAAAGATAGGCATTGCCGCGTCGGAATATAAGCACGAGCAATATCGCAAGCGCGATGCCTGCAATGACATCGGCAACGAGATGCTGCTTGACGGCCAGTGTTGAGAAAATGATGAGCACTCCGAGCACTGCCGACAGCGCCCGATACCACGCGGGCAGGCGTGATGTGCGTGGGCAGACTCCAATCATGCATATGCACGAGATGAAGACATGCATGGAAGGAAAGAGATTTTTTGGCTGGTCGACAGCGTAGATAAAGCGCAATATGTCGTTCCAAATCCCCGTGGCAACAATTTCGGGACGAGTCATTGTTGCGGGGAAAAAAAGAAAACAGAGCAGGCAGATGAACCGCCCGACAAAATCGGCAGAGATAAGGCGATAGAAGTTCTCCTTGCCACGGCGACCCATAAGCGGGTAGCTGACCGACAGGTAAATAAAGTACAGGCCATAAAAAAAGGCCATCTCCGGGATAACCGGAATTGCCGCGTCGAGGGTGAGCGAGAGGTCTCTCGCCGGAACGAATCCGGGTAGCAGCATCGCGGTGACGTAGAAAATCAGACTGGTCACAATTGACGCGAGCGTTGGCACAATCGCGTATCGCGGGAAAACCCCGAGCACTATGGTGCCGCCGCAGTTATCTTTGCACATAGGCATAAAAATTCCTTTCTTATGGAAAAGCGTACCATATATATTATATAGGCCCTTTGGCAGGGGTGTCACTGTTTTTCATTTTGCAGACAAACGTTTTTCTCACAGCCGCAGCAAGTGGTTATTGTCACTGAAAATGCAAAATCAGAGGCTGCCGAAAAATTCGACAGCCTCGTTATTATATTCCGCACACAGTTTAAATTCAACTTTCAGTTGCCGCACTCGATGCTTATTTCATTGAAAATCTTCAGCAGATCGTTTACCGTTGTTGCCGTTTTGTCCTCGCCGCGCAGGTCAACTACGGCGTGCCCTTGATGCAACATGAGCAGGCGGTCGCCGTGCTCAACTGCGTACCGCAGATTGTGTGTCACCATGAGTGTTGTGACGTGCAACTCGCTGACAAACTGATCTGTGAGATCCATTATGTTTGCGCTTGAGGTCGGGTCGAGCGCAGCGGTGTGCTCGTCGAGCACCAGCAGCTCGATGGGCGACATCGTGCACATGAGCAGTGCGAGCGCCTGTCTCTGCCCGCCCGAGAGCGTTCCGACCGACTGGTCAAGGTGGTTTTCAAGTCCGAGATGAAGCAGCGCGAGCTTTTCTTTGTAATATCCCGTACGTTTTTTGTCGATCGCGCGGGTAAGTCCGAAAAACTTGTTCTTGCTGTCGGCGAGCGACATGTTCTCGAGCACCGTTAATGTTCCGCAAGCGCCTTTGCCCGGAGCTTGAAAGACGCGGCCTATATATTTTGCGCGCTCGAACTCGCGCAGTGGGTTGAGCTCGAGACCGTCCAGCGAGATTGAGCCGCCGTCGAGTGAAGTGCTTCCGCACAGCAGATTCAGCAATGTGGTCTTGCCCGACCCGTTGCTGCCGATTATTGAGACGTATTCGCCGCGCGCGACCGAGAGAGAGAAACGGTTGAATACGCTCGTCTCGTTGACGCCGTCACGGTTGAAGATCTTAGATATGCAATCGAATGTCAGAAAATCGTTGTCACCGGGCATCGCGAAGCCTCCTTTTCGGACGCAATTTGTCGCTCATCAGTGCCAACACAAGAATGATGGCCATTAGCAATTTGAGGAAAGATGTCGGAAGCCCCAGCTGCATTGCGAGAGAGAGACACGCCTTATAGAGTATCGCGCCGAGCACCGCCGTGGTGGTTGCGCCCAGCATCGACGCGCGCCGCAGCACCGTCGCGCCGATGATGACCGATGCGAGTCCGAGCACGACCATTCCCGTGCCGCTTGCGATGTTGGCGCTCTCGGCCTGCTGTGCGAGCACCGATCCGGACAGCGCCGCAAAGCCGTTGCCGAGCGCAAGCCCCAATATCTTAACAGAGCCCTCGTTTTGTGCGAGCGACGTGACGAGCTGAGTGTTGTCTCCAGCCGCTCGCAGGAGGAGTCCCGCTTTGGTTTTCAGGAAAAGATCGAGCGCAAACTTGACTGCGATGACGCAGATGAACGCGACGATGACAATGCGGTATTTGTAAACGGCCTCGGGAAGCAAACTTGCAAGCCCGCTGTTAAATATGGTGGGCGCGTTGTAGAAAGGAAGCACCGATTTGTTGCCCGCGATGGCGAGGTTTACCGACCACAGCGCCGTCATCACGAGAATGCCGCAGAGCAGCTCTCGTATTTTGAGCACGACGTTTAAAAAACCTGTCAGGCATCCGGCCGCTGCACCGCATGCGAATGCGATGGCACAGGCGACGATCGGGTTACAGCCCGCGACTATCAGCGCTGCGGTGACGCACGCTCCGAGAGGGAATGAGCCGTCCACCGAAAGATCAGGGAAATCGAGTATTGAATAGGTGATATACACGCCGAGCGCGAGGATTCCGTAGATAAAACCCTCTTCAAGGACGTTTTTTATAAGACCAAACAGAACATCCATTTTATTGCATCCTCCACTTTATTAATACTGCCAAAGTGGCGTTGCCTGCGCGGCTCACGCTGCATCCATAATGTCGGAGTATTCGGCGGGAAGCTTCAGACCGAGCTTTTCGGCGACTGCGGAGTTGTAGACGGGAAAACAACTACTCTCGGTGGCGATGGGGATTGAGCCCGCTTCAGCCTCTCCCAGCAAAATCTGCGCTGCAATGTTTCCGGTTACCCGTCCCAGCTCGATGTAATCGATGCTCATTGAGGCAAGACATCCGTTTTTGACCTGTTCTATCTCGGAGCCGAACACGGGGATTCCGGCCTCATCGGTCGCGTGCAGCACGGTTGAAAGATTGTCCACGACATTGTTGTCGGTGAAGTTTGTGACACAGTCGACCTTTTTGGCCACAATCGCGGCTGTCGCAGTCGCGACCTCGGAGGCGCTTGTAACACCGACGGCTTCTATAGTGAAACCCTGTTTGGCTGCCGCCGTTTCGAGCCGTGCCAGATGGCTGATCGAGTTCGGTTCGCTCGTTGTGTAAAGCACGCCTATTGTTTTCGCCTCGGGAAGAAAGGCGCGGATCAGTTTGAGCTGTTCGTCAAAATTGAGCACATCCGAGCTTCCGGTGCAGTTGCCGCCCGGCGCTGTGAGCGAGCTGACGATGCCCGCGACCAATGGGTCTGAAACCGCGGTGAACACCATGGGGATTCCTGCGTCTTTTGTTGCGACATATGCCGACATGGCAGATGGCGTCGCTATGCCGACCAACATGTCACGCTTTGAGGAAACCATGTTTTTTGCCTGCAAATCGCTGTTGCTCGTGTCGGAGTTTGAGTTCTGAAAATCGATGATGAGATTGTCGCCCTCAACGATGCCCTTCTCCGCGAGACCGGCGACAAAGCCCTCATAACAGTTGTCAAGAGACGCGTGAGTTGCGTACTGAATCACGCCCACATTGTAGACCTTTTTAGAATCATCCTGTTCGTTTGGAGTCGTTGGGGCTTTTTCAGAGCAGCCGGAGAGCGCGAGCGATGCGAGAGCTGAGAGAGCGAGAACCTTGATAAACTGTTTTTTCATGTCTGTTCCTCCTGTGTTGTGTGGTTGTGAGTGAACAGGGAAAAGGAAAAATCAAAAAAGCTCCCATCCCTGTATTATTTACAGGGACAGAAGCCTTAACTCCTGCGGTGCCACCCTTATTGACGCAAAAGCGCCCACTCTGCGCATACTTTACATATGCTCTTCCATGATAACGGGTGAAGTTCCCGTCTCCCCTACTGAAAAGCTAGCGCTTTTGTTCGGCTCGCCCTCGCGGACCCATTCAACGCTGCCGTTCCCATCGCGATCTCACTCTCCGCGACTCTCTTTGAGGTTCGGACGTGCGTTTACTTCTTCCGTTCACAGGTTTGTGTCGTTGTCGAGTATTTTAGCGCATGTTGCCGCCGTTGTCAACATCGTTTTTGTCTCCGGTTGTTTTACGGCTGCGGAGCTTTTCAACAAATCTCGCCACAAATCCCACAACCTTATTGCGGAAGATGTAGAGCAGTATCACGCTCACGAGTATAGAGCCGAGGATTAAGCCCGCAAAGAGGTAGTCGCCCATGAGCAGGCGGTTGCCTATTGCACAGTAGGCGAGAATCTGCGGAAAGCTTCCGAACATCACTGCGAGAAAGAAGTTTTTTAGCTTAATGTCGGTTCGGGCCGCAAGATATGGCACCGATCCGTTGGGGACGATGGGAATCATGCAGCCGAGCACAACCATGAACGCGGGGTTGCCGGTATCGGTTAAAAACTTGATTTTCTTTTCCTCGGAAGAGGACACAAATATTTCGTCGAGCTTGCCGCTAAGCTTTCGAGAGAGAGTGAAAACCGTGAGATTTGCCGCGACGAAAGAGAGATGGCACACGAGATATCCCTTGAACCAGCCGAAAACGATACCCACCGCAATCCAAATTGGCGTTCCGGGAAAAAACACCGAAATAACCTGAAAAAAGCAGAGAAATACTGTTATCAAAACGCCATTGATTGTGCCGCCGGAGCGTATGTACTCCTCGATCTCCGTCTCGTTGCCGCGCTTTAAAACCGGAATCAGTTCGGGCAGAAAGTGGCTGAGTATGAGCACTATGGCAAGCAGAAGCACGAGCACGATGCCCGCGACGACAAAAAAACGCAGAACTTTTTTGTTGGAGTCTTTCAATTGTAATCCTCCGATGGCCCGGATGGGCAGTGGCGATTTTACGGAAAGGTGGGTCCTTTTATTTTTTGCAGCCGAGTACATGTATATTCTATATTCTACAACACCTTGTCAACCGTACCTGTTTGGCGGCGCTCACAAAGTGAGCTTCGACAGCTGCTGTTGTTTTTTTCGCGCGCCATATGTTACAATGACCGCATTGTCTTCATCTCAAGGAGAAAATCGGAGCATAAATTTAATGAGCAAACCCCACAGCAGAACACTGTCTTATATACTGTACGCCGTGGCGTCTCTGGCGTTTATCCTCTATTTCGGTTTTGAACTCAACGCAGAAATCACGATGTGGCCGGCAACGCGCATTGCGCTGCTGTGCTCGGGGTGCGCCTGCATATATTCCGCGAGCATATTTCTCTCACGCACGGTGACCCGTGAGCTCGCCTCAACTATAATGCGGCGCTCTTTTCTCGTTTTTTTTGTGATTTATATTTTACTGTTGTTGACATTCACCCTTTTTGACGACGGATTCGGGCGCAACGAGAAGAATTTTTTCATACTCACAGGAGATCCTTTCATCCAATCGGTCAAGGAGTCGGTCAATCTTGTGCCGTTTAAGACGATAAAGCTCTATCTGCGAAACATCGCACGCGACAGGATAACGGTGGGAGATTTTGCGATTAACATGCTTGGCAATCTCGCAGCGCTTGCGCCAATGGGATTTTTTCTGCCGCTTTTGTTCAAAAAACAGCGCCACTGGTACGCTGTCGCTTTCACGACATCGCTCGTGGTTGCAATGATCGAGCTGTTGCAGCTTGTGTTTCAAAAGGGATCGTGCGATATCGACGATCTGCTGCTCAATGTCGCGGGTGCGGTTGCGGCATATACCATCTGTTGGTCCAAACCGGTAGCGAGGCAGATCGACCGCCTCACACACCGTGCGAGATTCACACAATAGGATCGCGTGGCGTGCTGCAAATCTTTGCAAAAACAGGCGTTGCTGTGCTGAGCTCTTTGCGGTATGTCAGAGATTTGCGCAGACGGAGTCGGAATTAAAGCAGAAATCCACACTGTTTTCAACGTGCCGCCATTTGCCCAAACGAAAATGAGAGGGGTTGTGGCGGCTTTAAAATACAAAAAAGCGTGAAAAAAATAGAGATATGCTGTATAATAAATACAAATAGAGGTTAACTGCACCGCTTGTGTTAATGCAATTGTACCACGAAAAGGAGACAAAAGATGTACTGTAGCAAATGCGGCCAGACGATTCCGGAAAATGCGGTCTATTGCCCCAGCTGCGGCGCGCTGCAATCGGGCGCACAGCTGTCAAATCAAGACCCGGTGCAGGAACCGCAACAGGCCTATACACGCCCCGGACAGAAGAGGAAAAAATCCGGGTTTATGCGCATTGTGTTTATTGCGCTCGTAGTACTTATTGCACTGTGGGCGTTTTCCAAGATATTTGGAGGAGGTGATTATGAAGACTATGACAGCTACCCAACGGGCGCGGGCGGCGTTGAGGGAACAGAGCTTTCGATTGACGGATTGCGGGAGCACTACACCACGCTGCGTGGCAATGGTGAGGACAAGTTTACGATAATGGTCTACATGATTGGTTCCAACCTTGAGACGGACAACGGATGCGCGTCGAGC
Organism: Oscillospiraceae bacterium; assembly: GCA_036645935.1. GTDB lineage: Bacteria > Bacillota > Clostridia > Oscillospirales > Ruminococcaceae > JAUNBN01. The sequence continues at coordinate 72,829 of JAVXNE010000002.1, read as the reverse complement.
GACCTTTCCGAGATGTTCAGCTCAGAGATAGGCGGCAATGTGAATCTGATAGTTCAGACGGGCGGCGCGAAGGAGTGGCACGTTGAGGGGATTGACCCGCACTCGGTGCAGCGCTGGAGCGTCACCGAGGAAAACATTGAGCTGGTCGACGATGTGGGCAGTGCCAGCATGACCCAAAGCTCAACTCTCAGTGATTTTGTGAGCTTCTGTGAGAAAAATTATCCCGCCGACCGTTATGGCATGATTTTTTGGGATCACGGCGGCGGCACGGTAGCCGGATATGGCGTTGACGAATATTATCCCGACAAGACGCTCATGCTCACCGATATAGATGAAGCGCTGACCGACGCCGGGGTGAAGTTCGATTTTGTCGGTTACGACGCCTGCCTTATGGCGACGATTGAAAATGCAATAATGCTCGAAAAACATGCAGACTATCTGATCGCTTCAGAGGAGCTTGAGCCGGGCGGCGGGTGGCGTTACGATCAATGGATGCCTGCTGTTGTTGAAAATTCATCGATTGAAACGATTGAGCTTGGCAAAAAGATTGTCGACAGTTTTATCGAGGACAGCGGAAGCTCAAACACGCTGTCGGTTGTTGAGCTTCGTGAGATACCATATACATATGACAAGCTCTGCAAATTTATCGACTCCGCAAAACTCGAGATCGAGCAGCGAAGCTTCCGCGAGATATCCAGCGCGCGTTCGAGTGCCCGCTCTTATAACGACGGACAGCACGACTCGGTGGATATCGTGGATCTTGTTATGAGAACGGAATGTGAGGGCAAAGAAGAAGTCGTCGCCGCTGTGAACAGCTGTGTGAAATACCGTAACAACTGTTCGGTAAGGGGCTCGAGCGGTCTCTCGATGTATTTTCCGTACACCGTTATCGACGCCTATGACCACGTTCGCACCGATGTGCTCAACACCGGAGTCACACCTGAATACATGAGCTTTTTTGATCAGTTCGTCTCGATCTTGGCGGGAGGACAGAGCCGCTATGTGGGGGCGACATCGGTGTCACAGGCGCTCGGCGGCGAGGCCGCAACCGCAAACGACTATTCAGGCACAGATTGGTATAATCCGGAGGTTGTGAATTCCTATACGGATTATTACGACGAGAACAGTTTCACGGAACGTGAGGTCGTCGATAGGGACGGGCGCTGGGTGCTCGACATGACGGACAAGGAATGGTCGCTCATCACGAATATCGAGCTGATGGTGCTCGAACGGTGGAAGGACGAGGGGTATATCGACCTCGGATCGGACGCGGTGTGGGAAAAGGATGATCAGGGCGATCTGATGATCGAATATGACAAGATGTGGGTCGCAATTGAGGGGCAGATTGTGCCGTTCTATGCCGAGAATGAGAGCAACAACGTTGTTGTGGAGGGCGAAGAGGACAAGGACGCGGTCTGGTTCGCCTACGGATGGGTCCCCGCAACGCTGGGTGAAGAGAGAATTCAGCTGATACTCAACTGGAGCAATGAAAACGAGAATGGCTACGTCGCCGGATACCGTCTCGAGAGTGAGGCGGAGACAGGCGCAGTCGGTCGTGAGTTGAGACAGCTTAAAGAGGGAGATTCGCTCCAGTTTTACGGCGAATTGTATGACAATGACGGAAACTTCGACAGCGAAATGCTGTTCGGTGATCCGATTGTGATAACAAAGGATAAAATTGAAACTATAGGCAAAGAAAAGTTTGATGGCGAATTTTCCGAAGCGCCGCCGAAGACGCGGTCCAAGCTTGTTGTCAGCTATGAGGACACAGGCTCGATGTTCGGAAAGGACAATCTCTCTCTCGTCAGCTACAAGCTTACGGATATATATCGCAACCCGATATTTACCGAGTTCGTGGAGTTTGAATGAGCGCAATGTGCAAAAATAGACAATATCCCTTCGGCTGCTGCGTCGAAGGGATATTTTCTTTAAAAAGGTCGTCATTATATCTCGGCGGCGAATGCAATCGGAGAAAAATTTCAGATGTTTAAGGGAATCTGTTTTCGGTGATTTCGATGCGAGTGCGACTGAAATCGCATCGAAATCATTCTGAAATTCGGAAAACGAAGCAGAGAACTTTTGAATTGTCAGTGTGCCTTAAAACAGACACCGCGAGAGCTGTTTGTTTGCGCACAAGTCGGAACGGCGATTATTGATTGAAGTCCGCACTGCGGCAATAAAAATGCAATTGCTAATTGTATTGCAATTAAGGGACGGGAGAGACACAGTTTTGAAGCGCTTGCATTTGAACAGATGAGCAGTTGCGCGATTTAGCTGTTTTCGAATAAGCTTTGAGCGGAGGAACAAGCATTTAAAATATCTGTAATGCGCAAAACATCAGATTCTTCGCTGTGAGCAGAACAACCAATTTCCCTAATTTGCTCAAAACGCCAATTTTCTGCGTTTTGTCAATATCCGCCGGTCTTTGAACAATGCAGCCACGAAAAAGGTTTTAAGCAGTTGAATGAAAAGCGGACAGCCACGCTCTCTAAAAAATTGAAATACCGAAAAAAGCCTCATCGATGCTGCCGCCGACGACAAGATCGGCGCCATTGTCCGATGGTGTGGGCGTTTTGTTGACAACAACGAGTTTTGCGCCTTTGGAACGGTAGCGCACGAGACCCGCAGCGGGGTAGACCGACATTGAGGTTCCGCCGATTATGAGCAGGTCGCACGCCTCGATTGCGGCGATGGCTCCGTCGATAACCTCAGTGTTGAGGGGCTCTTCATAGAGCACGACATCAGGCTTGATGATGCCTCCACACTCGCAGCGAGGAACGCCCTCACTGCCGAGCATATACGCAAGATCGTAAAACTTGCCGCATTTGACGCAGTTGTTGCGGTGCACGCTGCCGTGTAGCTCAAACACGCGTTTGCTTCCGGCCGCCTGATGAAGTCCGTCGATATTTTGTGTCACAACAGCTAAAAGCTTGCCGGCGCGCTCAAGCTCGGCGAGCTTGAGGTGGGCGTTGTTGGGTTTTGCGTTGGGGAAAAGCATCTTGTCTTTATAAAATTGATAGAACTCTTCGGGGTTGTGTGCGAAGAAGCTCGCCGAGATGATGGCCTCGGGTGGATATTTATACTTTTGATTGTAGAGACCGTCGGGACTGCGAAAATCCGGAATCCCGCTCGGTACGGATACTCCCGCACCGCCGAAAAATACGATTCGATCACTGTTTTGGATAAGGTCGTTTAATCTTTCAGCCGCCGTCATAGTCACCGACTCCTTTTTCTTTAGTCACCGCGAGAAAAACGGTTCTGATTATTATAGACCCAAGACGTGGCAAAGTACAGTGCGGGGGCGGCGGCACTGTTGACAGAGCGCTGTGTGTAATATAAAATTACAGACAGACAATATAATATACAAAAAACTTAAAGCTTGCGAAAGGCGGCAAAATGAACGAATACATAGATATACTCATGAAATATGTGAGCGGGACGCTGGAGTATAAAGGACGGACGGGACGCTCCCTTTTCTGGAAGACGTTTCTGTGCATCTTTGTTCTTTCGGCGGCGCTGGGGCTGCTGTGCGGAACACTGCACATCCTCGTTGGATGGGTGCCGTTGCTTGGAGGACTTGCAAGAACCGCGCTGAACCTGATCGGAGAGCTGGGCGCTCTTGTGCTGTGGGTTCCGATGATAGCGCTTGGATGGCGGAGAATGCACGATGTCGGAAGAGACGGATGGCTGTTCCTAATACCTGTGGCCAATCTCGCGTTTGCCGTCACGGCGGGTGAGCCGGATAATCGTTTCGGACCACAAGTTCCCGAAAACGAGAGATAGAATACCAATTATTGGCGACCATATAAGGCCGAACGGTTTCCACAGCAACCTGTGGAAACCGTTCGGCCTTTGTGTTGGACGCAGAGCGTTGAGGACGGGTGAGCGGGATGTGAGCTTATGGGGTTATCGTCCATTAAAAAACCAAACTTCAGCTGCAACAAGTGAGCGAACAGAAATGGAAATGCTTTTGGATATTCGCGTATCGGGGCGAAAAGCAGGGGATCCGGAGACCTCTCCGTCCGTTAGGGGGTGTGGGCGATTCGGAACGCTCCCGCGCTTTGGTGCTTTCTCAAGAAAGTACATAAACAGAGCACGCACTTGAACATAGTAATCGAAGTGTGGGTATTAAATTCGCTGTCAATTGGCAGCAGAGAACAAAAAACGAGCTTTAAATCCGCAAAGCGAATTTAAAGCTCGTTTGTATTTTGATATAAATCTACGCCGGACGGACCGCAGGAAGCGTTTCCGAAGTCTTTTCGGAGGGCTTTTCCGCGGTTTGTGAAGCGGGTGCAACACGCTTGTAAACAATATCGTAGCTCAGCTTCATGTCATCGTCATAAAACTCGCGTAGCGCGAGCACATCGTCTTCCATGCGTACAATAAAACGGTCGAGGTAGTATTTCTTGCCGAATTCCGTGTATTGGAATACAATGCATTTATTTTCCACAAAAAGTTCGACAGTTCCAGAGAGCTGCAAATCTACCTGCCACGAGCCATCTTTCCACCCGTTTTCGTTGCGCACATCGGGGATGAGGTGAGTGAGCGTGAAAGTGCCATCGGGGCGAATCTGCAAAAGTTCAACATAGCCATGAGAGAGATCGTCGGCAAACACAAAAGGTTCGGACATCCACTCTCCGCTGATGTAGTTGAGCATGATGCTGCTGTCTGTTGCGGCGGGCGCTTTCATATACTTCACAAGGCACATAACCGCGAAGATGAGAACTGCGGTTACCAACAGCGCGATAAGTGTTATTCCGAGCTTGCCCGGTGCGGCCGATTCATCTTGTGCGCCCTCTGCCTTGACGATGTCTTTTACCCGAAGTTCAAGTTCGCCCTGCAGTTCAGGTTTTGAGCTGTTGAGTTGAGCGGGAGACTCGTTTGCCGGCGCGCTGTCGGGGAGACTCGAAAAATCGGGCGACGAAAAGGGCTCCGGCGTCGGTTCAGACTCCGGAGGAAAGTCGTAGTTGTCAGAAAGCTCGGTATCAATGGCCTCAAGCGCCGTCTCTTTGAGATCTTCAGGCAACTCGATTATCGAGGTTGAATAGAGAACCTCAGACATTAACGCGTCGGTATCGGGATCTATATAAGCGTCAGCAAAGCTGCCGTCCACGAGCTGGTCGCTCGAGCAATACGGACAGCGCGGTTCATCGTCGCTGAGAACTCTGTTGCAGTTGGTACAAATCTTCATTTTTTACCACCCGTTGTGTTTGATACAACACGACACGCTACATTTTATATCATGTGGTGCGGTTTGTAAAGAAATACCTCAAGTTTAGCAAGCTTTATTTGATTTTTAACTCGCATTTATATATAATTGCCACATACAAGCAATATGAATTTAACGGAGGTTTTATCATGGGGATTTTATCCAGATTCAAAGACGTAATGAGTGCCAACATCAACGCGCTGCTCGAAAAGGTCGAGAGTGAAAACGCCGATAAGATTCTCGAGAATTACCTGCGCGAGGCAAAAGACAATCTCGAGCAGGTCAAGGCTGAGACTGCTGGGGTTATTGCCGATGAGATGGCGGCTGGACGCAAGGTTGACGCGTGCGAGCAGGAGATAGTGAAGCTGACAAAATACGCCGAGCAGGCAGTGCTTGCGGGCAACGATGAGGACGCGAAAAAATTCCTCGAGGGCAAGAACCGAATGTCCACCAAAAAGACGGATGCCGCGAAGGTCTACGAACAGGCCAAGGCAAATTCACAGCGCATGCGCGAGATGACCAAAAAGCTGGTCGGAGACATTCAGGACGCAGATGCGCGTATGCAGGAGCTGCTTTCCAGACTCAACGTCGCCCAGCAGACTGAGAAGATGAACGAGCTGAATGAGCGAATCGGAACAACAACATATTCATTCACCGCTTATGAGGATCTTGCCGACGCGGTTCAGAAACGCGTGGATGCGGCAGACGCCAAGGCCGAGCTCAACAGGGAACTTGATGAGGGCGGGCTCGAATCGCTCAAGGGGAAATACAGCGTTGCAGAGGAAACTGCGGTGTCGACTGTTGATGACGAGCTGTCGGCGCTCAAGGTGAGACTCGGCAAATAATTGTACGGTGACCTCAGAGGAATTGAAATGTTACCCAATAACGGCAAACAAACTCAAGAGGCGACCGAAGAGACGGCCGAGAGATGCCCGAGCTGTGGGGGAGTTATCGAATACGACATTAAAAGCGGAACATTTCGCTGCAAGTCGTGCGGAAACGAACAGAAGGTGACTCCTGAGAAACAGACCGTCGATGAGTACAGCATCAACGACTATCGTGTGCGCGAGCGGACATCCCCGGTCCTTACGGGGGTGTCTGTCGCCCGATGCGAAAACTGCGGCGGGGAGATATATTTTGAGAGCGATGAGACAGCCAAGCGCTGCCCGATGTGCGGGTCACCTAAAATAAGGGTCGACACCGCGACGAGCGGTATTGCTCCGGATGGGATTGTCCCGTTTCGTGTCGATTGCGATGACGCGCAGGAACGTTTCAGACAGTGGATTAAAAAACGCTGGTTTGCCCCGGGGCTGCTGAAAAAAGCCTACGGGGAGGGCGCTCTCGAGGGGCTGTATGTCCCGTTTTGGACATATGACGCCGACGCGATGGCAGACTACGCGGGGCAGGGCGGACGCACCCGAAGTGTGTGCGACCGCGAGGGAAACAGAAGCACGGTAACCGATTGGTTTCCCGTATCGGGCCGAGTTTATGAAAAATTCGATGATGTGCTCGTGTGTGCATCGAAAAAAATGAGCGGGACTGTCGTTGAGAACGTTGGCGCGTACAACACTATCAGCGACGTCAAACCGTTTGCACATCAATATCTCGCGGGGTATAAAGCCGAGCGCTATTCAGTCGACGGCGTCACCTGCTTTGCAAGGGCGCGCGAGGAGATGGAAGATCGACTCCACTCTCTTGCGGATTCCGACATACTTTCGAAGGGCTTCTCTCAAGCGGATATTAGGCAGTTTACTGCGCGGTATAAGGACGTCACGTACAAAAACGTGTTGCTGCCGATCTACACCGCCAGCTATGGCTACAAAGGCGCGACATACGGCTATGCGGTGAACGGGCAGACAGGTCGTGTCTCGGGAAGCTATCCCAAGAGTGCGCCCAAGATTGCGGCCGCAGTGGTGCTGGGAATTGCAGTGCTGTTGGGGTTGATGTTTCTTTTCGGAGCCTTCGAGGACAGCGGCGGCAATTATTTTGAACCCGCATATGACAGCTATTCAAGCGATGATTACGGCGTGTACGATTACGACGGCTATACTGGCGGTTCGGACTACGGTGTTTATGAGTATCCCGGCGAGCAGTATCTGCCGGACGATGGATATTACGACTACAACGAAGATCCCGAGGGGTATCTGGATCCCGAGCGCACGATCGAGAAGCAGCAGTCCGACGGGTCGCAATCCGACAGGTCGCAGTCCGACGGGTCGCAGTCCGACGGGTCGCAGGACGCGGCATAACAGTGCGCGAGCGCCGCGACTTTCGCGTTGTTCACATTTCCCGCCGAAGAGCAACGCAATCCGAGCGTGCATCTGTGAAAACGGAAATAGCGGGAGACAAAAAAGGGAACGGAGTTACAATCGACTTTCAAGCGGAAGTGTTGGCCGTCGATAAGCGCGTATAACACAGGAAACGGGAGAAACAGTGAAATGGGTATTTTCGGACAGCGCAGAGATACGATCGAATGGGAGGAGTTTCGCTCCGACGTGCTGTTCTTCAAATGGAAGAACGATGAGATAAAGGACGGCGCGCACCTTGTGATCCGCCCGGGACAGAACGCCGTGTTCTACAAGGACGGGCATATCGGCGGCGTGTTTACCGAACAGGGTAATTACGATATATCAACTCAGATAGCGCCATTTCTCTCCGACATTCAAGGACTTTTTCAGCTTCGCGGGGACAGCGGACTGCGTGCTGAGGTGTATTTTGTCAACGCCAAAGAGATGTTGATGAATTGGGGAACACGTCAGCGCATAATGATACCGACCAACGAGGTTCCCTCGGGAATACCGGTTGGGATGAACGGAAATCTCGTGATAACTTTTCGCGATTATCTCAAATTTATAGACAAGATTGCCGGAGTGCGCCCAACTTTTGCTCTCTCCGATGTTTCCGAGAGAGTGCTCGGAGAGCTCGATGGACTGGTTGCCGAATGCATACTCGGAGACCAGCGAGCGGTGGGGCTCAATGCGCTTGTCGGATTGCAGGCGAACAACCGTAAATTTGCACAGCAGCTCTGCGAGGCGCTCGACAAAGAGATGTTCGACATCGGGCTGGGTGTGAGCGACCTCAACATAATCAGCATCAATTACCCTGAAGAAGTTCAGAAAATGGCCGAAAAGGTTGCGGCGCAGTCCTTTGTGACCGATCCCGGCAAGTATGCAACCATTGCGGCAGCCGATGGAATGGCAACCGGTAACGGCTCGGTTGCGGGTCTCGGGGCGCAGATGGCAATCGGGGCTCAGGTTGCGCAACAGGTTACGGGGACAGCACCCTCAGCTCCGGCAGCTCCTACCGCGCCCGCAGCGCAGACGGGATCGCAGTTTTGCCCCAAATGCCGCAAGATGGTGAACGGAAACTTCTGTCCCGACTGTGGCACAAAAACAGTATAATGCTGGTGCATCAAACCCGTGTGGGAACAGCAGGTGCAAGATGGTGCGGCGTTTGTGCCGTTGTTTTTTGAAATAATCCGCTGTTCTGGTTTTGCAGATTTGCAGGAGCTTCAAGAACAATAATTCACAATAGAAAACGCGGCGATATGTATGGCTGTGCAAGAAAAAAGCGAGGGCAGAAGCCTTCGCTTTTTTGTGTGCCCAATAATCAACGCGGCGCAAAAAATTTTGATTCACTGCGCCGCGCCTGCGTGGCGGCAAGAGAGGCTACATGGTCTCCCCACAAGAATCTCAAGCAACGAATATCGTCGGAACTTTGCAGATAGGGCGAGATTGAACACTGAAAATGCCGCTAAGTCATCAAAAGACGCAGTTGGTAATGCTGATTAAAGCGGATTTTTATCTTTTTTATAGGTGTGGGTTTTTGTGCTTTGCGCCAAGAACCTTGCGGTTTTAAAAAAAGCAGGAACTGCATTTGCAATATAGGTGACAATCAATGAGTGGCTTATTGTTTTTTGGGTTTCAAGTACGAACTCCCAACGCAAAACACAGCACCGCTCGAAAACGGTATCATTCTGGAGTCACTAAACCAAGCGGTCTGTTTTGCCAAAAACCACAACAGAGAGTTCAAACGCACTGTTTTGCTGCAATTTTTCGGAAAAGATTGAACATCTGAGTACTGCGACTATTGCAGATAAGCGGTCAAAATGAGGGAGATTTTTTATTCGACACCGTTTATCACGCCCGAAATTCGGGTTACTGCCTGCTCGATTGTCGCGCGAGGGCAGGCGAGATTAATGCGGAGAAAACCTTCTCCTTGAGCGCCAAACCGCGAACCCGCTTCGAGCGATAGTGCAGCTTTTTCCACAAGTTCGGATTCAAACTTTGCGGAATTGGATCGATAGGCGGAAAAATCAACCCAGGCAAGGTAGCTGCCCTCGGTTTCAACCATCGACGAGAGGGGAAGCTCACGCAGGAGCAGTTCGCGCAGCAATGCGAAGTTGCCGTCAAGATATGAGCACAGCTCGTCCAGCCACTCGTCGCATTCACTGAAAGCGGCTCTCACCGCCGCGACGCTTATCGGATTGATTATGAGATCCCCGATAGCGTTAAAAGCGCGCGCTCTGAGCATTGGATTTGGAATGATTGCGTGTGATACACCGAGACCCGCAAGATTAAATGTTTTTGACGGTGCTGTGTTGACAATTATATTTTGCGCGTTTGGCAGCAGACGGAGCAACGGGATGTGCTCGACCCAGCCGCGTGTGAGGTCGCAGTGGATTTCATCGCATACAAGCAACACACCATGTTCGGTGCAGATGTCGTAAACTGTTTTCAGTTCGTCACGCGTCCACACTCGTCCGACGGGGTTGTGCGGCGAGCAGAGAATCATCATCGAAACTCCCGGCTGGGAAATTTTTTTCCGAAGATCTGCGAAATCCATCTCATAGTGATTCCCGAGCCGCACGAGCGGGTTTTCAACGACCCTGCGTTCGCGTTCGCGAACCATTCGCTCAAAAGGAGGATAGACGGGCGGCTGAATTACTATTCCATCGCCCTTGTTTGAAAACTCGCCGACGATTGCCTCGAGTGCGCTGACAACACCGCAGGAATAGACAATGTCAGCGGGGTCAATGTGCCAGCGATGACGGCGCTCGTAATAATCGCAGAGAGCGTCAAAATAGCAGCACGCGCCAAAACGTGTGTATCCGAAAATGCGGCGGTCGGCGCTGCACTTTATCGCTTCAATTATAGCCGGAGCGCACGCAAAATCCATATCGGCGATCCACATTGAGAGCGCGCCGTCGCCCAGCGGGAGTTGATTGCAGTCGACGTCTGTTTTCATCGCACCCGTATCGCGACGGTCAATTATTTCGTCAAAATTGTATTGCATAATTATTCTCCGAAAAGCGGCGTGTTGACAGCACCCGCGTGGTGATCGTATGTATTTAAGGGAATATCGCTTCTGGTATCGGAACAAATCCGAAGTTGCGGAGCACAAAGTATACAAAGGTGATTGCGACAATCAAATAAAGCCAAATCTGCCAGCCCCGAAAACGGTAGCGGCGGTTTTTAATAACTCCGGCAAATTCGAGAGACATGGCAGAAACAAGCCATACCGCCAACATTATCGGCAGTGGATTCAGTATTAGAGATCGCACAAAATGCAGCCGCGCCAGCTCATATGACGCGCGCGTCGCGCCGCAGGTCAGACAATAAAAACCAGTCAGTGCATGAAACGCACAGGGAGGGAATCGCAGACCGCTTGCGAACAGGAGAAGAACGCCGATTCCGGCGGCGGCGCAAAACGCGAGGTGCAATAAAAGCAGGCGGGCGCTCTCGCGTCCGCCTGAAGTCCACTTTCTCATATCAGACGTTCTGGAAGTCATCGACAATTTCGCCGTAAAAATCTCTGAGGTTGGAATCATGCGTTACAGATGGGGATGCAGCCACAGAAAAGAGCAGCATGAACAGTCCTAGCAGAGCGCCAATGCTGCCGCACACGATACCTGCTATGGCGAGTGGGCGGTTGCGAGTGTTGATTCCCAAAATCCCGAACACTATTGCGACGGCGCCGACTATAAGTCCGCCGAAGCAGGTGAAGCAGCAGGGGAGCGAGGCAATGCCGCACACGAGCGACACTATTCCCATCCAGTCCTTGTTGGACTCGACGCCGAGAGGGCCCGGAGAGCTGTATGTGCTGCTGCTGTATCCGCCAGATGACGTTCCTTGGGCGTAGGGGGATGCAGAAGAGATGGGCTGTGGCGCACTGGCAGATTCAGAAGACGTTGGCGCGTCAATCACCGTTGCGCTCTGTGTGCTCTCAAGAGGAGAACCGCATTTCGTGCAAAAAAGAGCTCCGTCGACGTTTTGGGCGCCACATTTTAAACAATTCATTTATATTACCTCCGATTTCATCTAATTATACACTTTATTTTGTGAGATGGGAATGTATAATTGTGGGTTTATAGCGAAGCTGCGAAAAAACGGCACACACCCTTGCTGCCGAGCGCCGCGTTGCAATTCATCGGCGTCGCAAAACACCGCAAAGCAAAATTTTCAGCGACAGTAAGATTGCATATTTCATGTTAAAGGGCAAGAAGAGTGTCATGCACCCGCGCCGCGCCGAGAGAAGTGGAATCCGCACGGCCGAACGCCGACAATCGACAGCGTCCCTCTCCGCTCACGCCGAACCCCGCTCCCGGGGTGCACACGACGTGCGCGCGGGAGAGCAGAAGCTCAAAAGTCTCCCACGAGCCGAGATGCTGCGGGCACTCAAACCAGATGTATGGTGAGTTTTCGCCACCTACAAATGAGATTCCGGCATCGGAGAGCGCGGCTGCGATCACTCTGGCGTTTTCAAGATAGCAGCTGACATTATGCGCGCTTTGGGCTTCGCCCTCACCGCAGAGCGCGGCGGCGGCGCCCCGCTGTATTACATATGAACAGCCGTTATAGGACACCGCAAGACGCCGTGACCACAGCTCGCGCAGCGAGATGCCGTCCCTCTTAAGCTCGAAAGGGAAAACAGTCCAACCGCATCTTGTTCCCGTGAATCCGGCTGTTTTGGACAGCGAACAGAACTCGATTGCGCAGCGGCGTGCACCGTCAATTTCAAAAATGCTGCGCGGGTAGAATGTGTTGCGAACGAATCCTTCATAGGCGGCGTCAAAGAGCAGCACCGCGCCGCAGCCGTTGGCCCAGTGCACCCAGCGACCGAGTCCCTCGCGGTCGTACACAGCGCCGGTCGGGTTGTTTGGAGAGCAGATATATGCGAGATCGGCAGCATAATCCGGGGGATCGGGAAGATACTTGTTTGCTGCACACCCGCTGACGAAAGTGATGTCGTTGCCCGCGAGCACGTTGGAATCGAGGTATGCGGGGTAGACGGGATCTGGAATAACCACGTGCGCTCCCGAGGAAAAGATCGACAGCACCGATCCGAGGTCGTTTTTAGCACCGTCGCCGACGAATATCTCGTCAGCGGAGAGGGAAATGCCGCGCCCCGCATATCTTGCGGAGATTGTCTCGCGCAAAAAATCATAGCCCTCATAAGGGCCGTAGCCGTGAAAGCTGCCCTGCTCGCCCTGTTCGCGCGACGCGCTCTCGAGCGCTTTCACGACTGCTGGCGCCAGCGGCAGCGTCACGTCTCCGATACCCATGCTTATAAGAACGGATTCGGGATTTTCGGACTTGAAGTCGTGTACTCTCCGCGCAATGTCCGCGAAGAGATAGTTATTTTCGAGCTTTTCAAAATTCGGATTTATCATCAAAATAGAGTTCCTTTCCAAAAAACATCTGCATATAAATTCGCCCCGCAGTGTTGAAATGCTGCACAGAGTGTCTGATCGGCAGTGGCAGTGACGGTGCGAAGATGGCTCTAACGGGTCGAGACGTGTCGGAGCATGTATGAACGTGGTGAAGCGGGTTATAACGGTAGAAATACAGCGCCGCTGTCCTATCGATTCCAATGAAAGCTGACATTGTTCGCGGTCAATCGTAAAGGCGGTTGTCAGCAAAGCACGAAGTGCTCCATTTCTGCTTGAACGCTGTGACGCACATTGACGCACAAATTAAAGTGACAATGTCTCCACGTGGTGAGAGTTTTGGAAAACACAGCAATGCCTATGACCAGCCGTGCTCTGGAATATCAACCGAGCCTGTGAATACCTCGTTCGCATCGCCCGTCATGCGGACGGAAAAATCCGCGCGTACGACAACGCTCAGCTCTCCGCCCGGAGGGCGAACAGATGTCTCTGCGCCTGTTTTAACGAGTCCGCGCTGAACCGCCGCGACAGCAACGGCACACGCGCCGGTTCCGCACGCAAGGGTTTCGCCAGAGCCTCGCTCCCACACCCGCATTTTGAGTGCGCCGTCATCGAGCAGATTGACAAATTCGGTGTTCATTCGTTCGGGAAACATCGGATGCCGTTCGAATTCCGGCCCGATTTTTTCAAGATCAAATCCATCGATATTTTCTTCGCAAAAGATGACAGCGTGTGGATTTCCCATCGATACCGCGGTGAATTTCCATTCGCGGCCGGCGGCGAATATCGGTATGTCGACATTGCAGCTGTCCCACAAAACGGGGATTTTCTGACAGTCGATGACGGCATGACCCATCTCAACTGACGCGCCCGATGCGAGATCATCTTCTCCGACAGTTATTTCAAGTGATTTTATTCCGCCGCGGGTTTCGATGAGAGCACTCCGGCAGCAGCGCCCGCGATCGAAGAGAAACTTTCCCACACATCGAACGCCGTTGCCGCACATAATTCCGCATGAGCCGTCGGCGTTGTACATGTCCATAAGTCCGTCGGCGCACTCGCTGCGCCGCACAAAGATAACTCCGTCACCACCAACGCCGAAACGTCGGTCGGACAGCCGGGCTATCTGTTCGAAAGAGAGCTTGATATCTTGATTGAAGCAATCGATATAAAGATAATCATTTCCAGTGCCCTGCATTTTCACAAAGTTGATGTTCACTCTAATCTCCCGTTAAAATGTTTCTGTCCGCCCACAAAATCCCTTTTCAAAGCCTTGGCGCCCGAGCGATGCGAAGCCGAGTTCTCCGGTGCAGTGGCAGGCGACAAGCGAGCGCACACCCGCAGTTTTGAGATAGTTTGCGGTAAGTTCGGCGCGCTCCGCGCCGTAAGGGACAAGATGCGCTCCCCCGATCACAGCTGATACCGGCGCTCCAAACCGTTCAGAAGCACATTTTGTCATATTGCACAGCCCGACGTGGGCGCAGCCCGCGAGCAGCAGCAGACCTGCATCGGTTTGAATAATCACAGCCAGCTCGTCGCGGTAGTCGTCCGTCTGCCACTCGCCATCGCGGCAGATCAGGTCGCGCTCGTCCGCGGTCTCAAACGAAATCGAGCGGGGGATGTTGCACATAAGGTAAACTCCGCTCAGAGATGGAAGCTCGAAGACGTCCTCGCCGACGAGCTTGAAATTCACATTGTCTTTGCAAAGCGATGCCGCGGTTATAGGTCCGGAGGTCGGTGTGAGCGCGCCTCGATCAGATTCCTTGCGCCAGGCGCTTGTTTTGAAAAAATGCGACGACAGCCAGAGTGTGTACTCGTGAGAATAGGCCTCCGTGAAACTCAAAAATCCGCGAGTGTGGTCAAAGTGGTTATGCGACAGAGTTACGGCGCGAACGGCAGACAGGTCGCGCCCGAGCGAGCGGGCGTTGTCGATAAAAGCGCCGCTTGCACCGCAATCGGCGAGCAGTGCGCCGTCAGGCCGCTCCACAAGCAGTGCGAGTCCGTGCTCTGTTTTGAGCCCCTTGCTCCCCTCATTGTCGCACAGTATCGTCACAGCAGTGTCACCCACAGCGCACCTCCGACAGGTAATTTTCACAAGTATATCACACGATTAAAAAAATGTGGAATAATACGCGGACAAAATGCTATTATTATATACATGAAAATATTATTTGATTATAACGACAAGAACGAAACGATGGAGGACAGTGGGCCAGAGCGCGCCGTCCTCGCCGTAGTAGATGCGGGAAAATACGATCTCGACGAGTCGCTCGATGAGCTGCGCGCGCTTTGCGAGACGGCGGGAGCGACGGTGTTGGGCGAAATTGTGCAGCGGCGCGAGCGCCCCGATTCGCGCGGGTATTTCGGTGCCGGAAAGCTTGCGGAAACAAAGGAGTTTTGTGAGAGGATGAACGCCGAGCTGCTTGTGGTAGATGCCGAGCTTTCAGGCTCGCAGCTTCGCAATATAGAAAATGCCGTGGGGATAGATGTGATTGACCGAACGACGCTGATACTTGACATTTTTGCAAAATCGGCGAAGACCGCTGAGGGCAAGCTGCAAGTTGAGCTCGCGCAGCTCGGATACAGGCTGCCGCGGCTCATGGGAGCTCGCAGCGAGCTCTCGCGGCTCGGTGGCGGAATCGGAACTCGCGGCCCGGGCGAGAGCAAACTCGAAAATGACCGGCGGTATATCCGCACCCGCATGAAAGCACTGCGCGAGCGGTTGGATGCGCTTGAAAACCGCCGTGACCAGACCCGCCGCTCACGAAAAAAATCGGAGATACCCGTCGTGTCGCTTGTGGGATACACCAACGTCGGGAAATCCTCGCTGCTCAACGCTCTCACAGGCTCGAACGCACTCTGCGAGGACAAGCTCTTCGCGACGCTTGACCCGACGGCGCGCAAGCTCTCGGTCGGAGATCTGCAAAATGTCGTGCTCGTTGATACAGTCGGGTTTGTCAGCCGTCTGCCGCACAGTCTTGTTGACGCGTTTCGATCAACGCTTGAGGAGATAGCCTTTTCTGACTTGATACTGCTTGTGGCCGACGCGTCGTGCGAAAACTGGCAGCGTCAGCTTGAGGTCGCGCTCGAGACGATAATCGATCTGAAATGCGACGACATACCCAGGGTCACTATATTCAACAAGTGCGATCTCGTTGACACGGCGGCCGCGCTGCCCGGAATCCCTGTGTCTGCAAAGACCGGGGCGGGGCTGCCCGAGCTGATCGCAGAGCTCTCCCGCCAGTTATCTGAAAAGGTGATACGCTGCAAATTGAGGCTCCCGTTCGACAAAGTGGGGGTCGCATCCTTTATTCGAGAGCACGGCAACGTCATTTCGGAGGATTACCGCGACGACGGACTGTGGCTGACAATTACGATTGAACGCGCTGCATATTCCAAGATCGAGCAGTATATCGCGGAGGGCTGACAATGAAACGGCATGCCTATCTCGTTATGGCGCACGGAGGGTTTGAACAGCTCGCGGCGCTGCTTGCACTGATCGATGATTCCCGTAACGATATCTTTCTTCATATTGACAAGAAAGCCGGCAAGGTGGACGAGGCATCCTTGTTCGCGGCAGTTTCACTCTCTCGGTTGAATTTGATCCCGCGCGTATCGGTCAACTGGGGGGGATACAGTCAGATAGCGTGTGTGTTCGCGTTGCTTCAAGCAGCTTTAAATGCGGGTGACTATGCCTATCTGCACCTAATTTCCGGAGCAGACCTGCCACTGCGGACACAGGATGCGATGCACGCATTTTTTGACAGCCATGACGGCCGGGAGTTCATCGAGTTTTCCGGCATGGCGATTGACGCCAACACAAAGTGCCGTCTGTCGCTCTACCATTTTTTTCAGGAGTGGCCGCGAAAGGGTTCGATCTATCGCCGCATGGAGGACGCGAGCCTTCGTTTCCAGATGAGAAAAGGGGTCGACCGCACACTCGGCGAGCAAAGTGTGTTTCAAAAGGGAGCTACCTGGTTCAGCATAACGGGTGCGCTCGCCCGATTCGCGGTCGAAAACGAGCGCGCCATTCGCGAGCGCTACCGCTTCACCAACTGCTGCGACGAGGTGTTTTTGCAGACACTTATATACAATTCGGAATTCCGAAAGCAGCTCTACAATCCGCCGAGCGGAATTGCGGCCTTTGCCAATTTGCGCTATACACTCTGGGACGACGGGACGAACAGTCCGCGAGTGTTGCGTGCGTGCGATCTTGATTCGATGATGAACTCGGGATGCCTTTTTGCGCGCAAGTTCGATCCGGCCGTCGATCCCGACGTTATGGCAAACATCGCGGCGATACTGAAAGAAAACGCCACACAAGGCCGCAATTGAAAGTGATGTAATGTGCTGCCTTGTATGTACATATGCAATCGTTATTTTGCACCGAAAATGTCTTTATGTGCTGTGTTTTTAAACCACAGCACATAAATTTGCAAACTTGACGAATATCTATTGACACACAACATATAGTGCCATATAATTTAATTCACACATAATGCATTCTATATTTTGTGAAAATATCAGCGTACAATAGTCTAAAATTTGGTAAAACCATAAAAAATGTCGCCAGGTGCGGTTTTGCTGCGGCAGGTCATGGAAAGGTTGCTAACATGTTTAAATCCATTGTTAAAAGAGACGGCCGCGAGGTCGAGTACGACATCGAGAAAATCACAAAAGCTATCGCGAAAGCGATGAGAGCGGCGGGGCGGGATAACCCATCCGAGTGCCGCAGATTAGCAGAGCTTGTCGAGGCGGAGCTTGCCGAAAAATATTCAGACAGATCTCCGAGCGTTGAGACGATTCAGGACGCAGTTGAGACGGTGCTGATGGATAACGGCTATGCTTTCGTCGCAAAAAAATATATTCTCTATCGCTCAAACCGCACCCGCCGCAGAGAGATGAACACCAATCTTATGAAAATTTACGACGAGCTCACTTTCTCGGACGCGGGCGACTCGGATATGAAGCGTGACAATGCAAATATCGACGGCGACACCGCGATGGGCGTGATGCTCAAATATGGCTCGGAGGGCGCAAAGGATTATTACAGCAAATATATCCTGTCGCAAAAGCAGAGTGAGGCGCACCGCGAGGGCGATATCCACATTCACGACATGGATTTCTATACCCTCACGACGACGTGCTGCCAGATTGACATCGAAAAGCTTTTCAAGGGAGGATTTTCAACCGGCCACGGTTTTCTTCGCGAGCCCAACGACATCAAGAGTGCGGCTGCGCTCGCGTGCATCGCAATTCAAAGCAATCAGAATGACCAGCACGGAGGACAGAGCATACCGAGTTTCGATCGCGGTCTCGCACCCTGCGTTGCGAAGACCTATCGCCGGCTTTACGGCATGAATCTCGCCAAAGCGCTCTCGCTGACAACGGACAGAGAGGCCGATTACAAGGGCGTGGTACGTCCGATAATTGACGAGCTGTGCAACGGCAACCTTGTTCCTAAATTGGACGGGACGACGCAGGAATATTATGACTCCGAGGCGCAGCAGCTTGAAAAGATCGGCTACGGCAAGGTGGAGATTGACAAATCACAGCGCCTTGCGACGCGCTACGCAAAGGAGGAGACCGAGCGCGACACATACCAAGCGATGGAGGCGCTCGTGCACAACCTCAATACGATGCACTCGAGGGCGGGAGCACAGACGCCGTTCTCTTCGATAAACTACGGAACCGACACCTCACCCGAGGGCAGGCTTGTTGCACGGTGTGTTATGGAGTCGACAGAAGCGGGTCTCGGAGCGGGCGAGACGGCCATCTTTCCGATACACATTTTTAAAGTTAAAGAGGGCATAAACTACAACCCTGGAGATCCCAACTACGATTTGTTTAAGCTCGCATGTCGTGTGTCGGCAAAGCGTCTCTTCCCGAATTTCGGATTCCTGGATGCGCCGTTCAACCTTCAGTATTACAAGGAGGGGCAGCCCGAAACCGAGGTTACCTATATGGGTTGCCGCACCCGAGTTATGGGCAACGTCCACGATCCCTCGCGCCAGATCGCTTACGGGAGAGGAAATCTGAGTTTCACCTCGATCAATCTGCCGCGCCTCGCGATCAAGAGCGAGGGAAACATCGAGAGCTTTTTTGAACAGCTCGAGGGCATGCTCGATCTCTGCTGTGAGCAGCTGCTCGATCGCTTTAAAATCCAGAGCTCCAAGCACGTATACAACTTCCCGTTCCTTATGGGGCAGGGCGTTTGGCTCGACAGCGAAAAGCTCGGACCGAACGACGAGATAGGTGAGGTGCTGAAACACGGCACACTGTCGGTCGGGTTTATCGGTCTTGCGGAGACGCTCGTCGCGCTCGTGGGCAAGCACCACGGCGAGGACGAGGAAGCTCGCGCGCTCGGATTGCAGATAATCAGCTTCATGCGCAACTATCTCGACAACAAGAGCAACGAGACCAAGCTCAACTTCTCTCTTCTTGCAACTCCCGCAGAGGGGCTTTCGGGTCGCTTTGTGCAGCTTGACAAAAAGAAGTTCGGGGAGATAAAGGGCGTTACCGACCGTGAGTATTATACCAACAGTTTTCATGTGCCGGTCTATTACCCGATTTCCGCTTACGACAAAATCAAGATTGAGGCGCCATACCATGCGCTGACAAATGCGGGACACATCTCCTATGTCGAGTTAGACGGAGATACCGCTCAAAATCTTGAGGCGTTTGAGAAGATTGTGCGCTGTATGAAAGAATCGGGCGTGGGTTACGGCTCGATAAATCACCCCGTAGACCGCGATCCGTGTTGTGGATATAACGGAATCATCGGGGACGAATGTCCCAAATGTCACCGCCACGAGGAAGACGGTGAGGTTGGATTCGAGAGAATTCGCCGCATCACGGGATATCTCGTTGGCACACTCGACCGATTTAACAACGCAAAGCGCGCCGAGGAACGCGACCGTCTCAAGCACGACTCGTCGGACGAATGCTGCAGAGTGAACGCGGATGAGTGAGCTGAGAGTTGCCGGATTCGTCGGGGATTCGATAACTGACGGCCCGGGGATACGCAGCTGCATTTTCGTGCAGGGCTGTCCTCACAACTGTCAGGGCTGCCACAACCCCGAGACACATGAGTTTTTGGGAGGGACGCTGACAACGACCGACGCGCTCTTTAAAAAGATAGCAGCCAACCCGTTGCTTTCGGGAGTGACATTTTCGGGCGGAGAGCCGTTCTGTCAGGCCGCGCCGCTTGCCGAGCTGGGGCGCAAGATTAAGGACGCGGGTCTCGAGCTTGCATCTTACACGGGTTTCACCTATGAACAGCTGGTTGAGGAAAACGATCCCGGCCGCATGGCGCTGCTTCAGCAGCTCGACGTGCTCGTCGACGGCCCGTTTATGCTCTCTCAGCGCAGCCTTGAGCTGAGGTTCAAAGGCTCGCGCAACCAGCGCACAATCGACGTGCAGAAAAGTCTCGCAAGCGGTGAGGTTGTCCTTGAAACATCCGAGCGCTGGATCTAAAGCAACGACAAATTGCAAATTATTCAAACCCGCAGTCTTGAAATTGTTTCTAAAGACTGCGGGTTTTCGGATATACACCAAGCACCGTGACATTGGGCGAACAGTGTTTAAATGTGAAAAAATGCAGCGCCTGTTAGAAACTTTGCTGCAACTCAATCGACCGAACACCAACTTCGAGAAAGAACGAACAGGTGCTGTTTGAATTTTGCCGAAAAGTTGTTTGTATAGAAAGTGATATCGACGCAAAAGAAAAAAGTTCGCATTTAATTCATGTGTTGCAGCTGAGAGTTATCCATAAATTTCACCGAAATCCAACGAAGCGATATGACGAGGGCGCAAAGCATTATTTTGAACGAAGAGACGCGGCTCATATCGGGGCGGCACAGGCGGGGATACCGCAACTTCCAAAACTGAACTCATCTGTATTTCGGTAGGATTTATAAAAGTTTACAA
Organism: Oscillospiraceae bacterium; assembly: GCA_036645935.1. Classification (GTDB taxonomy): domain Bacteria; phylum Bacillota; class Clostridia; order Oscillospirales; family Ruminococcaceae; genus JAUNBN01. The sequence continues at coordinate 52,022 of JAVXNE010000002.1, read as the reverse complement.
GATTGAATTGTACAAAAAGTTGCGCCGAAAACCGTTGCCCATTTTGAATTTGATGCTATACTGTAACCGTGTGCAGCAGAGGTTTCAAACGAGGTATTCCGGCGGCTTACAGCAGTGCACAAAGATTGCGCACATCGACAATTCGCCGGACGGCTGTCTGGCTTTTTGACACAGAAGGACAGCTTATATATTGCGACGTGTGATCTGAATGCACAGATGATATTCCTTGCTTGATATGGACCAGAAAACAAAGTGCGCAGCGATGGCGATGCCGACGCCGGGAAATGGCGCTCTGTGTCGGCGTGGCGGCAGGGCTTTCGTATTTTGGTACGGAGAGACGGCCGATGCCGGCGCTGTTCTGTACACGATTTAAACCCATATGATATTCAAAGGGCTGCGCTGAAATTACAAACTCAAAGGAGCGTTCGTCAAGATGAAGATAGTGGTGCTGGACGGGTGGGCGGTGGATGCAGGTCAGCTGCCGTGGGATTGGCTCTCGGAGTTCGGAGAGACCGAAAAATATGACCGAACCGATGCGGACGACGTCATCGAGCGAATAGGCGATGCCGATACGGTCCTCGTCAATAAATGCCACATCGGTGAGGCAGAGTTTTCAGCGTGTCCCAATTTGAAGCTCATCTGTCAGCTTGCAACAGGTTATAACAATATAGATTGTGTTGCCGCGCGCGCACACGGGGTTACCGTGAGCAACGTGCCAAATTACAGCACAGATTCTGTCGCCCAACATGTGTTTGCGCTGTTGCTTGAAATCTGTGTTCACGTCGGAGAATATTCAGCGAGCGTGCGTTCGGGAGATTGGGCGTGCTGCGAAGATTACACCTATATGCTCGCGCCTATAACCGAGCTTGCGGGCAAGACGTTCGGCGTCGTGGGATACGGCTCGATAGGCCGCAGAGTCGGAGATATCGCAAGGGCATTCGGCATGAATGTGATCTATTCCAGCCGCACTGAAAAGAAGTTGAGAGAGGGCGAAATTGCGCGCCGCGTACCTCTCGATACGTTGCTGTGCGAGAGCGACGTCGTGTCGCTGCACACTCCGCTCACCGCCGAGACGAGCGGGATGATAAACGCCGAGGCAATCGCGAAAATGAAACCGACTGCGATACTGATAAACACCTCGCGCGGACCCGTTGTGGACGAGAATGCGCTCGCCGCAGCGCTGAATGCGGGAAAACTTGCGGGAGCGGGGCTGGACGTGCTCTCAAACGAGCCTCCGAGAGGGGAAAACGACGCGATTATAACCGCAAAAAACGCGATTGTCACGCCCCACATCGCGTGGGCGCCGCTCGAATCTCGTCGCCGATTGGTGGCAGTTGTCCGCGGAAACATGAAAGCGTATCTTGCGGGCTCGCCGACCAATGTTGTGAATTGATTCTATTGTTAACTGTTAATAAAAAGGCCGCCTCGTTTGAAATGAGGCGGCCTTTTTATTACAGGAGATCATGAGGCTTTTTCCGACTGGAAAACCCGGGCGACGCGAAGTGGGAAAACGGTGAAAAAGCCAATATGCAAACACGCGGACGATTGAATTTGACGTCCGCGCGATATCCGAAGGCAAGCACCAAAAGAGACGGACGGTCATACTATGCACCGAGAGAGTTTTTATGGGGGCGCACCGAGTGGATAAACTGAAATTTGCCGTTATAGGCGGCGACCGACGCGCGGCTTACGCGGCACAGTTGCTGATTGCCCAAGGACGTGACGTCATGGTTGTCGGTCTTGAACTGACCGGTTTATGTGATGCCGCGCATATCACGTCAATGGAAGAGGCAACGCGCGATGCGGATATTATAATTCTCCCGATGCCGCTGTTCGCGTCTGACGGCCGGTTGCTGTGCGAATATTCGAGCGAGCGGCTGGACGCGAGAGATGTCATCGCGCGCTGCAAGAATACCGCGTTGCTTTTTGCAGGGAGGGTAAACTGCGAGACCGCCGCGTTCGCGCGCAGATGCGGCCGAACACTGTGTGACTATTTTGAGCGCGAGGAGCTGCAAATTAAAAACGCCGTGCCGACGGCAGAGGGAATGGCGGAGATATTGATGCGCCGGCTGCCGGTAACTCTGCGCGGCGCGAGTGTTGCGGTCACGGGTTACGGGCGCACCGCGCAGGCGGCGTGCGACATTCTGCTCGCGTTGGGTGCGCACGTCACAGTGTGCGCAAGACGGCCTGACGCCCTTGCGCTCGCGGGTTCACGTGGGTGCACAACAGTGCAGATTTCCCGCCTTGCGGACAGACGACTCAAATTTGACGCGCTTGTCAACACGATTCCCGTGCCGATCATAGACGATACCATTTTGCGCAGACTCTCTCGCGGCTGTCTGCTGCTCGACCTTGCAAGTGACAGCTGCATAGCCGCCGGGGCAGACGCCGCAGCGTGCGGAATAGAATACGAGAGAGCACTCTCGCTGCCGGGTAAAGCCGCACCCAAAACGGCGGGAGCGATAATCGTGGAAACAATATTCGATATACTCTCGGAGAGGGGGTTCGTCCTGTGACAGAATTAAAGGTGGGTTTTGCGCTGTGCGGTTCGTTTTGCACTTTCGACAAGGCACTGGAGGCAATGAGCGAGCTTGTGCGCGAGGGAGCGGAGATTATTCCGATAATGTCGTTCAATGCGTCTCGCATAAGCACCCGCTTCGGCGACGCGCAGAGCATTCGTTCAAAGGTTGAGGGGATAGCGGGAAGAGGAGTTATCGACACGATTGAGGGAGCGGAGCCGATAGGCCCCAAAAAGTTGTGTGACGTGCTCGTCGTCGCGCCATGCACCGGAAACACGCTCGCGAAGCTCACGTGCGGAATTGCAGACACGCCGGTGACCATGGCGGTGAAATCACATCTGCGCAACCGCCGTCCCGTTGTGATTGCTGTGTCGACAAACGATGCGCTTGCCGCTGCTGCTCGCAATATCGGTGAGCTGCTCGCGCGCAAATGTTACTATTTTGTGCCTATGGAACAGGACGCGCCGTTCGACAAGCCGACCTCGATTGTCGCCGACTTTGCGTTGGTATCCAACACGGTGCGGCTTGCGGCGGACGGTATACAGATGCAGCCGATATTAAAATAGTGTGTGCTGCACCATCAAAAACAGCTGCTATGCGTATTCCAATGCCCTTTCAGGTTATTTGTGTGAGGGTAATTGCCACAATGCACTGACTTTTGGGTATGCTTGAAACAAGACGGCAAAAAAGCCGCACCGGAGGAGAACCCCGTGTGGTTTTCACGGGATTTAAGTGTGCGGTTCAAACTTAAAACACAATGCGATGCGCAAGCAGTATGATTCCACAAGTATTAAAAAAACAGATAAAGAAGTGCTATTATTGAATTGCGGGTTGTTTTGGAAAATAAAAGACTATATAATCATATTAAATTACAATGCCAAAGGGGGTGCGTCCAATGATACAAAACGCGCGTTTGGAAATGTATGACGTTGCGGTCGCGGGCGCGGGCCCCGCTGGCCTGCTCGCCGCTGCTGCCGCCGCAAGACGTGGGTTTTCGGTGTGTGTCGTCGAGAGGGAGGAACAATTTCCCCGAAAACTGCTCATTACGGGAAAGGGAAGGTGTAACCTTACCAACGCCTGTGACAGTGAGACTTTTTTTGACAATGTGCGCTGCGGAGCAAAATTTCTGCGCAGTGCTTACAGTGCGTTTTCGGCTGACGATATCATGCGGCACATTGAAGCGCTCGGCGTTCCGCTCAAAATTGAGAGGGGACGCAGAGTGTTTCCGCAAAGCGAACGCGCGGCAGATATAGCGGACGCTCTCGTGCGAGATGCGCGAGCTGCCGGATGCAGCTTTGTCACTGCACGGGCGAGCGGAGTGCGCACAGAAAGCGGAGCAGTGGCGGCGTTCTCACTTGTGGGCGGCGGAGAAATACGATGCCGCAGTGCAATCATCGCAACGGGCGGACTTAGTTATCCCCAAACCGGCTCGACGGGTGATGGGTTGCGTATAGCAAACGCGTTGGGTCACAGCATAATCGATCCGAGACCGTCGCTTGTTCCGCTCGTGTGCGGCGGAGAGGACTGCGCAAATCTGCAGGGACTGTCACTTAAAAATATCGCGCTCACACTGGAGGCGGGCGGCAGGACACTCTTTCGCGAGCAGGGTGAACTGATTTTTACGCATTTTGGAATAAGCGGACCGCTCGTGCTCTCGGCCAGCGCCCGCCTTGTCGGACAGGCCGTCGTGGGAGCGCGTGCGACAATTGATCTCAAACCGGCGCTCGATGAAAAGACGTTGGATAGGCGGCTGCTCAGGGATTTCGCGGAGCAGCTCAACAGGGAGTTTAAAAACGCGCTCGGGGAACTGCTGCCCAGCAAGCTGATTCCGATCGTTGTTATGCAAAGCGGTATAGACCCGACAAAAAAGATAAATTCAATAACGGCAAAGGAACGCGCGGCGCTAATTGGCGTCTTAAAGGGCTTCGAGCTCAACATAACGGATACCCGCCCGATTGAAGAGGCGGTAATCACTGCGGGAGGGGTATCCACAAAAGAGATCGATCCCAAAACGATGATGTCAAAAAAGATTAAAAATCTTCATTTCGCGGGTGAGGTACTCGACGCGGACGGCTACACCGGAGGATTCAACCTTGGGATAGCGTTTGCCACGGGACATGCAGCGGGCTCGCATATATTAGAGGAGGAATCCAGATGAAATCGGTGGCCATTGACGGGCCGGCGGGAGCGGGTAAAAGCACGATAGCGAGAAAACTCGCGAGCGAGCTTGGATATATCTACGTCGACACGGGGTCTCTTTATCGCGCAATCGGATTCTTTGCGCTCTCGCACGGAATTGACGTGAACAACGAGCCGGCCATCAAGGGACTGCTCGCGGGGCTACGCGTCGAACTGCGCTTTGTCGACACCGAGCAGCGCGTCTATCTGAACGACGTTGACGTGACGAGCAAAATCCGCAGTGAGGCGGTGTCTATGGCGGCGTCGGCCGTGTCTGCCCTTCCGGCGGTGCGTGCATTTCTGCTCGAGACACAGCGGGCGATAGCGCGGGACAACAACGTCATAATGGACGGCAGGGATATTGCCACCGTCGTGCTGCCGCATGCCGATGTAAAAATATTTCTCACGGCCTCGCCCGAGGAGAGAGCTCGCCGCAGGTATGACGAGCTGACCGCAAAGGGAGTGAGCGCCGACTACAAGGCGGTGCTCGCCGATCTGCTCGCGCGGGACTACAACGACTCTCACAGGGACATTTGTCCCCTGTCCGTCGCGCCCGATGCAATCAAGGTTGACACAACCGGAAAAGACCTTGACGAGTCCATCAAAATTCTCACGAATATCGTAAAGGACAACCTGTGAAACCTCTTTATTTTTATCGTTTTTGGCGAGATCTTATCGGATTTTTCGGAAGAATAATACATCGCATTAAAGTCGTGGGGATAGAGAACATTCCCGCCGAGAGCCACGCTATAATTGCGAGCAGCCATGTGCACGCAATCGACCCGATGCTTCACGGATACATGCTGTCTCGGGACATGTTCACTATGGCAAAAGCAGAACTGTTTAACAACCCTCTTTTCGGGGCAGTTCTGCGAAAGCTAGGCGCGTTTCCAGTGACGCGCGGACACGGTGACCGAGGCGCGATAAAGGTCGCACTCAACATTCTGAACAACGACGGTTTGCTGCTCGTTTTCCCTGAGGGAACGCGCTCGAAGAACGGGGAACTAGGTGCGTTTAAAACAGGCGCTGTGATGTTTTCCGTTGAGACGAACTCGCCTGTCATTCCCGCCACGATAATCGCCGATCGTAAGCTGGGCTGGTTTAAACCGGTGACTATTATTTACGGCGAGCCGATATCGGCAAGTGAGTTTGGAACCAAGGATGCCACCAGTGCGGATTTGCGCCGCGCGACCGGCTTGCTGCGCGAGCGCATTATGGCGCTACAATCGCAGAACGGAGAGAGATGACAGAGATTGAGGTTGCCAAGAGCGCCGGGTTTTGCTTTGGCGTTGACCGCGCGGTCGCGATATGCGAGAGGCTGCTCGCGTCAGGACGAAAAATCACGACACTCGGTCCGATAATACACAACGCACAGGTGGTCGCAAACCTTGCCGCAAAGGGTTGTACCGCTGTCGAAACTCCCGCCGATACCCCCGAGGATACCGCGCTTGTGATTCGCAGCCACGGAGTGCCGCAGGAGGTGTTTGATGACTGCTCGCGGCTGGGAATTGAGGTCGTCGACGCAACATGTCCGTTCGTGGCGAAAATACACGATATTGTGGCGCGCGAGAGCGCTGAGGGACGCACAGTGCTCGTGGCCGGGGACGAAAACCACCCTGAGGTCAGAGGAATTGTCGGTCACTGCGTCGGCAAAGTTTTTGTTTTCGACGAGTTTGAGAGGCTGAAAACCCTTTTCGCAGAGGATGTTTCGGGCGAAGAGTGCATTATGGTTGCTCAAACCACTTTTAATTTGGAGAAATACGACGAATATGCCGCTAAGTCAAAAAAAATATATACAAATTTACAAGTATTTGATACAATATGTAATGCGACGCGAACGCGGCAGCTCGAAGCTGAACAGCTTGCAATAAGAAGCGACGTCTGCGTTGTCATCGGAGGAAAAGACAGCTCTAACACCAAAAAGCTATATGACGTGTGCTCCAAATATGCCAGGACTTTTTCTATTGAGACAAAGGACGAGCTTTTGGAGTATATGTTGGCAGGTGCAAAGAGTGTCGGGGTAACGGCTGGTGCGTCTACCCCGTCCCCCTTAATCGAGGAGGTACTGAACAAAATGACCGACATGATCACAGAAGAAGAGTTCGATTTCGAGCGAGCGCTCGAAGACAGCCTAAAGCTCGTGCATCGGGGACAGCGCGTTGAGGGCATCGTCACCGAAATTCACCCCAACGAGATTGTGGTGGATATCGGAACCAAGCACACCGGATTTATTCCGCTTGAGGAGATGAGCGACGACTCAACGGCGACTGCGGAGGATTTGGTCAAGCTCGGTGACAAGCTTCATCTCGTCGTCACAAAAGTTCAGGATCTTGAGGGCTTTGTCACGCTCTCGAAAAAACGCGTCGATTCCGAGCAGGGATTTGAAGAAATTTCGGCCGCTGTCGAGGACGGCACCATATTTGACGCGTATATCTCCGAGGCGGTCAACAAGGGTCTTGTCGCGACAGTTAAGGGCGTCCGTGTGTTCATCCCCGCATCGCAGGCGACACTTCGCCGCGGAGAGCCGTATGAGCAGCTCGTGCACACCCATCAAAATATAAAGATACTCGAGGTAAATCCGGGTCGCCATCGTGCGATAGGTTCGATTCGCGCGGTTCTCGACATCGAGAATCAGAAGCTGCGCGATGAGTTTTGGCAGGACGTGGAAGTCGGGAAAACATATACCGGAGCGGTCAAATCGCTCACATCTTACGGCGCGTTTGTCGATCTCGGCGGCGTCGACGGGATGATTCATATCAGCGAGCTGTCATGGGGCCGCATCAAGAGTCCGTCAGAGGTGCTCAAAGTCGGAGATGTGATCGACGTTTATGTCAAGGACGTCGACTGTGACAATAAAAAGGTTTCGCTCGGCTACCGCAAGGAAGAGGATAATCCTTGGAGTGCCATTCAGAATTATCCGATCGGCACAGAGTTCACCGCTCCCGTCGTTTCAGTGACGAAGTTCGGCGCGTTCGTGAGGATTCTGCCCGGTATCGACGGACTTGTACACATCAGCGAGCTCTCCAACGAGCGCGTCGAGAACCCCGCGAGCGTTGTCAAGGTAGGAGACGAGGTTAAGGTTCGCCTTATCGGAGTCGACGTGCCCAAAAAGCGCGTTTCACTCTCAATGAGAGACGGGGGCGAGACGATGGAACACAAGAATGCGGCTGACAGAGCAAAGAGTGATCTTGAACACACTGCTGCCGAGGCGAGCACTGTCGCCTCAAACGCAATTGAAGGCGCAAAGACATTGCTCGGCAAGGGTGCGGAGCTCTTTGATGTGCTCAAAGACAAGGCGGGAGACGCGTTTGAAAAAGCTTCCGAATTTGCGTCCGACGCGACCGAGGCCGCGCAGGACTACGTCGCAAATGCGAAGTACGCCGCACAGGACGTTGCCGACGACGTTATCCCCTCTGTTAAGTCGGCGATCGACAAGACAGCAGATAAGGCCGCCGAATTTGCGGACGATCTCAAAGATAAAATTTCCGAGGCTGCTGTCAAGGCAAGCAAGACCGCGAAGGAACTCACTGAAAAGGGCGGAGACCTTCTGGACGATCTCATGGAAAAGGCGACCCCTGTCGTTGATAAATTGAAGTCACTCGGTGAGCAGGAAACTGACAATGGAGACAGCAACAAAAAATAAATTCACTGGAGGACAATATGGACGATCACAAAGCGAGACTGCACACAGAGATTGATCGGATATCGGCAGCGGCTCACGAGGCCATCGAAAAGGCAAGCGCCGAGATTCTGAACGCACAGAGCAAGGGCGAAGATTTTCTCGCGACGACCCAGACAAAGGCTGTTGCTGTCGGAGACAGCGCAAAATCAGCGGTTCAGGGAATTGTGGACAAGGGCGGAGATTTTATCGACGACCTGAAAGCCAAATCTGCTCCCGCAGTTGACAGGGCCAAAGCATACGCCAATCAGGCAGGTGACGCTATCGAAGCTTTTACCGATAAAGCGGGTGACGCTATCGACGCCTTTACAGACAAGGCAGGCAACACTATTGAGGACATCAGCGACAAGGCGACCGACATGGTCGGAGAGATGCTGGACAAGATCAAAAACAAACTCGACAAAGAATAAGAACAGACAGTTTGCCTAAAATGAGTCTCGCGACAGCGAGGCTCATTTTTTGTGTCGGTTGACAGGTTCAAAGCGGTATTATTGTGAGCGCTTATTCATAATATTTCGTATGGACAAGAATATGAAAATGCGAAAAGGCCTCACTGAGGCCGAGGCTTCAAGACTGTTAAAAGAATATGGGCTCAACGAGCTCAAACACAAAAAAAACCGGTCGGCAGTGGGGCTGTTTCTGTCGCAGTTTTGCGATGTGCTGGTGCTTATGCTGGCGGCGGCGACACTCTTTTCCTTCGTCATAGGGCAGTATACTGAGGCTGTGACGATAATCGCCGTGGTGCTGCTCAACACGGTGATGGGTTTTGTGCAGGAATTCCGCACTGAAAAGACACTAGCCAATCTCAAAAAACTGGCGTCTCCGGTTGCAAGGGTTGTGCGATCGGGGCGTAGACGGACGATTGACGCGACGCTTGTCGTGCCGGGAGACTTGATCTTCCTGCGCTCGGGTGATCGCGTTCCGGCCGACTGCGAGCTTTGCGAGAGCGCAGGACTGTCTGCGGACGAATCTATCCTTACGGGAGAGTCTGCCGCCGTTGACAAGGATTCCCGCGAGGCCGCAAAGCTGTTTATGGGCACAAGCGTGCTGTCGGGGCACGGAGAAGCCGTCGTCACCCGAACGGGGATGTCGACTGCGATGGGCGGGATTGCGGCGCTGCTCGACGATGAAAAAGAACCGCCGACCCCGCTTCAAAAGCGGCTTTCTTCGCTCGGAAAATTCATCGCGGTGACCTGTGTGTTCTGCTCGCTCGCAGTTGTGGGAATTGGTCTTGCCCGCGGGGAGAATCTTTTCGGATTGACGCTCACAGGGATATCTCTTGCTGTCGCGGCAATACCCGAAGGACTGCCTGCCGTCGTGACTATCGTGCTCGCGCTGTCGGTCGGCCGGCTGCTTGCAAAGCATGCCGTTATACGCAAACTGCCTGCCGTTGAGACGCTGGGATGCGCCTCTGTTATATGTACAGACAAGACCGGCACATTAACTGAAAACATCATGACTGCGTGTGAGTTTTACGCCGACGGAAAGCGCTATTCACTTTCGGGTTCGGCGGGCTCTCAGAGCGGAAATCTCACCGAAGCGGGAAGAGATGTGCCAATAGCGTCAGCACCGATTCTGAGGGCGGCGCTCGAGTGCGGTGCGCTCTGCTCAACCTCTTCTGTCGAGCCCAAAAAAGACGGACTGCTCGAACGCTCCGGCAGTCCGACAGAGACGGCGCTGCTCGTGGCTGCATATAAATGCGGAATTACGAGAGACGCGTTGCTCAGCCGGTATGCTGTGATAGAGGAACGGCCGTTTGATTCGCGGCGCAAATTCATGTCGGTTCAGGTGGAGCGGGGCAAAGGACGCGCGGTGCTGCTCAAGGGTGCTCCTGGTGTAATTTTGGCACGTTGCAGTCTCATCACGACATCGGACGGGATTCGACAGATGACCACCGCTGACCGAGGTGCGATAAATGCCGCCGCCACACGCATGGCGGGAGGAGCAATGCGTGTGATTGCGCTTGCGGCTCGTGAGGGTGCAGAATATTCTGAAGACAATCTCGCTTTCATCGCGCTTGCAGGTCTTGTCGACCCTCCACGCACCGAGGTGACGGCGGCGGTGCAAAAATGCCGTCGCGCCGGGGTGCGAATAATAATGATTACAGGGGATCATCCGCTCACCGCTCGTGCGATCGCACAGAAGACGGGGATTCTGCGCGAGGGGATGGGTGTGTGTGAGGGACCGCTCTTGGAGAGCATGGACGAGAGCGAGCTTGCAAGTGCGGTGCGCAGTTGTGACGTTTTTGCAAGAGTTTCCCCCGAACACAAACTGCGCATCGTGCGCGCTCTGCGCGCGCAGGGCAATGTCGTCGCGATGACGGGAGACGGAGTCAACGACGCTCCGGCAGTTCGCGCCGCCGACATCGGAGTGGCGATGGGCATCGCGGGCAGCGACGTCACCAAGGAAGCGGCGTCCCTTGTCGTGTTGGATGACAATTTTGCAACGATAGTCGCAGCGGTTGAAGAGGGCAGGGTGATTTACGACAATATACGCCGGTTTATCCGATTTTTGCTCACGAGCAATCTCGGAGAGGTGCTGACCGTGCTGCTTGCAATGGCGGTCGGAATGCCGGCGGTGTTCATACCGATACAGATCCTGCTCATTAATCTCGTGACCGACAGTCTTCCTGCTGTGGCGCTCGGTATGGAAGGAGCGGGCAGCGGCGTGATGCATCGTCCGCCCCGCCCCGAGAGCGAGGGGCTGTTCGCCAAAGGACTGGCTTTCGAAATAGTGTTTAGGGGCGCGGTGATGGGGCTTGCAAATCTGCTCACATTCACGACGGTGCTGCGAATAACCGGAGATATTGTGTGCGCGCGTTCGGCCGCATTTATAACGCTGATATTGGCTCAGATGATACATGTTTTCGAGTGTAAATTAGATTTGGGAGAGCGGCTTACCCTCAAGAGTCTGCTCTCCAACCACACGCTTGTGTTCGCATGCGCACTGTCTGTTGTTGCCGCGGTTTCCGTTGTCTATCTGCCGGTGCTTCAAAATATTTTCTTCACTTCCCATGTGGGCGGAATTGCACTGCTCACTGCGACCGCGTGCGCGTTGATCAGTCCGCTTATGGGAATGCTTTCGGAGATGCTGCGCAAAACAATTAAATAAACCTTAATAAGATGCCCCGCTTGTGTCAACACTACCGTTGATTGAAAGGGGGGTGTTTTATTTGCAGAAAGGTGCTAGAATTGTATCGGTAATAGCAGTTTTCGTGTTTGCGATTTTTGTCGCGTATGCCGCAGCGGGAGAACTGTTTTTGCCCGACCGCGTCTGTGTTGCGACAGGTGATGAATTTGCCTTTGGTCGGGGGCTGCTCACGATAAAAACAAAGAGCGGCACGTATGCCGAGGTGGCAGCGGGTAAAATCGGATCATATAACGCGACACTCTATCTGTTCGATTTGCTCCCGCTCAAGACAGTCAGGGTGAGCAGGGGCGAAAAGGTATATCTCGTTCCGGGTGGAATGACGTTCGGAGTGAAGATGTTCACTGCTGGAGTGGTTGTGGTTGGACTTGCCGACGTGCGCGGTGCGTCCGGCTCAAGCTGTCCCGCCCGCGAGGCGGGAATCGAGTTGGGCGATGTTGTCTTAAGTGTCGACGACACCAAAATCAAGGGAAACGACGACCTTTGTGCGATTGTCGAAGCGAGCGACGGCCGCTCTCTTAAAGTTGAATTCACTCGTGACGACGTTAGAAAGACCGTTTATTTGAATCCGATATGTGCAAAAAACGGAACTGGTTACAAGGCGGGAATGTGGGTGCGCGACTCCTCTGCGGGCGTGGGAACGATAACCTATATTAACGAAAAAAGCGGCGTTGTTGCGGGACTGGGTCATGGCGTCACCGACAGCGACACGGGCGTTGTTATGCCGCTGGCAAGCGGAGAGATTGTGCCGGTGACAATCACCGGGGTGACACGCGGACAGGCGGGAGCCGCAGGTGAGCTGAAAGGAATGTTTGAGCAGAGCAATCCCTATGCAACGCTGGAGTACAACTGCGCGAGCGGGGTCTACGGCGCGGTAACCCGCCCGTTTTACGTGGGAGGCGCACTCCCGGTCGCATATAAGCAGGATATCGAAGTGGGACCTGCACGTGTGTTGTGCACGGTGGATGGCGGCCCGCCGGCATATTATGAGGCCACGATTGATTCGATCAATCTTTCCGACGCACATCCGAGCAAAAACATCGTGATCCGAATTACAGACGAAAAGCTGATCGAAAAGACGGGTGGAATAGTTCAGGGCATGAGCGGAAGCCCAATAATACAAAACGGATGTGTCGTCGGCGCGATCACTCACGTTTTCGTCAATGACCCGACAAAAGGTTACGGCGTTTTTATAGAGAATATGCTCGCCAATGAGGCGAATTTTAAAATTAATAAGAAATTTGGCAACGCCGCGTGATTTCCAGAGAAAATCGCTTGCATTAACTGGGAATATATGGTAATCTGTCTCATGTGATGTGAAAGACGCCAAATATATGTAAAAGGGGTCATCGGTAGTGGATAACAAAAGCACTGTTCTAATTGCGGACGACAGCGTTGATTTCGGAAAAATGTGCGCAAGAGAGCTTGAGCGAAAGGGTTTCACTGTTATCAGTTGCGAAAAGGACGGCGGTGTTGTGCTGGAGACGGTGCGGACGCAGCATCCCGCAGCCGTCGTGCTTGACATGTTCCTGCCCACGAAGGACGCTATCGGCATCATCAGTGAACTCAAAAATGAGGACAGATCCGCGCTCCCTGCCTTTTTTGTGTTGTCGGGTTTCGACAACGCGATTATGGAGCGCGAGGTTATTCGGGCGGGAGCGGCGTTCTATATTCTCAAACCGTTTGATCTTGAGGTTCTCGCCGACCGCATCTCGATGTTCACGAACGACAAGCTCGCCCAGCCACGCCAGGTTAAGGAGATTGACCTTGAGGTTATGGTGACCGATATTATTCACCAAATCGGAGTTCCGGCGCACATAAAAGGATATCAGTATCTGCGCAATGCCATAATCATGTCCATTGAAGATGAGGAGATGATCAATGCCGTCACAAAACGGCTATATCCTTCAATCGCCAAACGTTACAAGACCACCTCGTCTCGCGTCGAGCGTGCAATACGCCATGCAATTGAGGTTGCGTGGGATCGCGGAGATGTCGACACCTTAAACTCATATTTTGGATACACAATTCACAATTTGCGCGGCAAACCCACAAATTCCGAGTTCGTCGCGATGATAAGCGACAAGGTTCGCCTCACGCTCAAGCACAACGAGTGTATAAGCTGAAAGAGGATACACGGGGGAAAAGCAGAAACGTATTCACTGCAGCATCGCCGTCGAATGGGGAAAACCCAAATCGGCGGCGATGCTTTTCGTCGGTCGCGATGCGGTTTGTGCCCGTGTAACGATGTTGTTAATTGTTATTATAGGTGTAGTATGCTAAAATACTAATTAACTGTGACCACAGCGCGGCGCTTGCAGCGCGAGAGTTTGCAAAGGAGAGAAAATGCCATTTGTGAGCGCAATAATAGTGGCGGGCGGGAACTCGTCGCGAATGGGTGGGGCGGATAAGCTGCTGCTTGATCTTGCCGGAAAATCGGTGATCGAGCGCACTGTCGATTTGTTTTGCGAAAATGCGCTCACCGACGAGATTATAATAGTGGCAAGCGCGGAAAATGGCGGAAAAATCCGCGAGCTGTGCGGGAAAATGCCCAAGGTGAGCGCTGTCGTAACGGGCGGACCCACACGTGCGCTGTCGGTTCAAAACGGAGTTGCGAGCGCCTCAAAAAGTGCAACGCACTACGCGATACACGACGGAGCGCGACCGTTTGCGAGCGATGAGTTGATAACGCGCGTCATCAAGGCAGCTATTGTATTCGGAGCAGCAGCACCCGGGGTTAAGGTAACCGACACGATAAAAGAAATCGATGATAAGGATACTGTTGTGCGAACTCCCGAGCGCAGCGCGCTTGTGTCGATTGCTACGCCGCAGGTTTTTGAAGCGGTGCTCTATCGCGCGGCGAGCAAGGGCAGAGCGGAGGCCTACGACGACTGCCAGCTACTTGAGAGAGTTGGCCGCAAGACGCTTGTCGTTGCGGGAGAGCGTGAAAATATCAAGCTTACCGAGCCGGCCGATATTGTCCGTGCGAGGCTGATAATGGAGTGCAATGCCATGAGAATAGGAAACGGATATGACGCCCACAGATTTGCGAAGAATCGCGCGCTCATACTCGGCGGGGTGGAAATTCCGTATGAGATGGGACTGCTCGGGCACTCGGACGCCGATGTCGTGACGCATGCGATAATTGACGCGCTGCTCGGGGCGGCGGCACTGCCCGACATAGGCTCACAATTTCCCGATTCGGATGAGCGGTTTAAAGACATTTCAAGTCTCGATCTGCTGCACACTGCGTCGGAACTGATCGCTCGCGCGGGGTATCGCGTCGGCAACATAGACGCGACAATAGTCTGTCAATCCCCCAAACTCAAGCCATACATAAAAGAGATGAGGGAAAAACTCTCATTCTCGCTCGGAGTTTCAATTGAGCTTGTCAATGTCAAGGCGACGACCGAAGAGGGTATGGGATTTACAGGAGAGGGACTGGGCATTGCCTCACACGCGGCGGCGCTCATTTTGCACAAATAGAGCAACAGCAATAGTGTGTACACACACCTATTATGCGATAAAACCGAAGGGGCGAACGCATATGCAAGTTTTTTTCAACTCAATAGGGGAGGGTATTAAGACACTCATCCGCGCCAGCGGGTGGCGTGACATCGTCGATATCCTGCTGGTTGCCTACTTGATATATCAGCTTATAACGCTTGTGCGGCGCACGCGCGCAGCGCAGCTTTTGCGCGGAATTGTCGTGCTGTTGATAGCATTTTTCCTCTCGCGGGAACTGGGGCTCAAGACGATGAAATTCCTGCTCGAAAATGTTCTGTCTTTCGGTCTGCTCGCGCTGGTCGTCGTGTTTCAGCCAGAGCTTCGTCGCGCATTGGAGCAGGTTGGACGCAGCAAGATTTCCGCTTTTTCTCTCTTTTCGGGGCGCATGTCCTCAGAGGAAAGCAGCAGCTGGAACGATGCCTGTGTTCAGATAGCGGATTCCTGTGAGAAGATGGCAAAAGAAAAGACAGGCGCGCTGATTGTAATCGAGCGGCAGACGGTGCTCGACGAGGTGATACGAACGGGCATAAGGCTGGATTCGGATGTGACGGCCGAGCTGCTCGAGACGATTTTTTACAAAGGATCTCCCCTGCACGATGGCGCGGTTATAGTTCGTGATGCGCGGATAATCGCAGCCGGCTGCCTTTTGCCTGTCTCGCAGAACACCAGAATCAGCAAGGACATGGGTACAAGGCATCGAGCAGCGCTCGGTATGACAGAAAATTCCGACGCGATTTCAGTTGTTGTCTCAGAGGAAAACGGAATAGTGTCGGTCGCAAACGACGGTGTCATAGCCCGCAGACTCGATCGTGCCAATTTGTTCCGTGTGCTCAAAAGCGAGCTCGTTCCGACCAAAGAAGAAGAGAACGTGGAAAAAGGTTGGGCTGGGAGGCTGATGAAAAAATGAAAATTGACTGGATCTCCAAGCTCTTCAGACAGAAGACCTTTTTGATTATATTCTCACTTGCAATGGCGGTGATCTGCTGGGCGACCGTTGTGCTCACAATAAGCTCAGAGACGACTCGTGTCATCGAGGTTCCGGTCACGATTGACCCCTCGGACAGCGTCTTTGCGAATCTCGGTCTCGAGATAATCGACAAAAAAGAAATTGTGGTAAATGTCACGGTGAGCGGCGACCGAAGCGTTGTCGGCTCGCTCGATTCGCACAGCATCAACGTGATGCCAAACCTCAAGAGCGTCGGCGCGGCGGGAGTATATGAGGTTCCGCTCACGGCACAGAAAAATGATTTGCAGAATTACAGCATTGTGTCGCTCAACCCCACTCGGCTGACGCTGCGCTTCGATACCGTTTTGAGCAAAAAGCTCACGGTGATGAGCGAGGTTGTGGGGCTCACTGCAGCCGATGATCTGGTTGTGGAAAAGACGGCAATCTCTCCCTCGGAGGTCACGATAACGGGACCTGAGCAGGAGCTTGCAGAGGTTGCGGAGGTCGTCGCGGTCGTGGAGGTCAACGCCAAGCTCTCTGAGACATTCAAAAAGACGGTGAAGCTCGCGGCGAGGGACAAGGACGGAAACATTATAACAAGCAGCGCAGTGAGGCTTGATCCCGAGCAGGTGGATATCACAGTGCCGATACTCAAAAAGGGAATTCTGCCTCTCGGAATAGATTTTTCAAATGTTCCGGATGGCTTCGACACATCGACGCTGAAATATAACATGTCGGTGGATAAGATACCGATCGCGGCGAGCGCCGCCGTGATTGCCAACATTAAGACAAAAACGGTCGGATATATTGACCTCACGACATTCAAGCTCGGAGAGGCTTACACTTTTGATATTCCGCTCTCGAGCGGAACCGTGAACCTTGACAACATTAAAACTGTCACGGTGACTTTCAAGGGTGATGACATCGACAGCAAAAAGGTCAATGTGGCCGATATTCGCGTTGTCAACGAGCCTGCCAACTACAAGGTTACCGTTCAGACGGAGCGCATCAATGCGGTGACGGTTATCGGACGCGCGGAAGACGTTGCCGATGTGCTTGCGGGTTCGGTTGTCGCCATTGTCGATATGAACGTGCTCGGTGGCATCGAGAGCGGGGAATTCAATGTGCCGGTATCATTCACAGTGACCTCAAACAGCACAACATGGGTCGCAGGCAGCTATTCCGTTGTCGTGCATGTGGAGCCGGCGTGACGATAATTATTCCAGGAATCAGATTGCCGCTTTGTGAGGGCGTGGAGATTGAACCTCGCGCTGTGCGGTCGGCGCTGCGCATGACGGGGGTGCAGGAAAGCGCTCTTGAGAGCGTGCGGCTGCGGCGGGTGTCGTATGACGCCCGGCACGGCTCGGTAAATATAATATGCTCGCTCGCGCTTGATATTTCGGATAATCGGGATTGCGACGCCGTGTTTGCAAGTTATCCGTTGGCAAAAGTGTGGGAAAAGAGCGAGGTTTCCCCCTCGTTCGGAGATGAAGAGGCCACCTGCCGCCCGATTGTGGCGGGTTTCGGACCTGCGGGAATGTTCGCGTCGCTGCTACTTGCAAGGCACGGATATCGCCCACTGGTTATTGAAAAAGGGCCGTCACTAGACGAGAGAGTGCGGTCGGTCGAGAGCTTTTTCGCGGGAGGACCGCTTGACACGCACGCAAATGTGCAGTTTGGCGAAGGCGGCGCAGGTGCGTTTTCCGACGGCAAGCTCACGACGCGAATCAACGACCCGCTGTGCGATTACGTGCTCGAGACTCTCGTCTCGTTCGGTGCGCCGGAGGATATACTTTGGAAAGCGAAGCCGCATGTCGGGACAGACAGATTGCGCGGCGTTGTTTCGTCGCTCAGGCGCGAGGTTGAGCGGCTGGGCGGCGAATTCAAGTTTGGCTGCCCGCTTGACGATATAGAAGTGAGAGATGGAGCTGTTGTCGGCATAAATCTCGGCGGCGGTTCACTGAATGCGCAGGCGGTTGTGCTCGCTTGCGGGCACAGCGCGCGCGAGACCTTTGCTATGCTCGCGCGAAGAGGCGCAACGCTTTCAGCCAAGCCGTTTTCAGTCGGTATGAGAATTGAACACCCGCAGGAGCTGATTGACCGCGCGGCATTTGGCCGGCTTGCCGAAGATCCGCGCGTGCCGCGCGGTGAATACGCGCTGTCGGTGAGAGCGCGCGGCCGTGCGGTTTACACTTTTTGCATGTGCCCCGGTGGTGAGGTCGTCGCCGCGTCCTCCGAGGAGGGCGCGGTGGTCGTTAACGGCATGAGCGAATATGCCCGTGCGGGTAGCAATGCCAACTCGGCGGTCGTCTGTGCTGTGGGGCCTCAAGATTACGCAAATGACCCCTTTGCGGCAATAGAATATCAGCGCACTCTCGAGCGGGCTGCGTTTGCTGCCGCAGGCGGAGCTTACCGCGCTCCGGCACAGGATGTCAAGGGTTTTACCAGCGGGAAAGCGTCTCTCGAGACATCTCTTGTGCAGCCGAGCTACCGACGCGGAATTAATGTTTACAACATGCGTTCGATTTTCGGGGAGGATATATCGTCAGCGCTCGCTGAAGGAATTGGGCTAATGGGGAAGAAATTGCACGGATTCGACGATGCGCGAGCGGTGCTGACAGGCGTCGAGACGCGCACCTCATCTCCGGTGCGAATAGAGCGGGGCATCTCGCGCGAGGCGACGGGGATCGCGGGGCTTTACCCGTGCGGGGAGGGCGCCGGTTATGCCGGAGGCATCATGAGCGCGGCGGTCGACGGTATGAAGACAGCGATAGCAATTATGGAGAAATACAGATCCTTCTGATGGAGATATTATGTCGGTTAAACGCTGGCGCACACGCGCCGCAGACGAAAAAGCTGTGAAAAAACTGTGTGCGGCGCTCGGAATATCGACCCTTGCTGCGAGGACTCTCGTCGCGCGCGGCGCTTCGACTCCCGAGCTTGCATCCGAGCTTATTGCGGGCAATATCGAGATTGAGAGCCCGCTTGCGCTCAGGGATATTGACAGAGCGGCCGTACGCATAAATGACGCTATCGACAGCGAAGAGACGATAGGTGTTTTCGGAGATTACGACGTTGACGGACTTACCTCGACGACGCTGATGCTGAACTATCTTTTCAGCCGCGGTGCAAATGCGGTGTGCTCGCTTCCCGCGCGTGACGCGTCAGGATACGGATTGTCTCTGCTAGCGCTCGATAATATGAAAAAGGCCGGAGTCTCGCTTATTATAACCGTCGATAACGGGATTACGGCGCACGAAGAGATAGCCTATGCAAGCTCTCTAGGAATAGATGTCGTCGTGTGCGATCATCATCTGCCCGCCGAAACACTGCCGGGAGCTTACGCGGTGGTCGATCCGCTGCGCAGTGACGACGAGAGCGCTTTCAAGGAGCTTGCGGGAGTAGGTGTGGCACTCAAGCTCGCGGCCGCAACCGAGGGCTGCAGCGCGGACGAGCTGCTTGAGGAGTACGGTTACCTCGTCGCGCTTGGGACAGTTTCCGACGTCATGCCGCTCGTGGGAGAAAACCGTGCGATGGTTCGCCTCGGAATTGACCAGCTGCATTCGTGCGATAATTTGGGGCTGCGTGCGCTTTGCAAGAGCGCGGGAGTCAACATTGAGAGCATCGACGCACAGGGGGTTGCGTTCACAATAGCACCGAGGCTCAATGCAGCCGGGCGTATGGGCAGCGCAGAGACGGCGCTCAGGCTGCTGCTGTCTGAGGACGTGGACGAGGCAATTGAGATCGCAGACGAGCTTGACGCACTCAACCGAGAGCGGCAGACACAGGAAGCTCAGGCGGCAAAGGCTGTGATGAAATGCATAGATGATGACCCCTCTTTGCTGCGCCGGCCTATCATTATCGTTTCAGGTGAAAAGCTGCACGCGGGCGTTATCGGAATCACATGTTCAAGGCTTGTTGAGAGATACGGCAAACCCGTTATCATTATTTCAACCGAAAACGGAAGCGCGAAGGGCAGCGGGCGCGGTGCAGGTGGATTTTCTCTGCATTCGGCAATCGCGTCGTGCGCAGATATACTGATCAAATTCGGCGGACATGCGATGGCGGCGGGTTTTGTGCTTGAAACTAAAGACATCGAAGAATTCAGGCGCCGCATGTACGAATATTGCAAGAGCACGGGCAGTTCGCCCGCACTTCCCGAGCTGGAGATTGACTCGGAGATATCACTCGGAGAGATTTCGGAAAATTCGGTGAGTGAGCTCGCGTCGCTTGCGCCGTTCGGCCGAGGGTTTGAGGAGCCGGTGTTTGCGGTAACGGGACTCACGGCAGTTGCTATAGCACCGCTCGGAGAAAGGCATTCGAGAATCACTTTTCGGCAGGGTGCAGAGACGATTTCTGGCGCGTGGTTTTCGGTGACGCCTCAAAATGTGCCGTTTAAGGTCGGTGAGACAGTCAACGCGGCATTCTGCTTGTCGATATACGAAAACTCGGCGCGCAGCAGTGTTTCGGTGCGCTTTCGTGATGTCGTGTCAGGCGGTGTGACAGAATGCTCGCTCGATTCGCTGTGCGCCTATCGCTCGCTGTGCACGGGGCGCGAGCTTGAGGATGACGAGAGGGAGATGCTCTCGCTCTCGCGCGAAGATATCGCCGTTGTGTACCGCGCAATTAGGAAAGAGGGTATCGACTGCGAGAATATCGCAGCGCTATATCGCGATTTTCCGTCGCTCGGTGTCGGTGCGGTGCGCGCCGCAATCGACGTGCTCGTCGAGCTTGAGCTTGCAGAACTTTCAAGCGGCCGCAACGGGAGATATATAGTTCGCGCAAAGGACAACGCGCGCAAACGCGAGCTGTGCGAATCTTCCATATTCTGCGAAATCGGCAAAGCGCCATCCGGTGCAAGATAGAATATCTGTGTCATTTAAAGGAAATTGTATGACTTTTGAAGAGCTGAAAACCCAAATTGAGAGCAGCGGACGTCAATATGACGTCGCGCTTATAACTCTTGCCTATGAGCTTGCACACAAAAGCCATGAGGGGCAGATGCGCGAGTCAGGCGAGCCATATATAACTCATCCACTGTCGGTTGCATCGCTGCTGGTCGACCTTGGACTGGATACGGAAAGCGTTTGTGCCGCGCTGCTTCACGACGTTGTGGAGGACACCGGCGTCACGCTCGACGAGATCAAATCGAAATTTGGCGACGACGTGACAGAGCTTGTCGACGGCGTCACAAAGCTCGGACGCATACCCTTTTCCAGCGTCGAGGAGCAACAGGCGGAAAACCTGCGCAAGCTGCTTTTTGCAATGAGCAAGGATATCCGCGTAATGATCGTGAAGATGTGCGATCGACTGCACAATATGCGCACTCTCGAGGCAAAGGCGGAGCACAAACGGCGGGCGACAGCATATGAGACGATGGAGGTCTACGCGCCGATAGCCCACCGTCTCGGAATGAGCAATTTCAAAGAGGAGCTTGAGGATCTCTCGCTTAAGCAGCTCGACCCTGTCGGCTATGCTGAGGTTGTCGATATTCTGCAAAAAAACGACAAGGACGGCAGCTTTATCGACGGCGTCGTGAAGAATATAAAGGAGCGGCTCGCGCTAAACGGAATAACCGACGTTCAAATAGAGAGCCGAGTGAAGTCGGTTTACAGCACATACCGCAAGCTATATGTGCAAAATCGCTCGATAGAGGAGATTTACGATATTTATGCGGTGCGTGTGATTGTCGGGACAGTTACCGAATGCTATAATGCGCTCGGTGTGCTGCACGATATGTATCGACCGATTCCCAACCGCTTTAAGGATTATATTTCGACGCCCAAGACCAACATGTACCAGTCTTTGCACACGACGGTAATCGGACGGGACGCCATCCCATTCGAGATACAGATCCGCACGCGCGAGATGCACAACAACGCGGAATACGGAATAGCCGCCCACTGGAAATACAAGGTCGGAATAAGCGGCAAGGATAAACTGGAGGAGCGTCTCGCGTGGGTTCGCCAGCTACTCGAGAGCCAAAAGGAGTCGGAAGACGCCGTCGATATTCTGCGCAGCATAAAAAGCGATCTGCTGCCCGAGGAGGTCTTCGTGTTCACCCCCAAGGGCGACGTGATAGACCTGCCGACAGGCGCGACGGTCATAGATTTTGCATACGCTATACATTCGGCGGTAGGAAACCGAATGACGGGTGCGAAGATAAACGGACGCATTGTGCCGCTCTCATATATAGTAAAAACAGGAGAGATATGCGAGGTCTTGACGGGCGCGAAGGACAAGGGTCCGAGCCGCGATTGGCTTGGAATTGTGCGCACAGGAGAGGCAAAAAGTAAAATCCGGGCATGGTTCAAGCGGGAGCGACGAGAGGAGAACATCGCCGAGGGAAAACAGGCGTTTGAGCGCGAGCTGCGCCGCTACCTGATAAATATACCCAACGACAAATTTGACGCCTTTGTGGACGATATCGTCAGGCGGCAGCGCCTCAACTCGGTCGACGAGATGTTTGCCTCGATAGGCTATGGCGGGTTGCTGATGTCCCGCCTCATGCCCAAAATCCGCGAGGAATACCAAAAACTTATAAAATCTGACGAGCCCAAGGCAGACATACTCGAGCCTGTGATGACCAAGCAAAAGGCTGTTGATGGGGTTATAGTTGAGGGACTTGATAACTGTCTTGTGAAGTTCGCGCGCTGTTGCAACCCGCTGCCGGGTGACGATATAGTCGGCTTTATAACGCGGGGACACGGTGTTTCGATACACAAGAGGGACTGCACAAACGTCCAGGCTGCGCAAAGCCTCGATTCGGACGAGATGCGGTGGATAAGTGTCGCGTGGGCAGACAACGTCAAGGACAGCTTCAAATCGACACTTGAGATAGTGTGTCTTGACCGCAACGGGCTTATCGCAGACGTTAGCGCTTCGCTCGCGGCGCTTCACATCCCGATTTTTACATTTGCGACAAATCTGCGTGGAGATCACGCGCATATTGTCACGACTATTGGAATAAACAGCATTGAACATCTGAATTCCGTTATAATGCGAATTAAAAAGATAAAGGATGTCGAAACGGTAGAGCGCACGGGACTGTAATTCGACAAGAAGTATCAGATGAAACTTGTTATACAGCGTGTAAAAGGCGCTTCGGTGTCAGTAAACGGAGAAGCGCCGCGGAAAACAGGTGAGGGACTGTGCGTGCTTTTCGGAGCAGGCAAGGACGACCGCGACCTTTCTGCAATACCCAAACTTGCGGATAAGACGGCGAGGCTCAGGGTGTTTTCGGATATCGACGGCAAGATGAATCTCTGTGTGCTCGACATTGGCGGCTCAGTGCTCGTTGTGCCAAACTTCACGCTGTATGCCGATACGAAAAAAGGCAACCGTCCCTCGTTCATAAGCGCGGCGGAACCCGAATTTGCAAAAACTGCATACGACGCTTATGTCGAGGCACTCCGCGGATACGAGTTCCGTGAATTGACGACGGGTGAGTTTGGCGCGGATATGTCCGTCGAGATTGAGAATGACGGCCCTGTTACAATAATCATGGACACAAAGGAGTGGGAAAGATGAAACTTGACATCATGCAGGTTGGGATGTTGGAAACTAACTGTTATATTGTGAGCGACGACGAAAAGAATGCACTCGTCATTGACCCCGGTGCAAATGCGCGTGGGATAATTGAGTTTCTGGAAGAAAATGCACTGCAATGTGAATATATATTACTCACCCACGGACACCGTGACCACACCGGAGCTCTTGTGAGGCTCAAAGAGGCGACGGGGGCAAAGGTCGTCGCACACTCTGGAGACGTCGCAAAGCTTCCCGTTGCGCCCGATATTCTTGTCGTCGGTGGCGATGTGATAAAATGTGGCGCGCTCGAATTTTCCGTCATCGAGACACCGGGACACACGCCCGGAGGCATCTGCTTTCTCTGCGGTGATTCGCTTTTTTCGGGGGACACTCTCTTCTGCGACAGCGTCGGCCGCACTGATCTTGACGGAGGAAGCTTTGAAATTTTGAGACATTCTCTTTCAACACTGTGCGATCTTCCCTTTGCCGATCTCACAGTCTACCCTGGGCATATGCAGAGGACGACGCTCGCTCATGAGCGAGCGTGCAACCCGTTCATCGAGCGATAGCCGTGGAGCTGTATGTCGGTGAGCGTGCGTTTATTTATGAATGTGAGAATATCGCGCGGATGTTCTTTCGCGATGTGAATGTTCTGGTCGAAGATCGGTGCGCGCAGACCGACCGCACTGGCGACTGGGCATGCGCTGAGCGCAGGACGGATGGCAGCGGTGCGCTGGCACTGGTTGCGAGTGCGGCGGTGATGGGCAAGACCGAGAGGATACAGCATTCTGCTGATGGGCACATGAGCGATAAAGAGTGCGTGTTCATTCTCGCGAGGCTGCTGTTTGACATTCTCGTGTCGCTCACGGGAAACTCCCCGGAATGGGGGGTTATCACGGGAATCCGTCCCGCAAAGTTTGCGCGCGAGATGCTGGGTGAGATTCCGCCTGACGAAGTTGTCTCGCGACTGCGGCGCGACTATCGCGTGTCCGAACGAAAGGCGCAGCTATGTGTGGAAACCGCGCTTGTGAGCAAGGAGACAGAGCAACTCAGCGATGCAAGGTCCTTTTCCCTGTATGTATCGATTCCGTTTTGCCCCTCTCGTTGCAGCTACTGCTCGTTTGTCTCAAAGACAATCGAACGCGAGGGAGCGCTTGTCGAACCTTATGTTGAAAAACTCTGCGAGGAGCTCGCGCTGTGCGGAAAGATTGTTCGATCGCTCGATTTGAGACTGGAATCGGCATATATCGGCGGCGGAACTCCGACCACACTGTCCGCTTCTCAGCTTGAAAGACTTTGCGGGGCGATTTCAGCGAATTTTGATCTTGAGAACGCCCGGGAATTCTCGGTTGAGGCAGGACGGCCCGACACAATCACACGTGCAAAACTTATTGTTCTCAAAAAATCCGGAGTGACGCGGCTTTCGATAAACCCTCAGACAGCCAGTGACGCCGTGTTGCGCGAGATCGGACGCAGGCACACCGCCGCAGATATTGAACGCGCGTTCGCCCAGTCCCGAGAACTGGGATTTGACAACATTAACGCCGATCTCATCGCGGGACTTCCGACCGACGACCTGCCGGGATTTGAGAAGACGCTGCACTGGATAGAGGCGCTGAGGCCGGAAAGTATAACCGTGCACGCGCTGACGCGCAAGCGCTCGTCCAAAATAGCAGAAGCGCACATCGAAGGCTCAAACAACGCCGGTGAGATGGTGTCGCTTGCTGGTGACGAGCTGCCGCGTTTGGGTTACTTGCCATATTACATGTACAAACAAAAAGGCGCGGTGGACAGCCTTGAAAATACCGGATATGCGCTTTCGGGTAAGCGGTGTCTCTATAACATATACATTATGGAGGAACTGCACACTATCGTCGCGTGCGGCGCGGGAGCTGTCACAAAGCTCGTCGATCTGCCAAACGGGAGGATAACCCGAATATACAACTATAAGTACCCGGCCGAATACCTGACAACATTTGACGAGCAGTTGCGTCGCAAGAAAGGAATAACACAGTTCTATGATTCTCAATCAAAACAATAAACGAAAATACGAAACAAGCTATATAAACGGCAAGGTTGCCAACAATGCCAACTTCGTCGCAGAATGCGAGGCCGAATATTCTGTTCGTCTCGAGAGCGTCGCAAAGGCGATCATCGAGCGGGGCTGCACTGTTGTCATGGCCTCAGGCCCTTCGGCGAGCGGAAAGACCACGTCGGCGTGGCGGCTCGCCCACGAGTTGAGAGAGCTGGGGCGTGATGCACTCGTCATCTCGCTGGATGATTTCTTTCGCAACATCGAGGAATATCCAAAAAACGAGGAGGGAGAGCCGGATCTCGAGAGCGTCTATGCGCTCGATTTGCCATGCGTTAACAGCACGGTGAGTGAGTTGCTCGAGAATGGTGCGTGTGCGCTGCCACAATTCGATTTCAAGAAGCAGAGCCGCAAGCCACAGTGTAAACCAATTCGTCTCGGAAACGGTGGAATAGCGATTATTGAGGGAATTCACGCGCTCAATCCTCTGCTTACCGAGAGCATTCTGGGCGACGGAGTATTTAATATCTACGTTGGGCTGCGCGCCGAGTATTACGAGGACGGGAAGCGCACTCTTGCGACGCGCGATTTGCGAATTACACGGCGTCTTGTGCGGGATTTTTATTTTCGCGGATACAGCATTGAGGAGACACTTTCAGTTTGGCGGCATCTTATGGACGGCGAGGAAAAATGGATAAAGCCATTCAAGGATCGAGCCGACGTGCTGCTGGACAGCTCTTTTGCGTATGAGCCGTGCGCGTTTGCGCCGATTATGGCATCGCTCCGGATCGATGAGGCACAGGGAGGCGAGTATCGGCCGACACTTCTCTCGTTGTGTGAGAGATTCGAGCACTTCAATTGCGTCCCCATTGAGACAATACCGGATAATGCGGTATTGCGTGAGTTTTTGGGCGGACTGAAGATGGACGACTGAAGATGCTTTTCACTTGAATTATCGGCATATAATAGATATAATATGACAGTGAATCAGAGGGTTTACAGTGGCGGCGCGAGCCGAGGAGAGGGCGGTTACATGGGATTTTTTGATAAGATTGCAAGTGCCGGCAAAGAGGTTGCGCAGAGTGTTGCCGAGACCACAAAATCTTTTGCGGGGCAGGGTAAAGCCAAGGTCGGTATATTGCAGACACAGAGTGATCTGCGCGATCTTTACAGAGAATATGGTGAGTTTTGCTACAAAGCGGAAAGAGCCGGTTCCTGCGACGAGACGGAAAAAACAAGATTCATGACAGAGATGGATGAGCTGAACGGGCGCATAGCCCAACTGGAAGCCGAGGGCGACGCGGCAAGGCAGCAGGCAGAGGACGCGGCCGCACAGCGCAGTGCTGCAAGGGAGGCTCAGAGCGCCTACAAAGAGGGCAGGGTTTGTCATCAATGCGGGACGGTTTCATCTGCGGGAGCTGTTTTTTGCGGCAACTGCGGCACGAAGCTCGTGCCTTGAGTTTGATGTAATATTTTATTCCGGCGGACGCGGCCGTCAACCCGTCCGCCCTTTTTATGCAAATAACTGATGGGCGGTAACAGTAGCTTTGTCTGAGAAAAAACAAAATCTCGTCGAGGGCGGAATCATATTGACGCTTGCCGTCGTGATCGTAAAGATCGTCGGCGCGCTATACAAGTTACCGATGTTCGCCCTCATCGGAGAGGACGGCGTCGGATTCTATTCGACGGCGTATAATCTCTATCTCACGGTGTATTCAATCGCGGTGACGGGTTTCCCTGTCGCTGTGTCCAAGATAGTTGCGGGATACGCGGCAGAGGGGCGTTATCGCGATATCCGGCGCGTTGTGAAGGTCTCGAGGTGGGCGTTTGGCGCGCTCGGCGTCGTGTCCTGCATTTTGCTCATTGTGCTCGCGCAGCCATACGTCAACTGGACACAAAACCCCAAAGCGTATTACAGCGTGCTCATGGTGGCACCATCGCTGCTCTTCAGCTGCCTCATGTCGGTGCAGCGCGGGTATCATCAAGGAATGAAGAACATGCTGCCCACCGCCGTCTCTCAGGTTATCGAGGTGCTTTTCAAGGCGGGATGCGGCCTCGTGCTCGCTTACGCTGCGAAGAACTATTTCACCAATGAATTTCTCCAGTTCGGAACAGTGTTCGGAGATGTCGTTGCCGACAACGGCTCGGCGCAGGTTGCGGTGGCCTCGCTCACATCGGCGGCGACGGTGCTCGGCGTGAGCATTTCGACTCTCGCGGGATGGCTCTATCTTGCGGTTCGCGGTGCTTTCCACGGCGACGGTATACGCAAAGCTCAAATCAACGACAGCCCGCGCCCGCACACAAATGGATATATTCTCAAGCAGATAGGCGTTTTTGTGCTTCCGATAGCGTTAAGTTCGGTCGCGGTCACCCTGACCGGGTTGATAGATAACGTGTCGGTTCTTGACCGGTTGAGGCTCGTCATTGACACCGATGCACAAACGCTTTTCGCCTCACACAGAGGCTGGCTTGAGCAGGCGGATAAAGCGCTCGTAGACATACCGAATTATCTATATGGAATATATAACACGGGGATCACGATTTTCAATCTAGTCCCGTCGCTCACAGGATCGTTTGGCATGAGCGCGCTGCCGCATGTGACCACCTCATGGCTGGTGCATGACAAAAAAGAAACGCGCCGCCACATCGAGAGCACGCTTCGGCTCACGGCACTTCTTGCGGCGCCTGCGGGTTTTGGAATCGCATTTCTCGCGGGACCCATCGCCGGACTGCTCTACGGAAGAAGTATGCCGATAGGTTCGCAGATAGTTGTTCCGATGCTGACAGTGCTCGGCATTGCGGCGATATTTGTCGCGATAACGGGACCTGTGAACGCACTGCTACAGGCTGTTGGGCGAATAGACATTCCGGTTAAGCTGATGCTGCTCGGTGGGGCGATCAAACTCGCATCCAATTATTTCCTCGTTTCGATACCGTTTCTCAACATTAAGGCGGCGCCTGTTGGCAATCTGCTCTGCTATTTTACGATAACGGTGCTGAGCCTTGTGATTCTAAGGCGGGTGACGAAGATAAGGATAAACACTGTCGGGGTTCTCTTGAAACCGATGTTTGCAGGGCTGATGTGCGGTGTTTTCGCACTTTTAGCATATAATTTGTTTGGATTGCTTCTGCCTTCATTTCCCAAAAAGATTGTGACCGTTGCAGCAATCGGAGTTGGCGCCCTCGTATACCTGCTCGTGCTGGGAATGACCAAAGCACTCGAACGGGAGGACGTCTTGAGCTTGCCAGGCGGAAAAAAGATTGAAGTTTTGCTTGAAAAACTGCGCTTGTTAAGATAGAATGAGCAGACATGAAAAAATTTGAAGTTAAAAACAACTATACCGTCGACGACCTTGAGGCTCTTACACGACTGCTTCGCGATCCTGTGAGCGGGTGCCCGTGGGATAAGGTTCAGACCCACGAGAGCATCAGACAGAATCTCATTGAGGAAACCTACGAAGCTGCAGACGCCATTGACAAACACGACAGAGAGCTGCTCTGCGAGGAGCTGGGAGACGTGCTTTTGCAGGTCATGCTGCACTCCGAAATCGAGCGTCAGAGCGGTGGATTTGACATTGACGATGTCGCAACCGGCATCTGCCGCAAGCTCGTGCTGCGTCACCCTCACATATTTGGCGCTGTCGTCGCAAAGGACAGCGAAACAGTGCTGTCAAATTGGGAGGACATCAAGCGCGTTGAAAAAAGCCAGAAAAGCGGAACTGATTCCGTTCACGACGTTGCGCTTGCTTTGCCCGCACTGACGCGAAGCCAGAAAGTGCAGAAGCGTGCGGGTTATGTGGGATTTGATTATCCTGATGTGAGTTCCGCAATGGGTGATTTGAAATCCGAAATGAGTGAGCTGGAGCGCGCGCTTCGCGGAGACGGAGATATCGTCGAGGAGTTGGGAGACTTGATGTTTTCCGCGGTAAATGTCGCGAGATTTGCCAAAACCGACGCAGAGCTTGCGCTCACGCGCGCATGCGACAAATTCATACGGCGTTTTGAGGTTGTTGAAAGACTTGCATTGCAGCGGGGAATCGACATGAAAAGCGCCGATATGGAAGTGCTCGATGATCTTTGGAAAAGCGCTAAGCAGGAAACTGTTAGCATATAATCGGCAAGGAAAAAAGAGGAAAGAGGAACAAAAACATGACAAAAGCACAACTCGCCGCCGAAGTCGCGGACAAGACAGGAATTGCCAAGAAAGATGCAGAATCAGTCGTGGCCGCCACATTTGAAGTAATTGTTGACACACTCAAAAAGGGAGATAAAATCCAGCTCGTGGGCTTCGGAACTTTTTCAACGAAGGATCGTCCCGCACGCACTTGTATCAATCCCGCAACGAAACAGCCAGTAGAAGTCGCAGCAACCACAGTCCCGGTTTTTAAAGTAGGCAAGGCATTTAAAGAAGCTATAGCGAAATAGACATTTTCACAACAACGCCTCGCAGCCTTACAGCTTCGGGGCGCTTTTGCATTATTAAAATAAATTTTAAAAGGAAGAGAATGATGAGACTCGACAAATTTCTCAAAATCAGCCGTATCATCAAGCGGCGAACAGTGGCAAATGAGGTTTGCGACGCGTCGCGTGTCACCGTGAATGGGCGTCCCGCCAAGGCCTCACGCGATGTTGCGGTAGGGGATATCGTCGAGCTGATGATGGGCGGCAGAGCGATCAAATTCCGCATTTTGTCAGTTGACGAAAAAGCGGGCAAGGATTCGGCTCGCGAGCTGTATGAAACGCTCGTCGAATGATGTAATACCGCAATGCACTCTCACATATCATTTATGGAGGAGACGGCACAAGACCGCTCCGTGATATGGAACAGGGGGCGCGGAGTTGGAAACAGGACATTCGATTACGGCCGAAAACCGCGAAAAGATAACACTTACGGGAATAACGGGCGTCGACAGCTACGACGGAGGAGAGATTGTCGCGTCGTGCGACGGCGCGCGCGTCGTAATTCAAGGTGCGGCACTGCATATCGGCAGCTTTGAGCAGGGCAGCGGGAGACTTTATGTCGAGGGAAGACTGGACGCTGTGCAGTATCTTGACGACCGCTCTAAGGGCGAGTCGTTTTTTAGGCGTATCTTCCGATGATATCCGAGTCTTTTTCCATATCCAGTGCCGGTGGCGATGTGTTTTTGTCACTCGGATTTGCGGCAATCGCATCCTTTGTCTATTCGCTGCTTTTCTTTCTGTGCCCTCGAAGATCAAAGATTGTCGCATACCTGCTGCACGCGCTGTTTTTTGCGTTTGCAGGGCTTTTTGCATTTTGCTTTATCATAGGGACGACAGCGGCAAAAGGACCTCGCTGGTATATAATAGCCGGCTTTGCCATTGGGGTTTTTGCGTATGTTAAATGCTTCGCGAAAATCGTTGGCGGTGCGCTTTCAGCGTGTGCAAAGCTTGCAAAAAAGCTGTGCTCTCCCGTGATTTGCGCGGTTCATTCGACATTAAGCGTATTGCAAAAGAGATTGCGTGTGATGTATAATCTCCTTGTGTCGCAGCGCGCAGATCGAGTTCGCAAGCGGAGGAACAAAAATGCCGTCGACGAGCAGGGAACAGGCGGCGGAAAGCCGCCAATCAAAGCCTATACGCAGACGTAAAATCGCGCTTTTTGCGGTTTTGTTGCTCTGCCTGTATTTTTTTTACTCGATAGTGAGCATCCAAATAGAGATATATAAGGAGCGGCGCACGCTGAATGCGCTGCTGAGTGAGATTAACGGCAAGCAGCTGGAAAATGACGAACTATCCCGCATCGTTGTCGGAGGGGGAGAGAACGACTACATCGAGAGAATAGCGCGAGAGAAGCTAGGCTACGCCGCGATTGACGAACGGGTGTTTGAGGACGTTCCGGGATCGAAAGGGTGAAGATAAGCGCGACGCGACGAACTTGAGCCGACCGAGTGTCGGCTTTTAATTTTTTCAATCTGACATTGTGGACAAAAAAATGCCGCCCGTCAGGGCGGCTCAAGATAAGATAAAATCAAGTTCGAAGGGAATGCAACGTCATAATACAATGCTTCGGCGGCACACTGCGTCGAAAACAGTCGCGCAGTTGTTCATTTTTTATCCTTTATTTTGTGTAATCAAAATGTTATACTTTTCAAAGGAGAAATCCTAAACACAGGCTAAGGAGGAACCTTGTATGAAAGTAAAAACACTCGGACGAAAGGTAAATCTAAAGCAAAGCTTCACGGATATGGTGGACAAGCGCATGCAAAAGCTTGACCGATTCTTCGGTGACGATGCCGATGGACAGGTCACGATCACGCTTGAAAAGGACAGAATGACTGCGGAGGTCACGGTTAAGAGCCGCGGAATGATCTATCGCTCGGAGCGGACATCAAATGATATGGAACAGGCATTCAGTGATGCCGCCGACCTTATCGTCAAGCAGATTGTCAAAAACAAGGATAAGCTGGGCACCAGGATAAAACGCGCGGCGGTTGATGCTGAGATGCTCGATTCCGGAATTGCCGACGAGCACGCCGCGTACAATGTTGTGCGCGAAAAGCGATTCGCAGTTAACCCGCTCTCTATCGAGGAGGCTGTTTTGCAGATGAATATGCTCGGACACAGCTTTTTCGTCTATTCAGATGTCGACACGGGTGAGCTTTGCGTTGTATATAAGCGCCGCGATGATAGCTATGGCGTGCTGATACCCGAGAGATAAATGAGAGACAGCGGACAACGCAGAATATAAAATGGGCGCCGCGGCCATTCAAGCCGCGGCGCTCCTGATAGCCGAGCGCTGGCATGATGAAAACAGAAAAAACTCTGCTGCGCAAACCGCGCAGAGGATAAAAAAGGGGTACTATGAAGTTATATAACGCGGTCGCGACCTGTGCTTTCGGACTGGAATCGGTGCTTGCATTTGAGCTTAAGAGGCTTAAAGTGAGCGATATTCAGACGAGTGACGGAAGAATTGCATTTAAGGCAAGCGGGAGCGATATCGCGCGCGCCAACATTTGGCTCAGAACTGCCGAGCGCGTCCTCATCGTGCTCGCGCACTTTCATGCTGCTACTTTCGACGAGCTGTTCGACGGTGTGATGGCCACACCGCTCGGAGAAATCATCACAAAGACAGACGCGTTTCCTGTTAAGGGATATTCGATGAACAGCATGCTGACAAGCGTTCCTGCATGTCAGGGAATTATAAAAAAGGCATGTGTCGAACGTCTGAAAAAGGATTTGCACACCGAGTTTTTGCCCGAGAACGGCGGCGTGACCAAGCGAGTGCGCTTCTCGCTCGTCGCGGACGAGTGCACGCTGATGCTCGACACCTCCGGAGACGGTCTGCACAAGCGCGGCTATCGGCCGCTGCTCAACGAGGCTCCCATCAAGGAGACACTCGCGGCGGGGATATGCGACCTCGCGCGCGTCTTTCCCGAAAGCGAGGTATGTGACCCGTTCTGTGGCTCGGGGACGCTCGTTATCGAATCGGCGCTGCGCGCCAGAAACATAGCGCCGGGCATAAGGCGAAACTTTGCGGCTGAGAGCTACGGCTTTCTCGGAGATCGCGCATTCGATCTCGCGCGCGAAGAGGCTCGGGATGCGGTGGATGCCGATGCGCCTTTTGCGGGACGTGGGATCGACATAGACGACACGGCTGTCGCTACAGCGCGCGACAACGCCAAACGCGCCGGAATTGCGGACTGCGTGTCCTTTGAATGCGGTGACGCGACGAATTTTCGCGCAAGGGAAGGCGAAATAATATTGGCAAATCCCCCTTACGGAGAGAGATTGCTCGACACAGCGTCGGCGGAAAAACTGTATGAGCAGTTTGGCAAAAACATATTGGCGCAGCGGACAAAGGGCGTTTACGTCATCTCGAGCGGTTCGGATTTTGAAAAGCAGTTCGGGAAAAAAGCTGCGCGCCGCCGCAAGCTCTATAACGGAATGATACCCTGCCAACTGTATATGTATTTCTAATAAAGTGTGTTATTATTAGAAACAAAAAGAATTTTCGTTTCTGATAAGAGAGATAAGAGGGTTGCGAATGACAGGACCACGTGAAGACTTTGCCGTTACGAAAAACGGCGGCGAATACACTATAATTTCCGGACTCGACGGAGAACACAGCCTTTTTTGGTCTGAGCGTCCGAACGGATTTTGCGACGACTGCGATCTCGGGACATTCACGAGGGAAATAACCGTAAAAGATCCTCTGGCAGGTGGCAGGTGTTATTTTCACATAATGACAGGTGCGCGTTACTCCGTTGCCGCAACGCGCGAAATCGAGCTTGAGGGTCTTAACAACTTTCGCGAGCTCGGGGGGTACAACACCGACGACGGAAGCGCATTTGTGAAGCACGGGCTGCTGATGAGAAGCGACCGGCTTTACCTGGTGGGGGAGGGCGGTGTTGGTTTTCTGCGCGCGCTGGGACTTAAAACAGTGCTGGATTTCCGCGTGCCTGTCGAGGCTGAAAAGCGTCGTGATCCCGACATTTCCGGAGTGGAGTTTATCAACCTCACGCCCATTGACCCCGACAACTATGTCTTTAAATTCTCCCTTGATGAGACTATCAGCGGAGGGCGGGACAAACTGATTTCGGTCAGCAACAGACTGATTGCAGAATACCGTGAGCTGCCGTTTAAAAAGAAAACATACGGCAGAATGTTCGAACTGCTGCTTGACAATCACGCCCCGATGCTCTTTCACTGCACAGCGGGCAAGGATCGCACCGGCGTCGCTGCGGTGCTGATACTTCTTGCGCTCGGAGTTTCGCGCGAGACCGCCATTTACGACTACATGCTGACTGCCACAGTGCGCGCACAGGAGATTGAGCGCATGAAGCGGGAATACAGCAGCTATATAACCGACGCCGAGATAGATCACGCAATGACGACATTTTTCTCGGTGCATCGCGAGTCAATTGAGGGAAGTCTTGCAGCGATTGACGAAGCTTATCCCAGTGGTATCGAGGACTTTTTTGAGAAGGAAATGCAGCTAAGCGAAGCCAAACGCGCGCAGCTGCGTTCGATGTATTTAACAAAACATATTGAAAGGAACGTGTGACTGTCATGAAAATTCTATCGTTAGGATCTCTTAATCTCGACTTTGTGTATAAAGTCGACCATTTTGTTCAAGCCGGCGAGACCATTGCGGCGCGGGAGCGCAACCAATTTTGTGGGGGAAAGGGACTTAACCAATCGATTGCGCTTGCCCGTGCAGGTGCCGAGGTTTTCCATGCAGGCAAAATCGGCGCGGACGGAGAGGTGTTGCGCAAACGGCTTGAGGATAATGGGGTGGATGTGAGCCGCGTTGTGGTTGAACCCGGTGTTCCCACAGGGCACGCTATAATACAAGTTGATCCGTGCGGCCAAAACTCAATTATTATCTGCGGAGGCGCGAACGTGGCAATAACGCGCGAGTTTATTGACGAGGCACTCGAGGGATTCGGAGCGAGTGATATTCTCCTTTTACAAAACGAGACGTCAGAGATTGGTTATGCCATTGAAAAAGCGACCCAAAAGGGTATGGGCGTCGCGCTCAACCCATCTCCGCTCGATGATGCGCTCAAAAACTCATCTCAACTTCAAAATATCGATTGGTTTATACTGAATGAGATAGAGGGTCACGAGCTGACTGGCAAACTTGAGCCTCATGACATCTGCATCGAGATGCGCAAGCGCTTCCCTAACTGTATTGTCGTGCTCACTCTCGGCAGCGATGGCGTGGTTTATTACGACGGAGAAAATGAATTCGTTCAAAAGAGCTTCAAGGTTGAGCCTGTTGATACCACGGGTGCGGGAGACACGTTTACGGGATATTTCCTCTCCGGAATAGCCGAGGGGATGACAGCGCCAAAGGCGCTTGAACTTGCTTGCCGTGCGGCAGCGATATCCGTGACGCGACCCGGTGCTTCCGATTCGATTCCCGCACGTGATGAGGTCGATTCGGCAAAGCTGTAATTACCTGTGTTTCTCGTCGCTCGGCGCGCCATCCCCACAATGCCGGGCAGCTGACTTGATATGACATTGTATTTAAAATCCGCCGCCGCTCACAGCTGAAATGGAGCGGCGGCGGATTTTCGCTTTGTGGAAGTGCTTGAAAAACAAATGCGAATCGCGTTTAAGCGACAATCAAAAATTCCGTCGCGGCGCGATGCAAGGAAAGTTTTCAGACAGCAGTATCCAGCAGGCATTGAATTAAGAAACGAGACAATTCCGGCGGCGAGATTCCTGTGACTTTCCAGTTAATACTTGCATAAAGACAGTGACGAGTTTCAATTTTCATATTATGCTTGTTTTTTGTTTGCGGTTAGACGGCATTCGCTTATGGCTTGAATTAGTTGAATTTGAGCTGATTTAATGACACTGCTTCCCACCGATGTAGAATTGAAAGTTGCTCTGGCGTACGAAACCAGTGTTCGCTACAATCCGTTATTGTTTAGATTGCAATCAAAACGATTGTTGAAGCTTGCCACGGTGTCCTCGTCAATCAGTTCCTATCTCTTTGCTCTCAAAATAAAGGGTAGTGCATTCCATACATCAATTTAATGGCTGCGCACATAACAAGGATAGTTCCACGACAGCGTTTGCTCAAAATCGCTGTCAATTAATTTTTAACGCTCTAAGCGTTCCTTCGTAATCCCGAGCCAACGCATTAAATTCTCAATCATTCGCTCCATGTTCACCAAGGGAGAGACCAGCAGACACTGCACCGGCGGCTCGCCGGAAAATGCCAAAAGGCTGCAATAGCTGCCAATGCTGTCTGCAAGCACAGCAACTTGACTCCAGCCTTCTTTTGCATATTGCATTACTTGGCGAAGCTCCGGAACAGTGTGCCACGGGTTAAACGGGACAGAGGTATCCACTCGCGCTCCATGCCATGTGGCAAATCCATGCCTAATAATTTCCACCCAATTGGGCACGCAACATCGGCAAATGCTCTTGTTTCTTCTTTACTCCCACACTGTCCATGAACAAACAGAAATAGTTTATCTGGCTGCTCACCGAGTAAAACGGTGGGAACG
Source organism: Oscillospiraceae bacterium (assembly GCA_036645935.1). GTDB lineage: Bacteria > Bacillota > Clostridia > Oscillospirales > Ruminococcaceae > JAUNBN01. The sequence goes on along the minus strand of JAVXNE010000002.1, from coordinate 15,499 downwards.
TCGTTGATTTTAAAATATAGGGGACGCATTTTTCTCCACAAATACCAACATGATTAGTGTTTTAGCTAACCAATCTTAAAGTTCCAAGCGAAAAGCGAATGCTATTGCTGACAAAGCTAATTGGATTAGTTGGGCGAGGTAAAACAAAGGAAGCAACGGTGACAAAATGCGAACAACAAAAGCGCTTGTCCTTCAAACGGCATCTGAAATCACAGACAGAGATGGACTTTCTTGAGGTTCCCTAAAAGCTTTGGCTGCGGACTACAAATCCGCACGGCATCTTTATATAACCACATAGACAGCCTGAGGGGGAGCTGCTTCGATAAGTGGCGCACGCTGGAATGTGTGAAATGAACCATCATATGATTCAGACAGCCATTGGAGTCTCAGACGATGCGGCAATTCGCGCAACCACAATTGCATATCTGCGCTTTATGCTTGCCCGGCGTTTATGAAATAATTCAATGGGCAAGTTGGCACGCAAATGACATGACAAAGCGAATTTTGTCCGAGTACCATTCTTTGCTTGAAAAATGAGTCAGGTCTTGTGAATTAAATGTTTCCGATTTGAGCCCTATTGTTCGTATGCTAACAGGATTTCTTCATCGCTATGCAACGCAGCAATTAAAAAGTGCGTTGTCTAACCCACAAGCGGTCATTATAGAAATGTCCTTTGCATTGGACATTATTTTGACCGGAATTCACCAGAAATATCAGTGAATGTTGTGAGCGGTATGGGAAAACTGTTATAATCATCCTCTCGATATTTGCAGAGCCGCTGCATTCTGTAATGCAACGGCTCTTTGTTTTGCTTTGTACTCCAAATTGTCCCCCAAAGCATGACTCTCTTTTCCAAAGTTAAGGTAAAATCGCGCCGTTCGGGCGATGTCCTCGGAGTGGCACATACACAGCAGCGGTCACACTTTGGGTTCGATCATCTGCCGGACAGAGAGTTATCGATCTCGCGGCGCTCTGAGAGCAGCTTTTTACGCAGTACATCGGCGAGGTTGACAATCTCCTCATCGGCGTCGGCACCATATTCCGCAAACGCCTTTTCCAGTGTCTCGAGCCCGCGCTCGTTGCCCTGCCTTAGCATTTCCATAAGCCTTGCCGTCGAGCCGTCGCGCAGTGTAGCAAGCTCGATGTTGAGGTTGCTCATCATTTTGGCGGCTCCTGATATTCCGCGGTCATCCCCTTCACGAGACTTCAACAGCGTGTCGGCAGATAGCCATATCCGCTTGTATTGCTCACGGGAATCTGCAAGTTTTTTTCTGAAAGTCTCGTCTTTTGAACTCTCAATGAGCTTTTCGATAGATGCGGCGCCCATTTCTGCAGTTTGGTGAATGCATATTAGCAATTGTTCTGTTGCGCACATTTTGCTTGCCCTCCATTGTCGGTTGTTGCAATTAGTCTTTGTCGTAAAAGTTGAAAAAATGCGCCTGTTTGTGATACAATTAACCGATTTGTGAGCAAATAAATACAGACGAGCGGCGAAGGAGTATACTATGGGCAAAAATGCAATTGTGGGACAGTCTGGAGGCCCGACCTCGGTCATTAACGCAAGCCTTGCAGGCGTGTATAAAACTGCCCGGGATCTCGGAGCCTCAAAGATTTACGGAATGCGCAACGGCATTGAGGGTTTGCTTGCGGAGCGTTATGTCGACCTCGGAGATTACATAAAAGACGACGTTGACATAGAGTTGCTCAAGGGAACTCCGTCGGCATTTCTCGGATCCTGCCGCTATAAGCTGCCAACAGTGGATAAAGATGAGGCGGTGTACGAAAAGCTTTTCAAAATTTTCAGAAAGCTTGATATAGGATATCTGTTTTATATCGGCGGCAACGACTCGATGGACACAATCGCGCAGTTTACGATTTTTGCCGATAAGATCGGCAGCGATATAAAGTTCATCGGCGTTCCGAAGACAATCGACAACGACCTTGTAATCACCGACCACACACCGGGGTTTGGCAGCGCGGCAAAATACGTCGCGACGTCGGTCAAAGAATTGATACGCGACAACAAGGTCAATGATATGGACGTCGTCACAGTGATCGAGATTATGGGACGCGACGCGGGTTGGCTTACCGGCAGCGCAGCGCTTTCCGAGGGATCCGACTGCGACGGACCGGATCTCATATACCTCCCTGAGCTTGAATTTGACATGGAAAAATTTATCGAGCGGGTGCAGGAGATACAAAAGGAGCGCCGATCGGTAATTGTTTGCGTTTCTGAGGGTATCATGACAGGAGACGGAAAGTACGTCTGCGAATACACACACAATGCATCGCGAACAACCGATGCTTTCGGACATAGACAGCTCACAGGAACGGCGAGAGTGCTCGCCGACGTCGTGAAGTTGCGTCTGGGCTGCAAGGTCCGCGCTATTGAGTTCAGCTCGCTGCAGCGATGCGCATCGCACCTGCAGTCAGAAACTGACGTCAAGGAGGCGTTTCACGTCGGTGTTGCCGCAGTGCGCGCCGCATTTTCGGGAGAGACGGGCAAGGTTGTTGTGATTGAACGCGTCGACGAGGAACCCTATCAGATAACTATGGGCAGCTGCGATGTGCACCTTGTCGCAAATTACAAAAAAGATGTGCCGCGCGGATGGATAAACGAGGCGGGAGACTATGTGACACGTCAGTTTATCGATTATGTTCGCCCGCTCATTATCGGCGAGACCACCACCATCACGGTTGATGGGTTGCCACGGCACATAAACTATATAAAATAATATTCGATTCGTTTAAAGGAGCGCGATTGCTATGCGTCAGCTAAGGCGGACGTGGGTCGAGATCGATCTCGACAACATTGAATATAACTATCGTCTTGTCCGCAAGATCACCGGTGATAAGGTCAAGATCATGGCCATTGTCAAGGCAGATGGTTACGGACACGGAGCGGCCCAAATTGCGACTATGCTCGAGCAAAGCGGTGCAGATTGGTTCGGTGTATCCAATATCATGGAAGCTGTAAGTCTGCGCAAGGCGGGAATCACCAAGCCGATACTCGTGCTGGGCTACACACCGACCGAGTGTGTGCGCCAGCTCTTTGAATTCAACGTCACACAGACATTGCTTGATGCCGACTATGCCGAGCGACTATCTGATGCAGCGAAGGCGGAGGGAGTTACCGTTGACGCCCACATCAAGCTCGATACCGGAATGAACAGAATTGGGTTTCGCACAGGAGAGAGTGACGATCTCGCGGCTGAGGTCTCTCGGATTTGTTATCTGCCGACCATCAAGGTCACTGGAGTGCTCACCCATTTTGCCGTAGCAGATGAGTTTACCGACGCTGCACGGGAATTTACCAAGCACCAGCACTCGAGATTCATGGAAATCTGTCATGTACTTGAGGAAAACGCCTATTCGCTTGAGATGCACTGTTGTAACAGTGCGGCGACGGTGTTTTATCCCGAATACCACCATACAATGGTCCGTCCCGGTGTGGTGCTCTACGGCGCGTCGCCCACAGGAGTGCCGATACCTAATTTGCCTTTGCGTCCTGCGATGAAGCTCGTCTCGGTTGCCGCGCTTGTCAAGACGGTGCGAAAGGGTGAGAAGATAAGCTACGGCTGCACCTTTGAAGCGCCTCGTGATATGAAAATCGCGACAATCCCGATAGGCTATGCCGACGGCTATCCACGCGCGCTCTCAAACCGTGGATTTGCGTTTGTGGGAGGTAAAATTGCACCCATAGTTGGCCGAATCTGCATGGATCAGCTCATGATTGATGTGAGCGATGTGAATCTGAAAGTGGGCGATCCTGTGACGCTGTTCGGCGGCGACAGCCCAATTGAAATAGACACGGTTGCGGGACTTGCCGGAACGATTAACTATGAGCTTATGTGTGGCATTTCACGCCGTGTGCAGCGCGTTTATATCCGCAACAAGGCGATAAGCGAGGTCGTCGATTATACTGTTTAGTTGCGACTGATGCTGTTGACATAATCGCCCTGGTTTGATAGAATAAAACGCACCCGAGCTTTGAACACGGAGAGGTGGTCGAGCTGGTCTAAGGCACCGGTCTTGAAAACCGGCGAATGGAAACATTCCGTGGGTTCGAATCCCACCCTCTCCGCCATTATTTTATCAACGACTGTGTACGTTGATAAAATAATGGCGGAAAGAGAGAGACCCAGCGGAGATATTCGCACGTGTGGGCTGACCTAAATCGCGGCAAAACAGATGGTGTCTGTTGAAAACGTTGAGCCCTGCTCACTGGCTGAACATCGGTCGGTAGCCGTAACGGCGGGAAGGTGTGGTTTTGATACTGCCTGTGAAAGGGCGGGCAATCGTTTGTGCAATGTGAGATTGACGTCTGCCGAGAATTTGACGTCATGCGGACGCAGTCTTCGGGAATAGGCAGGCATTGTTCGATACAATTTAATAGCAACATTTAACTTTGGAGAAGTACTCAAGCTGGCCGAAGAGGCGCCCCTGCTAAGGGCGTAGGTGGGGTAACTCACGCGAGGGTTCAAATCCCTCCTTCTCCGCCAAGAAACCCCGTAAATACCCTAATGTAGGGCGTCTGCGGGGTTTTTGTTTTTCTCTGAAACGAGCACAGCGCAAACATCCGAGTGCCTGTCAATACGCAGAAGTATCTGTCTACTGCCAACGTACTACCAACAATCAAAGCGCGTCCAGCTCGGCGAATTCGTCGGACAGGTTTATGTTGTGCATATCAAAGAGTGGTCTTGCGGGAAAAATATCTTTAGAATGCGCCTTGGCGGCAGCGACGGTACAGTATTTTGCTGACATTATGTGAAACAATTTTTCAGATTAAATGCTCGATTTTTACAGAGTCTGACCGTGACTCGTTGGAGAAACAGACAATTCTCGTTGCTAATTTAAAAGCGCTCTTTCAGTGCTTAGAATCTACGAAAATCACAACGGACAAAAGGACTCCTATTTAAAAATGCAAACGGAGCCGAATCAGAAAACGGACATTTACTTCCCCACAAAAACCACAGAATCACAAAGAAGTGATGTGTGACTTTTGTATGCCGAGGAAAGGTGGATGCCGCAACATGACATGAAAAAAAACAAAGGGACGGGTTGTCTCAAAGTGAAAATCTGACGCTGTTGCCGCGGACAGGGACAAAAAGGTATCGGACGGGTGATGCCACGTAAATCTTGTATAGCTTATTTCGTGAGTCAGAACGCCGACACGTTTGACGACAATGCTCAAATCTAACGTCACGGGAAGAGTGCGGCTATATCGCGAGGGAAGCTTGCTGAAACTTTACAGAAACAGCAGGGAGGAAATCCGCTCACAGCGCTCAGAGCACAACAGTGTGAAAAATGAAAGCAAACATATAAAAACAGTGAAAAATCTGCGCGCTTTTGGATTTTACTATGGATATTCGTGCTTTCAGATGATAGAATGAATAAACGTATAAGAGTTTTGCTGTGTATGATATACTTAAAAACAAAGCATGTACAAGTTTTCAAAAAGAAAGTTTTGGGATTGCTAAAAATGTGAATTTCGGGCGATGCCTTGCGGCACTCGTGTCGAAGCCTGAGATTCATGTCGATTGTTGATTGCAACTGTGCAGGTTGGTTCAGGCGGGAGCGTTATGAACAGCATAAGAAAACTTTCCGAAAAAGACAAAAGACCATATAAAGTGATCATCATCGTTTTTGTGCTCATATGCATAGCGATGAGTCTTTTGTGTTTTAATTATTACCAGGGTCTTCGAAATACCGTCCAGGCGGAAAGCTGCGGATATATGCAAGAAATTTCCAAACAGATTTCAGTAAATGTGGGAAAGACAATAAATGATAATTTTGCGATTTTAACTATGATTGCCACGACGCTGGAGAGCTCCGAGAGCGATTCTTTCGAGTTGCTTCAGGATATAGTTCACAGGCAGAAAGATTTGTGGAGCTATAAAAGGATAATTCTGATCGATGAAAACGGCGTCGCGCACGACGACATGGGAGACACGGTGCTGTTGCGCGGAGACCAATACCTTCGAGAGGCGATTGTTGGAGGAAAAAATGCGATGTCCACCTCGCAGCTTATTGACGGTGAGGAGTCGGTGGCGTTTGCGATTCCGCTGCGCGGCGTTGTCATAGACGGCATTAAGATGCACGCTCTTATCGCGAGCTATGAGCTTGAAACCTTTGATAGAATATTGGCGATAAACTCTTTTGAAGGCAGAGGTTACGCACATATTGTCCGCAATGACGGAGTGGTGATAGTTCGTTCCAGCTCCCCTAATGCACTGCAAATCGGATACAACATATTGAACTCACTGTCCGAGGCTAAAATTGTTTCCGAGCGGCAGATAACGGAGATAAAAATTGATATTAAAAACGGCAAAAGCGGACAGTGTGAGTTTATCTTAAATGATGCGCACGAATATATGATGTACACCCCTCTTGAGAATGAAGGGTGGAGTCTTTTGACTTTTGTTCCGGTTGATGTGGTCAATGCAAAATCCGGCATGATGCTCAAAATCACGCTGCTGGCGTGCGGCGTCATCACTTTTTCATTCGCGTTGCTTCTCGGATTTCTCATGCTCAATTTTTACCGCAACAAACGCCGACTCGAGCACATCGCCTATGTTGATCCGGTGACGCAGGGAAATACGGCGCAACGCTTTTATGAGTTGGCCAGCGAAGTTATGGCAATTTCCGAAAGGCCGCCATATGCGCTTGTGTACACAAATATCGAGAAATTCAAAGTGCTAAACGAGCAGTTCGGAAGAAATTCCTGTGATGAGCTTTTGCGCGGTGTCGAGTATGGAATAAGAAATAATCTTGACAGCGAAGAATATATGGGAAGGCTGTTTGCAGACAATTTTTGTGTTCTGATAAAATACAGTGATGAGGAGTCGCTTGTCGCGCGGCTCGATGAATGGTATGCCGGAAGCTCCCGTTACCTTGAGCGCGGTGGCTTTGTTTGGCTACCATTTATAGTTGAATTCGGTGTTTACATTATAGGAAAAGACAAACTCGATATCGCTCACATCATCGACCGAGCTAAGCTCGCGCTGACAGAGTCAAGCCGGGAACTGCGCGGTCGGATGAGATATGCCATCTATGACGAGCAAGTCAGGAAGATTCTGTTTCGTGAAAAGCAGCTGGAGGACATGATGGGCGTTGCGCTCGAAAATCACGAATTCGAGGCGTTTTTGCAGCCCAAATATAAGATCGATACCGAGCAGATTGCGGGCGCGGAGGCTCTGGCGCGCTGGATGAGAGGGTCTGAGATGATCCACCCCGATGAGTTTATCCCCCTGTTTGAAAAAAACGGGTTTATTGCGCAACTCGATTTGACGATTTTTGAGCAGGTTTGCGTGACGATTCGCAGCTGGATCGACAGGGGCGAGGAGCCGCTCAAAATCTCGGTTAACTGCTCGCGTATGCAGCTTAAAAATGCATCGTTTCTGCAAAGATACTGCAAGATTGCCGATAAATACGATGTGCCTCACCAATATCTTGAAATTGAGCTTACCGAAAACGTCGTCTTTGAAGACGTGAGCCGCCTATCAGAAATTATCAATGAGATTCATGCTGCCGGGTTCGGATGCTCAATGGATGATTTTGGGAGCGGGTATTCCTCGCTCAACCTCATCAAGGATATACACGTCGACACGCTCAAACTCGACAGAAGCTTTTTCAGCGGAAGCCTCAGTGATATTTCGCGCACCGAGTCGGTCGTCGGAAGCGTTGTTACGATGTCAAAAGCTCTCGGTATGGTGACTGTTGCAGAGGGCGTTGAGGATCGCATTCATGTGGACATGCTTAAGCGATTGGGCTGTGATTATATTCAGGGATACTATTATGCGAAGCCGATGCCGATAAAAGATTTTGAAACGCTGACCTTTCGTGATGAAAGCGGTGCAAACGCCGACTAAGGAGTGTCATTACATGTTGAAGAGGTGTCGTACAGCGGCAATGACTGCCGTTTTGTTTCTTGCACTCGTGTCATGTTCGGGCAGTTCCGAGGTGGACAAGACTGAAATTATAACGCAGACTGTGATTCCCAAAGATAAGATTCCGATAACAGTGTTAGTGAAATACGCGTTCAGCATCAACAGTTTTGAAAAAATTGCGGAGAAAGAACTGCCCCACGTTGACATCATTCAGGTGGGCAACTACACTTCGGATATGGGCATAGCCGAATATGAAACGCGATTGAAGCACAAAGACATTACGGATGTTGTGATGACGTGGCCGCTTGATGTCGGTGAGCAATACTGGCAGGACAACCTGATGGATCTCTCGACGCTGCCGCTGTCAGGGACTTACATCACCGCAATGCTCAACAATATCGCGAGGGACGGAAAGCTCTATTACCTTCCCGGGCCCTCTCAGATTCGCGGAATCGTATATAACAAAACACTTTTCAAAGAGAGAGGATGGAAAGTTCCCGACAGTTTTGACGAATTTGTCAGACTGTGTCAGGATATTGAATCGAGCGGAATGCGCTCTTTGCAACTCGGGCTCGAAAACTCCGAGGTGTTAGACACCGCATTTGTTGGGTTTGGATTTGAAAGCTCTTTCAGCAAGCCGCAAGATACACAGTGGATTGACGATTACAACAACGGAATCGGCTGTTTTAAAGATAATTTCATGCCGGCACTTGAGACATTTCAGCAACTGATTGACGCCGGTATCCTGAAAAAAGATGATCTGGACATCGGATACGCGGATCGGGAATATATGCTTTTCAACCGAGAGTGCGCGATGATTGAGGATTCGGTCCTCCTCGCGCGTATGGGGTTTGATCTGACAGGCAGTACCGACGAGTTTGCGCTCATGCCGTTTTTCAATCCCGGGACAGATAGTGATTGGGTGCGGCTGTATCCCGTGTGTTATATTGGGGTCAACAAAAACCTTGCAGAACCGAAAAACGCCCAAAAGCTCGAAGCCGTGATGAGTATGCTGAAATACATCAGCACTCTCGAGGGACAGAGGGCGCTCTCGGGGGACACTGAAGCTGTGTTTTCGAGCCTTAAGGGCGTATCTCCCCCTAACATTGTTGAAATTGAGGATATGAGGCACGCACTGAACAACGGACGGTATGCGGTTTTCCCGACGTTTAAAAACGCGCAAAATGCACTGCGAAGAGGACTTGCGGGCATGGTTGAGGGAAAGTTCTCCGCCATTGACGTCGCAAAGATGGTCGATGAGGAGAATCTATCGCCTTCCGAGTCTGAATCTCTTGAAGTGTTTGGCACGGCGTCGGAGGACTTCACACAAGAGGAGACGGGGAGCTTTGTGACAGATGTAATGCGCGATTACAGCGGCTGCGAGATGGCACTGTTTCTGGACAACGGCAAAGACGGCAGGTATAACGGCAAGGGCATCAGCGCGAGTTTGTATGAGGGAGAGCTGACGCGAAGAGATATCAATCGAGTGCTTCCCGATTTAAAGCGCAAAGAAAAGGGCGAGCTCTGGAAAATTACAATGTCGGGCGAGGATCTCATAAAAACACTGGAATATTCAATTGACGTGGACAACAACCGCGGAGGATGGTTCTATTATTTTTCGGGTCTGAAACTGAAATTCAACCCCTCGGCACAACCGGGCAGCCGAATTATCAAAATTACAACAGATATGGACGAGGAGATAGAGCCGGATAAGCTTTATCATATCGCAGTTATGGATGAAAGCGTGCCGCCTGAGTTCATCAAATCCTGTGAGAAGACAGGTGTCTTGATAGGCGATATCATGGCACAGAATATAAGCGATGCAAAGACCGTAAAGCCGAGGAGGGATGGCCGGCTCATTCTAATTCAGCCTTGATAAAATTGAATGGCTCAGTGAACAACTGATATATTGGAAACAACACTCTCCAAAGGCTCTGCCTTTGGAGAGTGTTGTTTTGCCAAAAAAACCGCGCCCTACAGTCGAAAAGCCTTGAACCCATAAGATGCGTAAGGTTTCGATTGCCTGCGGCACGGCGAATAATCTGTAAGATGGACGCCCGCTGCGACTTATAAGACAGTGCAAAAATTTCAAGCGTGCACGGCAAAGCAGCGGTTTTTTAAAAAAGTGAAACGGCGAGCTGAATTTCAAGGAGCGCGCGGCGCAACACTCTGATTTTGAGAGGACGCAGACGCGCAAAATTAAGTGGATTAAATCACAAATTGACGCGTTGAGATAACATTGAACGTGAGAGAGCGTTATGAACAATCCTTACGCGGCAGAAGATCTGCCAAAGGTCTGATGCTCATTGTGCGTCAATCACTTTTTTGTAAGGCGCTATCATGCCCTCATTCATGTGGTTTCCAAGTTTTGATTTCAGTTTTTTGCTGGAGGCCAATGCCCCGACAAGTTTCATTTTTATGACAGTTCCGAGCTTTTTTTGAGGGAAATCATACATTCCATGCTGCTTGTAAAAGCGGTGATCCTCTTTCATGAGCCCTCTCATTAGGTAGATGAGATCGCGAAATATTTTCATGCCCCCCACTCCGAGAAAGTTTTGCGGCTGAACATACTTATTCTCAAGTGCGAAGCAAAGCCTGTCGGAAAGCTTTTGTATCTCGGCGGCGTTCGATGCGACTCCGCAAAGAAAATTGTGGCCCACCTCGCAGCGACCCTCGATTATCAGCTGGAGATTGGTCTCGTCGGCGTAATTTCCATTCGCAATATAGCCGATTGGCATGCCCATCGTGACGGTGCGGTGGCCGTTGCAGAACTGTCGGTCGTCGTACAGCTTGAAAGACGCACCCATGCTGTGATCTTTTACGGTGAACGCGTAGACGATGGCGTTTGCAGTCTGGATTTCTTCCCGCAGAAAACTGTCGAATCCGTCTTTATAGACGCATTTGCCGTCTGATGCACAGTTGAAGCAGCCCAAACATCCGCCCGAAAAGGGATATTGTGCGATGTTGACGACGCGAGTTTTGTAAGGGTAGACCGCTTCAAAATCCGCAATCATCAAAGTGAGAGAGGTGTCAGTTGCTGTGGCATTGGTGACGATTACGGTGTCGAATCCATCCGATTTCTCAGTGTTCTCAAGTGATATGACGTATTCGGGTCGAGTGTCGAAATCGTTCTTTGGACATGTCTCAAAAATTGAGTTCTCGACGCAGAAGGAGACGTATTTGAAGAATGCGAGAGCCTCCGATCTGCCGCGTTCGCACAACAGATCATCCATGTCGGCAGAGAGTCCCCGGATAAACTTGAGCTTTAAATCATAGCAATTCTGCTCAATATAGCGATGCGCGGTGAAGTCATAAAAGTGCTTCGAGGTGGTGATTTGCGTAGCGTATTTTTGTGAGAGATCGATGTTTTGCGACTTTAAAAGCTCGATAAAACGCTGCAGCTGGTAGGGTGTGATGAAGGTGTAAACAGGGTAGCAGAAAAGCAATAAATCGCAGGCCTCAACAGCTGAAACCGCTTCGCTCATGTCCCGCTCAAACGATTTTATTTTCTGCCCGACGTTTATTATTTGAAATTCACAGTCCTCAAAGCGTTTTTGAAGATATAGAACGGTTTGTAGTGTGATGCTGTAAGCGCCCTTGGGCGAACCGTTGATGACGCAGATTTTCATTTTATCAACACTCCCGTGTGGTTTGATTGACGTGCGGGGAATTCCATCGAACGCTGCGAGTGCGCACGAGCTGATGATTTCCCAAACAGATTAATCTGGCTGCCGCATTGCCTTGGGGCGGCGAGGCGGCGCTTGCAACCGCGCCGCTTGGCGCGCAGAAAAAATATTTCCACTTCATGATTAAAGGTGGGAATCATAAAAGTATTTCCTGCGGTTCAGAATAGTACAGATTACGCTATGGATGAAAACGGACAAGAAGTGATTTTGGAAAACAAACTCACGCGCCGCCATAAGAGCGGCAGCGCGTGGGCTGCCGCGTTTTCGCAGGCTGAGAAAGTGTCGATTATCGGCACACTTGCCGACAAAAACGGGAACTTAGCAGGCGAGAATTTCCTTTATCAAGAATTCCCGCCCGCCGAGTGCCGTGAGATTTTGCGACTTGCATTTTGGACACGTGAGATCGCACGCCAGGGCGTTGAACTCCTCGCCGCAATCCTCGCAGCGAGCGATTCCGGGAATGACCTCAAGCTCGAGTTCAGTGTTTTCAAGAAACGTTTTGTATACCGCCGCGGGGTAGCAGTCCTTGATATATGCGGGAATAACGCCCGAAAGCTCCCCGACCTGCAGAACGATTTTTTCTACTTTGGTCAGATTTTCTTTTTGGACGATTCCCTCAATGGTTTTGACCATCGCGCTGATTACTCCGAGTTCGTGCATAATGAATACGCTTTCTTTTGTTTTATTTATAGGCTAGAAGAAGAGCAAATTAGAGTTTCGTGTCCATTTTAATACATAATGACAAACAAATCAATGCGCAGGCAGGTTCATTAGTGAATTATTGCTAATAATGCGCTCAGGAATATAAGCAAAAAAACATATCGGCAATATTATTCAGCACCCGTCTATTGACATTGTGCCCAAATTATAGTAAGGTACGTAATATTCATAGGGGAGTAGTTGGCACGCAGTGTGCGCCAAATCAACATGCATGACGTGAATTTTGCGCCTGGTTTGGCTAAGAGGTATAATAGGTATACCTTGATAACAAGACTTATGTATGGCTAAAACAGCCGTGCGTGAGCCTTTTTTGTACGCAGCGGCCATAACAAGGAGATATTAAAGATGGAGTATTACCAGAAATCTGCAGGAGAGATATTCAGCGAACTCGACTCGCGGCCTGAGGGCTTAAAAACCGAACAGGCGGAGCGCGTGCTCGGGCGCGACGGACTGAACAAGCTGGCAGAACCGAAAAAAACGCCCATGATTGTGCGATTCTTAAAGCAGCTCGCCGACCCGATGATCATCATTCTGATAGCGGCGGCGGTTGTTTCTGCGGTGACCTCGTTATATTCGGGGGAATCGATGGCGGACGTGTTCATCATTATGTTTGTCGTGGTGCTCAACTCGGTGCTCGGCGTCGTGCAGGAGAGCAAGGCCGAAAAGGCCATTGAGGCGCTCAATGAGATGTCGGCAGCAACGTGCAAAGTGATGCGTGAGGGCACAGTGCACGTCATCAAGGCGCAGGACGTCGCTGCAGGGGATGTCATCATACTCGAGGCGGGTGACGCGGTGCCTGCGGATGCGAGATTGTTTGAAACCGCAAGTCTCAAGGCAGAGGAAGCGGCGCTCACGGGAGAATCGGTGCCTGTCAACAAGCAGACCGAGCCGCTGACAGCTCCGAACGGCAAGCCGATTCCGCTCGGTGACCGTTCAAACATGGTGTATACCGGCAGCACAATCGCCTATGGCCGCGGCAAGGCGGTTGTCGTTGCAACGGGAATGAACAGCGAGATGGGCAAGATTGCGAGCGCCATTGCGCTTGCACAGGAGGGCAAGACACCGCTGCAGCTCAAGCTGGCTCAGCTCAGCCGCGCGCTGACCTGGATCGTTCTTGGAATATGTGTGTTTATATTCGGCTTCGGAGTGCTTCGCAGCGGCTCTATGAGTGGCGGGGTTATTTTGGACAGCTTCCTCATTGCCGTGAGCCTTGCAGTTGCGGCGATACCCGAGGGACTTGCCGCCGTTGTCACGATAGTGCTCTCGATAGGCGTGACGAAGATGTCGCGGCGAAACGCTATTATCCGTCGTTTGACGGCGGTTGAAACGCTCGGTTGTACACAGATAATCTGCTCTGACAAAACCGGCACACTGACCCAAAACAAAATGACTGTGGTTCAGCACGAGGGAGAGGACAAGAATCTGACCGCCATCGCAATGGCGCTCTGTTCCGACGCTCGTCTCGAGGAGACCGACGAAGCCCAGGGAGAGCCGACCGAATGTGCGCTCGTCAATTTTGCCAAAACCCTCGGGCTGCGCAAACCGGATCTTGAGGCGGAGCAGCCCCGTGTTGGTGAGGCACCGTTTGACTCGATGCGCAAGCTCATGTCGACAGTGCACAAACGTGCGGACGGTTCGTTCGTGCAGTACACCAAGGGAGCGCCCGATGAGCTGCTGAAATGCTGTGAATTTGCCCACGTGAACGGTGAGGACATTCCGCTGACTCCCGAGCTTCGTGAAACGATATCTGACAACAACCAACAGATGGCAAATCTGGCTCTTCGCGTGCTCGGCGCGGCCTACAAACCGCTCGACGGTCTTCCAGAATCCTTTGAGCCATCTGCGCTTGAGCGGGGCCTCACCTTTGTCGGACTTGTGGGAATGATCGACCCGGTGCGCGATGAGGTGTGCGAGGCGATCAAGGAGTGTCGTGAGGCATCCATTCGCCCGATAATGATAACAGGAGATCACCGCAACACCGCGATTGCGATAGCGTTGCAGCTCGGTATAATCGACGACGAGTCACAGGCAATTACCGGGTCACAGCTTGACGAGATAACCGACGAGGAGCTGGAGCGCAATATCGATCACTATTCGGTCTATGCAAGGGTTCAGCCCGAGCATAAAGTTCGCATTGTCAATGCGTGGCGCGCGCGCGGCTGCGTGACTGCGATGACGGGCGATGGGGTCAACGATGCGCCGTCAATCAAAAGTGCAGATATCGGCATCGGAATGGGTATAACAGGCACCGATGTCACGAAAAATGTTGCAGATATGGTACTTGCGGACGATAACTTCGCGACAATTGTCAGCGCTGTCGAAGAGGGGCGGAAGATATACGACAACATCCGCAAGGCGATTCAATATCTGCTCGCCTCAAATCTCAGCGAGGTCATTTCGATCTTTATGGCAACTCTGCTGGGATTCACCATTTTGAATCCCGTGCACATACTTTGGATCAACCTCATCACAGACAGTTTTCCCGCGCTTGCACTGGGCATGGAAAAGGGAGAGCCTGACATTATGCGGCGCGCTCCGCGCAATCCTCGCGAGGGAATATTTGCGGGAGGATTGGGTGCCGACGTCGCCTATCAGGGCGTGCTCGTGACCATCGTTACCCTTGCGGCATACTTCATCGGCCATTTTATCGAATCGGGTGTATGGGAGATCACCAACAGCCCTGACGGCATGACGATGGCCTTCCTCACGATGTCGATGGCCGAGATATTCCACGCGCTGAACATGCGCTCACAGCGCAAGTCACTGTTCTCGCTGCGCGAAGCGAACTGGTGGCTGTTTGGGGCGGCCGGGCTCTCGCTGTTGCTTACGACCGCCGTGATATACATCCCATTCCTCAGCACTGCGTTTGGATTTGAGCACATCTCCGGGCTGGAATACAGCGTTGCGCTCGCTCTCGCATTCTCGGTGATTCCGGTTGTTGAGATTGTCAAACTGGGACAGAGAATGTATGGCAGAAAGAAAAAAACCGTGACGAAAAGTGCGGCGTAGCAATCGGACGATTTGCGCAATCAAATGAAACGCGCACAAATCTATCCGCAGGGTTGCAGTTGATATTCGGTACAGATAACGAGCAACAGAGCAAAATAATCAAAAACGCAGGGAGCCGGTTTTGAACTGACCCCAAAAAGCTAGACAAATATTTTATTTAAGCAGCGGAGAGGGCTTGTTGCCTGCGAATAGCAG
>JAVXNE010000001.1:448757-569226 GCA_036645935.1 Oscillospiraceae bacterium | reverse complement strand
TAGGATATTTGAAGGGAGCTGTCCCTAGTACGAGAGGACCGGGATGGACGCACCTCTGGCGCACCAGTTGTCATGCCAATGGCACAGCTGGGCAACTATGTGCGGAATGGATAAACGCTGAAAGCATCTAAGCGTGAAGCCAACCTTGAGATAAGATATCCCACTGATTTAATCAGGTAAGACCCCTTGAAGACTACAAGGTGATAGGCACAATGTGTAAGCGTAGAGATACGTTTAGCTTGCGTGTACTAATAGGTCGAGGGCTTGTCCTAATAGCAGCTAATTCGCAGCTGCAGCCTAAAATTATGATTTTGATTCTGCAATGTGGTTTCTCTTTGTTCGGTTTTGAAGGTGCAATAACCTTTGTTGTCACTGTCCGCAAGGACTTGACATAAACGAAAAGCCAGTGCCGATGACGCTCAGGTTCCACCCGTTCCCATCTCGAACACGGAAGTTAAGCTGAGTTG
This sequence comes from Oscillospiraceae bacterium, assembly GCA_036645935.1. Classification (GTDB taxonomy): domain Bacteria; phylum Bacillota; class Clostridia; order Oscillospirales; family Ruminococcaceae; genus JAUNBN01. Next base: position 568,759 of record JAVXNE010000001.1, on the reverse strand, counting down.
TGCCGAAAATACTTGGTTGGAGACGACCCGGGAAGATAGGTAGGTGCTGGCTCTTCGTTTACATAAATCGTCGCCCCTTTTAGCGCGCAAGGCGCAGGCGGACGATTTTTGTGATAATAGAACACCATAGCTTAAGTTGTTCTCGATGAGACAATTGCGCTTTGATGAATAAATGCACCAATAGCTCAGTTGGTAGAGCAGCTGACTCTTAATCAGCGGGTCCCGGGTTCGAATCCCTGTTGGTGCACCATCGGCCCGTTGGTCAAGTGGTTAAGACGGCGGCCTCTCACGCCGCAATCGGGAGTTCAACTCTCCCACGGGTCACCACAAACAGACGCCGCGCTTAATACGGCGCGGCGCTTTTTTGCCTCCTTAGCTCAGTGGTAGAGCATGCGGCTGTTAACCGCAGGGTCGTTGGTTCAAGCCCAACAGGGGGCGCCATGCAGAAGAACCTCACAAACGTCCTAAAATAGGGCGTTCGTGGGGTTTTTGATTTTTGAAAGCACAGGTTATCATGCACAGAAAACGCGGAGTTTCATGACATAAGATGTAGGATAGGGATATTATGGGTTTATTTTTTGTTTGGGTATTGACAGCTTTTTAACGTCGCTGCATCGAGCTTTGCCTTTGCGTGCGCACAATGGATGATTGGCTCAGCACGCAAGCTGGATGAAAGACTGGGGTGCTTAGCAAACGTAGCTTAAATAAAAAAGCGCAGGTTCCATGTTAAGCGCTGTAAAATGTGTGTACTGTGTGCTTGTATTATATTTTTACAGCAATGGAAAATGGCGAAAATGAAAAGAACATTGTTTTTGCTTCTGCTAATCGCACAGTTAATTGCAGTTTTAGTTGCTTGCTCAAATGCTGGTGTGCAAAATACCGGCGATGACAAATCAATATCGGGAAATGTCAAATTGGAATCCAAAACCGACTCGAGTGAATCTGAAAAGCTGAAAGTGATCTTTTCTTTTTATAAAGCTCCTCGCATTTCAACCTATCAGGCTTATATCAATAAGTCAGTCGAAAGGCGGGCTGAATCCCACAAAATGTTCAGATAAATATCTTTTTCTCGATTTTAAAAACAGGATAGCGCAGCTCACCTCATCGTATCCCGCAATTTTTGATAGCGCCTTGGGCTTTTTCACGGACGAGTTTGTTTACGGTTTTGAATTCGGCGTGGACATTCCGGCAGCCTATCGTTCAAATTATGACAACAGTGAAATGTCAAAAATAGAGTTGCCGGATGGTTGGGATTTTTGCGGCGGTCAAATTATATCTGACGAGCAAGGCAATCTATATGTTGCAATTATAAGGGTCGACGACACAAATCGTGGTGAATGCCGCCTTGTGAAATTGGATTTTGGCAAAAAGACATGCAAGGAACTGTTGAGTTCACAGTCTGAAAAAGACGCATTCACTGTTATAGGTCTTTACAACAACGAGATTGTGTTGTCAATTTACCCATCATATTTAGATGGGATGCCCTCACTTGTGCCTGCTAAAGAAAACATAGAATTGAAGCTTTTTTCGCCAAAGGAAATTCCATCGTAGTTGAAAGAGCTTGAAGTGGAATGGTATAACACAGACTCAAGAGACGGGCAGTTTGTCGATCCATATACAGGCATACAGTATGCTTTTTATGGTGAAAGTAAAATTCAACAAATTAATCAGGAAACGAATGATGTTAGAATAATAAATTTTACAGCTAAGGGGGATAAAAAAATTCGTGTATTTAGTTCCACATGCAGCAACAAAAGACAATTTTATTCTCTCTATGGGCACTATCGCAATGAACGGGAGCGAGATCCCGGTGCATTCTGTCGTTCGGAAATCAGATTATCATAAGGGAAATTTAAAATTAGCAGAAATCAATTATGATCAAGTAATTGAAGAGCTGAAATAAGTAGCGAACATAAAACACCCCAGGTGATTAGGGGTGTTTTATGTTCAAAGATTAACCTGATTTTCACTGTTTTTATATTGAGATTCTTACTTGTCATGAGCGACAAACTCCAGTGCCCTCGCGGGCAGACATTTTAATAAAAGTGAGCACAACTCATTCATTGAAAAATAGCTATAAGCAAAACGCAGAAATTAATATGGACGCTCACCGCTCACCGCTACATATTGTAATTGCAGCACCCGCATGTATTCGGTATGGGACGCCATTGGCCATCCGCACAACTTGTGTTTTGCTCATTACTGAAAACAAACAGAAAACGAACAATTTTCAGTATAGACATGTGTGTGAACGGCGAGGACATGTATCAGAAAGTGTGCTCATTTTAAAATGGTTTCAAGAGGCGCGTCGGCAATCAGCGCAGAGGATTTTTTCTGTTAGGGCAAGAATATTCTCCCTGTAAATCCAGGATATGATGGCGAATAAGCAACAGCGCGGCAATAACGAAGAGATAAAGATTAAAAATCAAAATGCTTCCTAGTACACCTACGACAGGCGGTGCTGGCGTAAGGCCCGTAGTGTCTCTTGTGGGTGCCATTTTGTTGTACCCATATTGCGAGACCATTGCGGTGTGCCGCCCGACTTCCCTTTAAAATCCACGTGATTTATGCTATACTATCTAATCGGTGATTGAATGAAAAGACTGCAAGGACGCGTGCGCAAAGCATGTGAGATGTATAAACTTATATCGGACGGAGACCGTGTCGCCGTCGGTGTTTCGGGCGGCAAGGATTCGCTATCGATGCTCGTTGCGCTTTGCGAATATCGCCGGTATTCAAAAGTTGAATTCGAATTGTGTGCTCTGTCACTTGACCCGTCCTTTGAGGGTCAAGAGTGTGATTATTCCCCAATAACCGCGCTCTGTGAAACCTATGGCGTGGCGCACGAAATTAAGCGCACCAACCTCGCCGAAGTGATCTTTGACATCCGAAAGGAGAGCAACCCATGTGCGCTGTGCGCTCGAATGAGACGGGGAGCACTGCACGATATGTGCATTGAACACGGTTGCAACAAGCTCGCACTCGGCCACCACCTTAATGACGCCGTTGAAACATTTTATATGAACCTGTTCAATGAGGGAAGAGTTGCGGCGTTTGCGCCAATCACATTTCTCTCTCGCAAAAATATCACCGCGATAAGACCGATGGTGCTGTGTGAGGAAAGTGAGATAATCGCTGCGGTCGCGCGCGCACATCTTCCGGTTATAGAGAGCCTTTGCCCTGCCAACGGCGCAACACAAAGAGACGTGATCAAGCACTTTATTGCCCAAAAGGAGACCGAGTATCCGGGATTCCTGCACCGCACATTCACCGCGTTGCAGAACGCCCATATCAGCGGATTGTGAACTGATGAAATTATTATATAATAAAACCTCGCCGCAAGGCACGCCCAAAATCAATATCGAGCCTGATGCGCGTCACGCAGAGAGCGACCCGCGGGATGCTGTGCGTTCTCAAGTGAGCACACTCGTGGGACAAGTTACCTTGCGCATGAGGAAAATAGTGAAATGGACACAGCCAGCGCGCGGAAAAGACAGCAACGCCGCACCCATTGAGCAAGAAATCGTCGTGGAAAAGCTGGCAGAAAATATAACGGCGGCGGGTGAAGCGAAAAAAGAGAATAGATCAAATCAAAAGTGCAAAACGGACAAAAATGAAGACACTGTCGCAGTAGCGCTTACAATAGATGACATCGATGAAATAACAGGATTTGCTTCCTTTGAGTTTGGAGATCGGGTGATATGCGCGGATCATTACAGCAATGAAGAAGTTGTGCTGTCGGCCGATTCAGGCGACTTGACACCGTTCGGCAGTTCTGCAATTTGTCCGCGCGCAGCGGATAAAGCCAAGACAGAAGTGCTTGAGAGGATTGAGGTAGTAGACGTCGGCAGCGGTGCTGATGAAAAAGACGGTGAGGAGCTGTCTTGCCGGCAAGCTGATGCGAAGCGAGGGACAGATGCCGAAAATGCGAAAGCGTCGCCCGCACTCGCAAGGGTCTCTTGTGACGCCGCGGCAAAGACGCTTGGCGCTGTGCTCAATGCGGCGAATAAAAGCACAGGCTCAATTGCGATGAGTGAGGACAGTTCGGGGCGGAATGCTGCAAAGATGGTGCGTGCTGCCGCATCAAAAGGGCAAGACGTTGCCTCACGCGATGTTGCGAAAGCAAGTGAAGAAGAGCTGTCTGCTGAACAGGACAGTGTGGAGCAGAATTCTGCGAAGATTCCGACAGGTGCTGCACCTTTAGTCGAAAAAGTGGCATCGGTTTCGGAAAGTGATAAAAAATATGATGGCACTGCGCGCGATGCGGACGAAGACAAGAGTGGCATTGCCGCTGACGATGCTGCGAATGCGGATAACAACAATGCGGAAACGCCGTGTGGAGAGAGCGCTGCGTTACGTGAGATGTCAGCCGCGGATGCTGCAACAATCCCTGCCGACGCCATGTCGACGGGGAGCGCAGGGCAACACGATATCATGGCGAAAAGCATCAAATCCGAGCATCTCAAGCCCGCGCGTCCATTTGCGGCAGCGCTCACGGCATTCGGAATATGCGCGGTGCTGCTGATAGCTCCAATGGTGGTGCTGCATTATGCCGGAACACTTGTGTATATCTACGAGGACGGCGCCCTTGCAGGAGTTGCTCTTTGCAAAGCCAATTCACCTGAGCTTGCGTTTGAACAAGCGGGAGTGCCGCTCGGTGAGGCCGACGAGGTGTCCACGCAGCTCTTTGGCGCAAGCGAGCTCATGACCGTGACCCGCGCGCATGAAATAGGAGTGACAGCGGACGGAAAAACGCAAAAACACAGAGTGCTCGACAAAACCGTCGCGCAGGCACTCGGAGAGCTTGGAATTAAGCTCGGCGATCTCGACAGAGTTGAGCCAGCGCTCGAACACCTGCTTGTGCAGGGAGACGCCATATCGGTTCATCGCGTGCGCGAGGAATATCGCGACGTTACCGAAACTGTGCCGTGGGATGACGTGACAAAATATTCTCCGCTCATAGACGACGGCGAAAAGCTCGTGATGGACGAGGGCGAAGAGCGCGACGGAATCGCATTTCGCAGCTATCGGGACACATATGTCGACGGAAAGCTTGAGAAAAGCGAAATTGTGAGCGAGATCATCGACCAATTCCCGTGGAATCTCGTCACACTCGAGGGAAAAGCTGACGCCGAGATGTCGCCGATCGATGCCGCGAAGTTTACTGATATAAAAATCATCGGCAACAAGCCCGAAAAATATGAGCGAGTGATTGAAAACGGCGTCTGCACTGCATACAGCTTTAACCCCGGCACGTGGGGCGCGAGCGGGATGTATATGTTCCAGGGATTTGTCGCCGTGGACACATCAGTCATCCCATATGGCAGCTTGCTCTATATCACAAGTCCGACCGGAAAATTTACCTACGGTTGGGCGATTGCGGCAGATGTCGGTGAGGCCATGGTTGCGGGATATGTAGATATAGACTTATTCTTTGAGACATATCGAGAAAGCGCGCTGTTTGGCAAGCATAAAATGAACGTTTATGTTGTAAAGCAGCTCACACAAAGCGAGCTCGAACCCTACATGGCGAATGAGGGAATGTTTCGCCGAAGGGTGCCCCAATAGCCGAAAAACAAAAGCCAACATGAGCGTCGGTGATCTGAAAGGAGAATATTATGGGCGTGTTCGTTATTGCGGAGGCGGGAGTCAACCACAACGGGGATTTGAATCTTGCAAAGAAGTTGGTTGATGCGGCGGTGGCAGCCAAGGCGGATGCCGTGAAATTCCAGACCTTTATACCCGAGAGGGTGGTGTCGACCTTTGCGAAAAAGGCCGATTACCAGATCGAGACAACCGGAGATGAGGAGAGCCAGCTCGACATGATACGCAAGCTGTATCTCGACTTTGACGATTTCAGAGAGCTGTTTAGCTACTGTCGCAAGAAGGGCATAATGTTCTTATCGACACCGTTTGATATTGACAGTCTCGATTTTCTCATGTCGATCGGAATGCCGATAATAAAAGTGCCGTCAGGCGAGGTCACCAACCTTCCGCTGTTGCTTGCTGTCGCGAAGAAGGGCAAGCCCGTGATTATGTCAACTGGCATGTGCGAGATGGATGAAATCGACTATGCACGGCGGGAGCTGCTGGAAAACGGAGTGCCGGAGCTTACGATTCTTCATTGTAACACAGAGTACCCGACACCGTTTGAAGATGCGAACCTCAAAGCGATGCTCGATATCCGCAACCGCTTCGGAGAAGCTGTCGGATATTCCGACCACACACTGGGAATAGAGGCGCCGATTGCGGCTGTTGCGCTCGGCGCGAGTGTCATTGAGAAGCACTTCACTCTCGACCGCACGATGGTGGGTCCGGATCACAGCTGCAGCCTCGAGCCGGACGAGCTTGCGGCGCTGGTCAGCGCAATTCGCAACATCGAGCTTGCGCTCGGTAGCGGCGTCAAAACGGTGAGCCGCTCGGAGCGGAAGAACAAGAACATCGCGCGCAAGAGCATTGTCGCTGCGCGGAGAATTTCAGCGGGCGACACGTTGACTGAGGATGATCTCGACGTCAAGCGCCCGGGCGGCGGCGTTTCTCCGACGCTGTGGTTTGACGTTATCGGCACGGTAGCGATTCGCGATTTTGAACCGGACGAACTGATCGAACTGTAAAAAAACAGAAATTTTGGTGACAGATGAAAAAGCTGTGCGGGAACAAGACGATTCAACACATAATGATCGCCGTTATTGCGGTCGTTTTTGCGCTGCTGGCAGAGCTGTCCTACCTTAAAATATCCGAGCCGTATCCGGTCGAATACTATCCCAAGACCGAGCTTTCGGATGCGGATTTTGAGCCGTGGGAGTTCCGAGACGAGGGCGGTGGACGCTATTTCGCGCTCGCTTACAACTCCTATTTCAAATCGGAAAATCTCAAAGGCATACCTGCAAAAACGCTCACGGTGCACCTCTCGCGAGATGCCGCCGACGCAACAGAGACGGTTGTTTACTTTGACGGCGAGGTCGACGGCGCTCGCGGGGAATTTGTCGCGGTGCTCTCAAAAATAGCAGATGGGCGATATTTTGCGTCGATCCCCTGTGATGCGCTTTATGGGATTCGCATTTATCCGACCGAGAGTGTGCGCTCAACGATCGTATTTGACGGAGCTGCTGTGAACGAAACTGTGCCGATAGCGCAGTTCAGCGGCGCACGACTGATACTGTGGGTATTTATTGCGCTTAATATATATATATTGTATATATTGCTCGCGTCATTTGTTTTCAAGAAAAGGGAAAAGCCTCGTCCATGGCCGACAGTTTACATCATCGTGCAGGGCTTGTCGCTCATTGTCGTGATGCAGGCGGCAAGGCTGTTCAGCTCGGTGCGGGGAATGGAGAGTGTCTTGCTCCCTGCGACGCTTGCGTTCGTGTCGGCGCTCTTTGGACTGGCGTGGATGGTAGCGGTCAAGTTAAAAACCGCCCCGGCGAAGCTCGCCATCTGCGTGCTCGCGCTCGGAATCGCGATGAGTGTTGCGAACGCGCCGATGCAGACCCCCGACGAATACTGGCACTATCTGCGAGCCTATTCAATTTCGCAGGGACGGTTTGCGTTTGACGTAAGCTACGATTATCCCGACGACGTGCAGCTGCTCATCGATCGATTCCCGGGAGTGTTCAACAAGTTTGTGCATGATGCGGGAGAATCGACGGTGCGCGAGCGCTTTGCCGAATACTTTCAAAAAGCGGGCGAACCGTATGTCGGAGAGCGCGTTTCAACGCCGGTTCAGCTGATTGTCCCCTATGTTCCTGCGGCCGTTGGCATGGCGGCAGCGCGCGTTTTTGGTCTGCGCGCGCTCGGCTGTCTGTTCGCGGGCAGAATCGTCAACGTGGCTGTGCTTGCATTCTGCGCATACTATGCGCTTTCTCGCGCGCGGCGCTTTCGAGTGGGGATCATCGCGGCGGCGCTGCTGCCACTCACGCTTTACATGGGCGCATCGCTGTCCTACGACTCGATGTTTTTGTCCTGCACGTTGCTGTTTTTCGGCGTTGTTTTTTCCGATGAGGTGAGGCGCGGAGATCTTGCCTTGTTGCTGTTGTCGTTCGGCACGATGATATCGATTAAACCCGTCTATGCGCCGCTGGCATTGCTGATCTTTGCAATGCCGCGCGATGCGTTTGACAAGTTTAAAATCAAGCGCACAGCCACGTTTGGAATTTGTCTGTTTGCGGGTCTTGTCTGCTATCTCGGCGCTCTTGAATACGCGGAGCTGTTCGCCCGCGGAATAGCGGCGGTCGGAAATCCGTCGGGCAGCAACACTCTTGTGCAGATAGGATATGTTCTGCAAAATCCTGCACGCTACGCTGTCACTGCGGCGGTGGACGGGTGGACAAACACTTTTTATCTCACTCAATTCGGCGAGTTTGGCTGGCTGGACGCACACGCACAGCTGACATGTCTGCTCACTCCAATAGCGGTTGTGGCGGTGGCGGCACTCTGCTCTGGAGATGCGCTGCGCGAGCGCAAACGCAATCTGTGGCTCTACGCGCTCGTTGTCGCGCTCGAATATGCAATTATTGTCACGGGGTTTTACTGCACCTGGTCAACGCCGGGAAGCACCTCGATTCTCGGGGTGCAAGCACGATACTTCATCCCGTTGCTGCCCTGCGTGTTCGCATTGCTCTGCTTTCTGTTTGCGGCGCTCTTCGGAAAACAGCACGATTGCGCCGAGGATGTCTCGCGGCGCGACCGCGTCTGCATTTATCTTTTTGCCACCATTGGCATCATCTCGATCGCAGAGCTTGTAGTAATATACTATCTCACCTGAAAATCAAAAGTCCCAAAGGAGTTTGTCATGGATTTTGCGCTCTCATTCATCGCGATACTCGCGATATCGCTGCTGCTTGTTGTGCGGTTTAAGTTCAACGCGGCGCTCGCTCCCTTTGCGAGTATAGCGGCGATAACGCTTTTGCTCACATATCTCGGGACGCTCGACCTGCTCGTGCCCGCGACAATTGCAGTCTTTGCACTAACCGCTTTTTCGCTCTATTACTGCCTTTGGGTGAAGCGGGGCGAGTTGCGCGAGACGGCAAAGGTTTTTTTCACCCCCGGAATGGCGTTTTTTGTCGTATCTTCGCTGGTGTTTTTAGTGGCTCTCTCAATCAAAAGACCATATTTCATGATTTGGGATGAATTTTCCTTTTGGGGCGTCGCAGCGAAAAACGTCTGCTCACAGCACCGCCTGTATACGCTCTTCGAGAGCAGCATGATTGGAATTTCTTATCCGCCGGGGCTTCCGCTCTTCAGCTATTTCATGCAGTGCACGAGCTCGGTCTTTACCGAGTGGAAGGTCTATCTCGCATATGACATCATGATGATGTCCGTTATGTCGATGCTGTTTTCCCGTCTTAAGTGGAAAAACTACATAGCGATACCCGCGCTGTCGTTTGCGTCGGTTTCCTCGCTCTATCTCTTCTGGTATTCATTCGAGGGACTTAAACTCTACTCCACCTCTTATTCCGACGTGCCTCTCGGCGTGATGTTTGGCGCCGCTCTCGTTGCGTGGTTCTCACAAAGCGAGCGCAAGATGCCAAAATACTGCGTGACGATGCTCGCGCTCATGTTGCTTCCGATTATAAAGGACACCGGATTCGCGTTTGCGCTCGTCGCGGCGGCTGTCATATCTTTTGATATGATCATCTCAAACGGATATCCGAGTGATCGTGTGCTGCAATGGGAGAAAAAACCGCTGAGACTGGTCTATCCTGCGCTGCTCTTTGTCGGAGTGATTGCAAGTTATGCGGTGTGGTCAATTCACCTGGCGGCGGTCGCCGACATATTGCGCAACAACGTGCCGTATGAATTCGGGCTGATTGATATGCTCGCGGGCAGAGATCCGTTTTTCAACGAGATATGGCGTCGGATGGTCGATGCACTTTCCACACACCAGCTGTTGTCGTTTGGAAAGGTGGACACGATGCTCATTGTGTTCACGCTCATTCCGCTCGTGTTTGCACCTTTCTGCAAGGAAAAAAAGAATGCGCTGCGGCTCGTTGCCGCGTCGCTGCTTCTGCTTGTCGGCTTCTTTCTCTACTATCTCATGCTTGCGTATCTTTACACGGCAGTGTTCCATTCGAGCGAATATTCCCTCAGTTCCTACGAGCGCTATGTTTCGAGCTATGCCATCGGCTGGCTTGTTGCAATCTTCGGATTGATATTCGGGGAGCTGTCGAGCTGGCGCTTTAAGCGCGGTCTCAACTCAATGGCGATTGGGGCGTGTGCGCTTTCTGCGTGGGCGCTGTTCTTCTACACCCCGGTTCCGCTCAACGAGTATGTCTTTACAAGTGACAAGGTATATCAGGACCTGCTGCCGCTCCGCGAGCTGATGATGAAAAATGCCTATAAGTTTCAGGGCGCTTTCACGTCGAAAGATCGAATATACTATGCCTGTCAGGATTCAAACGGCGGGGAGTGGTTCTATTTTAACTATGAGTTTCAGCCGGCGTACACGGTGCAGACGCTTGAGGGCGGGGATTTTATCCCCATGGACGCGAAGAAGGAAGGACCGTATGACGTCAATGTCAACGCCGCAAAATTTGCAAAGTATCTCCGAGAGGAAAAGGTCGGCTACGTCTTTGTGCAGAAAATCGACGACTATTTCGCAGAGGAGTTTGCAGGGATGTTTGCGGACAATCTGATGGGCTTCTACGACGGGACGGCTTCGATGTATAAGGTGACATATGAGGGAGATAAGATAGTTCTCGTTCCTGTTTATTCGGGAATGGGCGTCATCGCGCTCAAAGAACAATATGGATATTGAGCGCAGGGCGGAAGACAAGCCTCAAGCGAGATCAGCAGCGAGAGCAACAGGCGGCTGCGTTTTCACAAAATGACAGAGCGCACAAAAGATAAGTGCGCAATACCCAACCGCTGCGGTTTGAATTGTTGCAGCTCCAATAGTTTAATTCGGGGGCGGGTGGCGTCGCGCTAAAAGATAAATGTGCAATACAAAAAATCCGCACTGGGTGGCAGTTTAAAGCCATACAGTGCGGATTTTTAATGTGTACATGATAAAGAGAATGTGCAAGGAATCCGGAGAGTCTGCGAAGTTAGCTACAAACTAAACAATCTTTATAGCGTGTGTGGGGCAGGCGCCTTCGCAGTCGCGGCAGCGCAGACATTTCACGGTGTCGATTACCGCGCAGTTGTCAATGACGTGAATCGCGTCGTTCTTGCAGATCTTCTCGCATTTCATGCAACCGATGCAGCCGTTGTCACACAGTTTCCGTGTGACGGCGCCGCGATCGTGATTTGAGCAGAGCACAACCGAGTTCTCAACCTGCGGCACGAGCGTGATGAGATGCTTGGGGCACTCCTGTGCGCATTTGCCGCAACCCGTGCAAACATTCGGGTTGATTATAGCGATGCCCTGTGCGACGCATATGGCGCTGAACTGACAGGCCTTCACGCAGTCTCCGAAACCGAGGCAACCGTATGTGCAGCTGCTCGGACCTGCGTGCAGCATCGCGGCAGCGGCGCACGTTTTAAGGCCGGCGTACTCAAATTTTGAGGGCTTGTCAGTGCAGCCGCGGCAGGCCACGACGCCTGTCATCTCGACAACGTCCTGAGCCGCAACGCCCATTATGTCTGCAATTTCTTTTGCTACGCCGTCGGCGCCGGGGACACAGAGGTTGGTGACGGCCTTGCCGGTGGAGACGGCCTTGGCGTAATCGTCGCAGCCGGCGAATCCACAGGCTCCGCAGTTTGCGCCAGGAAGCGCGGCGCGAACCTTTTCGACATTTTCGTCGACCGGAACGGACATGAACTTGGCAGCGACGACGAGTATTAACGAGGAGACAAGACCGATTCCGGTGAGGACAAGAACCGCTGATAGAATCTGATTCATATTCTCTTCCCCCTTAACCGAACAGGTTTTCGACAACGCCCGAGAAACCCATAAAGGTGAGCGAAGTGAGTGAGGCGGCAATCAGCGTGATCGGGAGACCTTCGAAACATTTGGGGGGCTTTGCATTCACGAGGGTGCGGCGAACGCCCGAAAAGATTACCATTGCGAGCATGAAACCGAGCCCGGCGCCGAGTCCGTTAAATACCGACTCGAGGAATCCGTATTCGTTGGTGAAGTTGAGCAGTGTCACGCCGAGAACGGCGCAGTTGGTCGTGATCAGCGGCAGGTAGATCCCGAGCGTTGAGTGCAGTGCAGGCATGAACTTCTTGAGAGCGAACTCAACGAGCTGGACAAGAGCCGCGATTACGAGGATAAAGACAATGGTCTGCATGTATTCGAGATGGAGAGGCACGAGCATAAATGTCTGAATCGCCCACGTTGAGGCCGAGGCGAGCACCATAACAAAGATGACTGCGGCGCTCATTCCCATTGCGGAATCTAGTTTTTTTGAGACTCCGAGGAACGGGCAAATCCCCAAAAACTTAACAAGAACGAAGTTCTCTGTCAGAATCATCGTAAACAGGATAATGAACATCTGTTTCCACATTATTGCTTCGCCTCCTTACAGCCGTCACAGACATCGCAGCCGATGCATTTGTTCTGTGACATATTGAGCTTAACGCCCTTTTTGGCAAGCAGCGCAATCAGCGCCGCCATGATAACACCGAACATGAAGAACCCGCCGGGAGGCATTGTCAGTATTGATATCGCATACTGTTGCGGGAACAGCCTGATTCCGAACCACGAGCCGTTGCCGATGATCTCTCTGATCGAGCCCATGCAAAGCAGCGTGAGGGTGAAGCCGAGACCCATTCCGAGGCCGTCAAGACCCGAATCGATAACCGGATTTTTAGAGGCGAACATCTCGGCTCTGCCGAGGATTATGCAGTTGACGACGATCAGTGGCAGATAGATACCCAGCATGTCGTAGAGCGCCGGAAGGAACGCCTGTACCACCATCTGAATTATCGTGACGAATCCTGCGATGACGGTGATGTATGCAGGAATTCTGACCTTGTCGGGAATCAGTTTGCGCAGCGCCGAGATCACCATGTTGGAGCAGATGAGTACGAAGGTTGCCGCGAGACCCATTCCGACACCGCCGAGAACCGTTGTCGATATCGCGAGGGTCGGGCAGGTTCCGAGCACGAGGCGCAGCACGGGGTTTTCATTAAACAGGCCGTTTGTTACAAGTTTTATTTTTTTCAACGATTATCCCTCCTTTACCGCGTCAAGTGCGGCGAGAGCCGAGTTGACGGCAGATTTTACCGCGCGGCTCGAATAGGTCGCGCCGGCAAGAACGTCGATTGCGTCGGCGTTTTCTTTAAGGCCTTTAAAGCGGTCGGTGAACTCGGGCAGCGACACGCGCGTTCCGACATTCGCCGTCTCTACCGAAGAATCGACCTTGATGCCAATAACGGTGCCGTCCGGCTTAACGCCCACGGTGACGAGCACGGGACCCTTGTAGCCCTTGCCGGCGGCAGTGATGACATAACCCGAGCCGCCCGCGTCCTTGAAGACGCTTTTCACGTTTTCAACGGCGCACTCAATTTCAGTGAACTCACTCGCTTCGGGCAACAACTCGAGCCGAGTTTCCTCCGCGGCTTTTTTGATGGCAGCTTCAATCTTAGGGGCTGTGGCGCTGTTGGTAAACGCGAGCAGGCCGGAGACAATGATGCAGATAACCGTCAGGATTATGACGGGGTATGCGAGATCAAAATTGGATTCGCCCTTCTTTTTGTCTTGCTGTTTACCTTGCTTCATCGCGTTTAACCTCCGTTCCGTAAGGAGTTTTACGGCAGAAGCCGTTGATGTAGGGCACGAGAAGGTTCATTATGAGTATTGCGAAAGAAACGCCCTCCGCAGAGTTGGAAAAAATTCGGATAATCGCAGTGAGCAAACCGCAGCCGAGGCCGAAGATGAGTTTTCCTTTGTTGGTGTAAGGAGAGGTCACGTAGTCGGTCGCCATGAAGATGGCGCCGAGGAACAGACCGCCTGAGAGGATGAATTTGAGCGGTGTCTCGCAACCGAACATCCAACCGAACAGGAAAGTCGAGCCGATGTAAGCCAGCGGAATGATGGGCTTGATCACTTTGCGCAGACAGAGATAAACTCCGCCGAGCAGCAGCGCCGCACAGCTTGTCTCACCGAGAACTCCGCCGTGCTCCCCGAAAAAGAGCTGAGCAAGTGAGAGAATGTCCGCCGAACCCTTGTTGGCGATCGCGAGCGGGGTGGCACTCGTCAGCAGCGTTGCAGAGGACATGGCGTCCGCAGAGATGAAGAGCGGCGAATTGATCGGGAATGAGTAGTGCACCATTGAACTTGTGAACGATACCGCCATGACAACGCGTCCTGCAAGCGCGGGGTTAACGAAGTTGCAGCCGATGCCGCCGAAGAGCTGCTTGACAACGATTATCGCGACGAGAGAGCCGACGATCGCCTGCCAGAATGGGATAGCGGCGGGAAGGTTGAATGCGAGCAGCATACCGGTGACGATGGCTGAGAGATCGCCTATTGCCATCGGTTTTTTGGCGAGCACACACCACAGGGCTTCAAAAGCCACACAGGATGCCACACATACCGCCGTGACAAGACCCGCACGTATTCCGAAGAAATAGATCGACATGCCGAGAGCCGGCACGAGCGCGATTATAACATCGAGCATGACGGTCGTTGTGGAATCGCGTCCGGTGATGTGCGGAGAAGATGTTATAGATGGGGTTTTCATTTTTTCTTCGCCGCCTTTCTCAAAGCTTCTTTGCAGAGCCGCATGGTTTGGGTTATCGAGCGTTTTGCGGGGCAGACAAACGTGCAGGATCCGCATTCGATGCAGTTGGCCGCGCCCAGTTTTCCGATTGATGCGATGTCCCCGACCTCATAGGCCTGTTGAATTTCAACGGGGGAGAGGCTCATTGGGCAGCTGTCACCGCATCTGCCGCAGCGAATGCAGGGGTTCTCTTTGGGCAGTGAAATCTGCCACGGGGAGAGAGCGAGCACTGCGTTGTTGTTTTTAAGTAGCGGGAACTCGTCCGAATATAGTGCGGTGCCCATCATCGGGCCGCCCATGAGCAGTCTCGCGCACTCTCCGAGATAACCGCCCGCGGATTCGATAATATCTTTTATGGGGGTGCCGATTGGAACCAGCATGTTGCATGAACGGGCAACGGCGTCGCCGTCGACTGTGATGCGCTTGCTGACAAGCGGCATTCCGGTTTCAAGGTAGTTCGAGATAAAGGAGATTGTGCCGACATTGAGAACAAGGACTCCGGCGTCAGAGGGCAATTTTCCGGAGGGCACGACGCGCCCAGTGGCGTTGGTAATCAGAACTTTTTCTGCGCCCTGAGGATAGGATGACTTGAGAGTGACGACCTCAATGTTTTTGTAAGCCGCAAAACGGGTGAGAATCTCAACCGCGAGAGGCTTGTTGTCTTCAACTGCGATGATTGCGCGTGACAGGCCGAGCAGTTCGCTCACCGTGCGCACACCGTTGACTATCCGTTTTGGAAATTCAATCATTTCGCGATAGTCGCTGGTGATGTATGGCTCGCACTCCGCTGCGTTAATCAGCAGCGTGTCGACGTTTGCACCCTCAGGTATCTTGAGCTTGACGTGGGTCGGAAATCCCGCTCCGCCGAGCCCCACAAGACCCGATTGCGCGATGGCCGCAACAAGAGTTTCCGCATCGGACACGCGCGGAGGTCTAATGGACGGATCGGGCGTGAATTCGCCGTCGCTGTCCACCGCAACTCCGACGACACGCGCGCCTGTCGGTGTGATAACCTCGCGTATTTCCGCAACAACTCCGCTGACTGACGAGTGCACATTCGCACTCACAAAGCCCTGTGCCTCCCCAACGAGGGTTCCGACGTACACCTTTTGTCCCTTTTCGACACACAACTTTGCGGGCGCACCGATGTGCTGTGACAGCAGGAGAGTCACTTGCTTTGGCTCCAGCAGCGCGGTTGTCTCGCAGTCGCGTGTGTTTTTCAGATGGGGGACGCGTATGCTCGGAACCCCCAACGGCCTGAAAAGACTGTTTCTCAAAATCCGATTACCCCTTTCCCGATTTTTGCCGGCTATATCGCAAGGAACTGGCCAATATTGCGCAGCAATGTATTTTTATAAAATCCGTGCCGTATTACCGACACGATTTTCTCAAACTTTGACCGATCCGCGAGTGCCGCGTATGCGCGGCAAAGGGACAGATCCTTTTCCGAAAGCCTGTCCTCAAAAACGTCAGCGAAGCAGCCGGCCTGTGCGAACATTGAATTGTAGATACGCGAGCTGCGCTGACTGTCTGCAAGGCGAAGCGCCGAGGTGCGAAGATCGTCAGCATTGTAAGCACCGACCTCATTGTCGCCGTGCTGGCGATAGCAGATCAAAGGCTCTTTGATAACCGAGATTTCCCCGAAAGCCGAGGCGCACAGTGCGAGCCACCAATCGTGCATGACAGAGTTTTTCGGCTGTTCGGGCACGAGTGCGCGCAGCGCGCGGTTTATCATAACAGTGCAGCCTGTGACGTTGTTTTGCGCAAGCATCTGCCGCAGTTCGCGGCGCTCCGGAGAAAGTCGCTCATATCTGAAAAGTGAGGGCGCAATGACGTTGAGCGAGCCGTCGGTGACAATCAGATCGCCGTGCACGAGCAGCGGCGTCAAGCGGCCGCGCTCCGCTTCAAGCAAGCGCATGCGAGCGAGAGTGCGCTCGATCTTGTCGGGCAGCCAGAAGTCATCGGCATCTGAAAACATAATGTAGTCAACGTCTGGGCAGTCGCGCAGCAAGCCGAAAAAATTGTTCTGTGCGCCGCCGCTCGGGCGTTCGTTTTGTTTAAAGATAATCCTGGGGTCACGCCGTGCCTCAACGATCTCGCGTGTTCCGTCGGACGAGCAGTCGTCATGCACGAGCAAAACAAAACCGCCGCACGTCTGGGATAGAAGGGAATCGAGCAAATCCCCCACGTGCAGCGCGTTGTTGTAGGTTGCAAGCAGGATACAGACAGATGCGTCCACGATCACTCCGCGAGTGCGGCTTTGAATACCGCTTCTATCTTCTCTTCACTGGGCACGCCCTCATGAATTTTGACACCGCCAACGTAATATGTCGGAACATAATAGTAATCACAGGCGTTGGCGCGATCCGCCTGTTCGTTCTCATCCACTGTCTCGATTTGAACGTCGGAGTATTCGGGATGACGCGCGATCAGTTCGCGTTCTATATTGGTGGCGCGGCGGCAGTGAGGGCAGCCGGCCATGACAAACTTGACGACCTCTTTCACAATGATACCCCCAATTTTATTAGGTGAAGGTGCTCACCAAAAGCAACAAACACAATTATATTCGCAAACGCTATAAAAGTCCATAATATTAAGGTTACAAACATATAAAGATGTAGTTAAAAGTGATTAAAACAAAATATGGAAAACAGGCAGGCGTGGGAGATACTTCAAAATCGTAATACTAAAGGGAAAACATGGGGTTTCCAGACAAAAAGAGAGGTGCGTTTTTTTGCAAACTCTGCGATCTTTGCAGGCCCTGCACATTCGTGTGTGTGCAAAAGGATTGAGGTCTCAGAAAACCCGCCGCATTGTTTCGGACAGCGGTGGCGTCATGCGGCGCCACCAGACCTTACCGTATTGAAGAAGTGCCGCAAAGGGAGCGACACGCCGCACGGCTCAGCGCTCGTAAGATCTCGGCAAAAGGTGTCGGATGAGCTACACGAACCGATCTGCGCTGTGGGGGGGTGATTTTGCAAAAGCGGATCGGATATTACAGAAAACTGCCGCTGCGAGCTTCGGCAAAAAACCACGGAGATTCATTGCTGTGCTCAGAGCGGCAGGCATACGTTTTTGTATGATGATTGTTGGATGATGTCTGCGGTGATTTTGAAAGGGCGGTTATTTTTTGAAAACCCCGTCAACAATGGACTGTGCGCTCGCATAATCGTCGGCAGTGACGAACGCAACATTCTGGCCAAGACGTGAGATAACTGCGTTCTCGATGCGGGGAACGGCGTCGGGCGCATATGATTTGTAGGTCTCAAGCAGTGAGTCGCGATGCTCTTCAAGCTGTTTGACAAGCGCCTTTGCATCATCCACAGAGTTGCATTCAAACAGGCCGAACTCCTCGCCCGTTGCGCCGGAACCCATGTGGTATTCCGAGCTCTTGCAACCCGCGAGGTCGAGCCCAACAAGCTCGCCAATGCGGCTTGCCTCAATGGGCTGAAGGTCGTCCGCGAACACGTCGGCGGCAGAAATTTGCGTGCTGAGCGCCGTGAGATCAAGCGTGACCGGTTCCTCCGCGCACGATACGAGAGAGAGTGCGAGAGCTATGCATAGAATTGCGACAAAAATCTTTTTCAATTTCCGTAATACTCCTTTGAAACAGTGTGTGTTTTCAGATAAGCGTGCCATTTATTGAAATAATCCTTCGTGGGATTAATTCCGTTGGTGGTCGAGCCCTCGAGCAGATTGCCGTCAGCATCGGCGAAAACCTCGGTTAAATCGAGATAGCGGCAGCCTTTTTCCGACGCGAGCTTTAACAGCAGCGAATTGTACAGCGTAATTTTTTTGTTGTCAAGATAGCTTGTTTTTGCGGTGACTTCGCTCGAGACGGGAAAGACAGCGTCGATGTATATCTCAGCGTCGGGCTGTGTCTCTCTGATCACGTCAATTAGCTCGGCGTACGCCTTGATAAACAAATCGGGATATTCCCAGCCCAATTCGTTGAGCCCCATGTTGATGTAAATCGCTGAAAACTGCCGTGCGTCAAGCCGCTCTGCGAGTGTTGCTGTGCCCTCGCCGAATTCATATTTAAAATTAAGTGCGGTGCTGACGCTGACGCGCCCGCTTGCGAGCAGTTCCGCCCCCGGTATCGAGAGGCCAAACAGACGCGAGTCTCCGACGAAGAGGACAGTCTTAAAAAAACTGTCGGCCGCTTCCGCAACGGCGGGAACGGGTTTGGAGAAATCATAGGCGATTTTGGGAGATTTAATCGTCGCGGCATCTGTTATGTAAGGACCGTAGGTCATGGCGGAAAGATTTTCGGGTTCGGGGATGCTCGCTGCCGGCGGTGTGGGCGGTGCGGCAGTGCCCTTGTTTTTCACAGCATATACAATCCACTGCAAAACGCACACAAAAAGCATCACGAAGATTATCACGATGCAACCGAACATCACGAGCGCGGCAGTCCTGCGCCGCTTCAAACTCCGTATCTTTTCGCGCCTCGCCTCTCGGTCGGCGTTCTGTTCGTCCATCGCCCTTACCTCGCTGACAAGCGGAATGATTTACTTATAGGACAAATTGTATCCAAATACGCAAACAAAGTCAACATACAGCGCTTTATCGCGGGATTGTGCCGTATCGATGTGATGATGTTGACTAAACGAACCGGCGGGATATAATGATGGTACAGAAAGCGAGGGCAAACTCAATGGAACAGGAACGAAACCGCACGCGCGGTATCATCACCATCGGACTTATGGCGGCACTGGTATTTATTTTCACCTATATGAGAATCGAAATTCCGACACCTCTCGGCAAGACGATGCTGCATCTCGGCAACGTGATGTGTCTGCTGTCAGCATTGCTTTTTGGAAAAACCCGAGGAGGTCTCGCGGCGGGTTTCGGCTCGATGTTCTTCGATATGTTTGATCCGGTTTATCTGCCCGAATGCTGGATAACTTTCATTATGAAGTTCGCAATGGCATTCGTGTGCGGGCTGATTGCGTTTCCGAGAGCAAAACCGCTCTCGGAGCAAGGCGATGCGCAAACACCCCCCGCAACAGCCAAATGGCGCTCGATCGTCGGGGCGATTTGCGGAGCGATTGCCTATGTTGTGCTCTATATGACTAAGACATTTGTGGTTGAGCGGCTCATAAAAGGATATGAGATTGAGACCGTGTTGCTCACCATGGCGCAGAAAGGCACAGTATCGCTCGTCAACGCGCTCATAGCCGTTGCGGCGTCGCTCATTCTCGCGAGCGCTATCCGCCCGGCGCTTAAGCGTTCAGGCCTTGCCGAAAAGTTTGGGATGCTCAACTGATGCCGCTCAATATCGTGCTCGTTGAGCCTCGAATACCTCAAAACACCGGGAATATTGCGCGCACGTGTGCGGCGACAGCAGCGAGGCTGCATATTGTGCGCCCCATGGGGTTCTCGACCGACGACGCGCAGCTCAAACGGGCGGGGCTTGATTACTGGCACCTGCTTGACATCACATATTACGACGACCTCAACAATTTTTTTCACAAGAACACGGGTGTGTTCACCTATTTTTCCACTAAGGGTGCTTGTCGATACGACGAGCGGAGATATCAGGACAATGACTATCTCGTGTTTGGACGAGAGGACGCGGGGCTGCCAGAGTGGCTGCTGCGCGAGAACTACAACAACTGTGTGAGACTGCCGATGCGCGAGGGCGCTCGCAGCCTCAACCTCTCGAACACCGTTGCAATAGCTGTTTACGAAGCGCTGCGTCAACTCGAATTTGCGGGTCTGCGCGAGTGCGGCAGCCTGTCCGACGTGACATGAGCGCGCGAATGCGCCATAATTCGCGCGCTTTCTTTTCCTATAATGTAGGCTGGAGCGGGATATTGGCAAGCGTCGTCCGCAGGCAGAGCGTGAGAAATGCTCGCTGTTCGGGCGTTTTGCAAACCCATATTTTGTGTGAAGGGCTGCGCTGTGTGCGCAGAGGGTGGAACGATGTCGGGAGATACCAACCTCGACTGTATAATTGACAAGCTGACCCTCGAAGAAAAAGCAAAACTGTGTGCAGGAGAGGACTCATGGCACACGGCGGCGGTGACTCGTTTGGGCGTTGAGTCGATAATGATGGCGGATGGCCCCCACGGACTGCGTCGTGAGACCGGGGATGGTCTTGCGTTCACCGCAAGCGAGCGCGCGACATGTTTTCCGAGTGCGTCGGCGCTCGGCTGCTCTTTTGACCGAGCGCTGCTCGAACAGGTCGGTGAGGCTCTCGGACGTGAGGCGCGCGACCAGGGTGTTTCGCTGGTGCTCGGCCCCGGAGCCAACATCAAGCGCTCTCCGCTCTGCGGACGCGATTTTGAATACCTGTCGGAGGACCCCATGTGCTCGGGGGAGCTTGCCGCCGCGATGATCAACGGTCTTCGCAAGGGCGGGGCGGGTGCTTGTATAAAGCACTACGCCTGCAACTCGCAGGAAAACCGTCGCTTTGTCGCGGACAGCTGTGTCGACGAACGCGCGCTGCACGAGATCTATCTCGAAGCGTGGAGGATTGCCATAAAAAAATCACAGCCTTTTGCGGTGATGTCCTCATACAACAGGGTGAACGGAGAATATGCAGGGGAGAGCGAGACCCTCATTAAGGGGATTTTGCGAGAGAACTTCGGGTTCGGCGGAGCGGTCATAAGCGATTGGGGTGCGGTGTGCGATCGTGTGCGGGGTCTGCAGGCGGGGATGGATCTCGAGATGCCGGGAGGCGCGTCGGGCAATGAGCGCGTTATAGTACAAGCGGTGTTATGCGGGGAACTTGAGACGACAAAACTTGACGCAGCGGTGCGAAACGTGCTTGAACTTGTGGCGAGATGCAGGGCGCTGCCCGAGAGCGTGCAAAAGTGCGATTATGCCGCGAACGGCGCGCTATCCCGCAGAGCTGCCGCCGAATGTGCGGTGCTCATGAAGAATGATTGCGGTCTACTGCCGCTCGATAAGAACAAAAAAATAGCGGTCATCGGGAGATTTGCGCAGAAGGCGCGGTATCAGGGCGCGGGAAGTTCCCTTGTGAACTCGCGGGAAACCAGCAGTGCGCTTGAGGAATTTGCGGGTATCGGGATGGACTGCGTCTACGCCGAGGGCTATAACGATGACGGATCAACAAACGATGCGCTGCTCGCAAAATCGCGCGAGGCGGTGGCAAGCGCCGGCCGCGCGGTGATATTCGCGGGTCTGCCTGAAAGCTGCGAGAGCGAGGGCTACGACCGAGCGGGGCTGGAGCTGCCGGACGGAATGCTCAAGCTCATTGATGTGATTTGCTCTGAGACGAGTGAGGTTGCCGTCGTGCTCATGCTCGGCGCTCCAGTGCTGCTACCGTTTGAGCCGCGAGTCAGATCTATTTTGTGTATGTACCTCGGCGGAGAGCATGCGGGCGCGGCGTCGGTCGATGTACTGACAGGCGCGCGCAACCCGTCGGGAAGCCTTGCAGAGACATGGCCGAGGTCGATTGCCGACACGCCCTGCGCCGCGTATTATGGCAAGAAGCGCAAGGAATGCGAATACCGCGAGGGAATATACGTCGGTTATCGCTATTATGAGGGCGCGGGGGTTGCTCCGCTTTATAAGTTCGGACATGGCCTGTCCTACACGAGATTTGAGATAGATGCACTTTCCTGTCCGCGAACCACGTTAACCGATGGTGAGGAGCTTGAGATGTCGGTCAGAGTGCGCAATGTGGGCGCACATGAGGGTACCAAAACGCTTTTTGCGTTTGTAAAGGAGCGGGACGGCGATCTTGTGCAGCTCAAAAGCTTTGAAAAAGTGGCGCTGAATGCGGGAGAACAGGCCCGCATTACGATAAAACTCGACTTTGACGCATTTTGCTATTATAATAGGGCATTAGGGAAGCGATGTGCAAAAGCGGGAAAGTATATCGTGCGGCTGTGCGGCTCGCTGGACGATGCGGGAGAGAGCGTTGAGATATCGCTCGATCCGGCAGACGGCCGCGAACCTCCGCCATATATCACAGCGGGTGAGGCGCCTTCGGTAGGTGACGAGAGGTTTGAGCAGATGCTGGGATTTTTGCCGTGTGAGCCGCCGATGCGGCCGTATACGCTAAACAGCACTCTCGGCGAGTTGAGCCGCACCGCTGTTGGCAAGCTGCTATTATCAGTTGCTGAAAGCACGGTGTTTTCCGGGCAGAACGAACTTGCTCCAGAAAACGAACAGACGGTTCGCCGCTCGATGCTTGATGTCCCAATACGCGCGCTGTGCGCGTTGTCAAAGGGCGCGCTGCCGCCAAACCTTGCACGCGCTGTCGTGTGCTTTGCAAACGGAAAAATCGCGAGAGGAATAAAATATGCCGTCAAAAGAAAAAACTGAAAAAAAGCCCAAAGAGAAGAAAAAATATACCACCGGCAGTGACAAGCAGACGTTCAAGGCGCGGACGGGCGAATCGGAAGCCGTTGAGAAAATCTCCGATAATCCGTCGCCGCACAGAAAGACAAAGACCGCGGCTCCGGTGAATGATTATGCTGAATCGGTTAACAAGGTGCGCCGCTCACGAATTGTGAACTCCATTTTGTGTGCGACACTTTGCGTCGCAATTGTTGCGGGTGCGATATATAGCTGTTTTACGGATTTTGTGCTGATTTGTCTGTGCGGAGCGGCAGCGCTGCTTGTGCCTCTCGCGGCACTGCTCGTGAAAAATCTGCGCGAGGCGGCGGCTGTTGCGGAAATCGCTTACCGCGGGGTTTATGCTGCGCGCATGACGCGGAAGCAGCAGAGCGACGTCCGCAAGAACCAGGTACGCCAGGGGCAAATTTTTTATCTGCGTTTTTTCTTGATTCTGTGCATTCCAGAATCGATTGTGCTGGTGATCATGGGGCGAATTTTCGACAGCGACGTGTTTCTGCTCATAATGGGACTGTTTGCGCTTGCGCTTTTAAGCATAGTTTTTGTCAGCACGCTCTATCTCTCGGCGCGGCTCAACGTCAAGCATGCATTCTGCACCGTCTCATCACACGGCATAATCACGAGCCGTGAGGTCCTGCCTTTTTCGGCGAAGGATGGAGACGTCGGAATACTCACGAAGTTTGATGACTATTATGTAATGACATTCAAGAAAATCGAAATATTTGGAATCAAGCACGATGACGTGCTCATTTTTCCGAACGACGGAGTGCTCAAAAACGGAATAGAGGGCGAAGACGCAGCCACCGTGCTCGCGGGCACTCTCGGACTGCGGTCATACAAGGTGAAACCGACCGAGTTCGTCGAAAATCGGGAGTTGTACGGAGATGTGAAACCCAAAGCGGCGGCGACCGTGTGATTTTATAAAACGTTAAGGGAGGCGAGTGAGATATATGGCCGGAAGTAATAGAAAAGGTGCCCGAGGGCGAAAAAAGAAACGCTCGAAAGGTCCGGTGTTGCTTGCGACGATGCTTGCGGTGACAGCGATGTCGATGTGGGGCTGGGCATATTTCTCGGGAGCTTTGGATAAAGGACCAAGCGGAACGGTTCAGCAGGGTTCGCTTGCAGCATCCGGCGAGGGCAGCGAGGGCGAGGAACTGAAAAAACCGCAGGATAACATAAAAGAAGAGAGCTCCGAAACCGGCGCTCAAGGCGGGGAAACACTCAAGCGTGAGGAGGAAACCCCGACAGCTACACCCGAAGAGCCTCCGGTAAACAAGCCTGAAAAGCCCTCTGCCGAAAGCGGCGGTGAGGGAATTATACCGGGTCTTAAAAACGGAGTTAAACTCTATGAGCGCGATGGGGTGACCTATCTTGACATACATGGTCACGAGATGCTGCTTGTCAACAAAAAATATCATCTGCCCTCGAGCTACGGCAACGGAATGACCTCAGAGACGCAGGCGGCGTTTGACAAGATGGCGGCTGCAATGAAAACCGACGGCCTCACTGTCTGGAACGGTTCGGGTTTTCGCAGCTATGACACACAGGCGGCTATTTTCAGCCGCTACGCTGCGGGCAACGGCGAGGAGGCGGCTAACCGATATTCGGCTCGCCCGGGACAGAGCGAGCACCAGACCGGTCTCGCACTTGACATTGCGGGCGGAGACGGATCAACCTTCCTCAAACGCTCTTTTGAGGACACGGCGGAGTTTGCGTGGCTCGATCGCCACGCCGCCGAATATGGATTTGTGCTGCGCTTTCTCAAGGACAGAGAAGTGGCAACCGGATATATATACGAGCCGTGGCACTACCGCTATGTCGGTGTTGAACTGGCAAAGATTTTGAAGGAAAGCGGAGTCAGCATTGAGGAATATGCAGGGCTCGCATGACCATAGTTTACAATAATTTGCAAAACCCTGAGACCGGGGGACAGAAACCGGCTTCAGGGTTTTTGCGCGCTGTCCAAAAGATACGAAGACAGAAGCGCAAGTTTCGCTTGAGACACAAAAAGCAGAGCTTCGTGCGACTTAGTGTACATGTGCGCTAAGGGCAGCAATGCACTGCAAAAAGTGCACGGAATTGCAGACAAATAAGGCAGGGACGGCAAAATATCGGTTGCCAGACAGAAACAATCGGCAAGCGCTGCTGAGAACACGGTCAAAAGCGGTCTGAAGCAAAACAAAAACATCACGCGTCCGAGGCCGGTGTAAACAGTGGAGTATGTCGGAGATGAAAACAAAGAAAATGTGAATGCTTTAACATTTCTCGTTATTTAGAGGGCGAAGACCGAATGCCGAATACTTAAGAGCAAAGAGCAAAGAGCAAAGAGCAAAGAGCAAAGAGCAAAGAGCAAAGAGCAAAGAGCAAAGAGCAAAGAGCAAAGACCTAAGAGATACAATCAGAGAACAAAGACGAGCAGGCAAATGAGAGAAGCGCGAACGAGGCTAAAAGCCAAAACAGAGGCGGTATTTTCACTCTTGCCGAAAAAAGCGGCTCGGCGATAAAGACGAAAAACAAAAAAGCCATCGGCCCTCCAAAAAGGAGCGCCGATGGTGCGCCGCGTCATGCGAGAGAGGTTGCACGCGGTGTTTTTTGCCTGTTTAGCAGAATTTCCGATGCAGAACTACTTTACCAGTGCGTCCTCAACAGCCTTTTTGACTGCGGCTGTGTCTTCTCCGATGGCGTAAAGCAGCCACGTTCCCTCCTCGGTGTCATAGGTCGTCTCGAGGCGGTTGCGCACGAGCTCGGCCTGATCGGGGAGATAGCTGTCCCACATTTCCTGATAGCCCTTAAAATATGATGCGAACTGCGTTTTTAGCGTGTCGGCCGACGTGCTGTCCTTGGCGAGCACCAACCAGTACATGCTCGAGTGGACGTTCATCATCGGAATGCCGACGGCCTTTTTAGAGATGAGAGATGAGTCGATGCCGTATACGTCCTTCATCTCGGTGTCGTTTGGCTCCATGAGTGAGGGATAGGACTTGAGCGATTCGATTTCCTTGCGTGCCCTGTCGAGGTCGAGTGATTTTGCCTTACCCGAGCCGCATGCGACGAGCGTGAGAACGAGGACACATGCCGTTAAAACAACCAATATTTTTTTCATAAATATTCCCTTTCTTTTTTCCGTGTACCTCAATAGTGTACCTCAAACGAGCCCTCTGTTGCATGATATTGTGATTTTGGCTTGATTAAGCTCTGTTTTAGGGTATAATTAGTTTCGGCAATAAACCCAAAATTATCAAAACAATTAGGAGAAATCGCTTATGAGCACCCACATCGGCGCAAAGCTGGGCGACGTTGCGAGCGGGATACTGCTGCCGGGCGACCCTCTGCGCGCAAAATATATCGCCGAGAGATATTTTAAAAACCCGGTACAGTTCAACAATGTGCGCGGGATATTGGGATTCACAGGTGAATATAATGGCAAGCGCGTTTCGGTTATGGGCACGGGGATGGGCATTCCGTCTATGGCGATATACGCAACCGAGCTTATGGGGCAG
This sequence comes from Oscillospiraceae bacterium, assembly GCA_036645935.1. Lineage (GTDB taxonomy): Bacteria > Bacillota > Clostridia > Oscillospirales > Ruminococcaceae > JAUNBN01. Next base: position 542,256 of record JAVXNE010000001.1, on the reverse strand, counting down.
TACGGCGTTGAGAGCGCGATAAGAATCGGCACCTGCGGTTCGATGAACCCCGACATTCACATTAAGGATATCATATTTGCGCAGGGCGCGTGCACGGACAGCGACTTCAACAGACAGGTGTTTCCCGGAAACTACTGCCCTGTTGCAGATTTCGAGTTGTTGCGTGCGGCGCACAAAAAGGCCGAAGAACTCGGTATCAAGCCGTGGGTCGGAAATGTGCTGTCGTCCGATACGTTTTATCAGGAGGAGCTGCTCGTTGACCGAAATGCGCTCTGGATTAAATACGGCGTTATGGCTGCTGAGATGGAGAGCGCACCGCTCTTCACCATCGCGAAAAAGTTCGGACGGCGCGCACTGTCGATACTCACGGTCTCGGACAGCACAGTGAGCAAAGAACGGGAAATGACATCGCAGGAGCGCGAGCGCTCGCTTGACGACATGATCACGATCGCACTTGCAACACTGTGCGAGTTCATATAGAAAAAGGAGGAGAAAGATATGAGCACTCCCCACATTAAAGCGGAAAAAGGCGAAATCGCACAGAGCATACTGCTTCCGGGCGATCCTCTGCGCGCAAAATATATTGCGGAAAACTTTCTCGAAGAGCCGGTGCTCTTCAACGACGTCCGAGGGATGCTCGGATATACCGGAACGTATAAAGAACAGAGTGTCTCGGTTATGGGCACCGGTATGGGCATGCCGTCGCTGTCGATATACGCTGGTGAACTGATGATGTTTTACGGAGTGAAAAATCTCATCCGCGTGGGAACATGCGGCAGCTTCCGCGAGGATATATCGCTAAAGGACATTATTCTGGCAATCGGCTGTTGCACCGACAACGCATATCTGCGGCACACCTTTCCGGGAGATTTTGCCCCGATAGCGAACTTTGATTTGCTCAGTGCCGCATACGACAACGCGGTGCGCGCGGGCAAAGAGGTGTTCGTCGGATTGCTTAAATCGAGTGATATGTTTTACGGCGAACAGATACCGAGGCAGGAGAATTGGACGAAATACGGCGTTATCGGCGTCGAGATGGAGGGCGCCGCGCTCTACACTCTTGCGGCAAAACACAATTGCCGGGCGCTCACGATGTGCACGGTGTCCGATGGGATGTATGCCAAAACCGAGCTCACGAGCGAGGAACGCGAGCGCTCGCTCGACGAGATGATAACAATTGCGCTGGAAACAGCTGTGCAGTTTGCCGAATAGTGAGGATTTTGCGCACTGTGAGCGCTTGCATTCGGTATAATGGCGTGTTATACTGATTAAGATAGTAGTAGAGAGAGAGTGGGGTTCCCCACTCTTTCATTTATGTACGGCCTCTTGCAAGAGGCACGGAGTATTTTATATGGCAAAAAAAACCAACGTTGCGAGCGCTGTCCGCGAGGCGGCGCAGCCGATAGCCGATAGGCTGGGGCTCACGCTGTGGGACGTCGTTTATGTCAAAGAGGGACCGTCGTGGTTTCTGCGCGCGATCATTGACAAGCCTGGCGGCGTCAGCATTGACGACTGTGAATCGGTCTCACGCGAGCTTGACCCCGCTGTTGACGCGCTTGAAATTGCTGAAAGCGATTTTTATTTTGAGGTCAGTTCACCGGGACTTGGACGCGAGCTGCTCCGAAACGAGCACATTGCGAGCTATGTCGGAAAGCCGGTGCGGGTTAAACGCTATACTCCCGACGAGCACGGAGAGCGGGAGTTTGCAGGAGTGCTTGAGAGCTTTGACGGCGAACGGCTGACGTTTGCCGAGGGACACACTGTGGACAAGAAAGATGCCGCGTACATCAAAGCGGACGACGATAACGATTTGAAAGGAACGAAGAAATAATGAACGCCGAATTCTTCGAGGCACTGTCGCTCATTGAAAAAGAGAGAGGCATACCTGCTGATGAACTGCTCGAAAAGATAAAAAACGCAATCATCATAGCGGTGCGCAAGGACTTTGGAGAGCAGTCAAACATAAATGTTGAGATTGACCCCGAAAAGCAGACCTTTAAAGTGGGACTCATCAAGGAAGTCGTGGAAGAGGTCGAAGACCCCAAAATTCAGATGACACTCGACGAGGCACTCGAGTTGCGCTCACGCGCAAAGCTGGGCGCGGAAATCGAAATACCGCTGAAGACAAAGGATTTCGGACGAATTGCCGCACAGACCGCCAAACACGTGATACGTCAGGGCATTCGCGAGGCGGAGCGCGAGCAGCTCTGTGAAGAACTGCAGAGCAAAAAGGGCGAGATAATAACCGCCACCGTTATGCGAATTGATAACAGAAAAGGCGCTGCGGTGCTCGAAATCGGCAACAGCGAGGCGCTGCTGCCCAAATCTGAGCAGGTTCCAAACGAGATACTCGAGGACGGAGACCACGTGAAGGTTTATGTCGTCGATGTCGCGGTGACAGACCGCGGACCCAAGATAATGATTTCGCGCACCCATCCGGGACTCGTGAAGCGGCTGTTTGAAAACGAGGTTCCGGAAATATTCGACGGAACTGTTGAGATAAGGGGAATTTCACGCGAGGCGGGAATGCGCACCAAGATTGCGGTGTGCAGCAAGGACGATAACGTCGACCCGCGTGGAGCGTGCATCGGCCCGAGAGGAAGCAGAGTTGCGCATATCGTCGAGGAGCTGGGCGGAGAGAAGATAGACATTGTTCTCTACAACGACGACCCCGAAATATACATCTCCGAGGCGCTCTCGCCCGCAAGTGTTGTGGGTGTGGAGATCATCGATCCCGAAGCGAGGGTATGCCGTGTCACAGTGCCCGATCACCAGCTCTCGCTCGCGATAGGCAACAAGGGCCAGAACGCCCGTCTCGCGGCGAGGCTTACGGGATACAAGATAGATATAAGACCCGAGAGCGGATACTACGGCGAGGGCGAGGAAGAGCAGTCCGTCGAGGCCGATGCACCCGAGGCTGCTGTCACAGCGGATGTGGAATAGAGTTATTCCCGCACGTTAATATTTTGAGGAGCTTGAATGAAGCTGAGGAAAGAACCGATTAGAATGTGTGCCGCCTGTCGCGAGGGCAGGCCGAAAAAAGAGCTTGCGCGAGTGGTTAAAAGCCCCGACGGTGAAATTTCGGTCGACACAAACGGAAAAAGTCCCGGACGCGGCGCGTATATCTGCCGCAATGCGCAGTGTTTCGAAAAAGCGCGTAAGGCGCACAGTCTTGAGCGGGCGCTCGAGTGCGCAATAGCGCCGGAGATTTACGATTTACTGCGCTCGCAGATAGAGGAGCGTGAGGCAGATGAGTGATGACAGATTGCTTTCGTCGCTCGCGCTCTGCCGCAAGGCGGGCGCGCTGACGATCGGCTACGACGCATCGATTAAGGCTTTATCAGGCAGAAAAGCGGTTGCAGTCGTTGTGGCGAACGACGCAGCTGAACGCACACGCAGGAATATTGAACGCGAGTGTGAGGGAAAAAAGGTCGAACTAATATATATCAACAGAACGCAGTGTGAGATAGAGGCGGCCACGGGCAGAAAATTTGCGCTCGCGGTGGTGTGCGATGACAAACTCGCACTGCTCGTAAAGCGCAATGCGGCTCAAGATAAGGAGACTAAAGTATGATAATAAAATACAAGCTGGGTGAGCTTGCCAAAGACCTCGAACTCACGAACAAGGAGGTCGTCGCGGCGCTGGGAAGCTACGGCACCGACAAAAAGCACACGACAGCTCTGTCCGAACCCGAGCTCAACTTTTTCTTCGACAACCTGACGCAGCAGCATTCCGCTGTGAGCTTCGATCAGTATATTGTCGAGCACAATCCCGCCGCCGCAAAGCCCGCACCCGCAGAAAAATCCGGCGACAGCAAGGTGGACGAGGCATTTGAAAAAGCAGCCGCGCGCCAGCTTGAAAAGCAGGAGCGGAAGGGCGACAAGCCCGTTGAGGTCATAGAGCGTGTCAGCAAGGTCATTGACACCCGTGCCGCCGTGACCAATGTCGATAAGTACAACGAGAAATATGAAAATATCGCTCAGGTGACCGCGCAGACCTCCAAGGCAGGAGGTGCCGATCGCCGCCACTCGCCGCAGGGCGCCAAAAAGCAGAAATTCAATCAGCGCTCGCAGCAGCGCGGCAAGCCGCAGTATCAGAAGCGGGAGACCGAGGCGCAAAAACTTCAGCGCCTCCAGCTTGAAAAGGCGCGCCGCGCCCAGCTGAAGGTTTCGATAACCGATGAAATTTCGGTCGGAGAGCTCGCAAGCCGTCTTAAGGTAACCGCGCCTGTCGTCGTCAAGAAGCTGATGGGACTGGGCGTCATGGCCTCTGTGTCGGACGTCGTCGATTTCGACACTGCAAGTCTTGTTGCCGACGAACTCGGCGCCAAGGTCGAGCGTGAAGTTCACGTTACAATCGAAGAGAAGCTGAATATCACGGACGACGCGCCCGACGCGCCCGAAAGCCTCAAAGAACGCCCCGCCGTTGTGGTCGTTATGGGACACGTCGACCACGGCAAGACTTCACTGCTCGACTATATTCGCAACAGCGATGTCATCGCAGGCGAGGCTGGCGGCATAACGCAGCATATCGGCGCCTATCGTGTCAAAACGAGCGACGGTCGCTATATAACATTTCTCGACACACCTGGCCATGAGGCGTTCACCTCAATGCGTGCGCGCGGCGCGTCGGTTACCGACATCGCGGTGCTCGTCGTCGCGGCGGACGACGGAATCATGCCGCAGACGGTTGAGGCAATCAACCATGCAAAGGCTGCGGGAGTTACGATCATTGTCGCAATCAATAAGATTGACAAACCCGAAGCGAACCCCGAAAAGGTGAAGCAGGGACTGACCGAATACAACCTTGTGCCGGAGGAGTGGGGAGGCGACGTTATCTGCGTTCCAGTCTCGGCAAAAACCGGTGAGGGCGTGGATAATCTGCTTGAGAGCATAACTCTCGTTTCTGAGGTGCTTGAGCTTAAAGCCAATCCCGACCGCGCCGCCAAGGGCACCGTCATTGAGGCAAAGCTTGATCGCGGCCGCGGACCGATTGCGAGTGTACTTGTGCAAAACGGAACGCTGCACACAGGAGACGTCATAATCGCGGGAACGGCGGTCGGACGCATTCGCGCGATGACTGACGATCGCGGCAACAAAATTGACGAAGCCGGACCGAGCATGCCCGTTGAAATAACAGGCCTCGTGGAAGTTCCCGCGGCGGGAGACGTGCTCAATGCTGTCGCCGACGAGAAACTCGCGCGCGAGCTTGTTGACATGCGCCGCATTGAGGTTAAGGAAGAGCAGTTTAAATCTTATACCAAGGTCACTCTCGAGAACCTGTTCAGCCAGATAGCGGAGGGCGAGGTTCAGGAGCTGCCGATAATCGTAAAGGCAGACGTTCAAGGCTCGGCCGAGGCGATCAAACAGAGCCTCGAGCAACTGTCGAGCGACGAGGTGCGCGTCAGCGTTATCCACGCCGCCGTCGGCGGCGTCAACAGCAGCGATATAATGCTCGCAGAGGCCTCTGGTGCGATTGTAATCGGATTCAACGTCCGCCCCGACCCGTCCGCATTGGAGCAGGCTGCGATTTCCGAGGTCGACATGCATATGTATCGCGTTATTTATGACGCGATAGACGATGTCAAGGCAGCCATGAGAGGTATGCTCGCGCCGAAAATACGCGAGGTTGAGAAAGGCCGCGCAGAGGTGCGCGAGGTCTACAAGATCAGCTCGGTCGGAACCGTTGCGGGCTGCTATATCCAGAACGGTACCGTCTCCCGAAACAACCTTGTGCGCATAGTGCGTGACGGCATAATAATATATGACGACGATGTCGCGTCACTGCGCCGCTTTAAGGACGACGTCAAGGAGGTTGCGCAGGGATTTGAGTGCGGTATAACGCTCTCCAAGTTTGCAGACATCAAGCAGGGAGATATTTTTGAGACCTACATTAAAGAGGAATACCGCGACTGACATCCGGTCGCGGCCGATGGATTTTAAAAAAAGGGAGGCAGACCAATGCCCTCACATCGTATTGACAGACTTTCCATGGACGTAAAGCGCGAGCTTGCGGATATCTTCTCGGGAATGAAAGATCCCCGCATAAGCGAGATGCTTTCGGTGATGCGCGTTGAAGTGACAAGCGATCTTTCGTATGCAAAGGTGTACGTGGGTTCGCTCGAGGGAACACAGAGAGCCAAAGAGGCGGTCGAGGCGCTGAAAAAAGCGCAGGGTCATGTGCGAAGCGAGCTGGGCTCCCGGCTACACATACGCAAGGTGCCGGAGATTACCTTTATTGCAGACGATTCAGCTGATTATTACGAAAAGATAAGTTCGATAATAGAGGGTTTTCACAATGAGCACACCGATTGACAAGTGCGGCGCGGCCGAAATGCTTGTCGCCGCGGAAGATATACTCATAATCACCCACAAAAATCCCGACGGAGATACGCTGGGTTGCGGCTATGCCATGTGCGCAGCGCTCCATTCGCTCGGGAAGCGCGCCCGCGTTGTTTGCGACAGCGAGATTTCCGTTCGATACGAATACATGTACGGTCCGATTGGCAATTGCGGGGATTTTGAACCGAAATTTGTCCTTGTGCTCGACACCGCCACCCTCGGACTCATGGGAGATTCACTCGCTCCGATCGGCGCGAGCGCAGACCTGTGCATTGACCACCATGGAACAAACGAGGGGTTTGCTCGATTTACGCTGTGCGAATCGAGCGCCGCCTCGAATGCAGAGGTGGTCGGGGATGTTCTGGGCGAGATGAAAGTGCAAATTACTCCTTATATAGCAAACTGCCTGTATACGGGCGTATCGACAGACACCGGTTGTTTCCGCTATGCGAACACGACCGCGTCAAGCCACCAGTTTGCGGCGCGGCTGTTTGAGTGCGGATGTGAATACATCGAGCTCAACCGCATCCTATTTGAAACAAAATCCCGCGAGCGCTTCAAACTCGAACAGCTGGCGATTGCCGGAATGGAGTTTGCGCTGGACGGAAAACTCGCGTTCATCACCGTGACGCTCGACATGCTTGCGCGTGCGGGCTGCTCTGCCAACGAGGTGGACGGGATAACCGCGCTGCCCCGCATAGTCGAGGGAGTCGAGGCCGGAGTGACATTACGCGAGCTGGGAAACGGAAACTGGAAGGTATCGGTTCGCACGGTGTCGCTGGACGCTGCGAGAATAAGTGAGAACTTCGGCGGCGGGGGTCACAAACGCGCTGCCGGATTTGAATGCTCGGGCAGTGCCTATGATGTGAAATGTGCTGTCACAGCAGCCGTTGAGGGGATGCTCGGCGCGTGAATGGGATAATAATTGTGGACAAGCCCGCCGGTTACACGTCCTTTGACGTCATCGCCAAGCTGCGGGGGATACTGGGTGAGCGCAGGCTCGGACACGGCGGCACGCTCGATCCGATGGCGACGGGGGTTCTCCCTGTGTTCGCCGGAAATGCGACAAAAGCGGTGGATTTTCTGCCCGATGAGACTAAGCGCTACACAGCGACGGTGAGACTCGGGATACTTACCGATACCGGTGATATCACCGGGACTATAACAGAGAAGAGCGACAAGAACTGCACCCTACAAGAGCTCGAGTGCGCTCTTTGCAGCTTTGTCGGCGCGCAAAAGCAGGTGCCGCCGATGTACAGCGCGATTAAAAAGGACGGAAAGCGGCTTTATGAGCTTGCCCGAAAGGGAAAAACGGTTGAGCGAGAGCCGCGAAATATAGAAATAACGGAGCTTAGACTGGTTGATTTTGACGAGAGTGTCCGAGAATTTGCAATCGATGTGCTCTGCTCCAAAGGCACATATATCAGAACACTCGCAGAGGACATTGCGGCTTCAATGGGACTCGTCGCCGCGCTGTGCGCACTTAGGCGCACGATGAGTGCGGGATTCTCCGAGACCGACGCATTTTCGATTAAAGAAATCGAGCAGCTCTCGAGAGCGGGAGAACTCGGCAAGGCTCTCGCTGGCGTCGAGAGCGCTTTTTTGTCGCTGAGGGCGGCAATTCTTCCCGCAGACCTCGCGCGGCTGTTTATTAACGGATTTGCGTTTGAGACGCTGCGTTTGCCGGTCAAAGTAGGCGATGGTGAGCGAGTCAGGGTGCGCGACACAGAGGGAAACTTTCTGGGGTTGGGTGAGAGCGACGAAAACAGGTTCAAAAAAATAAGGCAGTTTTGGTTTGGATAAACTTGCCGCTTAGCGGAGATTCGATGGAGATTCACAATACAATTGAACCGTTTGTCAACGATACGGTGACGGCGCTTGGATATTTTGACGGTGTACATCTTGGACATCGGGCGGTGATAGGTTCCGCGATAGCCGAAGCGGCGCGCAGGGGAGTTCAATCGTCTGTACTCAGCTTCGATATGAGCGCTCGACGCGCGCAGGGAAAGGGCACGCTCGATCTCATGCCGATGTCCGAGCGAAAAAGGTTTATAGCTAACCTTGGCGTGGATGAATATCTGCTGTTGGATTTTGATAAAATAGGAGATATGGACTGCGATGAGTTCGTGTGCAATATACTCGGCGACGGTTGTTTGCACGCACAAGCAGTCTGCTGCGGGGCTGATTTTCGTTTTGGGCGCGCGCGCGCGGGAGATGTCGACAGATTGCGTGAGCTGTGTTATGAAATCGGTATTGACGTGATTGTCGTGGGGGAGATAGAGCTGGACGGCAAAGCCGTTTCCACAACGCGCATCAAGGAGGCGGTTGTCAACGGAGACGTTGAGGCTGCAGAGGAGATGTTGGGACATCCGTATGGGTTTATTTTGCCTGTGACACACGGCAAAAAGCTTGCGGGGAAACTCGGGTTTCCGACGATAAACCAAGCATTCCCAAGCGATGTGATGACGCCTCGCTTCGGGGTTTATGCCTCTCAGTCAGTTGTTGGCGGGCGCGTGTATGACGCGATTACCAATGTGGGAGTGCGCCCAACGGTTCGAGACGACGGTGCGGTCGCGCTCGAAACACACATTTTCGATTTCAAGGGGGATCTGTACGAAGCTGATATCGAGACGCGGCTCAAACGATTTGTGCGGGACGAGCGACGCTTTGAAAGCGACGTTCAGCTGAAAGCTCAGGTTCTTGCCGATATCGAGTCGGTGCGCCGAGTGCCCGAGCTGTAAAGGACAGAATCCTTGCATTTGACTGTTCGGCTGTGATATAATACCACTCGTTACCCATGCCACGGAGCGTCGGCAAGTGCCTCTTTTTTCAAGAGGAAGCCTTTGCACCGCGCGCTGTGACACGGGCGAATATATTAAAAAGGAAAGGTAACACAACGCATGCTTAAAGACAAACATGAGGTAATTGAGGACGCGCGCATTCACGAGACAGACACCGGTTCGCCCGAGGTTCAGGTCTCGATTCTGACAAACCGCATAAATCACCTCAACGAGCATCTGCTCGAGCACAAGCACGACCACCATTCACGCCGCGGGTTGCTCAAGATGGTCGGACAGCGCCGCAACCTTCTCGCCTATCTTCAGAAGAAGGACATCGAACGCTACCGTGCACTAATCGCCAAGCTCGGCTTGCGCAAATAGTTTAAGTTATAAGCGAAGGCAGGCGGTTTTATCCCGTCTGCCTTCGACAGGTAAGAGGCCGGATTTTCAGGTCGCGCAGTGATCGTCAACAAAAGCTTTCGCTTTCGGAATTTAGCGATGAATTGAGCTTTTTGGAAAGATTCTAAAAGGCCGAATTAATTGCTAAAACCGAAAACGTGGGACAACAAAAATTTTCGGGAGGCAAAAATCAATGTTTGACAATTTCAGAGTATTTGAAACAGAGCTTGCGGGCCGTCCGCTCAAAATAGAGACGGGCAAGATGTGTGAGCTCGCGAACGGGTCGTGTCTCGTGCGTTACGGCGAAACCGTCGTGCTGTGCAACGCGACCATGAGCAAAAAACCGCGTGAGGGAATTGACTTTTTCCCGCTATCGGTTGATTTTGAGGAAAAGCACTATGCCGTCGGACGCATACCGGGAAGCTTCATGCGCCGTGAGGCGCGTCCGAGCGAGAAGGCCATTCTCGCATCCCGCGTCGTCGACCGCCCCTTCCGCCCGTTCTTCCCCAAGGATATGCGCAACGACGTTTCGATAGTTATGACGGTTATGTCGGTTGACCAGGACTGCTCACCCGAGATAGCGGGAATGATCGGCGCGAGCATCGCCGTCACCATTTCCGACATTCCGTGGAACGGACCGATAGCTGGTGTTGCCGCGGGTTTGGCTGACGGAAAGATCATCATCAACCCCAACGAGGAGCAGCGCAAGGTCAGTGAATTGCAGCTCACAGTTGCGAGCACAAGCGAGAAAGTTGTTATGATTGAGGCGGGCGCATCCGAAGTCGACAACGACACGATGCTTGCTGCGATAGTTAAATGTGATGAGACCAACAAAGAGCTCGTCCGCTTTATAAGCTCGATTCGCGACGCAGTCGGAAAAGAAAAGGTTCCGTTTGACAGCGTCGAGGTTGATCACGACATGTACGAGGAGGTCAAGGCCCTCGTCATCGACAGGGTTCGTCTCGCGATGGATACAGATGACAAAAACATTCGCGATGCAGCACTCGTGCCGATATATGATGACGTGCACGCGGCGTTTGACGAAAAATATTCCGGGCAGACCACAATGCTCGACGAGTGCCTCTACAAACTGCAAAAATTTGTCGTTCGCCGCTGGTTACTCGACGACGGCAAGCGTGTGGACGGCCGTGCAATCGACGAGATCCGCCCCTTGAATGCCGAGGTCGGACTTCTGCCTCGCGCCCACGGCAGCGGAATGTTTACCCGCGGCCAGACACAGGTTCTCACTTCAGTCACGCTCGGTATGGGCAATGATGCCCAGCTGCTTGACGGACTCGATGACGAGACGGAAAAACGCTACATGCATCACTACAACTTCCCAAGTTACAGCGTCGGTGAAACCCGCCCGAGCAGAGGACCCGGCCGTCGCGAGATTGGCCACGGCGCGCTTGCGGAAAGATCTTTGGTCCCGGTGCTTCCCAGCGTTGACGAGTTCCCGTATGTCATACGTCTGGTGTCCGAAGTGCTGTCTTCCAACGGCTCGACGTCGCAGGGCTCGGTGTGCGGCTCGACACTCGCGCTTATGGACGCGGGCGTGCCGCTCAAAGCGCCAGTTGCCGGAATTTCCTGCGGCCTCATAACCGAGGGAGAGCGCTGGATGACGATGGTCGACATTCAGGGTGTTGAGGATTTCTTTGGCGATATGGATTTCAAGGTCGCGGGCACAAAAAAAGGAATCACTTCGATTCAAATGGACCTCAAGGTTGACGGCTTGACCTACGAGATAATCAAGGACGCGCTCGATAAGACATACAAGGCTCGTTTGTATATCCTCGACGAAGTCATGCTCAAGTGCATCGCCGAGCCGCGTGCTGAGCTCTCCGTTTACGCGCCGAAGATGGAATCGATACAGATTGACGTCGAGAAAATAGCGGACGTTATCGGCAAGGGCGGCAAGGTTATTCAGAAAATCTGTGCCGAGTGTGAGGTTAAAATCGACGTTGAGGAAGACGGGCACGTATTTGTCTCCGGAATCGATGTGGACAACGTCCGCCGCGCGCTTGAGATAATCAGAACAATTGTGACGGATCCCGAGATCGGCGCGATGTATTATGGCAAGGTCACGCGCATCCTTCCTATCGGTGCCAAAGTTGAGATTGCGCCCGGCAAGGAAGGTCTGGTGCACATTCGCGAACTTGAGGATACCCGCACCGAAAAGGTGGAGGATGTCGTCTCGGTGGGCGATATCATTCCCGTTAAGGTCATCAAAATAGGCGACCGCGGAATCGATCTCTCTCGCAAGGACGCTATCAAGGCGCTCGAAGCGAAGAAGAACGAGCAGTAAGAGAAAGCAGATTCAAGAGCGGATACCGTGATATGCGGCACCCGCTCTTTTTGTAAAAAAGGACAAATTTGTTATGGCGAAAACAGTTATTATAACCGGAGGTTCAGGTGGAATAGGTGGTGCCTGCGCGCACTTATTTGCGCAAGAGGGATATGCCGTGGTAATAGGGTATCTCACCGGTGAAGCGCGCGCCCGCGCACTCGAACGTGAGATTCTCGCTTCGGGCGGCGAGGCGTCGGCCTTTGCGGCCGACGTGCGCGTTAGCGCATGCGCAAACGCAATGATTGCGTTTGCCCTCGCCGCCTACGGCAGGCTGGATGCGCTCGTGTGCGCGGCAGGAACATCCCTTTTCTCGCTCGCGCAGGACACGACCGATGAACAGTGCCGCGCCGTGTTTGACGCCAACGTGTTCGGCACAATGAATGTATGCCGCGCCGCAATACCTCCGATGGTCGGGCGCAAGGCGGGAACAATCGTCACGATAAGCTCGATGTGGGGAGAGGTCGGATCGGCGGGTGAAAGCGCGTATTCGGCGAGCAAGGCAGCGGTTATTGGGTACAGCAAGGCTCTCGCAAAGGAGTTGGGCCCGAGCGGGATTACAGTGAACAGTGTCGCGCCGGGACTCATCGATACCGCAATGAACGCGTCGCTATCACAAGAGACTCTCGATGTGATAGCGGAGGAAACGCCGCTCGGCCGCCAGGGCTCACCCGAAGAGATTGCCGGAGCGGTTTATTTGCTCGCAAGCTCAGGGTTTATAACGGGACAGGTTCTTGACGTGAGCGGCGGACTTGTGATAACTTGACTGATTCTCAAGTAGTGTCTGCCGTGTTTTTGCGCGGACTAAAAGCACTGATGGGTAGGGAAATTAGCATTCGGATTGAGTGAAACCGTAATATGCGGTTAGCCTTTCCTGATACTGATTTTTTAAATTGCGTCCGTCGTTTTGTAGCGCGTGCCCCCTCCCCCCAAAAAAGTATCCAAATGCTAAGAATTGATAAAGACGCTGATATCACCGACAGCAAAAAAAGTGTAGTAATCTGCAGAACGATACAAATAAAACACACTGTATATATGTAAAAATAAAAAACCCATTGTCAAGAAAAAAGCTCAACAATGGGTTTTGTTATTCCTAAAGCAGATGTGGAAAGCGGGAAAATGAATCGATAAAAGCACAAACCGACAAAAAGCTAAAATGTCATGCCGCTCTGCTGTTGCTTCTGCTGTTTGGTCTGCTCGACGGCCTGCGTCTGTTCATTGATATCCCTGTTGCGGAATGAGCGGCAATCGGTGCACTGATTCATCGCGGGATCAGTCTCGTGGGTTCCAATGCACACGCAGTCAAGAGAACAATAGTCCTCTGAATTGCAGTGATTCTGGCATGAGGCGACGTTGCACTGGATACAGTGGTTGGCGTGGTTGCAGTTTTTCAAAAATAAGACCTCCTTTATGGAATTGGCCTTATTATGTGCAAATGCCGCGCAAATATACAGAAACTATTCCTCGTCGCAGCGCTCATTTAAGGTGATGTATTTTCGGTGATTTGACCTGAGAAAATCAAGACCGAATCCGGTTATAAAAAACGCGCATAGTGAGCTTGCAATAAACGCAAAAAAACCTAAAATGTATTTCAAATTGACACCTCCTTAATATGATACTGCGGCAAATGGCGAGAGATTATCATGAGAGAAGATAAAATCATGATTTGCGGGACAAACTGCTCCGAGATGTGAGGTGTTTCCCGTGCGCTTGAATTTATAGAAGTTCCCCAACATAGTATGCCCATCTGAAATTTTTGCGCTGCCGAACACCTGTTTAAGCAGTTCATGCGGTAACGTTACCCGGATGCCCCAATACCAGCCCTGCTCGTCCTCGCCCGCATAGGACGCGACGTCTAAAGGGTAATCAAGAGGGCTCTCGTCGGCAAACAGGAGATACTGCCCCTTGGCGTTAAAGACTCCGATGAGCATTTTCCGGCCACGTTCGGGGAAAAAATCAAATGCGACCGCGACACAGCTGTCGTCGAGCAGATCTGCACTTCCGAATTCGGGACTGCGTTCAAACGCCTGCAAATCCACGAGCATGCCCTGCCCTTCGACAATCGCGCAGCGCGCGTAGCAAAGAGGACGAAAGCTGCTCCCGTTTGCCCACGGATAGCAGGTGGTCTTAAAGACGGGAGTGGTTTCGAGAGTGGGCGCTGTCGTGGTTATAGTAATGGGAAGCATCGTATACCCCGCAAAATCTTAAGTCGCAATACTTTTATATAGTATACCACCGTATTTCAAATCGGTAAACCGACAAAATGTAAACAAACGTGCTTGATACCGCAGTTGATTTTGTCATCCCGACCCGTTATAATATTCGTTACACACGTGCGTTCCGAATTGTGACAAAAACAGTTCTCATCCACTGTCAAGGATTGCAAACTCGATTTTTGCAAATATGAGGCAGTTCATTGCCCTGCGGCTCAAATGTGATATTTGTCTTTGTAGCTCAGTTGGATAGAGCGTCCGCCTCCTAAGCGGAAGGCCAGCGGTTCGAATCCGCTCAAGGACACCAAAGCCGCATTGCCGCGCCGTTTAAAGGAAAACACCGCATAGAGCGGTGTTTTCCTTTTTCAAAAGAAGCGCCGTCCGGTCCCATCGCCGTATGATGCTGAGTTTTGAGATTGGATCACATCGATATTTTCTGTCAAATGGTGATAAATTGATAAGCACACGACGTGGCAGACACGGGTGACATATTGGAAAATGTTGAGCAAAAGTGCGCAGCGGGAAGTGTCAAGGCAGCCGGAGCGTTGCGGGTGGTTCGGCAAGTTGCTCAATTCTGCGATTCACACCAAAACCATGCGAATAGAGATAAAAGAAACGGGGTGCATGGGCGAGTCTGAAGTCCAAACGGGAGGGATACAAAAATGGTGTAAAGCTAAGGACGGTTTTATGATATAATGTCCAAATAATGCGGCTGCCAATCGCGAACAAACAACGGACCGACACGATCGAAAAACAGAGTTTGTGCTATGTACAATTGCACTATAATGACGTCATATTTATGGTATAATATCACCAACGCGCAAGGCCGATCAACACGAGAAGGGTGTGAGTGATAATGAGTATTGAGAGATTGCTCAACAATGAAATGAGTCTGTCCTTTGAGGTGTTTCCGCCCAAAGCGGAACGCCCCGTCCAACCGCTTCTCGCAACACTGGAGCGGCTTTATCAGTGCTCACCTGATTTTATAAGCTGTACCTACGGGGCAGGCGGGACAAACAAGGGGCGCAGCGCTGAAATATGCCGGGCGATAGCGGCCTCCGGCGAGGCGGACGCGCTTGCGCATCTCACGTGTGTGGGAAACTCTCGTGAGGGCCTCTCCAACGAACTTGCCGAACACATGCAGAGTGGAGTGCGCGGTGTGCTCGCACTGCGCGGAGATTTTCCAAATGGATGGGAAGGGCCTCGCGGTGAGTTCGCGCGCGCGGTTGAGCTTGTGGAATTTATGTGCAAGATGTCGAATTCGTTCGCGGTCGGAGTTGCGTGTTATCCGGAAAAACATCTGCTTGCACCCTCACTTTGTGACGATATTGACGCGCTCTATTCAAAGCAGCAAGCCGGAGCGTGCTTCGCTATAACCCAACTCTGTTACGACGTCGACGCCTACTCGCGCTTCATTGAAAAGGCCCGTGCGCGCGGCGTCAACATTCCGATCGCAGTGGGAATTATGCCCGCCATATCCCGCGACGGAGTGATACGCATGACGCTGTCCAATGGATGTTCGATTCCCTCAAAGCTCGCTGCGATTGTCGGACGGTATGAGAATTCTCCGGAAGACTTCAAAAAAGCAGGTAAGGAATACACCGCCGCGCTCATTGACCGATATCTCAGGCAGGACATAG
The DNA here is from genome assembly GCA_036645935.1 of Oscillospiraceae bacterium. Taxonomy (GTDB): domain Bacteria; phylum Bacillota; class Clostridia; order Oscillospirales; family Ruminococcaceae; genus JAUNBN01. The sequence continues at coordinate 526,538 of JAVXNE010000001.1, read as the reverse complement.
GCGGCATACATATCTATACGCTTAATAACCGCGACGACGCTGCCGATGTGCTCGCGTTGTCGTCATTCAGAAAACGGGTGAAGTAATGACCTATGATGAGGCGATTGGATATATTCACAGTGTTGGCTGGCGCGGGAGCAAGCTCGGGCTTGAGCGCACGCGAGAGTTGCTGCAAAAGCTGGGAAATCCGCAAAACAGGCTTAAATTTATCCATATAGCGGGCACGAACGGAAAAGGTTCGGTCGCCGCAATCCTTTCGAGTGTCTTCCGGGCGGCTGGGCTTAAAACGGGGCTGTACACATCTCCGTATATCCGCAGATTCAACGAGCGGATGCAGCTGGACGGGGTGCCGATTTCCGACGACGCGCTCGCGGAGCTGACACAGCGCGTGAGAGTGCTCGCCGAGAGCATGGACGATCCTCCCACCGAGTTTGAAATCATAACTGCGCTCGCGCTCGAGTGGTATGCGCAGCTCGACTGCGACATTGTCGTGCTTGAGACGGGACTCGGCGGAGAGCTGGACTCGACCAACGTGATACCTGCGCCTGAAGTCGCGGTCATAGCGTCGATGGCGCTCGACCATACCGACATTCTTGGGGACACCATTGAATTGATCGCCGCGGCCAAATCCGGGATAATAAAACATGGCAGCGCCGTTGCGAGCGCCGCAAATGATTCGCGCGCCGAGGCGGTCATCACAGCTGCCTGCAAGCGGCAAGGTTGCGAGCTGCGCGAGGTTGATTGCGCTGCGCTTGTAATCAAAAAGCAGACTATAAGCGAAACGGTTTTTGATTACAAAGAATACAAAGACTTGAAAATACCGCTGCTTGGAGCATATCAGCCGAGCAACGCTGCGCTTGCGATCGAAGCGGTGCAGCTTTTGAGATTGAGAGGGTGGCCGCTCGGAGATGCAGAGCTTCGGGAGGGACTGCGTTCGGTCTCGTGGCCGGCGCGATTTGAACTTCTCTGCGAGGAGCCGATATTTTTTCTCGACGGCGGACACAATCCACAGGGAGTGAAGTTGGCGAGACAGAGCTTTGAAAGTTTGCTTCCGGGAGTGAGGCCGACAGTGCTGTTCGGGGTCATGGCGGACAAAGCTATCGAGGAGATGATAAAAGAACTCCTGCCTCTTGCGAGTGAGTTTTTGTGTGTTGTGCCCGGCAACCCAAGAGCTCTCGGGAACGGTGCACTCGCACAAAAAATTCGCGATATCGGCGGAATTGCGACAGAGTGCGTGAGTGTGGCAGACGGGGTATCAGCGGCACTCGAGCGCGCAAAAAACAGCGGAGCGGTGCTCGCGCTCGGTTCTTTGTATATGAGCGGGGAGATACTTGACTGCTTTGACAATAAATAAAATTTTGAATTACATGGAGGACGACTCATGGCACAGCTCACAGATATCGAGATTGCACAGTCAACGCCGCTCGTGCCGATAGCGAGCATCGCAAGCGAGATGGGGATAGCCGAGGAGATGTATGAGCCTTATGGACGGCACAAAGCAAAGCTCGCGCCGGGATGTGCGAGCGAGAAGCCAAACGCCGGCAAGCTCGTGCTTGTTACGGCGATCACCCCAACGCCCGCGGGCGAGGGAAAGACGACGACCACAGTCGGCCTCGGTGACGCGCTGCGCAGAATAGGCAAAAAGTCTGTGATAGCGCTGCGGGAGCCGTCGCTCGGGCCGGTTTTCGGCGTCAAAGGCGGCGCTGCAGGCGGAGGATACGCACAGGTTGTCCCGATGGAAGATATAAATCTGCATTTCACAGGGGACTTTCATGCAATAGGCGCGGCCAACAATCTGCTCTGTGCAATGCTGGATAATCATATTTATCAGGGAAATCGTCTCGGGATAGACCCCCGCAGAATCACATGGCGAAGGTGTGTCGACATGAACGACCGTCAGCTGCGGTTTGTGGTCGACGGCCTCGGCGGACGGGTGAACGGCTCGCCGCGCGAGGACGGCTATGACATAACGGTCGCTTCAGAAATAATGGCTGTGCTCTGTCTTTCGAGTGATATCATCGATCTCAAGTCGCGAATATCGCGCATAATCGTCGGCTATACCTATGACGAAAAGCCCGTGACGGCAGGCGAGCTCAACGCGGCGGGTGCGATGACGGCGTTGCTCGTTGACGCAATAAAACCAAACCTTGTCCAGACACTCGAGCACACACCGGCTCTTGTGCACGGCGGCCCGTTCGCCAACATCGCGCACGGGTGCAACTCGATTATCGCAACTCGCATGGCGCTCTCTCTCGGAGAATACTGTGTGACCGAAGCCGGTTTCGGAGGAGACCTCGGGGCGGAGAAATTCCTCGATATCAAGTGCCGCATGGCGGCGCTGCGCCCGTCGTCGGTCGTCGTTGTCGCAACGGTGCGCGCGCTCAAACACCACGGGGGCGCGGCCAAGGGTGAGCTTGCGCGGGAAGATCTTGCAGCGCTCGAAAAGGGGCTGCCAAATCTGCTGCGCCATGTCTCCAACATAACCGAGGTCTACAAGCTGCCTTGTGTCGTCGCGCTCAACCGGTTTCCCGACGACACCGAGGCAGAGCTTGCTCTTGTGCGTGAAAAATGTGCCGAGTTGGGTGTCTCCGTCGCGCTGTCAGAGGTGTGGGCGAAAGGCGGAGAGGGTGGAATTGAGCTTGCAAAAGAAGTGGTGCGGCTGTGTGAATTGCCCAACGATTTTGAATTTTCCTATGATCTTGACAAGACCATTGAGGAAAAGATAAACACGATTGTAAGACGGGTATATCGCGGAGAGGGTGCAGTGCTCACGTCGGAGGCAAAAAAACAGGCAGCGATTCTCGAAACATTGGGCTTTGGGGAGCTGCCTATCTGTATGGCGAAAACTCAGTACAGTTTTTCGGACGATGCCCAGTTGCTGGGAGCGCCCGATGGCTTTACGGTGACGGTGCGCAGTCTCAAAGTGTCCGCAGGAGCGGGATTTATAGTCGCGCTGACCGGAAACATAATGACGATGCCGGGGCTTCCACCCGTTCCCGCGGCGGAGCGAATTGACGTCGATGCGAGCGGCAGAATATCGGGATTGTTTTAATTGAGTGAGAGAAAATATGATAACAGGAAACATAACATGCGCTGAATTTGTCGAGTCGCTTGCCTCAAACTCCCCCACTCCGGGCGGCGGCGGGGCCGCAGCGGTGATGGGGGCGCTTGCGGCGGCGCTTGCGGGAATGGTCGCGAGCCTCACGCTCGGAAAAAAGAAATATGACGGAGTGCAAAGAGAGATAATCGAACTGAAAGACCGCTGCAACACATTGCAAACGGGGCTGCTGAGGCTTGCGGACGACGACGCCGCGGCGTTCGGACCGCTCGCAGAGGGATATCGCATGCCCTCTGACACCGAAACGCAAAAGACCGAGAAAGAACACGCCATTCAACATGCGCTCACAAGAGCGTGTGCCGTTCCGCTCGAGATAATGGATATGTGCGGCAGTGCGGTCGAATGCGCGGAAGCGGCCGCTCAAACAGGCTCTCGCCTTGCGGTTAGCGACGCCGGCTGTGCGGCGCTCTGCGCGAGTGCGGCGCTCGAATGCGCGGCGCTCAATGTCTTTATAAACACGAGAATAATGACCGACCGCGAGGCGGCGAAACTTGCCGACGCGCGTGCAAATGAGCTGCTGGCAAAGTATCGCCCTCTTGCAGGGGGAGTCGTGGAAAGCGTGCGCTCGCAGCTTACAAAACCGGCATTCACCAAGGAGCAATAATGGCACTTATTCTATACGGTAAAGAGGTCGCGGCAGCCCTCATTGAGAGGTCGCGCGACGAATCTGACAGACTCTGCCAAATTGGCTGCCCGCCCAAGCTCACCATTGTGCGCGCGGGCGACGATGCGGCAGACGCTGCGTACGAGCGGGGGATATACCGCGCATGTGAGCGCGCGGGAGTTATTGTGAGCACACATTGCACACCTTTTGGCGCGTCCCAACGCGAGCTTACCGAGACGCTCAGAAGTTTGAGCGCTGATCGTGCAGTGCATGGAATTCTGCTCATGCGCCCGCTGCCGAGAGGTTTTGACGAGAGGATCTCTCGAGATGCAATCGCGCCCGAAAAGGACGTCGACGGTGTGACCGACCGCTCGCTGTCCGGTGTTTTCACAGGTTCCGGTGAGGGATTCGCGCCGTGCACCGCGATGGCGTGCGTGCAGCTTCTCGAGCATTACGGGATAAAAATTGCAGGTAAAAATGTCGTGGTGATTGGACGCTCTCTTGTGGTCGGCCGCCCCGTGTCGATGCTTTTGCTCGCGCGCGACGCGACGGTGACCGTCTGCCACACGAAAACTGCAAATATTGCCGAGATTTGCAGCTCTGCCGATATAATTATCGCGGCGGCGGGTCGCGAGGGGCTCATCGGTCGTAATTGCATGAGCAGTGGACAGACGATTGTGGATTGCGGAATAAACGTGAACTGTGGCGGCAAGCTGTGCGGCGACGTTGATTTCGAGGCCGCGAGTGAAATTGCCCTTGCAGCATCGCCAGTTCCCGGCGGTGTCGGAACGGTGACCGCGGCGGTGCTCGCAAGCCATGTTGTTGAGGCGGCACAGCGTCTGTGTGGCGTTGCGGTTCTGTGACGGTGGATATTTGCTCCCAGAGTAATCAGATAACACGTAACGGCGAAATAAATCTCATTCTGATTTGATCTGCATAAACGGCTGTTGCAAACGGTATTGTGCTTTAAGCGTATGGCTCGAATATAAAAACCTTCAGCCATGAGAAATTCGTCGCCCGTGCAGTGAATTTTGACTGTATTTCAACGGATTTTGAGAGCCTCACCAAAAAAGCGACGGAAGCCACCGGGCGATGTGCCCTTTTGATTTTCGCTCAGACATTATACTAAGAGCAAGGTTGTGAAACCATGGATCTGCAAAAGCTGACGGTGGGTCAGATGGCAAAACTCAACCACGTGACCGAACAGACGCTGCGCCTTTATGACCGCGAGGCGCTGCTTCGTCCTGCCCGAACTGACGCCTGTACGGGGTATCGGTATTACCACATAAACCAGTCGGCAAGGCTCGATCTGATACAGGCGCTCAAAACATACGGGATGACGCTGCGCCAGATAAAGGAGCTCTTTTTCGAGGAAAACCCTAATGCAATAAAAGAGTTGCTGGGCGCACAGATGACGGCAGTGGACAGCAAGCTGAAAGAGCTTGCCAGGGCAAAATCCGCTATCGGCCGCGCGCTGGAAAACTATCAAAAATATGAGGCGCTGCCGAAAAACGGTGAGATTTTCTTTGAATATATAGCAGAACGCAAAATTTACAAGTATGAATGTGTCAACAATTTCTTTGAACAGGATGACACCGGATACGAATATATGCTGCGCGAGCTGAAACAGCATCTTGTGTTAAACGAGATTCCGATGTCCTATTTCTGTAATATTGGCACAATAATACGCAAGGAACATCTGATTCGCGGAGAACTGTTTTCAAATGAGGTCTTTATGTTTGTGGACGAGGAGAGCGATTCTCCTGCCGTCGAACTCGTTCCGAGCGCGACCTTTCTCTGCCTGTGCTCGGACGATTTTGCCGGTGAGGCGCAGCACGCGAGGCGGTTGCTTGCAGAACTCGACAGGCTTTCTTATACCGTCGACGGCAGCTATCTGTGTGAGGTTATAATCGATTATCCCGTGCTCGAGTTCGACAAGCGAAACATGTTTTACAAAATTCAGATACCGGTCAAAGCGAAAGGAACGGTCAAATCGCCTTAAAAAGACAAGGCAACTTTGTGTATAAACGCAGATTGACATTATCTTAACAATAACCTCTATACTGACAGTGACGGCATATCGCCGCACAAGAAACTCACAACGGAGGTTACTATTATGGATCGCAAAGTTAAAATAGCGCAGTATGGCTGCGGCAAGATGAGCGCTTATCTCATGCGCTACGTTATCGAGAAGGGCGGACAGTTGGTTGCCGCCTTTGACATGAATCCAAAAGTTATTGGCAAGGATGTCTCTGCGATAATCGGGTGTGCGGAAAAGGTAGGTGTCACAATAAGCGACGCCAAAAACGCCGACGCGGTTCTCAAAGCAACTAGACCCGATGTCTGCATAATCGCGACGCGAAGCACCGTTGCTGAGCTTGAGGCTGCGTTTACTGTTTGCGCTCAAAACGGAGTCAATGCGATATCCACATGCGAGGAGGCGCTCTACCCGTGGAACTCTTCGCCGGAGCTCACGGCCAAGCTCGACAAGCTCGCAAAGGAAGGCGCGTGCACTCTTTGCGGCAGCGGATATCCCGACCTTTTCTGGGGAACGCTTGTGACAAACCTCGCGGGCTCGTCGGCCAGCATAACAAAAATCAAAGGCTCGAGCAGCTATAATGTTGAGGATTACGGCATCGCGCTCGCCGAGGGCCATGGCGCGGGAATGACACTTGCTGAATTCGGTGAGAAAATCGGCAACTACAACGCGCTGTCGTCTGACGAGATCAAAGCACTTGTCGAAAAGGGAGAGTATATCCCGTCATATATGTGGAACCAAAACGGATGGCTGTGCAAAAAACTGGGGCTTACGGTGATCTCACAGACGCAAAAATGCGTGCCCCATACATACAAAGAAGACCTGCATTCGGAAACGCTCGGAATGACAATTAAGGCGGGCGACGCCACAGGAATGTCGGCAATTGTGACCACGACAACAGAAGAGGGCATAACGCTCGAGACCGAGTGTGTCGGCAAGGTATATGCTCCCGACGAGTTTGACAGAAACGAGTGGACGCTGTTCGGCGAGCCCGAGACGACCGCCGTTGTCAACCGCCCCGCCACTGTTGAGCTGACATGCGCGACCATTCTCAACCGTGTGCCCCAGCTCATCGACGCGAGACCCGGCTATGTTACCACAGACAACTTCCCGGACAACCGCTATATGGTGAAACCAATAAATTACTATGTAACGACAAAATAAGATTACAATTCCAGACCGAAAGAACCCCTGACAATGGCAGGGGTTCTTTCGGCTTTAAGCGAACAGGACAAACAAAACCTGCAAGTTTTGACAGAATCTCAAGTGCTGCGAAATATATCGAAATCCACGGCTGACTTCAAGTTTGTGAAAATTACACAGTGTGGGCACTTCACGAGAAAAATGAATATTCCCGACTGAAGCGTGCTGGTTTCTGTTTTATATATGCCCGCACAAGCTTGCCTGAACCGAACAGCCCGCGCCTATGTATGGACAGGAATACTTGCATAAAGACAGTGTTCCCCTTGAATGCTATAAAAAATTATTGCGACCCGACAGTTGACAGAAGGTAATATTTTACAGTAAAATGACCATAAAGTGAAAATTGGTCAAATATATTCGGAGGGTGCTATGCCAAAAGCTTACACAGAGAAAGAGCGAACGGCAATCGCCGCTGAGCTTCGGTGTGCAGCGATGGAATCCATGCGGAATAAAGGCGTGAAGAAAACCACAGTGGATGATCTGGTTGCAAAGGTGCGAATTCCAAAGGGCACCTTCTACCTGTTTTACCCATCAAAAGAAATGCTTTTGTATGATGCCTTGATGGAAAAGGAAGAGAAGATCCATTGCCAGCTCTCTGCAAAGCTTGCCGAAATAAAACCAACCGTCACGGTGGAGTCACTGACCCAATTGCTGTACGATTTTTTTCAAATCGGCTTCAATATGGGTATTTTGCCCCTCATGGTCAGCGGAGAACTGGATATTTTGATGCGCAAGCTGCCCGATGAGGTGGCTGCAGAGCACATTGCTAAGGACGATGAATTTCTCGCTGTGTTTGGCGAACTGTTCCCGGCTATGTGCCCTGAGCGAGTGGCGGATTATTCCGCTGCATTCCGGGCGGTTTTCTTTACGGCCGCTTATCAGCGGGAAATCGGCGAGGGCTATGACCGGGCATTAAGGATGCTGATTCGGGGGCTTGTGCTGGAAATGTGGGAGGATCCAAATGATTGAACTATCTAATTTGTGCTTCAGCTATACGGAGGAGCCGTTTATTCGCTCCATCAATTTTTCTGTAACTGATGGAGAAATCTTCGGCTTTTTGGGGCCTTCGGGCGCAGGGAAAAGCACCATTCAAAAAATACTGATTGGGATGCTTCCCACCTATGACGGCAGCGTGGTCATAGACGGTGTGGAGGTAAAACGACACGACAACAGCTTTTATGAGCGCATCGGCGTCGACTTTGAATACCCCAGCCTGTACGAAAAGCTGACTGCAAGGCAGAATCTTGATTTTTTCGCTTCTCTTTATTCCGGAGAGAAATGTGAAACAGCGGAGCTTTTGTCTGCCGTGGGTCTGCTGAGAGACGCAGATAAGAAGGTGTCTGACTTTTCCAAAGGGATGAAAAGCCGCCTCAACTTTATTAAGGCATTGGTACATAAGCCTAAAATCCTGTTTCTGGACGAACCTACCAGCGGTCTTGACCCTTCTAACGCAAGGCAGGTAAAGAACATGATTTTGCAGCAAAAGGCACTTGGCTCGACCATTATTCTGACCACCCACAACATGGAGGATGCAGCAGAGCTTTGCGACAGGGTTGCCTTTATCGTGGATGGTGAAATCAAGGCAATGGATATGCCCCACGCGCTGATTATGCAAAAGGGTGCAAAAAAGCTGCGCTATGCCTACATGGAAAACGGTGGAGAGAAGCAGGCAGAGTGTTTTTTGGACGCCACAGCAGAGGAGGAACTGCTCAAAACGCTGCTGGCTCAAAACCGTTTGCTCACCATTCATTCCTCTGAGCCAAGCCTTGGTGATATTTTTATGGATGTTACAGGGAGGCGGCTGTCATGAGATTGCGTGCCTTAATTTGCGGTGAAGCACGTCTCCTGTACAAATACGGGATTATCCAGCTGTATTGCATTTTCACGGCGATTTATTTATGCCTGCTGGCAGCCATTCCGAGTTCTGCGAAGGAAGCAACAGCAGCCGTTTTGGTTTTCACTGACCCTGCCGCTATGGGACTGTTCTTCATGGGAGCTATGGTACTTTTTGAAAAAAGTCAGCGGATAGAATCCTCCCTGGCTGTGGCACCCATTAAAATTTCGGAATATATTTTTGGAAAAGTGTTGCCGCTAATGGTAGTTGGTATCATGGTCGGGGCAGTTCTCTGCTTTTTTGCCGGAATTAAAAACACAGTTTTAGCATTGCTGGGCGTTGCTCTCTCCTCCGTTTTGTTTTCCCTGTGCGGCTTGATGGTGGGTTCTAATATCAAAACGCTCAGCGGTTTTATGATTGCCACGGTTCCCTTTGAAATTTTCATCTGCGTGCCGGCACTGTTGTTTTTGTTTGGTGTGCTGAAATCGGAGCTTTGGCTCCTCCACCCGGGTGTCCCCGCAATTCGTCTGATTTGCGGGGACACAAACCATTGGTATTTGTCGGCGATGTCTCTTATGCTTTGGATTGTGCCCGCATATCTTTTATGCAAAAAGGCGGTTGTGAGATCCTTTTGTGCGATGGGGGGTGTAAAGCTGTGAAACAGGTGCTTCGTGCAATGAGGCCGTTTTTAACCGAAATTACTCATGATTTTATGATGGCGGCGTGTGTTGCCGGACCCATCCTGATGGGCGCTGCGTTTCGCTTCCTAATACCGGTATTGGAACGCCTGCTTTGCGGGCGGTTTGGCGCAGTGCAGATGCTTGCCCCTTATTACATCATTTTTGATTTGCTGCTTGCTATAATGACTCCACTTTTATTCTGCTTTGCAGGCGTACTGGTGATCCTTGAGGAATTAGACTGCGGTGTGGCAAAGTATTATGCCGTTACGCCCATCGGGAAACGCGGCTATCTTTTGTCCAGAATCGGCATACCGGCACTGATTGCATTGGTGTACAACGCAGCATTGCTGTGCATTTTTTCTATTTTAAATATTGACTTTGCGATGATCATTTTATTGTCTGTCAGCGGCGGATTGACTGCAGTTCTCATCTCGCTGCTTGTTGTGTCATTCGCGAAAAACAAAATGGAGGGTATGGCGCTGGTCAAGCTTTGTGGTCTGCTGCTGATCGGCATTCCTGTGGCTTACTTCGTTGCAAGCCCGGTTCGCTATCTGTTTGGCGTTTTTCCAAGCTTTTGGATGGCGGAATTATGCATTACACAAAACTACCTCTACTTCCTTCCGGCTGTTTTCTCTTCTTGCCTTATGATCCGGGATCTGTATGGACGATTCAAGAAAAGACTTTTATAGCCGAGAAACTCTCGCTAAATATAATATTGAGTCATTGTATCTTTTCTTGATCAGCGGATCTTCTTGCGCCTGCATCCTTCAAATAGTCCAGTCAATCCTTGCATAAAGTCGGAGGACGGATTTTTGTTTTTAACCGAACTGCAACTTTTATATTGACATTTTTTGATTTGACGCATATACTATAATGCATCAAGAAATTTTGATGTGAGGCGATATGTGTTGGAACTGAACCCGGAGAAAAACGCCAAGATCTTTAAGGCTTTTTGCGACGAAAAGCGGTTGGCTGTTTTAGAATTGCTGCGCAGCGGCGAGCGGTGCGCCTGCGTTTTGATTGAACAAATGGATATCGGTCAGTCCTCCCTGTCCTATCACATGAAAATTTTGTGTGAATCCGGCATTGTAGAAAGCCGGCAGGAGGGCAAATGGATTCATTATAAAATCAGCGAACAAGGCAGCGAGGAAGCCCTGCTTTTGCTCCAAGCGATTACGACTCCAAATGCAACCGTGAAAAACGCAAGCTTTTGCAGCCGATAAAAGCCATCTGCTGAGAGATGGCTTTTATTCGGCATAATGCATCAAGTTTTTTTGATATGACTATGCAATTTTGGAGAGAGAGGTCAGTTCCATTATGGAAACTTTTAAAAACATATGGCTGTTCTTTGGGGACCAAGTGCTTGGTATGAAGTGGCTTAATGTGTTAATTGGCAATTTACTGTCGGCGATGGGGCTGGATGTTTCCAATCGAATTGGCGGCAGTATTCAGTTCTTTTTTTATGATGTGGTGAAAATCACGGCGCTACTCTGCATTTTGATTTTTATCATCTCCTACATTCAAAGCTATTTTCCACCGGAGCGAAGTCGTAAAATTATGGGGCGGTTTCATGGTGTGTGGGCAAATATCATGGCCGCATTGCTGGGTACAGTAACACCGTTTTGCTCCTGCTCATCCATACCGCTGTTCATTGGTTTTACCAGTGCCGGTTTACCTTTGGGGGTTACTTTTTCTTTTCTGATTTCCTCTCCAATGGTAGACCTCGGATCTCTTGTACTGCTGATGAGCATTTTCGGTGGCAAGGTCGCCATTACCTATGTGGTGGTGGGGCTTGTGATTGCGGTTGTTGGCGGTACGCTGATTGAAAAGCTGCATATGGAAAACCATGTTGAGGATTTCATTAAATCGGCAAGCAGTGTGGACATTGAGTCACCCGACCTCACAAAAAAGGAACGTGTTATTTTCGCCAAGGATCAAGTTGTATCCACCTTCAAAAAAGTGCTGCTATATATTCTTGTGGGTGTGGGCATCGGCGCAGTCATTCACAACTGGATTCCCGAAAGCTGGATAGAGGCAGTTTTGGGCAGCAACAATCCGTTTGGCGTTGTGCTTGCCACACTGCTGGGAGTTCCCATGTATGCCGATATTTTCGGCACGATTCCGGTTGCAGAAGCACTGCTCTTTAAGGGCGCACAGCTGGGAACGGTACTCTCCTTTATGATGGCGGTGACCACATTGTCCCTGCCCTCCATCATCATGCTGCGCAAAGCGGTAAAGCCAAAACTGCTGGTGCTGTTCGTCACCATTTGCACTATTGGCATTATCATTGTGGGATACCTATTTAATGTTTTTCAGTATCTATTGGTCTAACAAAATTTTAGGAGGAATGAATTATGGCATTGTTCGGCTTTGGCAAGAAAAAGGAAGAATTGGTGCAGTGTGATTGCGGTGGCATGTGCAAGCCATCTGAAATCGCGGCAAAGAAAGCAGAAGAATCTGCCTGCTGCTGTAGTGAAAACTGCAACGCAGAAACTATGGAAGAGGCAGAGAAAGCTGAGGTCAGCGGTGCAAAGGTGAAAGTGCTGGGGTCCGGCTGTGCCAAGTGCAGGGCACTGGAAACAGCTGCCATAGAAGCACTCAAAGAGCTCCAGATGGACAGCTATATCGATCATGTGACGGACTTTGTGCAAATCGCCGCCTATGGTGTGATGACAACGCCCGCCCTTGTGGTGGACGGCAAAGTGGTTTCCTTTGGCAAGGTGCTCAAAAAAGACGAAGTGATTTCCATTTTAAAAAAAGCAAGGGGCTAATGACATGAAATCCCCAGTAGCCTTTATCTGCGTCCACAACTCATGCCGCAGTCAAAATTACGGAAAGCTTAGGCAGATACTTTGCTTCCGATGTGTTTGAAAGCTATTCTGCAGGCGCAGAAATAAAGACGCAAATCAATCAAGATGCTGTGCTCCTTATGAAGCAGCTCTGCGGTATCGACATGGGAGCAAACCCAACACAGCAAGCTGCTTTGTGACATTCCGCCTGTTGTTGTGGTCACAATGGGCTGCAATGTGCCCCCCATTCTTCTTGCCATGCCGTCACAGAGAAGATTGTGGGTTGGATGACCCAACCGGCAAAAGTGATGATGCGTTTCAATGTGCGATCAAAGATATTTACTCGAAGCTCGAAAATTGCGAGAATGCATGATTAACAACAAGCTGTAAGAAAAGAGGCTGGCATTGGTCAGTCTCTTTCGATTCCCGCTATATCCCCCCAAATAGTCCAGACAATACCTGCATAAGGCCGGTGAATAAAAATTTACCACTTATCAGATCGGCTATAAAGCACATGTTGTAAAGCAATAAGCTCGATTTGCGTTACCAATGTTGATAGCAATAAAGTATGATGCTATAATGACCAACGTATATTGAGCATTGCTAAGAGAGATTTTACGACAAAAAACATGATTCTTGTAATTGGCAAGAAAATCTTTTTGGGAGATATAATCTTTGCCGCCCAGTTTTATCTGCGGTCGTTGACGAAAATCGTCAACTAATTATTCGAGTTCTAATTCAAAACTGCGCGAACGGCGGATTGAGAGTTGGCGAAATACAAAGCAACACTAACATTTCGCGTACGGCGGTTTCTCACCATCTCAAAGTTTTGCGAGAAGCGGGCGTCATCAATGTTCGGCAAGACGGTACAAAGAAATTTTATTATCTTTATGCTGAAAGTAGCAGTCTAAAAACTGTTGCTGAATTTTGGCAAGCTGCTGTTTAAATGATGAATTTTGTCCGCTTCACAACACAAAGGAGGTTCTGAAATGAAAACTTATGAAATTGTATTTAGCCCTACGGGCGGAACGCTAAAAGTAGCGAACGTGTTTGCAGCAGCAATTGGTTCTGACGTTATTCAAGTTGATTTGACAAATTCAAAGACGGATTTTAGTGCGTTTTCTTTTTGCTCAGATGATGTTTGTATCATTGCCGTTCCATCTTATGGTGGACGCGTACCAGCGGTGGCAGTCTCAAGGCTAAGACAGTTGAGAGGCGGTCAGGCGAGAGCAATCTTAATTTCTGTATATGGAAATCGTGCTTATGAGGATACTTTACTTGAACTGAAAGATACTCTGCTTGCTATGGATTTTCGTTGTGTTGCCGGAGTAGCAGCCATTGCCGAACATTCAATTATGCGCAAATTTGCCGCAGCGCGTCCAGATGAAACGGATATTGAAGAACTGAAAAGCTTTGCACCAAAAATTTCGGAAAAACTACGAAACAATGATGTTGCGGAGGATCTTGTATTACCCGGAAAGTTCCCTTATCGGCAATACAACGGTGTTCCTATGAAGCCTGCGGCTGGAAGAAACTGCACACAATGCGGTTTATGTGCAGTTAATTGTCCTGTCGAAGCCATTCCCGTAACTGCCCCTAACGAAACAGATCGCACAAAATGTATTTCTTGCATGCGTTGTATCAGTATTTGCCCCAGCAAAGCACGTACCGTAAATCAACTGCTATTAGCCGTTGGAGCCCAAAAGATGAAGAAGACTTGTGGAAAATATAAACACAATGAACTATTTCTGTGATTGGTAAGTTTTCGTGTATTGTCAAACGGTGAAAATAGGCTGTTGACTGTAGCGGATTTTCTCTGTTGCAGCATTGTAAGAGCAGCAAAATATGATTGGACAATTCCTTGCAAATTTAATACGTGAAGAGAGCCACGACACTTTGTTTGTAGTGGCTCTCGCTTTGCCTATATCACCAAAATAGTCCAGACATCCGAGCGCGCAGACAAAATGCATATAGAGAAGAATTCGGAATCATCAGAAAGACAAATCTGCATTTTCTGAATTACCGGTTTGGGAGTGCATGTAATTTCACAAGAAATGACGTGCCGCAACGCTGCCGCATTCATTCACAGGGCAACTGATTGATATGTGCAAAATTCCCATGTTAATATTTTGTTATACGCGATCTGGTTTCTGATTCCAGAGCGGACGCGGCGCTTGACAAAGTGCGGGTGCAGTGATGTAATGCAGTGGATGGGGTCCCGAGAACGGCGATGCGCTCGGTGTGTGTCGAGCCGCTCCAATTCATTCGCGCGGACGTAGATTTGAGACACAAAGCCGTGAATGGAAGGACAGCTTTATCAGCGCGCTGCAAAGGTGCTGTTTAGCTTTTTACACCTTTGTCTATTTCATATAAGCGTCACAGCAGCACAATTAAACAGGAGGTATTTTAAATGAAAATCGACGAAAAAACAGCGGAAACAGATGCGCTGCTCGAAATCGCAAAACAGATGTGCGCCGCTGTGCGCACCGCGCCCAAGGCGAAAGGCATCGACCGAATCTCGACGCTTATCCTGACAGGAGATGACAAGAACGCGCTCGCCGCCGAGATGGATAGGCTGGCAGAGCCGCTAGGATACGCCTTTTTCAATCGCGACGCCGAAAATGTGCGGGCGGCGGGAGCTGTGGTTCTTGCCGGAACAAGCGAGGGGACTTCTGCGCTGGGAGACAGCTGCGGGATGTGTCATCTGCAAAACTGCATGCGCTGCACGGAGCACGGGGGCTTGTGCGCTTTCGATCCGATAAACCTAGGGATAGCCATAGGATCGGCTGTCACTGTCGCTTCAAGCGCACATGTCGACAACCGCATCATGTTCTCGGCGGGACGCGCAGCGCTCGAAATGGGCTTGTTTGAAAAGAAGATTAAAATTATTATGGCAATTCCGCTCTCCGTAACGGGCAAGTCGCCATTCTTCGACCGCAAATAGCACAGAGCAGCAGCGGCCAAAGTATGAGACGCGCGCCGACTGCTGCGGTAGCATAAAGTGGTAGAAACAGCCCATACTCCTGACGACACAATAATGTTGGGAGACTGGGTTAATGGACGAGCGCGACTTTTACGATTTTGATGAGTTTCCGATCTTTTCCGAGCTGTGGGACAAGCTGCCGGACAGTGGCGGTGACAGCCTGTACGGCAAAAGCGGCGATGTCACGAACATAGTGGACAAGCTTGTCACCGCGAGTGCAGATGAGGAATATGAAGACAGGCACGCCGTGCGTGAGGCGAAGAAAAAGAACATCTGTGATTTTATGAAGGGATTTTTTATCGCTCTTGCGATAATGCTCCCCCTGTGCGCCGGCACACTCTATGTTGGGTATCTTCCCAAATGGCGGCTTGAAAGCAATGGACAGATGGTTTCCGAGAGCGCTGAAGCTGTGCCGATCGCCGCGTCGAGCTACAACCTACTCTGCGCAGTGACAGATGACGCGGGCGCACCCGTCGCGTTTTCGCTGCTGCGTGCCGATGCGGACAACAGGCGTGTTGCGTTTGCCGACCTGCCGCTTGTGCTGGTGGCGCTCGAATCCAAAACCCCGCAGACGCTCGCCGAGATATTTGCGCAGCGGGGTCTGACAGGGGTGGCAGCCGCAATTGGAGAGACGCTGGGGATCAAAATTGACGGACGCATCACGCTGACCGCGACTCAGCTCGCAACGGTCGTCGACTCTCTCGGGAGTTTTCGCTTTTCCCTCGATGAGGACGTTGTCGTCTATTCCGACGAGGGACTTATCGAATACAGCAAACACAAGGGAACGTCGGATTTTTCGGGAAACGACGTCGCTAAAGTGCTCATATTTGCGCCACATACCATCGACAATAAAACAAGGCTGCACGAGAGACTTTTTGAAAATGCGCTCGCGCGCTGTGATGACGAAAAACTCGCGGATAATCTGTCGGAATTGTATAATACACTGGTGAACAGCATCGACACCGACATAAGCGCGGCGGGAATTTACGCTCTTTCACGATCGGTGTCGGCGGTGTGCGAGGAAGGCTCCGCACAATTTGTCGCGGTGCGGATTGAGGGTGAGTATGCCGACGATCGCTTTGAACTCACCGAAAATTCAGGCAAGCGGCTGTGGGTGTATATTCCCAAAAACGCGTGAGCGGCGTTGCTGACACGATGAGTTTTGTGATACAATATCTGCAATATATGGCGGGAGCAGCTCCGCCGCTACATAATGGTGGTGAGGTAGTTTGAAAAAAACAGTCGCGGTGCTCATCGTGATTTGCGTTATGGCGCTCACAGGTTGCGCTGCAAAAACCGCTAACGACATTTCGGTGTTTGTCGCCCCGGCTGACAACGGCGGAGCGACAATCATTCCGGCGGAAGCTCCAAGCGCGGCGCTGCCTGTGCGCGAAAAGAATCGCCGTACAATGCCGATGCTGCAATATGAAGAGGCGCCGATAGACGAGAGTTCCCAGGACAGCGGTGAGACAGTCTACACCTCTAACATGAAATATGAGATAGAGGGCAACTATTTTGTCAGCGAGGAGCTGACTTTCGCGATGCCCGAGGGCTGGAAGCTCGACAATTTCAATTTGAGAATCAATCAGATAGGTGTTGAAGGGTACGCTTTGCGCCAGTTCCTGTTTTATCTTGCCGATTCCCAAAGCGATGAGAATGCGCTGATTATGAAGATAGACTGCATAACCGGAGAGTATGAGAGCGACTGCGAAATTAGCTATGGCAGGCGTCTCGGCGCGAGCTATGACGGCTCTCACGTCTACATCCTCGCTGCCGTGACAGGAACGCTGTCCGAGGAGTTCGGGGACAGCGAATTATACGGCAGTGTGCTTGAGGCGCTGACCCGCGAGAGTTTCAACGTTCAGATCAACGTCTGACAATAACAGCTGCGCAGAGCGGCGAATGCCGCGTTTTTTTGCGGAGTGAAATTCAGAAATGGACATTGAGCATAGACGAGCATTCGCAAGATATCTTACGATATAGCGAGATAACGATATCTAAATTAAGTTTTATTCGAAAAGTTGTTGACAGTGATCTCCTCAGTGTTATATAATACAAATCGGCGCTTTTGTGCGTCAATATTTAACGACTGCGCCGCATCTGCGGTGTTGCGCACTTTGTTAGGGAGGAAACCTATGTCCACTACAATGCAAAAACCGGCCGAGGTCGAGCGCAAGTGGTATATCATTGACGCCGCCGGCGTTCCGCTCGGACGTACAGCAACCAAGGTTGCCGTTTTGCTGCGAGGCAAGCACAAACCGTCATTTACACCCAATGTCGATTGCGGCGACCATGTCGTCGTTATCAATTGCGCCGACGCGGTGCTTACTGGCAACAAGCTCGTGCAGAAGTTCTACCGCCGCCACTCCGGATGGATCGGAGGGCTCAGCGAAATTCGTTATGACAAGCTGATGAAAGAACGCCCCGACCGCGCGATGATGCTCGCGGTTAAGGGAATGTTACCCGACACGGTGATCGGCCGCAAGGCACTCACACGTCTGCGCGTCTACCGCGACGCCAACCACAAAAACGAGGCTCAGAAGCCGCAGCCCTATGAGGGTTAAGAAAGGAGCGATGGATTAGATGTACGAAACAAGACCGTTCTTTTACGGTACAGGCAGAAGAAAATCCTCCGTCGCCCGCGTGCGCCTCTATAACGGCACCGGCTCGGTAACCATCAACAAGCGCGATATCGACGACTATTTTGGTCTCGAGACGCTCAAGCTCATCGTCCGTCAGCCGCTCGTGCTTACTGAAAGCATCGGCAAGTTCGATCTCGTCGTGAACGTCAACGGCGGCGGTGTGTCCGGGCAGGCAGGCGCTATCCGTCACGGAGTTGCGCGTGCGCTTCTTCAGTTCGACGAGAACCTGAGACCTGCGCTCAAAAAGGCGGGCTTCCTAACCCGCGACCCCAGAATGAAAGAGCGCAAAAAATACGGCCTCAAAGCAGCGCGTCGTGCGCCGCAGTTCTCAAAGAGATAATCACAAGATATCCCAAAAGCCTGTATTCATGCGTGTTTGCGCCTGTTTACAGGCTTTTTCTTATGCCTTTGTTGGGATGAAAATCAACAGAAAATCAACATAAATATCACGGGTCATGGGGGTACAATCCACTTGCTTCTTGTAACCGATAATAGGGGTGTGCGGCAGGGTAGCTAGGATTTTTGTAGCTACCCTGCTCCGGGTGAAATAGGGCAACTAGGGCGGCTAGGGCAACTGTAAAACCGTAATAATTAAAACTATCTATTGTTGCCGCCCTCCATCGTAAGTGAAGCAAACTTTTATGCTTGCTAATTGTAATGACTACACTAACCCATATAAGATTATTTCCAACCTTAAAAGGGCTATAAAATAATCATTTAAGGATAATAAACAATCTTTATAACGGTACTTTGTAGTGATATGCGCTTGATTTTCGGGAAAATTGAGTAAAATTCTTTTTTCGTGTAAACATGAAGCCCGGGCGCAAGAAAAACCACCCGGACGAATCCGGGCGGCTAATGTGCGCTTATTTGCTTTGTTTGAGTAGCTCCGCCAATATCACCAGCGGCAAGAGGATAATACATAGAATCCACATCATGCGCTTACCTCCTTATTGACGATGGCACAATACAATGTGTCTGCCATTCCTGCACATACTTTAATGGATATGGGTAGCTCTTGCAATACTATGTTGTTGCCTGTGTCAACGGCACTTAGAGCGTTTAACAAGCACATTAGATTCAAGGCGGTTTGTTCTAAAGATTGGTTCTGCATTGGTTTGTTCTCTCCTTTAATTTTATGATTTTTGGGCGTTCTTGTAAATAGAATAGGGGCTTTTATTATGCGAATGTGAAACGCTTTGTTTCTGTTGTCCGTGTGTATGCCGTTGCAATGTCGGGGTGTTCCTTCTTCAATGCGGTGGTGTCTATACGGCTACTAATAACCGCTTTGTAGGTGGCTTTGTGTTCCGTCCCTGTCAATAGCTCTGTGCCTGTCTCGTGCATATAGGTTTTTAGCGTGTCTTTCAATGCTTCAATATTGGCGGCTACTTCCTCACCCAACCGAATATATTCGGCTAATTCCTTCATGGTTTCATTGACGTTCATTTATGCGCCCTCCTTCATCAATTCGTAATCGGTTACAGTATGTTCACCGCTATAAAGGTAAATTTCTAATTCTTCCGGCTTGCATCCGTAAGCATCCGCTAAAGCCTTTTTGAGTGGTTCGCCCTCGCTCCATCGAATATCATCAATCACAAAATAGCCGTAACAATCATCAATGCAAAATTCGGTTCCACATCCTAACCCAAATTTGCCTATTTCGGTTATATGCTCCTCTGAGTAATGCGCCGTACAATAAACCACTTCGCAATAATCGCCCTGTGAATATCCGTAAAAAGAACGCACCGCCCATTTTTCCCCGGTTGCTATGGATAAAAATTCGGCTATATCGTCCGTGTCGTGCGTGTTTGCGTTCTTCGCCCATTCTTTCAACAAATAGCATTTTCGGCTTGTGTATGGTATGCCGTTTTCCTGCATTACGGCTTTGTAACTGTCGCAATAACCGTTAGAAACGTCTTCAAATTCTGTAATAATGCTTTCAGCCTGTTCTTCTATCGGTTCGTATTCGTCCATGTTAAAGCCGGAATAACACCGCCTGTCGCAAGGCACGATATAGCAAGCGCAATTTTCACCGCTAATGCTTTTCAATCCATCATCATCAAAGTAAAAGCTAAAATCAAGATGAGCGGGATTTACTTCCTTTGCAATAATCTTTTTTATGGTTTCATTCCTCCTCGTTTTCGTCTTCGTGGACTTCGTTAAAATCGTCCTCGATTTCCTCAAGAGCGGCGGCGATACACTCGCCCAAAAGATAACATCTGATTGTAACGTCTGCCGCTTCCGCACCCTTTGAAATGGGGTTTTCATCGCTTCCGAACTCGTCAAGAGCTTCCTCGAGTAAATCCCAATTATGGGCTATGTTTTCTTCTGCTTCCCATGTGTTAAAGGTATAGCTTCCGCTGGCGTTGCCTGTTACACTGTCCACTGTGAAAAGCTCCTCGTTTAGCTTTTCTTCCAGCTCCTCCAAGCTATCAAACTCCGAAAAATCAATTTCGTTGTGGATATACTCTAAAACGTCCTCTTTGACTGCTTCCCTATAATCGTATTCCATTTTCTTGCTCCTCCTTACAAACTCATATATGCGGCTTTGTTCAGCCCACAAAAGGCGGCTATATGTCTTCCTGTCGTTGCGCTCCAACCGTCCCACAGCTTCACCAGCTCCCCGGCGGCGGTCTTCTTTACAATAGGGGTGTTGTAGCTGAAAAGCGTTTCCGTTCCATCGTCTGCGATTTCAACAACGGCTTTACCGTAAAAGCTCTTGCGGCTATCGGTGGGGGTCAATTCGTATTTCTTCATTTGGGTGTCCTCCTCTTTCTGTTCCGGCGCTGTGACCGGGGCTTTGATTTCATCGTGAAAAATGGTAAATAATCCGCTCGGGAAAGCGGCGGTTTTGTCGGCTTCTTTTTCTTCCGGGGTTCTGCCCCTCAAACTTTCATATACGCTAATGTCCCATTGTTTGCCGTTGTCCAGCTCTACAAGAAAATGTGCGCTTCTCTGAATGGGGTTGCGATTGAATTCGGTAACGGTGAATTTTTCAACAACGGGGCGAACCGTTCCGCAATATGGAATATGACGCTTGAGGACTTCGTGAACCTGCTCGGCGGTGGGCTTGCTCTTGCTCTTTGGGTTTGCGTAACGAACCAGCAAAGCGGCTTCGGCTTTGTGTTCTCTAATGCTTCTCATTGTCTCTCTGTTCATGGTGTGAACCTCCTCAAATAATCCATTACAAAATGTGTTTCGTTTTACCATGATGTAATTATACACTGTAACGCAACGAATGTCAACACTTAAACACAAAATTTTATTCGCTATAGTGTATAACAAAGCTGTATAGTATAAGGTAAGAACCCCCGGAAAAGCCCCAATTTTGATTTATTGCGGTGAAGTGCTAATACGCAGGGCAAAAAACCGCCCATTTTTGCCCCAAAATCCGCACAAAAAAACCGCCACCAGCACCACCCGGACAGAGCCGGGGGAACGCCGATGGCGGTTTTCATAGTCGTTATAGTCGCTAAAGTCGTTTACTTTGAAAATAGTCGCTAAAGTCTCCGAACAGGTGCAAAGTCGAAATATTATCTTGCTTTTCTGTTTGTGTTCTTGTAAATAGCTTCTGCAAGAGCTTCATTGGCTCGTTGCTGTGCTTCTTCGTTAGCATGGGTGTAAACATTCAGCGTTATTGATGGATTAGAATGTCCTAATTTCTGTGATACGCTTGGAATATCACCACCGTTTACAATCGTCAGTGTTGCCATTGTATGTCTTAGTGCGTGAGGGTGTATGCCGGGTAGATTGTACTTTTTGCCAAACCGGGTTAAATAAGCTGTTGGAGCTTGTAGGTTCATCATTTCGCCGTTATCCTGTGTGAAGCAAAAACCATTTGACGGAATACCAAGACTAAAATGTAAAAGCGTCTGTTGTCTTTTCCATTCCGCCAATATTGCAAGCACCGGGGAGTTGAGGAAAATAACACGGCTTTTTGTGTTTTTGGGTGTGGTTATATATGTGCCGCTGTCAACTGTGTATTGCGCATTGCGGCATATATTACAACGTCCTGTGTTGAAGTCAATTTCTTCCCATTTTAGTCCAATTATTTCACCACGGCGGCAACCGCTATCAATAGCAAATAATATAAGGGCTTTCCACTTTAGCGGCTCATTGTTTAAGCACTGTATAATGTATTGTACTTGCTCCTCAGTGTAAACAATGGCTTCCTTCGGGACTTCGTCCTTGCGTGGTTTTGGACGTTTCATGTTCTGCATGGGGTGAACGCTTAAAATCTCATTTTCAACGGCATTTGCAAACAGGGAGCGAAGCACAATATAATGCTTTACAATGGTTTTGTATGCGTAGGGCTTCCCGGTTAGCCCATTAGCTCCTTTTGTTTGCATAGCCGTTATATATTTCTTGATGGAGAGTAAATCAATCTCGTTTAACTTTGTTTCGCCGAAAACTTTCGATGCTCTTTCTAAAGCGTGTTTGTAATTTTCATAAGTTCCAGCGGCAAAAAGTGGCTTTTTCTCCTTCAAAAATAGTTCAACATACTTTTCAAAGGTTGGGCGGCGTTCCTCCTCAGCGTGTGAAATCAATAGCTTTTCTTTTTCTTGCTCCCGGGTGAGGACTTCACCACGATTACAAGCCGCTTCAAACTCACCCATGACGCGAATCAAGTCGCGCTCCACGGCTTTCTTGCTCCACCCCTCGGGTGGGGTAAACGTTGTTGTGAATGGGGTTAATTGCTTGCCTGTGAACTTGTTTCTACCTCTTGAGACCTTAATCTGATAGCTCACAACATCACCGTTCTTGTTTTTTCTTGCTGTGCATGAAGCCATAAGAATACCTCCTCGTATAGCATGTTCGTTGTAAATAAGTGTAGTTCGTTTTTCTATAGTGTTATTTTACACCGCACAATCCGTGGTTGTCAATACTTCTGTGTATTTTTTTATTTATTACAGTGTATTGCGTTGCGTTTTGGTGTAGACAATGCTATAATAGAGTAAATCTAAAAATTTGAGGTGAAATGCTATGGATAACATTCGCAACGAAATTAAATCTTATATCGCCGCTTCCGGTTGGTCGTTAGTCGATATAGTTGCAAAAATGAATGAAAGTCGTTCAGCCGATGAACAAACCACCCCACAAAACATTTCAAACAAACTCACAAGGGGAACAATTAAATATAGCGAGGTTAAAGAAATTGCGAAAATCATCGGTTTCTCTCTTTTGTGGCAGAAAGAGGGGAACTAATGAAAATGAAACATTACTCTGATAAATACCACCTCTCGCCAGAACAAAGTTTGTTCCTTGCAAAAAAGAAGTGGGACGAAAACGTATATTGCGGTATGCGAATGGAAAACAGAGCCGTTACTTTCCCACAAACGCAAACAATCTTAAATGGCGTGAACGTACCCAACGTTCAGCTTGACGATATAACGGCTATTCTCAATATGCGAGACGCATGGCGTTTCCTGCTAGGAACAGCTTCCGAACCACTTACACTTGACTATATCTGCAAGCTAAATGGATTTATCGCTCGAAATGAAGCGTTGGAGTGGGGAAAGTTGCGTACAGGTTCAGTAGGCATATCGGGAACAGATTATGTGCCGCCTGTACCCACGACAGAGACCGTAGAGCATGAATTGCGCTCCATCATGAATAATGACACCACCACGACAGACAAAGCCCTAAGCGTGTTCCTGTGGGGAGCAAAAAGCCAACTGTTTTGGGACGGTAACAAACGTACCAGTATGACAGTTGCAAACAAGATACTGATTTCCGCAGGAGTGGGTATGCTTACGATTTCGGACAGACACATGGAACGCTTCAACACTCTGTTGCTCGATTTTTACAACAATGGGGAAGTGGATTTTTTGAAGCAATTTCTTTATGATAACTGCATACAGGGATTGTCAATATAGTCGATTCAACTTACTCTCTTAATTGAGGGCTATAGCTATGTTTAGGTCTACTCACCTCTTGGAGGTCGGTAGACCGCCCTTTTATCCATTCTTGGAATTTTTTCTCGTTCTCCGGGTTCTGATAAAAAGCTTCGATGATTACCGACAATGGTCGTGCAAGGTCATTTATCTGACTGTCGGTAAGGGTTGCGGACATGGGAAGTAGTTGGTTTTCTTGATTCATTTTGTTTGTACTCCTTTTTCATAGTTGTTTGATGGAAGTAGTAAAAGTAGCGGTTCTTATGCTTTTTCGTATAACTTTCTCTATATACACGCATATAAAGAGAACTCTCACGCAAAAATGAAATTTGAACTACTTTAACTACTTCATTACTCATTTTAATACTAAAATATTGAGCTATAGAAATACCCTGCCCCATTAGGAGCAGGGCGTTTCCATTGTTATCGAGACTTCTTTGATTAAACTGTTTGGCTATACGGTAACAAACCTATAACCGTTGGCACTTCGTTGGGTAGTCATAGCATCAGTGACAGTACGATTTCCAACTTGAACAAGGGTCTGTTCTTTTTTGTCTGCCTGTCGGCGAACATCTTCGGCCATTTGCGATACATGGTTTCGATAATAGCGTTCAAGTGCATTGTCCATAGCCGTTTCAAAACCTTCATCAGTGGTAAAATTGCTGTTGCTCGTAACACTCGCAGAGACGGACTTTGCAAAGGAATCACTGCTGTAATATCTCAGTGCGGAGGTGTCCACAGCGAAGCTCATGACAGGGCTTACGCTTGTAAAGGACTCCGCCCAAGTGTTTACGACACCTCTTGTGGTCTTACCGATTGCGGCAATACCGAGGTTATAGCCGAGGACGGTATCTTCACCAATTCGCTCGAAGACCTTGGACGGAGAATTGGAATCCAACGTCTCTTTGAAGGTCTCTTTTGCGTCATTCGCCCATTTCCTCATGTAAGGACGAGTGAGGTCATAGAAGTCATTGATACCGTTGTTGAAGCCCTTAATGACATCTTTTGCGATGTCGTAGAAAGTGCTGTATGATACAATGTCGGTGAAGTATTTCTTGGTATTGTTCGCCCAAGTAGTCATGCCGCTCTTTGCGCTCTCGGCTTGACCGACAACACCATTCTTGAAGCCGTTCACGATGTCGGTTGCGTAGGTAGCGAATTTTTCCTTGTTTACGCTACCGAAAGAGGAATTTGCAAACCAAATCTGAACATCTTTGCCCCAATTTGTTATTGTGGTTTGAATCGTGGAATACTTGCTTTTAATACCATCGTTAAACCCTGTCACGATATTTTCACCAACGGTCTTCAAGTTAACTTTCAGACATTCGGACAGGTTCACTGTTCCACCCGAACCAGCTACAGTACCGAGCTTGTCAACGAAGTTTACATATTCTCCCAACAAATTAACTGCGGCTTTCAGTTCGGGAACAGCCACATTCAGTTTGTCATTCAAATCCTTTGCCTGTTCTGCAATTTTGTTTACATCTTTGGACATTTTCTTGATGGGGTCTTGAGTGAACCAGCCGATAATCGTGTCAATGGTAGCGGACAGTCCTGCGACAGCACTTGCACCTGTGTATCTGACAACCTCTCCGGCAAAACCACACATGAAGTCAACGAAGTCGGACATATTGGTTGTTAGACCGGGGAGTTTACCGTTCAAGTCCTTGAGAACCGGGGCAAGGTCATTTCCAAGTGCGTTCGCCACAGCCACAAGACTTTCAATGAACAGGACTACTGCTTCAGCCAGCTCCACGAGCAACGCTGTGCCAAGTCCGATAGCCAAAGGCAACAGTCCTGCACTCGCTACGGTAGCCACACCGAGGAGGGCGGTTACAACGCCAATGTCAACCAACAGAGCAGTACCACGCCCGATAGCTGTTGCAATGGTTTCGCCATTGTCCAGTACAGGTTGCCACGCCTTGCCGATTTCATCTAAGCCCTTGCCTATCGCCCAAATCTCTACCAAGAACAGACCAGCGGCAACGCCGAGTTCTGCCAAGATAGCCACGCCGAGAGCAATGTTTACAATGAGCGGAGTACCCACAGAACCTAAGAGAGCGGTAACAACGCCGATTGCCGCTAAGATACCAACACCGATACCCATTGCGATTGCGACTGTCTTTCCGTTGTCAATAACAGGTTGCCAAGCGATACCGACCTGCTCCAGCTCCATGCCGAGCAGGATAATTGCGCCTGTGATAAGCAGTGCCGCCGCCGCAACTTCCGCAACAATCACCAGCCCAATGCCGAGGTTTTTTGCGAGAGTGGTGAGGTTTGTGAACAACTGTCCAGTGGACGTGTTCATTGTTTCTGTGGTAGTAGTAAGTGCTTTTCCAGCTTCCGCAACCTCCTTCGCAGGAGCAAGAACAGTCTTTGCTGTCTTGAAGTAGCCAGCGACTTTTACAATACCGAAAATGGTCTCAGCCGCACCGATACCGAAAGTCACCCAATCAACTTTGTTCCACTGAATGTTTCCGGCTTCGTCTTGAGCTTTTTTAAGCTCACCGAGAGCAGTGGTGATACCAACGAGGGTAAAACCAGCACCAAGAAGTGCGGCATTGTTTTTTAGTACGCCAAGAGCGATTGTCACCGTTCCGATACCCCGAATGATACCTACGATGTTTTCCCAATCGACCTCTCCTGTTTTTGCAATGTCAACTATCTCCCGAACAATGTTGCCAATACCTCCGATTACCAGCAACGCACCACCTGTTTTCACATTACCAAGGGCGGTCAAAGCCGCTCCCATTCCTGTGGCAAACTCAGTGATGATACCGCTAACATTATCGAAGTTAGCCCCATTTTCCATAATGTCTTGCACACAATCTATGAGGTGACTCATGCTGTCAGCAAGCAATAGGAGATAGCCCAATCCGCTTCCTTTTTCGCCCATTTTAGAAATCTTGTCGATAAGGGTAGACACGCCTGTTGCAATTTTCCATGTAGCGAAACTCGCTCCAATCATGCCTACAGTGCTGAGTATTCTGCCGAGACGTGTGTCGAACAACTCAGACCAAGAGTCAATTCCATCGGCAATGCCGAGCCATTCCTTCATTTGTTCAACAATTTCGCTGACTCGTTTGTTTACTTCCTCAAAGATACTTTCGTCCCACAATTTTTCTATATCGAAAGCACCGCCGTATGCTCCACCAGCACCCAAACCCGAACCGCTCCCCGAAGATTCTTCGGGAGGACTTAGTACATTCAGTTCGTCAATACCGAGGAGAGCGTTCTTTAGTTCTTTGGCTTTTTTACCCGCATCACCAAGACTGTCCTCCAAGTCTCCTGCACCTACTGCCGCTTCGCCCAAATCCTTTCCGAAATCGACAGGTTGAATCTCTATGCCGAACAGAGACGCTACCGCTACGATTGCTTCGGTTATGAGATGGACAAACGCTTGAACATAGGGCAAGACCTTGGCAAGTATCGGTAGAAAGACACTACCAAATGCTTGTGCTAAGGAAATTAGTTGTTGCTTTAGCGTCCTTATTAAACCCTCGGCAGTGTTCATTTCTCTTGCGAATGTTCCGATAAGACCTTGCGCATTCGCTTGGTCAACCATAGTGAGATAGCGAAGATATGACTTTAATTCCTCTGTTGCGCTTTGTGTGCTATATGCTACACCGTGATTGGCGGCAGTGAGTGCAAGCTGACTGTCAACGATAGTGAAACCAGCCCGACGTATCTGCTCAACCTCCCCGGCAATCGTAGCTCTTATTGCGGTGGCGGCATCATCAAGGGTCGGATAAAGGTCGTTAAAACCTGCCCAAACGTCATAAGCGAGTTCCATATAACCTGTAGCCATCGTGGCGGCATCTTTCTGCGAGACACCGTAACCTTTAAGCATTGAAGCAAAGATAGACGAGTATTGCATAAACTGCTGAGTGTTAATATACATTTCCTCATTCAGTTGCTTTACCCATGAATAAGCGTCCTGTGCATACTCGCCAAAAGAGCGTGAAAACCTCTGAGCGATACCGTCCCACTGAATGGCTTGGTTCATCATATTTGCCATCACACGAGCGATTCTCGTCACGGCAACGTAGGCTATGCTAATCTTTGCCGCAAGATTCACATAGCTTTTGCTTGTACGATTGTTTGAAGCTGAGAGGTTGTCCGTAGTCTGAATCAGCTTTTGAATACGAGTGGGGAACGCCGCAAAACCAGCGGACACCTTTTCCATCTGAGTAGCCAACGGTGTGAACACCCTAACAAGTGATTGGATTTGATTGTAGAGCGTCCTCATGTCTACATTTTTCAAATTTTCCATCAGCTTGGGAATCTTGTTCAACTGAGTCACAAATGAGGTCAAGTTGTTTTTACCCATATTGGAAAGCTGACTCAGTGCAGATACAAGCTCCGCAAGTTTGCTGCTCAAGCCGCCCATGTTCACGGAGTTGAGAGCCTGTACCGCTTGAGGTAGCCGCTGTAGCTGAGAAATAAAGCTGTTTAAGTTCGACTTACCGACATTTCCCAACGGTGTTAGAGCGTTTGCAAGGGAACTGAGTGTGTCAAAATTTGTGCCGTTTAGAGACTGCACAGCCCCACCTATATTGGTTATTTGTGCGGCAACCGAAGACGAGAGCTTGAGATTTCCGCATGAGGAAAAAGCTTGTAAACCCTGTGCGAGTTTGTTCAGATTATCTGCGTTTGCGCCGCTAATGCCGTTTAGGGCGGTATTCAGAGTGGTGAGCTGTTTTGCAACAGCGTTTAACCCTAAACCGCCCTTTGTAGCATTTTTCAGCGTTGTCAAAGTAGCCGTTAAACTGTTTAGGCTACTTACGGCTTCTGTGGACGTGGCTGATACTTGTAGTTGTAACGATTCCACAGTAACATCACTCATAATGACTCACCCTCCTTTCCTTAAAAAATAAAATTAGCGCATAACTGGTTGAGCTTTTCACTCTCGCAATCATGCGCCACTAATTGTCTTTTAGACTCGTCTGTGAGTTTGGTGCGAATTTTGTAGGGCGATTTCTCTACCGCACTATTGCGTTTTATTTAGGTGTTTTCTCTAACACCTTTCATGCAACTGGTTTATCGCCAGTTGCAACCTTGTTTGAGTCTTCAACGCTCTTGTGTTGACCTTGAAGTTTCGCCTGTAAAGTGTTCTAATTTTGGGTGCGCTCCCAGCTCAGACCATTGTTTTTCCGTTCAAGGTCGTTTACGAATTCTTCAACTACCTCTGCAAACATAGCACAGAGTTCGCCCAACAGTTCGCCTTTATCATCAAACTGCGAATAAATTTCGTCAATTATCTTTCTTGAAACGAACCGATGGTTTGCAATAAATGACCCGGCAAAAAGTTCGGGAAGTAGAAGCATAGGCTTTGAAATAACGTCCTCGGCAACGAAGCCTTTGCTCTCCATCTGCTTGATAGAATTGCGTGTGAACTCAAGAGCATACGGTTTGTCCTTATAAGTGAATGTGATTTTACTTGACATGATAAAATTCCTCCTGTTTTTTATTCTTCGTTAGCGTTTTCATCGAATAGCCCAGCGTCTATAGCGAATTGCTTTTCGAGCAGTGCCAGTCGCTCACGTTTAGCTTGCAACGGCACAGGTTCTTCACACGCAAAGGCATTTAGCCCATCTACAGTGTGTCGGAACTGATAAGCAAACACGGAAAGGATAAATTTTTTATCCTCAGCGGATTGCATCCCAATCCAAGACCGAGTGAAAACGAACCAGTCTTTTGGCGTTTGACGTGATACCTTCGTATAACGCACAGCCATGCGAAAATAATGCTCGACCAGTTCCGTATAGTACCATTTCAGTTTTATACTACCCATCGGTATTCCTCCTGTGTAAGTGTCCTTTTACTCATTCAAAGAGACTTTTTCGCCACTCGCTTTGTAGTTTCGATAAGCCGCTCCGTAGCTTTCGGGACAATTCGCCAAAATCTCATTTATGGTTTCCTCGATACTAGAGCCGGATTTACCTTCTGTCTCTTTGTTAATATAAGAAAGAAGACCATCAGTGTCTTTGAAAAAATAAAGAACTCGGGGTTTATCTGACAAAGCAGAATCTTCGTCATAGACATTCGGGCTACCGTCCCCAACGAATTCACCCCAAAACGCAAGGTCTATGCGCTTTGTGCCACCCTGTTCCGTAAAGGTATCTTCGGTTTGTAAATACGGCAACATTTTGCGGACAGAAAAAGACAAATTCCCCTCCGTGCCTTTATAGTTAGCCAAAAAGTTTGCAACATGGTCTTCAAAAACATCGAGTAGCGCAAACGATGTTCCGGCTCCTCTACAATTAAACGCAGGTCGTGTTTCATTGCAATTTGAGATAACATTTGCATAGCCAAGGAGCAATCCGACAGTTGCTCTACATACAAACTAAGCTGTGTTGGTGTCAGCTTGTCGAGCATACCCAAGAGTTGCAAAGTACTTACAATTTCGGGTGTAGGTGCTTTAACTGCCTGTTGACGTGCAATCTGCCGCATAGCTTCAAATTCGGGAACAAGTTGACTTTTTGCTTTTGAGATAAGCTCCTTAAGGGTCGAGTTGAACTCCACCTGTGCCGAATCGACTTCACGGTCATAGACGGTTCGAGTGATTTCATCGCTCCTCAAAAGTTCATCTACCTTTTGGATTGCTTTTGAGTAAATATCATGTGCTTCATTGGTTTTAGCGTAATGGAGACGCATAGCCCTCAAAACGTTGGAATAATGATTTCGCTTCATTGTAAATTTCCTCCTAAAAATATTAGTTGTTGTGTATTGCAAACTCCTTGAAAAGAGCAAGCATTTTGACAAAGACGCTATTCTTCGGTATCATCGAGCAGATACCGCTTGCGGATTGCTTCAACATCGATGCTGTCGGTGTCGAATGTGTTTTGGACAACCGGGGCAACATCCAGTCGGTCAACAAAGCCATGGTTGTTCTTCAAAACGAACACAGACATAATGGGATTTGCGCTACCATAAAGTCCCGCATTGCAGATAATATCAGCAAATCCTTCCTTGACCTGCTGAATAAAATCGCTTGTTGCGTGATTAGGGTGCGCAAGCAAAAACTGATTCAAATTCTGCCTAGAACACCCAAAAGCCAAAGCAAGTCCAGACACACTTGGGAAAACCTTTGCAATCTCTGTTGCTTTCATATATTCCCACGTCCGTTCTTGCACTGCGGACGTGTCTTTCAAATCAAGTCTTGGACGGAGTGTTGTTTTCTGTAAGATTTCACGCTTACTATGAATGTCGGCAACAAGCTGATTACCTTTGTGTTCGTCCGATTGAGCCTTATAGAGCTTGGACGTATATCCGTTTTTATGTTTTTCAGCGGCTAGTTCTGTTGCCATTTCCTGTGCGAAATAGGAATTATTCTCCATTTTGATTCCTCCTTGTAAATCGTAGTCCGGCCGTGCCGTTACTTTTATATCGTTCAAATGAAACCCCGGCTGCTTCAAGATTGCTGCGAATGCCATTAAGACGTTTAGAAAGTCTCGTTGCGTCCGGCGGGAATGACTTGACCGTTGTGCTTACACCATTCTCGGGCGCAATTTTTCGCAATTCGTGAAGCAGTAACGCCGCACCTCCGTGCCACTCATTACGAACGGACATGAGTGCGAGAATGAGAGCTGCTACCGGGTCATTGGCAATTGCTTCGGCGTTCTGAGTTTCACGATTTTCGGCGTATTCTTGTAAAAAGCGTTCGCCGCCGCCAGCTTCGAGGGCTTCACCAATGGCGAAGCCCCACCGGGCGAAGTCTGCCATTCTCGGCAAAGTGCTGAGTTTTACCGAGGGATAGATTTCCATAACCGCCGCCAATGTGTCAAATATGCCGCCCAGTATAGAAGCCTTTGCTTTTTCAAAATCAGATTGAATTTCAGCCAATTCTTTTCGATTGTCTTCTGAAATTCGCTCTAATTCCATCAAAATGCTTCTATCTAGCAAGTCGGGGCGAGTGGCAACATTGTTTATACCGTTTATTGCTAAGACTCTTTGAACAGAAAAAATGCTTGACTCATCGTTGGTGTATAAAGTACGCTGTTGAATACCACCCCCGGTAATTGCCCGACAAAGAGAGTCACTGGTGTCTTCGTCAATATAGGACGCATTATCAAAAGGCACAAAGTGATGCTCAAGAAGGTTTACAAGCAAAGACCGTGAGTCCTTTGTTAGTGATAGAGTCTTTAACAACGAAGGGTCGAGCAAGGACTTTTCAAACTCCGAGGTGGTTGTTTTTGACGAACCTTTTTCGCCATAAGATACCAAAATTGGAACAGGAATATCCGCAACAAACGAACAAATCAACCAACAAAGAAACAAAAAACGGTGTTTCTTGATTGCTACGAATCGTAAAATTTCTTTAACATCGCCACCGGGTTGTGGCATAACCTGTGGTAGCTGATGTGTATATCGCCGGAACATGGGAGGAAGTCTATTGGTAACTGTCCATCTTCCGGGTGTAACATGAATCACGCTCCATTCGCTGTCAGCCAAATCGTAGAACAAACTATCCTTTGTTCCGGCTATCCGTGTGTGCAGAATAACAGGAACATCATCACCGTACAATGCGGACGAGGTCATGACTTCAATAGCTTCCGACATAGCATTGCTGGGAATGGTTTTTCCTGTAGATTGATAATACCAACCAGCGATTCTTGCTCGAAATGCTTTGCTTCCCAAACTGTGGATTTCGCAATGACCCTCAACTGGAATAGAAGCAAATGGTTCGTTGCGGTCGGTGTGAAAAAACTCTGTACCTGCGGAATCAACAATTTCCAAAAGCTTTTCGCTGTAAGTTCGCTTGGGCGGTTTTGTTTCCTCGTCATTTACAGTTTTTGACTTAACATCATCGGCAAGGAGGGCATCGAGTTCGCTGGCGGAGTACTGTTTTTTTTTGAGTCCATCGTTACCGTTCACCTTCCTCACCTCGAACTCGTCTTAAATAAGCTAGCACGTTAATTTTGAAGTTCTTGCCGCATTTGATTGACGGAATAGTTCCATCGTGCAATCCCTTATAAATGAAGTCTCGCGATAAGCCGCTGAACTTCTGAAAAAGAGCAGGGGACAGGTACAGTATGCCATCGTACCGAAAATCATTTTCAATCATGGTTCGCCCCTCCTCCCATTATCAATGCAGCGGCAACGAGTTCCTCGGCTAGTTTTTGGTTTTCCGCTTCTTCCAGTTTTCGCTGAGCTAGGATTTCCGAAGCCTGTGCCAAAATTTTCATTTCCTTTAAGTTTTTATAATATCGTCTGTCGTATGCTCGAATTTCATCTCGATGAGACTCTCTCCATTCGGCTTTTTTCCTCCGGTTCTCCTCAGCAATTTTAGCCTTAACCTCTTTCTCAAAAGCAATTTTTTCTTCGTCTGTCATGTCATAACCTCCTTAAACAAAATAAAAAAAGTGCGCTACCGTTCAGAGCTAAGCTCTGTGCGATAACGCACCATACAAAAACTTTATTATCATAAAGAGATTGCGAAAATCTTTTACGTCATTATTATACACCAAACAATAGGCTGTGTCAAGAGATATTGCAAGAAAAATTCCATATATAGTTCTTATTCTTCTTATAAATACTATATGTTGTGTTTTGCACCATTCGGCACACCAACTAGACCACAGGGTAGCTAACACCCGATAAGGGCGGCTACAAAATTTAGCTACCCTATTAGCTACACTCGATAAACGCTGTAATCATGGGGGTTTAACGGAAAAAGGGTAGCTAGGGTATCTAAATCGTTCCTACTCTATATATCTCTATCCCTATATACTCTCTCTTTTGTTTTTTTGTCTAAAAGAGAAGGAATAGCTACCCTAGCTACCCCAAATGCCCGAAAACGCTGTAACCATGTGCTTTTTTGCAGTGTAGCTAGTAGGGTAGCTAGAAAAAGGCTTTTATTCCTTGCGGCAATTTAAGCTACTCCCCCGGTCTGATAGCGGCGGCGGTGTTCCCCCTCCGGGGGTATGCCCGAAAGAGCAACAGAAAATCAACACCCCACGCCCAAAGAGGTCTTATACCTCACTAGTATACCATCGAATATCATAGGTAATAAAAATTACCCTACCATTAGAAAAACACCACGACTAAAGGCTTTTCGCCCGATTACCATAGCATAGGCAAGGACTACCCAACACACCATAGAAAGAGCTTGCTAAAACAGCAAGAGATAATTTGCCGATCAGGCCTATTGTTTCATGTGTGTATTTCTGCAAAAAACGAAACGATCCGTCGCAAATGCGGCGGATCATTTTTTTTGTGAGCGCGCAACGTGACACTGCAAAAAGTAATAGCAGCGGTTGAGATAACAAAGCAAAAAAGAGGGAGTTATCTTGTTCCGTTTCAGCGGGGGATAAGAGTCACTGTGAGCTCGCGAAATTGCCCATTCAAATATCGAAGCGAATGGAAAGCTGTTTCGATCAATCAGAGCCGGGCAACAAAAAGAGAGAGGAGGTTGAACCTCATCCTCTATTCAGGCTCAATCTCATAGGTGATGTATGGGTGAGAAAGATGATAACCCAGCTTCTCCGCGAGATGTACCGAGCGCAAATCATGGGCATCCCAACTCGGATAGATGTTTCGAGAAAGACAGTCCAATATCAACTTCGCGCCGCACACCGTTGCAAGACCCTGGCAACGGTATTCCGGGTGTGTGTCTATTTCTATTTCAATTCCATTTCTGTATATTGCGTATGGCGAAGCGCCCGCGACTAAATTGCCTTGATGCAAGACAGCGACGCCTATCGCGCGGCTCTGATAATCTGCGTAATCTCTAAACTGAGAGCACAGATCCGCAGACCAGCGCTCTCTAAGCGCGGCTTCAAAGGTTTCTCTGTTGAACAATGTGAGATCATAACAAGCATCAAGTGCCGCAACGTATGAGATCAGCTTGTTTTTACAAAAGACAGCGGGTTCTTTTTTGGTCGCGTAACGCAATGTCTTCTTTGCTCTTTTACCAAAAAAGTGCTCAATAGCGCTTCCCCAAGCACCATCTTTTGGCACTAATAATTTAGATCCGGTGATCGAACAAAATAGATTTTCATCAGGCGTTCCCGCACAGAAGCAAAAGTCCCCGATATCGATTACAGCGGACCGAGGGTTGTGCTCATCATCCGCCGACATGGTGCCCATATAGCCTTGCAGGCACGACCATATGAGCGCCTCATCCCAATTGTCGAACAGCAGTGCTGCTTTGGCACAAATCATCGGTACACCCCTTCGTCCCAATTCACACTATCGGTCACTGCTTTCTGCGACGACAAACGCAGGACAGCTGTGCTTGCCGGCATAGAGCGTGAGAAGAGCCCGCACTCACTTTGCGCGGTATTCGTCTGCCAGCAAGCTGTATATCGCCGCATCGACAATCCCCCGATTGCTGATATCGGCTTTGCGCAAAGTTCCCTCATACGTAAGACCACATTTTGTCATTACCTTGCCGGAATTGGGGTTGAGCGGGTCGTGCTGAGATTCGATTCTGTTCGCCTTAACTTCATCAAACAGAAAGGGAATGATGGCGCCAAAGGCCTCGGATGTGATCCCCTTGTTCCACCATCTGCTTCCGATGCAGTAGCCGATATGCATGATTCCCAACTCTTCATTTTGAGCGCCAGCGCGAAGCGTGCCGACAGGCTCGTCGTCATTGTTTTTTGGGACGATTGCCCAGAGGTAATTTTTTTTGTCCTCGTAACTCTCTACCCATATTTTGATGATTTTTTCGGTGGTTTCACTATTGGGGTGGGTTGGCCATCTCAAAAACTTTGTCACGTTGTCATCACTTGTCCAATTGCGAAAAGCTGCGGGACTGTCCCCCAATCGGAATTTTCTCAAGATGAGCCGCTCTGTTTCAATTAAGATGGTCCCCTTGTGATTCATGCCTTTACAACCTCCATATTTTCGCTTGATTAGCGATGAGCAAAACGCCTGTGTTTGCCATTCTTCGCACTGCTCAAAATGTCAGAGAGCTGTGTTGATATAAAGCCAATTAAAGCCAATCCCCCGAATTTACAACATGCGATTCTTTTTTAATATTCGATGGTAAATCGGCATGTCTTTTGCGGGGCCGCTGACAACTGTCAGCTTGCCCTCGTCAATCATTTTTTCAATGCGGTGCGCAATCCAAGCGTCCCCAATGCCGAGCCGGTATTTACCCAGCACGCGTCCAACAATCACGACTTCTTGAAATTCGACGCCTTCCAGCGCGATTTCACGGCAGATAAGATAATCGTAAATCGTTTCAGGAACGCCTATGAGCTGTCCATTGATCACGGCGCGCAAAGGCGCGTTTTCCGCTTGCAAGATATCCCATTTTGCCGCGCAGTGCCAACGAAAAACCGCGGTCGTGGTTTCTGCGAGCGCTATATACCTATGCCATTCCCCTGGAGAAATCTCTCCCCATGAACTATGACTGACCACGGTGTTATCGTCGCGATATTCGTGCTCGGGCAGCTTTGCGATGAATACCGTTCCCAAATATGTCTCAAGTGGCCTTAGCTCGGACATAAACCAGTATAGACCACACAGTTCATCCGGCTGATTGCTGTACCAGATTCGGATACCTTCGCCGCGCAATGCCCGTTCACGAATAATTTTGAGCGTTTTCTGCAATTCGACCGCAACATTGAGTGATACATCAGATGGATTATCAGGATAGATGTTCCAAAGACCATCAATGGCCTTTTGCCGCTTGTTTGCAAAGTCATCCGCTGAAATATCACCAACACTGAGAATTAAATTGAACCCGAAAACATCTTGCGGATTCCCTCCCATAGGAGCCGTGTTCGTGTTGTTCCAGTCCAAACGATTTTGTTCTTCTTCCGCCTTTTGCGCGCTCTCGAGCTCCTCCTGCGTCGGCGCACTGCCATCCTTATGGCTGAGAATCACACTGGTGGCGCCACCGATATATTTTCCCTCGCCATAATGCTGTGCCATCTTGAGGCTGCCACAAGCGCTGTCGTTAAATACAATTTCAATCATAAGTGCCTCCACTCTGCCGCTTTTTCGCGGAGCGGCATATCGATAGGTTCTGTTTTTGCAGAGCTTGAGCGGGTAAAGCAGGATGTGTTTTGTAAACAAAGAGCAAAAGCACACCGGGGAGGGGGTAATCCCAGATCGCGTTACAAGTCACAGCTGTATAGAGTTTAAGCCATATAACTCCCGTCCGGATGCGATATTTAAAAGCTTCGGGGTTAACATGAGTGAGGGGATAACGGCGGGCGGGTTTTGCAGATAAAACACAAGAGCGTGTCGTGGGGTCGAGAATCAAGTTTCACTCACTTTTGCGAGAGTATCTTCTCTCACAGATTGTCTCAAAGCCGTCAGGTATTCTGAAAATGCAACCTTATCTTCGGCGTAAGTTTTGTTGAGCTCATATTCTTTAGGAATCCAAGTTGACAGGGCAGAGCGATTGTGTTGTATCACCGCTTCAAGACCGTCAATTGCCTTATAGATTTTAGCTTCAAGCGTGCTGCACTCTGCCATTTCTTCATAGAGCGCCGTCATTTCTTTTGCACATTCCTCGGGCAGCGATTTTACCCAATTCATCAAAAGAGATTCTTCTGTTTCTTCGTCTGCCTGCGTCTTTTCAAACGACGGAATGTCGCCGGTAAAAGCTTCGCCCAAATCATGAATTATACACATTCGGATCACCTTGTCCATGTCGGCGTCGGGAAACTGATCTTTCATAAAATACGCCATTACCGTCATCATCCAACTGTGCTCGGCAACACTCTCATGCCTGCCTTGAGAGGTGTAGCAGTGGCGTGTAGCATCTTTTAATCTTTCTGCAATTGTCAGAGCATTCAGCAATTCTCTAGGTTTCATTGCATATCCTTTGCAAGTTGTTATTAATCGATATTCGTCCTACATAACAAGTCTTTGTTTTCCACTATATCAAATAAAAGATGGGACGCCAAGTCTTCCTGCGAAAACGCGGCAGCCCATTTTGAAGCGGTAATTGTTTTTGAGATCAGCGGTTGCCGTTTTGCGCAGCAGACCTTGGCACAGCGAAGAGGTGCTTATTTTAGGGGAAAATCAACAATCATTTTTTTGCACTTGCAACAGGCAAATGCAATTGTTTCTTCGCAGCACCAGCTTTTGTCACTCCAGTATGGAGGAAACAAAACAGCTTGCTGTTTCTCGTATTTTTCTCGAGAGTAAATCAGCGGTTCTTTTGCATCCAATGGCATCCAGCGTATATTTCCGTTTGCCCGCAAAATTCCCTGTTCCATTTCTTCGCCGCAATATGGGCACTTCATCGAAGTTCGCTTCCTTTTCATTGCAAATTTAATGCTGACATAAATTATTTTGATTCCTAGCTGCGCTTTGAGTTGTCCCCGCTTACTCCAATTTTGCACACGGCTTTTCTTGAGGCTTGCAAAGTATATTTTCAGCATTGAGCCGCAGTTTATAAAAAAACCGAATCCACTGCGGTTGGCCATCAATTGGTGTGGCAAACGTAAAAAGCGTTTGTTTTTCTACCCGTCGATTGGAGATCGCAAGCATTTGCACAATTGGGTTTTCACATGCGCGCCTGTCCGACATAGAGGAATTTCTATAATCCAGAAATAAAATACAAACAACTTATTTTGAAGTATATCAAATTTTTCACGGCAAAAAAAGAAACAACACTCTAATAACGGAATGTTGTTGTCCTTTGTGCTGTACGAACGGAAAAGACACCCAAGACGAAGCCTCAAACCCGCAAAAAGGTGGTAGGTGGTAGCCGACGGGGAGTCGTCGTGAGGGCGCTTGCAACCGAACAGGCGGGCCGAGTGTGCCTTTTTGCGGAAAAGGGAGAAACACCTCAACACATGGCGTGAGCTTTTGCAAAGCAAAAGCGATGCCATACAGGGGTGTTTCGACGTGGTGCGCCTGACAGAATTCGAATCTGCGACCTTTGGAGTCGGAGTCCAACGCTCTATCCAGCTGAGCTACAGGCGCATGTGTATATTTAAACACGCATAAATCTGCGCGTGTCAACCAAGCGGCGGTCAAAATCGCGGCGCTCTGAAAACAATGGCTGAAAAGCAAAAAAAGGACAAGACAAACGCGATTTTCGGTAAAACTCAAAAAAGCGGACTGAAATTATAACAGCAAGACTGAGAACCAGGGCGGCGAAAATCATTTAAACCACCCTGCACGATGGTGAGTGCAAAGGTGTTGCTGTTTGTGCTCGGTACGGTTGATATTCTATCATCAAATTGGAAATTTGTCGAGGTTAAATTGCGAGATGACCCAGAGGAGCATCGCTGCGAACGCGCGCGCTTTCGCAAAACGAGAAAGCGCGCGGAGAAGTGTGTTTGATAATGGATTAAATGAGTTTGCTCCCTCTTGTCAATGTGCATTTTATCACGGTTTTCAAAAGTAGCCGCATCGCCACGCGCCGATGCGCATTTGATTTAGGTATTCAACAATAATCCGATTTGTCTCACGATGGGGACGCGGTCTGATTATAAAAGATACGCGCGAATCGTAAAATTGGCGCATAGCCGTGTTTGCCGAGTTAACTGTGTTTATGCTGCGCAAGTGCGCCCGGGGTTTGCTCACAGCCGGAAATGCCCGGATGGGGGGATTGCTTGCGCGGGAAAAGAGGAAGCTAATAATGGTCTTATCGCACCGCTGTTTTGTGGATTGCCTAGACGCGGCGGGGGACTGTTTTTACGCGTTCGCTGTCCGCAAGATCCAACCCAAGCGTCCCGCCGGGGTTCATCACGCCATGCGGGTCGAAGTAGCTCTTGAGCGTGCGGATGATGCCGTATTCGGTTGTTCCGAGTGAGCTTTCAAGCCACGGGGCAAACATTTTCCCGATTCCGTGGTGGTGAGAGAGAGCAGCCCCGCTTCGGCAGATGGCGTCGAGAATGCTGGCGTGATAGTGGAGAAACTCCTCAGCATTGTCCATTCTTGTAATAAAAATGAAATAGAGGTTTGCGCCCTGCGGGTAACAGTGGGACATGTGAGTGGTGACGATTGTGTTGGGCAGCGCGTGACAAACCTCCCGAACCTCTCGGTGAACCTGATCCATGTTGGACCAGTTAACTGTGCATTCAAGCGTGTCGGTGACGATGCCGAAATCCATGAGCGTGTCGCGCAAATATGGGTCGGTAAACCTCCCGTGTTCCCAGCTCTTGCAGACGTAACCCGTGAGGCTCATACCCCCGAAGCGGCGGGCGATTTTCTTTATGTTTTTTGCGACATTTTTCGAGAATCCGCACTCGCCGTCGGTGAAACCGAGGAAGAGACATCGCTCCATATCCTTATAACCGCAAAGGTCGAGCAACGGCGCGAGCGGGGTCTCATCGACGTTGTACAGCCGAAGCATGAGACTGGTTTCTTCCGGGTCGGACAGCCGAAACACAGAGGAGAATCCCGCCTCGCACTGCATCATCTCTCGAGCAGCGCGCTGTGAGGTCTCCCAATCTTTAAATATGAAGGAAAATCTTTTTCGTGTTTCGGGCATGTAGCGGAAAATGCGCAGCGTCACTTCGGTGAGTACGCCGAAAGTTCCCTCGCCGCCCATCATGATCTGGTTGAGGTTCGGACCTGTCGCCTCGCGTGGATAGCAGCTCGTCTGCACAGTACCCGCAGGGGTTGCGTAGCGCTGAGCTGCCACTATGTCCGAGATGCAGCCATAGTAGGTGCTGTTCTGTCCTGCGCCGCGCGTGACTACCCAGCCCCCAACGCTTGAATATTCAAACGATTGCGGGAAGTGCCCACAGGTATACGCACGTTTTGCTCCGAATTGGGACATGGCGTCGTTTAGACAGCTCTCGAGCTGCGGACCGCTCATGCCCGCTTGCACAGTTATCGTCTGGTCGATTTCGTTAAAAGATATAACCTTGTTGAAGCGACGGCGCATGTCGAGCGTCACTCCGCCCTTCGTCGCTTCCACGCCGCGTGTCACGCTTGAGCCTCCACCATAAACGTAAAGAGGAATCGCGTGTTCGTCACAATATGCAACAATTTGCTCCACCTGTTCGGTTGTGTCCGGATAGAGCACCGCGTCGGGTGCGCGGTCAATCTTGCATTTGCGCAGTCGCAGCGCGTCGTACCCTGTTTTTCCGTAGGCGACGGCGGCGCGAGCGTAATCGTCAACCGAGAGAAAATCCTCACCGACAATTGCGCGAAGCGCGCACAGGTGATCTTCCGCCAGCGCGCACGGAGTGCTCAGCGTCACCTCCCCGTAACCGATGTCGCCGTCATAATGAGAGAAGTCATCGTCGGTCATACAGA
Source organism: Oscillospiraceae bacterium (assembly GCA_036645935.1). Classification (GTDB taxonomy): domain Bacteria; phylum Bacillota; class Clostridia; order Oscillospirales; family Ruminococcaceae; genus JAUNBN01. The sequence continues at coordinate 485,566 of JAVXNE010000001.1, read as the reverse complement.
ACTTCTCTTTCATGAGCTTATAGAGACTTTCTTTAGGATATTTCACAAGTGTCGGATCTCCCCAGCGAAAGACCGAGCGCCAACTTTTTTCCGGTGCTGCCTGTTGCACCCACAACGGTTCAAAATCTTTATATGGCTTGCTCATCGATTTAACTCCGTTTCATTAAGCAGATTGTCTGTCACGACAATATCGACACCGAGATTCAGAAGATCTTTAATTATAACATCTCCGATGCCGACGCGCTCGTGCAGGACATATTTTTTAAGCTCTTTCATAACATCGAACACGCGCTCTTTGGGAATCGGTCCGCTCGTCCTCACAGGCAGCACGGGGGCACCCTCAAACGACGTTCCGACAACCGAGCACAGCGTGCGGACAGGGTGGGTGAGCTCAGAAACGGCAAACGACTCACCCCGGGGACAGGAGTTTCCGCTTACCGTTATGCTCCCGTCTTTCTCGTCCGCGATGAGCGTGCAGCCGTTCGGACATTCGATACATGTCAGTTCTTTCATATATTACACCTCCGAAACAGACAGTATAACAGTGTCCCCCACGCGAGCTTTTAACACGGCGGGGTCGATCACAACCCTCTCAAGCTCGGGCGGAGACAGGCGGGAAAATTTCTTTTCAAAACGAGTTTCGCCGTTTACGCTGACGACAAGGCGGCTCTTTTTATGCGGCTCGCGCGAGCGAAAATAGAGCGGGAGCGCCGCAGGGCTATTGGGGCAAAATCGGGCGGGGACGCAGTAGAGGAGCGATTGGTCGCATTCGATTTTTGCAAAACCGTGAGCGTTAACCGGATCGCCGAGCGCGTAGTGCGCCGCAGCAGCACCGGCGAGCTCGCCGCTCTCGGAAACATAGTCCACAAGGTCGTTGACGTGCAGCGCGTTGCCGCACGAGAACACGCCGCCGATGTTAGACATCAGAGTTTCGTCACACGAAGGGCCTTTTGTCCTGCAATCAAGCTGCACGCCGAGATTTTCGGCAAGCTCGTTTTCGGGTATCAGACCGACTGAAAGAATAAGCGCGTCGCATTCGACCACCCGCTCGCTCCCGACAATCGGTTTCATGTTTGCGTCGACGTCGGCGATCTCGACAGCCGTGAGCCGATCGTTTCCGAAAGTCCGCATCACGGTGGATGAAAGATGAAGCGGTATGTCAAAATCGTCGAGACACTGGCTTATATTGCGCGCAAGGCCTGACGGTGATGCTTTCACCTCGTATACGCCGAGCACCCGCGCGCCCTCAAGCGTAATCCTGCGCGCCATGATGAGACCGATATCGCCGCTTCCGAGAATCACGCAGTTTTTGCACGGAAGTTGGCCGTCGATGTTGAGCAGGCGCTGAGCGGTTCCGGCGGTGAAAATTCCCGCAGGGCGTGTGCCGTGTATCCCCGCTTGTTTGGATGTGCGCTCGCGGCATCCGGTCGCGAGAACCAAAGCGCCCGAGCGGTAGGAGAAGAGACCGTCACGGCTTGTTGTGACGACGCAAAAATCACTATCTTCCTTATCGATGCGCGTTACAAAGGTTGAGGTAAGCGCGGTTATGTCGAGCGAGTGCAATTCGGACACGAACCGCGCCGCGTATTCCGGCCCAGACAGCTTTTGCCCGAAGCGCATCAGACCGAAGCCGTCGTGTATGCATTGCTTTAGTATGCCTCCCAGCCGAGGTTCGCGCTCGATGAGCACGACATTCGCGCCGGCTTTTTTTGCGGAAATCGCGGCGGCAAGACCCGCCGGGCCACCTCCTATCACGGTTACGTCGCAATCTCTCATCGTGTCTGCCCCCTCGTTGCTCCGAGCGTTATGTATGCGCCATCCGAGCCTTTTTTCACACGCTCGGGTGAAATGCCCTCGTGCTCGGCTATTATGTCGATGACGAGCGGCATGCAGAAGCCGCCCTGACAGCGACCCATTCCGGGGCGCACGCGGCGCTTGACACCGTCGACGGTCGGCACGCAAAACGGTCGCTCGAGCGCGTCGATTATCTCGCCGCGGCTTATCTCCTCACAGCGACAGATGATTTCGCCGTAATCGGGATTTTCAGCGATTAGTGTCTCGCGTTCGGCATGGGGAAGAGAGCGCACCGCAACGATTCCCTTGCGAAATGGGTCAAAGTCCGCGTTGGGGTACACTTCACATCTCTCGCGCAGAATATCCGTGGCGAGCGATGCAATGTCCGTTGCGACAGCGGGTGCAGTGGTAATACCGGGTGACTGTATTCCGGCGCAGTGGATGAGATTTCGAGTTTTTCTGCCGCGCTCAATTATGAAGTCCTCCTCGAATGTGCACGCGCGCACACCCGTGAAATAGGTTATTATATCGCGCTCTGAAAGCTCGGGCGCGGTGTCGCGCTGCTTTGCAAAGACAGTGTCTATCGACGCGCGCGACGTCGCGAAATTCTCCTTTTCGTAAGTTTCGGCGGCGTCGGGCCCGACGAGCAGGTTGCCGTCAATCGTGTGTATCGTCCCACCGCCCTTGGTGTGCTGCTTTCCGCCGCCGAGTCGTTTTATAGTAGCTATCGAACGCACGAGCGGCCCGACTTTTTTGTCGAGTATTGAATTGGTGCCGCGACGCGGGTGAATCGAATAAAATCTGTCCTGAGCCATTTTTGCGATATCTTCGGCAAAGACGCCCGCAGCGTTAATCACAAGTTTCGGGTAGATGTCGCCTCTGTTGGTGTGGACACAGACAATCTCTCCGCGCTCGATCGTCATCCCGATAACGGCCGTGTCGAGCGAGATTCGTGCGCCGTTTTGCACCGCGTTCTCGGCGTATGCAATCGTGAGTGCATAAGGGCAAAGCCTGCCGGTTTCGGGGTTGTACATCGCAAATGCGAAATCGGGATTGAGATTCGGTTCCATCTCTCGAAGTGCTTTCTTGCCGATTACTCTTGTGTCCTTGACGCCTATCATCCTGCGCTGCCATGCAAAAATATGCGCTATCGGCCGCAGCAGCGGCGAGCACAGGCCGACCAACTGTCCGCAGTGCTCGAATGGCACGTCAAGCTCGCAACATACCTTCTCCATCATCGCGTTGCCGCGCACGACATACTTTTGTTTGAGCGTGCCGTATGAGAGGTCGATTCCCGTGTGAATCTGACCGTCATTTCTGGAGGATGCGTGGGTTGCGACATCGCTTTCCTTGTCTGTAACAAGCACGTCAAGGTCGTAGCGCGTCAGTTCGCGAGCGATGGACGCGCCTGAAATCCCACCGCCTATAACGAGCACGTCAGGATGTGTGCCCTGCAATGCCGAGTCTCTCACCGCGGGCAGACGCGCGGGCTGTATTTCGGCTCCGGTAAATTCTATATCGTTGACAACATGCCAGCGCGCTTTGGAGTCGGCGCACATGCTGCATGCAAGAATGATATCGTCCCAGCTGCACAGACTTCCCATCACCGTCATAACGCCGTCGCACAGCTGTGCGGAAACCGCTCCGTCAAAGCGGCGGTCGAGTTTTTTTTGAAGCTGACACAGTCGGATCGAATGCATAAAAATTGCACCTTTCTCACAGTCGGCCAAATAGGCGACTTGATGCATTCAGTATATTCCGCACATCTAAATATGTCAAGAACTTAAGGTTTTCGGCAACAAAAAACCCCCTCTTGCGAAGGGAGTGAGAGTGCATGATTTTAAAAGCATTGTATCTGTAGTCACGAGCAAAATGCAGAGTTAGCGGACGACACATGGTCGCCCCTACAAAATATGCGCAGGTTTTGTGCATTAACCACAACAAGTAGCGTCTTACAGTGCGCTTCCACATTTATTATAGTATTTTGCTCATGGCTATTGTATCTGTGTTTGGCAGGTGAGATGAAGCTCAAAATTGCAAATGGCCCGCTTCAAGTGTAAAGGAACTTAATTTGCCGGAGAATCTGGCGAGGGGTATAAGCAGGGACATAAACAGAAGGCACAGCAGCAGGCGAACGCGAAGCGGTGAGGCGCGGCTTTCGCTGATCTTGAGCGAAATAGAGGCGCGGCTTTAAAGGGCAGGGCGTCTCGCGGCCAATCGGCGAATTGAGATGAGTTTAAAGCAAGAGGTAAACAAGTGCGGCTTGCTGCAGAAGCTGTCTGGGGGGTAAGGCGTGGGATGATGCAAAACAAACAGCAGGCGAACGCGAAGCGGTGGGGCGCGGCTTTAAACGGCAGGGCGTCTCGCGGCTGCGCTTAGAAATGCGACGAGTTGCAAGTGCCTCGCAATTAAAAATAAAATCGTCCTGTGAGCAGCCAGGCAAAATATCCGATTCCGCACAGTATATGCAGCGCGAACACAATCCAAGACGCGCGCTCGAATTTGGGATGCTCGCCCCGTTGCTTGAGAAGCAGCGAGACCGACGCGAGGAGGAGAAAAAACAGGCCGTACATATAACCCCAAAAGAGGTCGGCGTGCGCCTTGCGGTAGTTGTTTTCATAAAGAAAATATACCTCGGCGAGCGAGCAGAGGTATATGTAAACACCGAGCTGATAAACAGTCGGCGCCGTGCGGAAGTGCTTGATGTTAAACGCAAGCACAACAAGACCGAAAGCTCCGGCAAGAACTATCGACAGTGGGATGCAGGGAGAAAAAATCTCCCATCCACCGCCCAGAGTGAATTCGAGTCCTCCCTCTCCGCTCAATTTTGTGTCCTGCACATATATCAGCAGATACTGCCATGCAAGCAGTGCGAAGGTCGGGATGTATGCGATACCGAAGAGCAGGATGCGGCGCCAGCTCTTAGAAAACAATTTGACGAGCATCATGATGCCTGCGACGGGAAGAAAGACAATTGCGAAAGACGGTTTTGCAAAGGTTGCGAGCAACAGCGAGGAGGAGAAGAGCGCAAGACGCGGAAACGTGAACGATTCGTCGTGCAGATCAAACAGCTCGGAAAACTCAAAAAAACATATTATAGCGAACGGCCTCGCCACAATATATGTGGGGTTGTGCCAAGGATTGGGAGTGAAAACTCCGAGATAGGCGTGCCACTCGCCACCCGCGAGATTTTTGATTGGCAGAATGAGCATCGACGCAAGGAGCAGCGAAAAAGTGAGAAGCCCGGGAATCGCGTGGGTTAAATTGAGTTTTTTTCCGAAGACAGTGACACTGTATTCCGAATTTTTGACCATGCGGCAGATGTAATAATACAGGAGCACCGCGCTTGCGCAGTTGCAGAGCGCAAGCGGTATCGCGCCCGACCATTCGGTGTCGAAAACTACGGAAAAAAGCCTGACGAGCAGGTGAAACAGAGGGTAGACTCTCGCTTGCGAGGGTATATTCAAAAAGGAATCAGTGTAGCATGCCCAGCCAAGGTGCTCGGGAAGGTCGGAAAAATAGGCACCATAAAACGCAACGGTTGCCTGCTTGTAAAACAAGAATAAGTTTGCTGCAAAATAAACGCAGAGACAGAGCCCAAATTGCCACGCCAGCAGCCGCTTTGCGCTTGTCTTGTCAACGAGTGAGTGTCCCATAATCTTCCGCCCCCTTGAGGGTATTATAATACATGTACTCTAATTTGGTGTCAAGGCAAAGTCTTGCGAGAGAGGGCGAAAAATGATAGAATAAATCGAAATTTGATTGCGCGAGCAAATTGACGGTAACGCATTTTGCACCGCTCGAATAGACTAAATAAAGAAGGCGGGGAGATAACTATGGGTGAGGCATTGTTGATGGCAAGTGCCGGCACCGGCTTCACGTTCCTCATGACAGTGTTGGGGGCGGCGGTGGTATTTTTGTTCAAGAAAGAGATAAGTGCGGAATTCCAGAGGATATTTTTGGGATTTGCGGCGGGAGTTATGATAGCGGCATCGGTTTGGTCGCTGCTCATTCCCGCGATTGAAATGGCGGAGGAAGAGGGTAAAATAGGATGGATACCCGCGGCTGGCGGACTTATCATAGGAGTCGCATTTCTCATGCTGCTCGATCGGCTTTTGCCGCATCTGCATATCGGTGAAAACAATCCGGAGGGTATGAAGTCGTCGCTTAAGCGCACGACCATGCTGGTTCTGTCGGTCACGCTGCATAACATTCCCGAGGGCATGGCGGTCGGACTCGCGTTTTCCCTCGCGTTCCACCGCGGCGACGGATATGCGGCGGCGGTTGCTCTCGCGATAGGAATCGGGATTCAGAACTTCCCCGAAGGTGCGGCAATCTCGCTTCCGCTGCGCAAGGAGGGTCTCGGCACAGGAAAAGCATTTTTAACCGGGGCGATGTCGGGAATAGTGGAGCCGATTTTCGGAATCCTCACAGTGGTGATCGCGGGCTCGGTGCTGCCGCTTATGCCGTGGATGCTCAGCTTCGCGGCGGGCGCAATGCTCTATGTAGTCGTTGAAGAATTAATCCCCGAGGCACATCTTGGTGAGCATTCGCACACCGGAACAATCGGCGTCATTGTCGGATTTTTGATTATGATGGTATTGGACGTCGCGCTCGGATAGGGTCACTGTTAAAATTTAGTTCAAAACAGCCTCGCTCTTTAAAGGGTGAGGCTGTTTTTGTCTGTTACAAGTGCCAAAGCGCTCAGAGAGTTGTATGCTTCAGCTTTTAAAATTTGAGCGCTGCACGTTATAAAAGGCACCCTGTTAAAAGAGGGACATTGGGCAAAACAACGATGCAGCATTCAGCTGGGCTATCCTCTTATAATAAAAGCAAAGAGGTATAATGATGCGCAAATTAACAGATTATTTGAAATTGTATATTTACTGCTCAGGAGAATATCCCAGCGGGAGAAATGGCAAAGTGTTTTGAGGTCTCCCCCCCCCACGATTTATCGTGATGTTGAGCTGCTGTCCTCTGCTGGCATTCCAAGGAATATGTTGTGCTGACGCTGGAGGGGCTCTGGGGGCTTGCCGATGGTGAGATGTTTGATTATAGCAGCAAGTCTGAGTTTTGCTGGACATCAATGATTCGCCAGCCGGATTTTGTGACAGGTGAGTTATTCATCACTGCCCGCAAAATTACAGCAAAGAAAAAGCCGCATCTTAACCTTAGGGCAGCAAGACTTGTAACTTTTACAGAAGGACTGTGCGTGCAGTGTGTGCATAAGGGCAGCTTTGATGATGAGCCTGCAACACTTGAAAAATGAAAGCATTTATGGCAGAGCATAGTCTGCAAAGTGATTTATCATAAACTCTCCGTCATCACGAAATTTACCTTTCTGACCCACGAAAAGCGGAAATTTCCAAGATGAAAACGGTATTGCGAATTCCCATCAGAAAGAACAAAGGAGATAAATTTTATGAAATTAGATGGCTTTGGAATTTTTGTAAAAGATATGCCAACGATGGTGCGATTTTACCGTGATGTCCTAGGTTTTGAAATAAAGGAAGAAGAAAATGCAAGCAATGTCTATCTTGCGAAAGACGAAACTTTGTTTTTGCTTTATCGCAGGAATGATTTTGAACAAATAACCAAAAGACCTTTTTCTTATGCGGATGATGTAAATGGTCATTATGAAATTGCTATGAGTGTCGAAAACTATGCTGAGGTAGATGATACAGTTGAAATGGTAGTTTCAAATGGTGCAGTGCCCATCTTAGAGCCTACAACAGAACCTTGGGGACAGCGAACTTGCTATGTTGATGACCCAGAGGGAAATTTAATTGAGATAGGTTCATTTACAAAATAAGATCAATAGAATAGAGATTGTATATATGGCATCTTCACCTGATTATGTTGCATATGATTGTGAGCAGATGAGCTTTGCAGGGGAAATCACCAATAAAAAGATGTTTGGCGATTATACCATCTACTGCTATGGCAAGGTGCCGGGACTAATTTGCGATAATTAAGTATAGGTTAAACCGACATCTGCCGCAGGTAAATTACTGTCAAACGCCGAGTGCACGCTGCCCTACAATGGTGCAAAACCACATATTGTTTTTAAAGAAATTGATGATAGAGATTTTTTGGCAACATTTATATCGACCACTTGCGCTGAGCTGCCAATGCCTAAAAAGAAAAAGGAGAAACAGTATATGGGATGATAGAAAAGAATTTAAACGAATATTGCAGTCACAGACTGCAATTGCCCTGGTAAACTCGGTAAATGGATTTCCTAATGTCCATTTTTATTATGATCATGACAAAAAAATACCGTCCTTTTCAAGCTTTGCAGACAACCAAAAGATTGCAGAACTGGAGTAAAACCCTTATGTTGCCTTTACAACCATTACGGACAACGGTGAAGAACATATTCGCGTGAAAAACGGTATGGCTCGTAAAAGTATCGTTTCCGTAGAAAAAATCAAATAAAAGTTTCTCGCAAAGCCGCCGGAGTATATTATGAGCATTCCCGATCTATTGCCTTCTCTCGTTTTGTTTCAGCTTACCTTTGAGAGTGCCGATGCGGTGCTTGATTTTAAACACACAAATATAGGATGCAACTAACAGCCCTGCTGAAATAAATCAGCAGGGTTTGTTTTTTAAGTGAAAAATTGCCGTCTTTATGCAAGTATTGATTGAAAGATTTTCGGGGCTTTGGATTTATGACGTACTGCAAAAACATTTCTATCTCTCGCGATTTAATATGAGCAAGGAAATTAAGAGTGCAGGCGAAAAGCGCGGACTAAATAGATGAAGACGTTTTTGAGGTGGGAAATTTGCTCAAGTTACAGGGACAGACATTTTTTGGTTATTCTGACTGTTCTTTGTTTTTCTTTTCCGCAAAAACAAACTCGCGTTGTGACATAAAGCTGACGATGAAGAGAACAACGTCGACGATAATTTTCACGGGAAGCTCAGAGATGTTGAGCACGCGGTGAAGCAGGGTCACTCCGAGCGCTGAGAGCAACATGATCACGACGCTGAGCACCGCATATTTGAGCAGGGAGTTTTGCGAATCGGTTTTAAACACCGTCTTGAGATTCAGGGTGTAGTTGATTGCGCACGAGATGATGCGGGCGACGATTGTCGCGATTGTTATATAGAGTGTCGGAGCGATTCCGGAGAGAAGCCAGACGCCGAGAGTGAAGAGCGCGAGATCCACACATGTTGAAAAGACCGAGCTTGCGATGTATTTGAAAAATATAGCGTATATTCTTAACGAATCGCGAAATGGGTTGAAGTGTGTGGTGTATGTTTCCTGATAGATCGTTTCGATCGGCACTTCAAAGATTTTAAAGCCGCACTTTTTAGACTCGACCAGCATATAGGATTCAAACTCAAATCGCTCACCAGAAACGTTCATCAGTGTGCGCATGAAATCTGCGGGTATCGCACGCAGCCCCGTTTGGGTGTCCGAGCAGGACACTCCGCAGATCGTCTTGAACATGCCAACAGTGATTTTGTTTCCGTATCTGTTTTTAAATGGCACATTGTCGCTCGAAAAGTCGCGGCAGCCCATTATGAGACAGTGGGGGTGCATCGTGAGTGCCTCTATGCATTCGAGCGCATTTTGCACAGAGTGCTGGCCGTCTGAATCGACGGTTACACAGCCGACAAGGTCGGGAAAATTCAGAAAGCAATAATTGAACGCAGTCTTCAGCGCCCGACCCTTTCCGAGATTGACTGCGTGGTGAATCACGGTGCAGCCAAGATCTGTGAGCTCTTCATAATATGAGGAGTAGTTGGGGCCGCTGCCGTCGTCAATCACAATTATATTCTGAAGCCCGCTCGCGAGCAGCTCACGGGCGACGTGTATGATTCGGTCGTCGGGTTGCAATGAGGGGACTATTACGGGGATGTCCGCGAGTTTGTCCATGTTTTGATTCACTTCCTGTTTTTATGTAATTATATAATGTGTGACACAAAAAGACAACCGCAGGATATGAGGCGCAACCGAAAAGTGACTGCAAGTATTTTTTTTGAGATAACAACGGAGAAAATATAGCGTATGGATAATTTATCGTGTATAATAAATGCGAGATTTTGATCTGCGTCCGCCGCTGACGAAATGCGATTGTGACGCGGCAATCGGCCGCGTGATCAGCAGAGAAAGATAGCGGGATGCCGCGAGGCGCGGCCGCTTTTTTGCGGATAGGGAGTGCTGAAAAAATCTCATAAATCTTCAAAGAAAGAAGAAATTAAAAGGATGATAATTTACAGAGCGACAGACTACGAGGGCATGTGCCGCAAAGCCGCAAACATCATTTCGGCTCAGGTAACCTTAAAACCCGAATCGGTGCTGGGTCTCGCGACGGGGTCTACCCCGATAGGTATCTACGAACAGCTCGTTGAAAAATGTACACATGGCGACCTCGATTTCTCAAACACTAGAACGGTAAATCTCGACGAATATAAGGGAATGAGCGGAGAGGACAGCCACAGCTATCGCTATTTCATGCAGCAGCATCTTTTTGGCAAGATAAACATCAACCCCACAAACGTCAACATTCCAAACGGACTTGTGAGCGAAAGTGACGAGGAGTGCACGCGCTACAACGAGGTCATTCGCTCACTGGGCGGGATTGATCTTCAGCTGCTCGGCCTCGGACACAACGGGCATATCGGATTTAACGAGCCTGGTTCCGAGTTTGTTCTTGACACACACTGTGTTGAGCTCACAGAGAGCACAATAAACGCGAACAAGCGCTTTTTTGAGGACGGAAAAGTTCCGCATTTTGCCTACACGATGGGCATTGGAAACATCATGCAGTCCCGCATGATCGTGTTGGTTGTCAACGGTGAAAGCAAGGCTAAAGCCGTGCGCGACTCGTTTTTCGGCCCGGTCACACCCGGCGTGCCGGCCTCGGTGCTTCAGCTCCACGGGAATGTGATTATTGTCGGTGACGACGAGGCGCTTTCGCTGATACCCTCCACAAAATAATGCCGTCGTCGCGGCAACTCCGAAAATTTTCCGCGACGCGCAAAGAAGGAGAGCCGAATCTGCCTCCGGCCTGCGGGTCGGCAGTTTGGAGAACTGCCGACAGGTGTGCTCGGAAAGCAGAGCTTTCAGGGCACAAGACGCCGAGCGGTCCCGTGAGGTGTCAGGCAAAAGCTATGGCAAAAATCACGCTGAAAGACGTCAGCAAGGTATATGACGGCAGCCTCGCCGCGGTTCAGGACTTCAATCTCGAAGTTGAGGACAGAGAATTTGTGGTGCTTGTCGGACCTTCAGGATGTGGAAAAAGCACGGTGTTACGTATGATTGCAGGGCTTGAGGAGGTTTCCGAGGGCGAGCTGTATATCGGCGGAAGATTGGTGAACGACATCCCGCCAAAAGACCGAGATGTCGCAATGGTCTTTCAAAACTACGCGCTCTATCCACACATGACAGTCTATGAGAACATGGGGTTCCCGCTGAAAGCCGACGGCGTCTCAAAGCCGGAGATGGATCAAAGAATTAAAGAGTCCGCCGAGCTTCTGGGTATAACTGAACTTTTGCACCGCCGCCCCAATCAGCTTTCGGGTGGAGAGCGGCAGCGCGTTGCGATAGGACGCGCGCTTGTGCGTGAGCCGGCGGTGTTTTTGATGGACGAGCCGCTGTCCAATCTTGACGCAAAGCTTCGAACCGAACTGCGCGCGGAGATAATCAAGCTGCGCCGCAGGGTCGACACCACCTTTATCTATGTCACACACGACCAGGTCGAGGCGATGACGCTCGGCGATCGCCTTGTGATAATGAGGGACGGCCGCATACAGCAGATCGGCGCGCCGCAACACGTTTTTCTGCACCCGGCAAACATCTTTGTCGCGGGATTTATCGGGACTCCTCAGATGAATTTCTTCGACGTGAAGCTCGAAGAGCAAAGAGGACGATATTCGATTCATCTTGGAAATGCGGTGATCGAGCTGGATGGTGAACAGAGCAGCAGACTCTCGTCATCGGGTATCGAATCGCGCGAGCTTATCCTCGGAATACGCCCCGAAAATCTCACAATAGCAGATAAAGACGACGGCGGCGCAGTGATAGCCACAGTTGAATTGTCAGAGCTGATGGGCGGAGAAATCTGTGTTCACCTCACCGCATGCGAACGCGAGTGCGTCATGAGCATTGCGACGGACAGCGCCGCGCTCAAGCATGGCGGGTTTCAAGACAAGGACGAGATTGCGATAACATTTTCGGCGTTGCGCGCGCAGCTGTTTGACCCCAAAACACAGGAAAACCTGCTTCCCGAATGAGGGCGTGCAAATTTTGCCCAAGGTATAACACACATTACAAAAAGCTCACCATTTTGCCCATGCGCCCTGTGCGTTTTCGCGATGGTGAGCTTTTTTGCAGTCTAAAAAAATAGTTAGATACCCAAACTCAACCTGCAATCGACATCAAACAACTGTCAGGCAACCTTGCCTCCATTGTGGACGGCGGTGTTTGAGAATATACTATAACTTGAACAAAGCGCTTTGCTCAAAATAGTGAAGGTGGATTATCATGAAACTTCAGATTGGTTCGCTGATTTCAAATCTCAGAAAAAGCGAAAACCTCACACAGAAGTCGCTTGCGGAACTCGTCGGAGTGTCCGCTGCCGCTGTCAGCAAATGGGAGACAGTGGCGAGCTATCCCGACATCACACTGCTTGCTCCGATTGCAAGGGCGCTCGGGACAAACGTGAATGTTCTGCTTTCATTTGAAGCAAAACTTTCAGGCGAACAGGTGGGAACGCTCGCGAATGAGGTCGCCGACAGATGTCGCAATTGCGGCGCGAGGCAAGCGCTTGAGCTTGCGAATGAGCTGCTATACGAATATCCAAACTGCAACGCTCTCAAGTTTAATCTCGCCGCGGTTGTGAGGGGGCTTCCAATCATAAATGCGGACGACTCTGTCGAGCGGGGAGAGACAGAAAGCTTTGCAAAGATCCAGCTGGAGGAGATTTTAGCAAGCGGAGACGCCGCGCTCTGCGCGAGTGCAGCACATATGCTTGCAAGCATAAAGATCGCAGAGGGGGATTTGGATGGCGCGGAGGCAATTTTGAACGAGCTTCCGAAAGCCGAACCCGCGCCGGTTCAGCTGCTTGCGAGCATCCGCAGCCGCCAGGGCAGGGTGCATGAGGCGAGAGAACTTCTGCAAAGCGCGCTTTTTCAAACTCTGAACATAGCGCTGACATATCTGTGTTCTCTTGCAGACAAAACGCTGTGTGAGAGTGACGAGCGGGCGATACAGTTGCTTGAGCTTCACAAAAAGCTCTCAGAACTGTTTGCAATGAAATTCTCGATGTCGGATGGACTGCTTGCCGAAGTGTACCTTAGAAAAGGTGAGGCGGACAGGGCGGTCGAGCTGCTCATTGACTCGGTAGATGCTATCGAAACGGCCGAAAGTGCATTTGGAGACAACGAACTTTTCTACGAAATCCGCAAAAAATCTGTCGGCGACGTGCCATTGATAAAGGATATGCTTCTGCAAGATATAACAAACGACCTCAGGTTCTCTGCAGCTTCAAACCGCGAAAGATACGGCGAGCTGCTGCGAAAGCTTCAGAAACAGCAAAACTGAAAATGCCGCACCTGTTAAGGCAAACTGGCAATTAGATTTAGCAAAGACGGACACGTTAAAATGCTCGACCCACCAAACAGAGCAGACACGACTGAATTGCAAAAGACAACTTCAAGCCCGTCACAGCAGCTGCAAAAATCTCACCGGTTAACCGTCATTTTTTGTGTGAGGTGGCGAACATGAAAGCACGCAGTTCCCGCCATATTGGTCATAGACATGAGCTGAATGCAAGGAGCCAAAAAGGTGACACCGTTTGTGGTGGTGCCACACGGTATGCACAAGATATCCTTTAGAAGAGAGGGTCGGTCGCGGGAGTCGTTGCTTCTCACAGCTTTTCAGAGAAATCATTGCGGCTGTCGCATTGGATCACGAGGCGATTGTACGGTATCTCGATGCTGTGCCTCGTAAATCCGAGCCGAACCTCGCGCCGCAGCGCGCGGGTCGCGGCAAAGATGTTCTCCTCGCGCACATGCGCGACAAATCGCAGCGTTATCGCCGAATCACCGAACTGCTCGATACCGAGATATTCCACATTTCCGACGAAAAGCTCGGGATGCGCCGCTGTGATATCGGGCAAAAACTCGAGAATTTTCTTTTCCGTCTCGGCGAAATCGTCGTCGTAAGAGACGCTGATATCGCACAGCGCAACCGAGAGGTTTCTCGAGAGATTTTGCATGTTGCGTATATCCGAATTGTTGATTATCTTGAGATTGCCGCCTGCGTCTTCGAGAGTTGTCGTGCGCACGCCGATTTTGCGGACGGTGCCTCGGAAATTGTCGAGCACGATCACGTCTCCGATATTGTACTGTCCCTCAAAGATAATGAAAACTCCGGTTATAATGTCGGCAATGAGACTTTGTGCGCCAAAGCCGACAATCAGGCTCAAAATTCCGAGGCTTGCGAATATACCGCCGAGATTGACGCCGACGAGAGACAGGCACCACACGAGTATCGTGAGCCCCGCCGTGTATCGGATGACAGAGCTTATAAGTTCAACGACAGTCCGGCTGCGGTTGCGCTTGAAATTCATCTTGCTCAAAATCAGCCGGAGCAGTTTGGATATAAGCGAAACCAGCAGGATGACTGCAAGCACGTTTACAAGCGTCGGCACACTTAGCAACGCAAACTCGTCTGTATCTTTTGCGGCGCGCCCGAAATTAGCGGCAAGCGACTTTGAGAGGGCATTACGTGTGCTATCGCTCAAAAAAGGGATAAATTTTGGGTTCAGCAAAAACACGAGCGCGGCCGTCATTGCCAAAAGATGCAGTATAGCCGAACTCAACTTGTGCGAATTTAAGCTTTTCATTGATTGAGCGCTCCTGTTTTAAGTGAATGAGAATGCGGCATTGATGTGTGAGCAATGTCCCGAATGCGCAAATTTCCAGTATCGCGGCTGCCGACCCGCCTCGGCATTGTTTTTTTGCCGTGTGGCATGGTAGCAATCATAATACAGTATCTTTTACAAACCCGCAATGAGTGGCTCCGAAAAAGAGTGTGCAGGAAATAATTGTATTGTAATGACGATGAAAAGATGGTATCCTTTTGTCATGAATATTCCAGTGAATTTTAAGTAAAAAGGAGAAATGCTGTATGAATTGTCCTAAATGCGGGGCCGTGGTGCCCGACGGAACAGAGTTCTGCACCACTTGCGGTGAAAAGCTCGCGGTGAGCGACAGTGCAGAGATTTCAGCGAACCCCGCACATCTGGAGGCAGCACCTGTAAAGCCCGAAAAAAAGAAAAAAGAGCGGCCAAACATCTCAGAGGAAGAGCTCACGAAACCCCTTGGCATATTTCGCTTTTTTGGAATGCTGTTCTTGCTGGGCATCCCCGTGCTCAACATTGTCATGCTGTTCAGGTGGGCGTTCGGTTGGGGTGTAAATAAAAACAAGAGAGACTTTGCGCGCGGCGCGCTGCTCTATTTTCTCGTGATGTTGGCACTGATTGTGTTTACATGGATCGTGTGGCCGGAATTGTTCACATGGATTTCCAGCATGATCAACAAAATAGCGGCATGGAAGTTTCTCACAAAATAGCTTGACGCGCATCTTTTAAACGTATAGGCGCTGAATTGCAATCACAGACAACAGAAATGCTCAAGCCGAGAGGCAATGGACGCGAAACGGTGCCGAGCGCATGAATTAATGAATTTGAAAAGGCCGTATCTACTCTGTGTAGATACGGCCTTTCGGCATTGTTATAAAGTTCGGACAGCTTCGCAGGATGACGCCACTACCCATTTTCACGCGGCAGGCGGTGTCTGCGCGATTGTCGGCGTTCGGAGTTTTGATGTGATTCCGAGTTGCGGCAAGATTGCTTGTGCTTTGACGAAAATATCTGATATTAAACGATCGAACTGCGCATTAGATCAAAAATTCAATCACATCCCATTTAATGACCTGTCGTGAGAGTGAGCTCGTATTGATCCCCGTCGTGAATTGCGATTTTATCGGCGGATTCCATATGCGTTTTGCCGTTTTTGGTGATGCACCACCACTGCTGCTGAGAGGCGTCGGCTCTAACACCCGCAACCGTGTTGATGAAAAATCCCTGATCGTCTTCCTCACCCTCAATCAGATTCTGCTGCTTGAGCACGTCCGATAGGTGCTTTTCACCGGTCCGCATTATGTAGTTGATCGGCGGGCCGTCTTGAGAATTTACGACGACAGTTATCGTCTTGGCTCCCGGTGAAAATAGCGCCGGAAGGCTGGGCCAGAGTGCTATGACCGCGACGGCAATAACGGCAAGCGCCGCGCAAATTGCGAGAAGTATTGTCTTTTTCTGCGCCGACATAATTTGAACACCTCCGAATACAGAGTGAAATAATCAAAAACAGGTATGGACGTGCGAGAATTTTTGTTCGTTCGCCGGGGGCGCGGTGAAATCACACAAAATCCGATGAATACAAATGCTGCGCCGGGTTAACTGAAACAGACTGTCGGGAATAGGAGGGTGCGCCGGTGCGTGCGGCACGAGCGAGGTGGGCGGTGGTTGTCATTCGGAACACGCGAGCTGCGCAAGCTGCCGATAGCGCTCGAGCACGTCTTGGGGTGAGAGAATTTTGACGCGCCCTGCAAAGCTGAATACCCATGCGAGAAAATTGGGACTTATCATGACGCCGGCCGTGAGAGAGAAGTGCCCGTCGTCCTGCGGACGCATCGCGACGTCGGCGCCAAAGCGATCGATTGCAACGGTGGAAAGCGAGTTTTCAAAGAGCATGTCGACGTTGCGGTGCTCTCCCGAATACATCGAGAACATTTCAAGAGAACACACAGCGGGGTCAAACGCGCAGGTCTCGGAGTTGGAGACACGCGGCTCATTGAGCACCGAGGCCTCGGCCATGCGGTCGACGCGATAAGTGCGAACGCCGTCGCTGTATCCGAAAAGATAATAATTTTCTTCGGCGTAATTGAGAGATAGAGGGCTGACGGTGTATCTTCCGCCCTCTCGCCGAAGCACGCGCTGCTTGTCGGGGGCGTAGTCAAAATATTTAAAAGAGAGTTTGCTGTCAGTGTTTATTGCGGTGTGAATGGCATCGACCGTGTAGTAAATACTCTCGTTCATCATCTTGACGCGGCGGTCCACATAGACGTTGCGCTGAAGCTCGCGCGCCTCGCGTTCGCTCGTGAGCGACGAGAGCTTTTTGATTAGTGCAAGGCTTTTTTTTCGCGTTATGAATTTTGATGAGCCAACAGCATCGACGAGCAATTTTAGCTCGGGAAGCTGAAACTCGCGTGACATCAGCCGGTATTCCGTGCGCTTTCCGCGAACCGATTCTATGTCCATCCCGTAACAGCGGAGCAGTTCGATATCACTGTATATCGACTTGCGCTCCGCTGTCATGCCCAACGACCCAAAATATGAGATTATGTCCTCGACGGATACGCCTTCTCCCTCATCTGTCTTGCGCTCGAGAAAATCCTTAATATAGAGAGTTTTAAGCTTGAGATTTCCATTGCCCGCCACTTGACTGACTCCTCTCCGTCGAGTTGTTGTGCCACCACTCGCATTATATCCTCGAAGCGTGGGAAAGGCAAACGGCGCTGAACGTATATTTACGAGGCAGTGTGGGAAAATTAACGCAGAATAAGTTGGGAGGGGTCAACTGTGCGTCCGAATGCCGAGCAATATGAAGAGATTTATCGCGGGTATATGCCGAAATCCAATATCGTGAAAGACTGCGCGGCGGCGTTTGCAATCGGCGGCGCGATCTGCGTGTTGGGCCAGGCGCTGCTCGAATGGTATAAATGGGCGGGAGCGGGAAAAGAGACCGCGGGAACACTTGTGTCCGCAACGCTGATTGCGCTGTCGGGACTGCTGACGGGATTCGGTCTCTATGACAAGATAGCGAGATTTGCGGGAGCGGGCACACTTGTGCCGATAACGGGGTTTGCAAACTCCGTCGTCTCGCCTGCGATTGAATTTAAGACAGAGGGCTGGATTCTCGGAGTTGGAGCGAAGATGTTTATTATCGCGGGTCCGGTTGTTGTTTATGGTACGGCGGCATCCGCGCTCGCGGGGATGATATACATGTTGATAGGAAAGGGGTGAAGTTAAATGACGCGGAGAAAAGGACTTTATACTCTGGAATTTGAAAACGAACCATGCATTGAATCATACGCCGCATTTGTCGGGAAAAAGGAAAAGGCGGGGCCGCTCGGCGATTACTTTCAAAACTTCGACGAGGACACCACTCTCGGCCAGCCGAGCTGGGAGAAATCCGAGCTTGAGCTGCAAAAGCGGGCGTTTTCACTTGCACTTGAGAGGGCGAGACTTGAGCCTTGCAATATCGACGTTTTGCTGTGCGGAGATCTGCTCAATCAGTGCATAGCGTCGGGTTACGCGTTTCGAGAGACAGGCGTGCCGCTTATAGGTCTGTTCGGCGCCTGCTCCACAATGGCTGAATCGCTCGCAATTGCCGCGACACTTACCGACGGCGGCGGGATGCGCCGTGCGGCGGCGGTGACCTCAAGCCACTTTTGCTCCGCGGAGCGGCAGTTCCGATTCCCACTGGAATACGGTGGATTTCGCGCGCCATCCTCGCAGTGGACAGTGACGGGTGCGGGCAGTGCAGTGGTGTCGAGATCGGTAGAGCGCCGCGTGCGCATCAGGCGCGTGACTTTCGGCGCGGTGCGCGATCTTGGTGTGTGCGACATCAACAACATGGGATGCGCGATGGCGCCTGCTGCTTGCGACACGCTGTTGCGCTTTTTTTCAGACACAGGGACAATCGCGACCGACTACAACGCTGTGATAACGGGAGACCTTGGAGCAGTGGGTTCTGATGTGCTGCGCGATCTGTGCGAGAGAGAGGGGTGCGTTTTGCCCAATCATCTCGATTGCGGCAAGCTTATCTACGACAGAGAACGACAGGGAGTCGGTTCGGGAGGCTCGGGGTGCGGCTGCTCGGCCAGTGTGCTGTGCGCATATTTTCTGCCGGCACTCGAGCGCGGAGAGATGCAAAGACTGCTGTTTATGGCAACGGGAGCGCTCATGAGTCCGACTTCTTGTCAGCAGGGGGAATCCATCCCATCGGTCGCGCATCTCGTCGAACTGCACTCCCCGATCGAACTGATAAAAAGTTGATTTTCGACGGTTTTTTTGTTATTGTATATACGTATATGGTCTGTAATAAAGGAGCATAGTGCGTTATGAGTGAGAAACCGAAGTTTTCGTATTCCGCGAACGGCGATAAAGCGAACAGTAAACCTGATTCGTTCGCGCAGCCGACACGGCAAAAAGCGCAGAACCCTGCGCCGAAGCGTGCCGGAGTACATAGACAGGACATAAACGACATCGCCCGACAAACGGGCATAGACAAGACGCTCGCTGCAAAAAACGCAGCGGGTGCGGCGTCGGATTCCGACAAGCGAACAGCGCCGCATGACAAGGCAAATCCCAACGCGACGCGAGGCTCAAGCGCAAGGTTGGCGGGACAGGATGATGTGCCGGGATCTCGCAAACCGACGAAACAGCCTCAAAACCGTAAATCCGAGTCGTCACAAAGACCGATGCAGAGCGATGCTGACATCCAGCGTGATCTTATGCGCAAAATGGAATCGCAGAAAGCCGCGTCCGGCGGATCATCGGAGTGGCGAGGCCAGTCGGTCGACCACAGCTCGGGCCGCGTTGCGGACGCCGCGGCCAAACGGAATTTCTCCTCGCTCGCGCCGTCGGCTGACGAGGATGACTTTGCGGGAGAGGTCGACCGAGTGATGAAGAAAAATAAAACATCACGTGATTCAGAGTTTTCACAGGACGATTTTGCTTCACGCAAAGGAAGCTCGGGCAAACGAGATTCCGCGGAAAAGGCGAAGGGGACAAATAACAAAAAATCGGCGCGCGCGGTCAATCGCAAAGATGGCAAGAGAGATAACGGCGAAAAGCGCGGGGGAGCGGGGAATGCGCCGCACAAAAAGAGCAAGGTTTTGCCGATAATCCTGATTTCTGTGGCGGCGCTGGTTTTGCTGTGCGCCGTAACGCTCGCGCTTTACTTTTTCGGTGTGATTGATCTGTTTCCGCAGCATGCGAACAACTATTCGGCCGCCGATGCCACGAGCTTCTTAAAATATCTGAATCACCCGTCGCTCAAGGCGGGAGACACCATAGAGACGGCGGAACCGATTTCGATAGATGTCGGAACCGAATACGGCGGATTTGTCTCGTTGCCGCTTGTGAACCTGAACAATGTCGAGTTCAAAAACGGTACGGTGCTATTGCTGGGCGGGCAGAAAGAGGCGTCTCTCGACGGGGTAACGTTTACCGACTGTGACGTCTACGTCGATGCTGAGCCGACGGCGCTCACCTGGAGCGGGGTCAAGGACGATACGCGCGTGAACTGCGCGACGCTCAACGGCTCAGCCCATCTCATTGACACGCAATTCCCTATCGTCGGCGCGCGCATGAAAATCCCCGTAACGCTCATCAATTCAGGGAGCGCGCTCACGAACGCGGAGGTGACTTTCAGCTCGCCGAGCTATATATTCACCGAGGGAGAGACCTATATCATCGATCAGCTGCCTGCGGGCGGCACTGTCAGCGTTGATGTCCCGGTAATCGCAACAGAGGGCGGGCGCACCCGCATAACGGCCACCGGATCGGGAGGCACTGTAAGCGGAGATTCCGGATATGTCGATATTGTCGGCACGGGATATTATGAGGGAGACCTGCACACCCACTCGAAAGTCGGAGCGTATAAGCGCTATTCGACGATAGAGGAAAATGTCACGAGCGGATACAAAAACGGCATGAGCTTCATCTTGAGCGTTGAAAACTTCAAATCGCAGGACGAGGAAAACCAGGCGAACGCAATTATCGCGATGGAACAGGAAGCCCTGCGAAAGAAGAAGGAAGAGGAAGAGAAAAAAGCTGCAGAAGAGGCCAAAAAGAAAGAAGAGGCCAACAAGCCGCCTGTTGATGGCGGAACGACCGGCGGCACAACCGGCGGAACGACCGGCGGCACAACAGGAGGAACGACGGCGGGGGGAACCGGTGGCGACGACGCCTATGTCGACGGAATGGATCGGCTCCCTGTGCTGAGGGCGAGAAACCTTGCATCTGTCAGCACCGGTAACAACGCAACTGCCGAGAACACGGCGACTGATGACAAGAACAAGGAAAATGGAGAAAAGGACGACGAGGGCGCGGGCAAGGTTGAGTATCCGATTCGAGTGGACGGACTGAACCCGCAATATCCCAAAAAACTGGCACAGAGCGAGGTCGACGGCCTTGTTGGCGGCAGCGGAAGATTTTTGCAGCTCGTCGGAAACGAGACTGGATACAACAACACTCATATGCTCATTCTGAATTCCAGCAAGACCCCGCGTTCCGATTATGGTCGTGGGCTTGAAAACTGGGGAATTTGGAACTATCAGAATGCCGTGGACGTAATCGTCGAGTCGGGCGGGATGGTGATACTGCCGCATTTCTTCGATCGCGATATCGCATCGGGCGCGAAGATGGCAAAATCACTGTCCGAAATAACGGCAATTGAAATAATGAGCGGCGGGCGTGGCAGCGAATCGACTGAAACGCGCGCTGAGATGAACGTGTGGAACGCGATAAACGCGAATGGGTTGCAGCGGATATTCGCTGTTATGTCGAGCAACAACTTCAAGCGCGAGGAGGTCGGAACCCGCTTTATCGGAGGACAGATAGGCGAACTCACCGAGAGCAACATCTACGAGATGGTGCGCAGCGGAAATTATTTTGCCTCCAACGGTCCGGTGGTGCGCTTTGAGCTGGGAGGCGCCAAGATGGGCGTGACGACCTTTGTTCCGACAGTGACAGACGCCGACACCGAAGCTCCGGCGCCGGATGCAAATTCCGACGGAGAGGCTGCAGCTCCCGATAGCGAGACCGCTGACGCGCTTCCCGCTGAGGGGACGCTTACACATGCGAAGATTTATGCGAGTGACACGACACCGCTCACGCGGGTCAGCCTCATCAAATATGAGATCAAAAACAAGATAGAGGATCCCGACCCGATATACGTGCTTGACGTCGATCTCACGGGCAAAGGAATTTACACCTATTCAGACGTTGTCGATATATACGCGAACCCCAACGAGTTCTATCGCTTTGAGGTTCGTTCGGAAAAATGCAGAGCGGGGGATGACATCGGAATCGGGCTTTCCAACCCAATCTGGGTGTACGACAGCGGAGACACAAAAGCGAGCACCGTTTCAGCGGCCGGATTCACATACAAACTTGGCGGAGAGGTTATTAAAACCGCAAATAACCGCTGGGTTCTGAAAGCCGGAAACTTTATCCCGTCGCTGTTTAAAGTCGATTCGGACGCCGCCTATACCGATGTCGTATACCACAAGCGCTCGAGTCGCAACTTCCCGGACAGCGTCAGTGTCTACATGCTTGCACCTGACGGGAAAACGTCATCGTCTGAGATTCTCTATATCGTTTAATTTACCAGGGTAAGCTAAGGGGTCTTCGTTTGACGCGAAGACCCCTGCTGATACTTAGGGATCCCCGCCGCACTTGCACAATGTGTTGGAGCGGCGTTTCGGTGGCATACTTCACTTGAAACAGACATGGGCAAACAAGGAGCTTTAATGAAAACAGAAGCCAGAAGAAAATTTATCATCAACACGCTCTATTGGGGACTGACACTGGCATTGGTTTATGCGGGATTCAGGTATCTCGCTCCGCTCGTCATGCCCTTTCTCGTGGCATTTTTATTCGCTGTAATGCTCAAACCGGTGATCAAGTTCATGTGCGGCAAGCTTAAGCTCAACAAAAAACTGGCTGCGGTGTTGGCTGTCATACTGCTTTTCGGAGTGGTGGGCGTTATCATCGCCTTGTTGGGGGCACAGCTGTTCTCTTATCTCGGCAGCGTGTTCACGTCGCTGCCGAGATTCTACACCGAGACGATAGCCCCTGTGCTCTACACCGCATATGAGGAACTGCGCGATGTGTTTGGACGCATAAGTCCGCAGATGCTTGACGCCTACCAGAACGGAGTCGACAATATGATCACTTCGCTCGGCAACACCGTCACCAATATTTCGGTCAAGGCGGTCGGTGTCGTTTCAAGCTATGCATCATCGCTGCCGAAAACGCTGGTATCGCTGCTCGTCACGATAATCGCGACATTTTTTGTGACGGTTGACTACGATCGGATAACAGAATTTATTATGTCGCAGCTCGGGGACAGACGCCGCGAGCTTGTGCTCGAGGTAAAGCGCGAAGGCTTTGACACAATCGGGCGCTTCGCCCGATCCTATATTGTCATTATGCTGATGACATTTTGCGAGATGTTGCTCGGATATTGGATACTTGGCGTCAGCAATATCGTGCTGCTTGCGGCGGTGACGGCGGTGTTCGACATTCTGCCCATCGTCGGAACGGGAACGATTATCATCCCGTGGGGAATACTGGCACTTGTAACGGGGGATTACGTGCGCGGCTCGGGGCTGCTCATATTATATATAGTTGTCACTGTAATCCGTCAGATAATGGAACCGAAAATAGTTGGAAGCCATGTCGGACTGCACCCCATTGCCACCCTCATGTCGATGTACGTCGGCACGCACCTGTTTGGCATACTGGGACTGTTCGGCCTGCCGATATCGCTTTCGGTGCTCAACACGCTCAACCGTCGCGGGACGATAAAACTCTTCAACAGAAAAGAGTAACGGCTTTTTGTCAAATACGGTTGGGACGACTTCATTTAAATTAAATCACAGAAAGAGCCGACTGCGTATCGCAGCCGGCTCTTTTACTTGCCTGAAAATCTCATGTGGGGAGTGCGAATGACAGGATGCGGTTGTTCGATGTTTTTTGTACGCAAGGGTTTTGATATAAACTATTGTGAAAAAATCCGAAATCGCCCATTCGCAGGATACTCCGACATTCGAGATTGGGCTCAGTCAATAAAACAACAAAAAAACACCGCATAAGCGGTGTTTTGAGGTTACCCTTGAAGCTATACTCGATCGGTATTTGCTTTGCGAGCGATAGCGGACTTCTTGCGGGCCGCAGTGTTTTTATGCAAAACGCCGTGCTTTGCCGCCTTGTCGATAACGCTGGATGCGTTGCTGACAACGACCGCGCTGTCCTCGGTGCCAGAGGCGATGGCTGCCTCTGCCTTTTTAAGGGCTGTTCTGAGATTCGTCTTGACCGCTTTGTTGCGGGCCGCCGATTTGGCATTTGTTATAACGCGCTTCTTTTGCGACTGAATATTCGGCATGGTACCACCTCCTTTTAGCTGCCGTGCAGTGCCATTTATAATAACACTATTAAAATTAAATTGCAAGCGCAAAGCGCAGGTGGCGCGGGTTTTTCTTGCAGCCGCTCGAACAGAGCGCCGCAAAGGTGGAAAGCGCTGTGAAATGACGCTTCTTCGTTCCAGATCACCTCTAAGCATTTTCTGTTTTCGGCGCTGCGCCCGTCTCGCTCCGTAATAGCGGGAGCGCGCGCGTCATATTCTTTATTATTGAAACTGCGAGGTTAAAGAATGAGAAACAGGGCGTATAAAAGAGGAGCGGACACGGCGATGATAACGCTGTTTGTGGTGCTGCCGCTTGCGGGCGCAATCCTGCTCGGGGGATCGGGCGGAATGGTGGAGGCGCTCTCGAGAGCGGCAGCAAGTTCGGTGTCGATCGCGCTGCCTGAAGCAGCGGTGGGGGCGATGAACGAACACATGCAGAGCGTGGTCGGAGAGGGGGAGACGATTCCCCTGTTGCCGCCCGAGCCGCAGGAGAACGACGCCCAGCCCGACGAACCGCCGCCGGAGCCGGTCTATGATGAGGAGGACGTTGTGGCGGCAAACGCGCTCGTGCCCGCAGAGAGGCGAGGGACAATCGAACAGACGCAGTATCTTGCGAATCCTTCAGGGGAAATATACTTCGCTTACGGTGCGCTGTCTGTTCGCAACAGTACAGAATATGCAAACAACGAGATGCTCGCGGCGGCAAGCGAGGCCCCCGCATACAATATCGAGCTGAATTCCGACAAGCCTCAGGTTCTCATCGTGCACACCCACTCCACCGAGAGCTTTGACCGCTTTGATGCGGGGTTTTACGACTCCGAATACCCCACGCGCTCGACGGACTCGGAGCGCAACATCGTCGCGGTCGGAGAAGCGCTCACACAAAAGCTGAACGCGCTCGGTATAAATACCGTGCACGCGAGCGAGTACCATGATTACCCCTCATATAACAACGCCTACTCGCGCAGCGCCGAGACCATAAAGAGCTATCTTGCGCAGTATCCTAGCATTACCGTTGTTCTGGATGTTCACCGTGACGGGATACAGCGTGAGGATGGCACACGGCTCAAGCCGACCGCAATCATCGACGGGGAAAAGGCCGCGCAGATTATGATTGTGTGCGGCGCGGGCGACGAGACCGACGCGGTTCCGGGATTTCGTGAAAACCTAAAGTTCGCCGCGCGGCTGGGAGACAGCGCCGAGCGGTTACATCCGGGGCTTGTGCGCCCTGTGCTTTTCACATACCGACATTACAATCAAGACCTCACAAACGCCTCGCTGCTGCTTGAGGTGGGTTCTGAATCCAACACGCTCGGTGAGGCAAAACGCGCGGCGCAGCTGTTCGCCGACGCGCTTTTTGAGACACTTTCCGCGCCGCAGAGCAGATGAGCAAACAATGCTATTGACCTTGTACACCATATAAATATATAATGACCGTACTAAGAGAATACGAGGTCTAAATGGACAATATCCGGAATTTTTGCATTATAGCACACATCGACCACGGCAAATCAACACTGGCCGACCGAATACTCGAGTTGACTGGCGGGGTTGATCCGCGCTCGATGAGCAGCCAGTATCTCGACAATATGGATCTTGAAAGGGAACGCGGAATAACCATTAAAGCGCGCGCTGTGGCGCTCGATTACACCGCGCGCGACGGAAACAAATACAAGCTCAACCTCATAGACACACCCGGACACGTCGACTTTGGATATGAGGTCTCGCGCTCTCTTGCGGCGTGCGAGGGTGCGCTGCTCGTTGTCGACGCGACGCAGGGAGTTGAGGCCCAGACGCTCGCCAACGCTTACATGGCAGTGGATCACGGGCTTGCCATAGTCCCTGTAATAAACAAGATAGATCTCGATTCCGCGGAGCCTGAGCGTGTCGCCCACGAGATAGAGGAGGAGATAGGCGTGCCTGCAATGGACGCGCCGCGCGTCTCTGCCAAGAGCGGGCTGAATATCGCAGAGGTGCTCGAGCGTGTCATAACCGATATACCTGCGCCGTCGGGCGATCCCGAGGCGCCGCTCAAATGCCTGATTTTCGACAGCGTCTACGACACATATAAGGGTGTTGTCATATACGTCCGTGTGATAGAGGGAACTATCAAAACGGGGGAGACAATCAAACTCATGCAGACCGGCTCGCAGTTTCTCACGATTGAGCTCGGCCACATGCGCGCGGACAGGCTGGAATCGTGCGGTTCACTCTGTGCCGGCGATGTCGGATATATCACGGCGAGCATTAAGAACGTTCGCGAGGCACGCGTCGGCGACACGGTCACCTCAGCTTCGCGCCCTGCGCAGGCGGCGCTTCCCGGTTACCGCAAAGCTGTGCCGATGGTTTTCTGCGGTATCTTCCCTGCAGACGGCGCGCGCTATGGCGATCTTCGCGACGCGCTCGACAAGCTGATGCTCAACGACGCATCGCTCTCTTTTGAACCCGAAACCTCCGTTGCGCTCGGTTTCGGTTTCCGCTGCGGCTTTCTCGGACTGCTTCATCTTGAAATAGTCATCGAAAGGCTCGAACGCGAGTTTGATCTTGACCTGATCACCACCGCACCGAGCGTCGTCTATCGAATTACAAAGACGAGCGGAGAGATTGTCGATATCGACAACCCGACAAACTACCCTGATCCGTCCACCATTGCGAGCGCGGCGGAGCCCTTTGTCGACGGGCACATCTACACCCCGAGCGAGTTTGTCGGTTCGATTATGGAGCTGTGTCAGGATCGTCGCGGTGTCTTTGTCGACATGAAATACCTCGACGCATCACGTGTGGACATGCACTATGAGCTTCCGCTCGGCGAGATAGTGTACGATTTTTTCGACGCGCTGAAAAGCCGCACACGCGGATATGCCAGTTACGACTATGAGCTTAAAGGATTTGTGGACAGCCGTCTCGTGCGGCTCGATATCATGATAAACGGTGAGGTGGTTGATGCGCTGTCCTTTATCGTCCACGCCGACAAGGCCTATGCACGCGGACGCAAGATAGCTCAAAAGCTGCTTGACCACATACCGCGACAGCTGTTTGAGGTTCCGATTCAAGCCGCTGTCGGCGGCAAGATCATCGCCCGCGAGACGGTGCGCGCGATGCGCAAGGACGTGCTCGCAAAATGCTATGGCGGCGACATAACCCGGAAGAAAAAGCTGCTTGAAAAACAGAAAGAGGGCAAGAAACGGATGCGCCAGTTCGGCTCGGTCGAGATCCCTTCGGAAGCGTTCACGGCGGTTCTCAAGCTCGATTGAGGAGGCATGTGTGAATGGACCGGACTCTGCGATACTGTGAAAACTGCTGCAAAGCCCGCTGCGGTGAGCGGTGCCCTGTGTGCGGGAGGAAAAAGTTGCGTGAAATCCGCAATAACGACCCGGTTTTCCTGACAGAAAAAGAATTTTTTACGGCGGGCATATTCGAGGGTGCGCTCGGCGAAGCGGAAATACCGTTTATGAAAAGCGGGATGCTCGGCGCGGGGATGACGAGCTATTTCGGAGTGGGCAACGAGGTGTACAGCTTTTACGTCAGATATGATGACTGTGCACGCGCAAAGGAACTGGAACACGAGCTGTTCGACGCGATGGCGGACGATGCAAAGGCGAATGACGAAGAGCCGCAGTAGCCGTATTTGTCGTGCCACGAAGCTTTCAACACAAAAAGCTCACTCACACAGATGTGCGGATGAGCTTTTCTTTATTTTGTATAATGATGCAGGTGCAGATCACAATTACCGCACAAATGATCCAAGTGCAGAATCTGATTGCACGGATAGCTGAATCATCTCCAACGAAGGGAAGCAATTAAACATAGCACCTGCATAAAAGGCAACGATAACTCAAACTGCAACAAATAAAACAAGCATTGTTTGCTTTTCCACACAATGCACCGCCTTTCTGTCTGAGTATCCTTGCAAAAGGTCGGTGAACCGATTTTTGTTTTCATATTGCTTGTTCTTTTTATTGTTTAAAACTTGAGAGTTGAAACTCGGTAAACTTATATCTCAGCAGAAAGCTATTCAGCAATGTTTACAATCATGACCTTGAACCCTTATCTTTACTATAATAAACTTATTTTATATATCTACCGAGTAACATATTTTTGAAACGGTAGCAAGGAATTTGAACTCTCAGGGAGCGAAGTTATATTAGTCGGTGAGGATAAAGAATGAGAGTGAAAATAAATAATTGGTATAACAAACCTACCGTGATTCTTATTGCAACAGTGATTTTTTTACTAATTGGCTGAGCATTAGGTGTTGTTGCTTATTATGAACATCAGCTGGGCTAACTACGCAAAATATGCATTCGCTTGATGTGAACCTTTTAGCTCTTAATAAAGCTAATCTTGATTACCACGAAAGTATGGGCAAACCTTGCTATTAAGCTCGGTTTGCCCTCTTTCTATTTCCATCGTCTTTATGCGAGTATCTGCCATAAGAATATGGGTTTGTAATGCCATTTTTTACAGTTAGATCAGTTCGACAATTATCGAGTTGGACACAAGCAACCCTTTTCGCGTGAGGGTGAGAGTCTTGCCGTTAAAGATAGCGAGGCCTGCTGCCGCGATTTGCTCGATGAATTCAACTTTCTGTTTATTAAACTTAAAATTAAATTTTGAGTATAATTCAGCAAGCGACAGCCCGTCTGCCGTGCGGAGCTTGAGCATGATGAAATCATCGGCATCAAGCTTTCCCTCAAAATCCAGCAGGGATATATAGCTGTCCTGCGCGAGAGCAGCGGAATCAGAGAAGGTTTCTGTAAAAGCGCGCAGATCGCGTTTGTGGCTGTAACGCATTCCCGAAAGACACGAGTGCGCCGCCGCGCCGAGACCCACCCATTCTCCGCAATCCCAGTATTTGAGGTTGTGGCGACTTTTATATTCGGGCGCGAGTGCGAAGTTGGATATTTCATATTGCCTGAAACCCGCATGTTCGAGCGCGTTGCAGCAGTGCTCATAGAGCAGTGCTTGGTCGTCATCATCGGGCAGCCCGTCGGGAGCCTGCTCTCCAAAGGGAGTCTGCGGCATGAGCTTGAGCAGATAGGCGGAGACATGTTTTGCGCCTGTTGATGTGACATCCGAAATAGACCGATCGAGCGCCCGCCCGTCGTCCTGCGGCAGAGCAATCATGAGATCGGCGCTCACGTTGTCAAAACCGGCAAGCGCCGCGTCAGACAGCGTGCGCAGCGCCTGGTCGCCGTTGTGCAGGCGTCCGGCAGCTTGCAGCACCGCGTCATCAGTGCTCTGAACGCCCACAGACAGCCGGTTGATTCCGAGCGAGTGCAGATCGCGGAGCTTTTCCCGATCGCAAGTCGCGGGATTGCATTCGAGAGTGATCTCCGCGCCATCCGCAATGTTAAATCGCGAGCGCACAGCGTTCAGCATACACTCGATGTGTTCGGTGCGCAGCAGTGACGGCGTCCCTCCTCCAAAATATATCGTGTCGGCGGACAGTGGCGGAAACGCCTCGGTCTCCCGCCCGATTGCGGCGATATATTTTGAGCAAAGCCCGTCATCGTAGGCTACGGAATAAAAGTCGCAGTAGGGGCACTTGTGTGCGCAGAACGGTATGTGGATATATATTCCCGCCGACATTATGCCCTCCGTATAAGATGTTATGTTTAATATTAAATAGCAAACTAATAATAAAGTCAACGAGGGCGGGCGCGGAGCGATAATAATTTAAAATTACTGTTGACAAATAAAAAAAACCGTGTATTATGATGTTAGCACTCGAGCGGAGAGAGTGCTAACCAAAACGTAAAGGAGGCCGCCCGAATGGATATCAGCAGGCGCAAGCGCCTGATACTCGCAAAAATCGTCGCGCTGTATACCGGATCGGGAGACCCCGTAGGCTCGAAGATACTGAGCAGTTTCCTCGAAGACGTGTCTGTCTCGACGGCGACGCTGCGCAACGAGATGGCAGAACTCACGACGCTCGGACTGCTTGAGCAGCCGCATACCTCGGCGGGTAGAGTGCCTACGGCGCTCGGTTACCGATATTACGTTGACCATCTTATGAATATCAGATCGCTCGCACTTGAAGAGCGCGAGGCTATCGACGAGGCGGTGTCGAAAATGGATTCCGATCCCGACCGCGCGGCCGACGAGGCGGCGCGGCTGCTTGCGGAAATGACGGGACTTGCGGCAATCGCGACAACGCCGCGCGGCGGAAATGTTCAGATAAGTCATTTTCAAGTATTTAAGACCGGCAAGTATAACGTTGCGATATTGGGAGTTACGAGCGCGGGCGGGGTGAAAACGAGGGTGTGCCGTCTGCGCGACGAGATTTCAGACAGTCAGATTAAAGAGCTTGCCCGAGAGCTAAACAAACAGCTCCGTTTCGTGTCGGCAGAGGATATCAGCAATATCCGAACCGAAAAGGTCAGGGAAGGCCTTGACTGGAGTCGGGAACTCTTCAATCCGATTGCGTTGGCTGTGAGCACAATGATCAAGAGCGCCTCAGATGTGAGAGTTTACACAGAGGGTCAGCAGAAGCTGCTCTCCTATCCCGAGCTTGAATCGCATCTCAAAGAGCTGCTCGAACTGTTCTCGAACTCCGATGTTGTCCGAAGTTATCTTCAGCCGAGCGAACCCCTCACAGTATTTGTCGGGGATGAGACGGGGGAGCTCGGAACAGGAAGTCTCGGATTGATAGTCGGACGCTACCGCGCCCAGGGCGGTCTTTCCGGGGCGCTCGCGGTTGCAGGGCCTGTACGAATGAACTACGGTTGGATAATTCCGCGGGTTACCTATTTCCGCGATGCTATAAGCGCAATGCTCACAAACCCGGCGTGAGCGGAAAGGCAATGTTGAGATGAATAAAGAGCATAAGAAGCAGGAAAAGAAAGAGAGCGAACAGGGCGCTACGATGACCGATATTGACAATATAGAGTCCATAGACGAGAGCGCGCAGCCTGATGCGACGCAGTCGGAAACCGCGGCCGGCCCGCTCGAGATTGAGAAAGATACTCTGGCGCTCGAAAACGAGAGTCTCACAGCAGAGCTCAATGCACAAAAAGATAAGCTGTTGCGCACGGTGGCGGAATACGACAACTATCGCAAACGCACCGAACGTGAAAAGGCGGAGAGCGCAAATTACGGAATTGCAAGCGCCGTTGAAAAACTGTTGCCTGCTCTTGATGCGCTCGAGCTTGCGACACTCGCGGACAGCACCGATGAAAAATATAAAAAAGGTGTCGAGATGACTCTCGTGATGTTCCAAAACGCGCTGTCACAGATAGGTGTTGAGGAGATAGAAGCACAGGATGTGAAGTTCAACCCCAATGTCCACAACGCCGTTGCCCGCGAAGCATGTGAGGACAAAGAGAGCGGGACAATAACCCGGGTGCTCCAAAAAGGATATTCACTGAACGGCCGGGTGTTGCGACCTTCTATGGTGGCGGTGGCGGAATAAATCCCGAAGCCGTGGGCCTTTAAGGATATAAATTATACTAATTTGTTTAAGGAGATAAAATATTATGGCTAAAATAATCGGAATTGATCTCGGAACCACCAACTCTTGCGTAGCTGTCATGGAAGGCGGAGAATCCGTTGTTATACCCAATGCAGAAGGTTCGCGCACAACACCGTCGGTTGTCGCGTTTGCCAAAAACGGCGAGCGCATGGTCGGCACAGTTGCCAAACGCCAGGCCATCACAAACCCCGATAGGACGATTAGCTCGATCAAACGCGATATGGGTTCAGACCGCAAGATAGACATTGACGGAAAAAAATACACGCCGCAGGAAATTTCTGCAATGATCTTGCAAAAGCTGAAAGCTGACGCCGAGGCGTATCTCGGAGAGAAGATAACCGAGGCTGTCATAACGGTTCCCGCATACTTCAGCGACGCGCAGCGCCAGGCAACCAAGGACGCCGGAGTGATAGCGGGTCTTGAGGTGAAGAGAATAATAAACGAGCCGACGGCGGCGGCGCTTGCCTACGGTGCGGACAAAGAGACCGAGCAAAAGATAATGGTTTACGACCTCGGAGGCGGCACTTTCGACGTCTCGATAATTGAGATGGGTGACGGCGTGCAGGAGGTTCTCGCAACGGCGGGCAACAACCGTCTTGGCGGCGATGATTTCGACCAGCGCGTTATCGACTATCTGGCCGGAGAATTTAAAAACGAGAGCGGCATTGACCTTCGCACAGACAAGATGGCGCTTCAGCGTCTGAAAGAGGCGGCTGAAAAGGCTAAAATTGAGCTGTCCGGAGTGACCTCCACACAGATCAATCTTCCGTTCATAACGGCTGATGCGGCCGGTCCCAAGCATCTTGACATGACGCTCACCCGTGCGAAGTTCGACGAGCTGACTGCGGATCTCGTTGAAAAGACGATGGGACCGACAAAACAAGCGCTCGCGGACGCGGGACTCACAGCGGATAAGCTCGACAAGGTTTTGCTTGTCGGCGGTTCGACCCGCATGATTTCGGTGCAGGACGCTGTCAAAAAAATTCTCGGCGGCAAGGAACCCTTTAAGGGCATCAACCCCGACGAGTGCGTTGCAATCGGAGCGGCAATTCAGGGCGGAGTGCTCGGAGGAGACGTTAAGGGCTTGCTGTTGCTCGACGTCACCCCGCTGTCGCTTGGAATCGAGACCGAGGGTGGCATCTCAACACGCATAATCGAGCGCAATACGACGATACCGACAAAGAAGAGCCAGATATTCAGCACGGCGGCTGACAGCCAGACTTCGGTTGAGGTGCATGTGCTTCAGGGAGAGCGCGAGATGGCTCGCGACAACAAGACGCTCGGCATGTTCCGTCTCGACGGAATCGCTCCTGCTCCGCGCGGGATTCCGCAGATCGAAGTCACATTTGACATTGATGCGAACGGCATAGTGCACGTGTCCGCAAAGGATCTCGGCACCGGAAAAGCGCAGGATATCACGATAACCAGCTCGACGAACATGAGCAAGGACGACATCGAAAAAGCGGTGCACGACGCCGAGCAGTACGCGGAGAGCGACAAGCGCGCCCGCGAGGAAATTGAAAACAAGAACACTGCCGACAGCGCCGCATATCAGGCGGAAAAGCTGATTAAAGATCTCGGAGACAAGATCGACGCGGCAGACAAGAGTGAGCTTGAGACGAGAATCTCCGAGCTGCGTGCGGAGATTACGAGCAACTCTCAGGACGGAATGAAGCAAAAGCGCGAGGCGCTCGAGCAGAAACTCTATGAGGTCAGCTCAAAGGCCTACGCTCAAAAGCCCGAAGGCAGTCCCGAAGAGCCCCACACCTACGGCCCTGTTGACGATTCGGCAAATCCCGCCGACGGAAAGACAGATGATAACGTTGTTGACGCCGATTTTACCGATGTTGAATAACCGTTCCGTAACAATATAAAATCTACGGCGAAGGGCGGGTGAAAGACCCCGCCCTGCCGCCGGATAAAGGGACATATTTATGGCTCAAAAAAGAGATTATTATGAAGTTCTCGGCGTTGACCGCAACGCAACAGACGATCAAATCAAGGCCGAATACAGGAAAAAGGCAAAGAAACTGCACCCCGATCTCAACCCCGACGATCCCACAGCAGAGAGCAAGTTCAAGGAACTCGGCGAGGCATACGAGGTGCTGTCCGACAAGGACAAGCGCGCGAAATACGACCAATTCGGTCATGCTGGCGTTGATTCAACCTATGGCGCGGGCGGCGGCTATGGCCCGGGCTATGGGGGATACGGCGGTTTCGATGTCGATTTGGGAGATATCTTCGGTTCGTTTTTCGGCGGTGGATTTGGCGGGGGATCATCCCGCAGATCGTCCAACGCGAATGCGCCGCGAAGGGGTGGAGATATACGCGTCAGCTTGCCGCTCAGCTTTATGGAGGCGGCACACGGCTGTCAAAAAACGCTCAACATCAACGTGCTTGAAGTGTGCACAGATTGCGGCGGCAGCGGAGCGGCCAAGGGCACCAGCCCTGTGAAATGCGATCAATGCGGCGGCAGCGGCTACGTCACCGTGCAGCAGAGCGTGTTCGGGTCTGTAATGCGCTCGTCTAAGCCGTGCCCCAAATGCGCGGGCAAGGGCAGAATAGTCGACAAACCGTGCGCCAAGTGCGCGGGAGCGGGCAATGTCAAAGTAAAGCGCAAAATCGAGGTCAATATTCCCGCTGGAATTGACGACGAGCAGAGCCTTTCGCTGCGCGGCAGGGGAGATTCGGGTGCGAACGCAGGCCCGAGCGGCGACGTTATCGCGGTCGTGTCGGTCAGACCCGACGCGCTTTTTGAGCGGGTTCGCGCCGACGTTTATGTAACCGTCCCGATCAGCTATTCACAGGCGGCTCTCGGTGCGGAAATTGTTGTGCCCACAATAGACGGCAAGATAAAGTTCACGATACCGGACGGCACTCAACCCGATGCTGTTTTCAGGCTCAAGAACAAGGGCATACCGCACCTGAGCAGCAAAGCTCGCGGCGACCAATACGTCAAGGTGCAAATTGAGGTTCCCAAAAAGCTTACGCGTGAGCAGAAAAAGGAACTTGAGGAATTTGAAGCCGCGCTGTCAGTTGATAAAAATTACGACAAGCGCAAGAGCTTTGCGGACAGAATAAAAAAAGCATTCGACTAAATTGCTTAATGGGGCGGCTTTACGGCCGTCCTTTTTGTGTTCCGTGTGCGGTGCTGCTGATTTTGTGATAAAATTGGAACGCATATTTAAGACGAGGTGGTAACAGTGAAAAAGTGGGTTTTAGGCATATTAATTGCGGTAGCGGCGGTCGTTTTTGCAACAGCGGCGGGTCTCGGATTTATACAGATAACGGATATACCATACACATCAGACATCGAGGCGCTGAACATCGAGATGGTTTCAGGGCTGGGCCGGGAGGAGATTATGGCAAACTACCACGCGGTGATGGATTATCTTTCTCCATTTTCACGCGAGGATTTTTCGCTGCCCACGCTTGCGTTTTCCGATAGCGGCGGATACCATTTTTACGAGTGCAAGGTGATTTTCGGCCGACTGTACGCGCTGGGGGCGCTGTGCGCAGCTGTGCTTGCGATCGCGGCGATAAAGCTTGAAAGGCGGCGTATACCGATCGAAACGCTCGCGGTGTCGGGTGCTCTCACGCTTGCGCTGCCGGCAGTGCTGCTCGGCGTGATTGCAGTTGACTTCAACCGTGCGTTCGTGCTCTTTCACAAGTTGTTTTTCAACAATGACATGTGGATTTTTGATTGCCGCATCGATCCAATCATTACGATTTTGCCGGAAGAATTTTTTCTGCACTGCGCGCTGATTATTGCGGGGGCGATAGCACTCACATCGGCCGTTCAGCTTGCGGTATATTTTGTCTCAAGAGGGAGGCGGGCGCTGTGAACAACGAATGGACGGAGCTGCAATTCGAGGTTGACAGCGCGAATGCCGACACCGCCGCGGCGATAGCCACCGTGCGAGCGGCGGGAGGTCTCTACATTGAGGACTATTCCGATATGGACGAGACACTTCCTACCATCGGAATCGTCGACTATGTCGACGACGAGCTCGCAGCAAAGAGCAAAACCCGCGCGATAATACATCTGTACATACCGGCCGACGAGAATCCCGAAGAGTCGTCCGCGTTTATATCCGAGCATCTGCGCGCTGCGGGCATTGTGTTTGACGCGCGCTCAAGCTCAATAAAGGAGGATGATTGGGCGAACAACTGGAAGAGGTTCTTTTTTGCAGAGCGTGTCGGAGACCGGTTGGTAATCTGTCCCTCGTGGGACAGTTTTGACGCGCTTGAGGGGGATGTGGTCGTGACGCTCGATCCAGGATCTTCATTCGGATCCGGCAAACACGAGACGACGAGGCTGTGCCTTGAGCTGATTGAAAAATACATTCACGGAAATGAACGTGTGCTCGATATGGGATGCGGGAGCGGCATTCTGGCGATTGCGGCACTTATGCTCGGCGCTTCGAGTGCGAGCGGTGTTGATGTCGAGCAGGGCGCGGTGAAAACCGCGATTGCCAATGCGGCGCTCAACGGTGTTGATGTACACTTTGATGCGCGTTGCGGAGACGTGCTGACCGATTCTGTTTTAGCGCAGGAGATAGGCGGGGGATATGATGTGATTTGCGCCAACATCGTTGCTGACGTGCTGATTGCAATGAAGCGGGTGTTTTGCGATGAACTGAAATCCGGCGGCGCGCTGCTCGCGAGCGGAATAATTGACACCCGTGAGCGGGAGGTCGCGCTCGCACTCACAAGTGCCGGATTGACACTTTCCGAGACACGGGAACAAAACGGCTGGTACGCGCTCGTGTTCACGAAGCCGTGATTTGAACAGTGATGTTAACGCGCGGCAAGATAGAACGATCCGACCGATGCGATCACGATTCCAGAATGTATGCTGTTCGGTGTCTTCTGAATTATGTATTGCGCAAGTGTCGTGCATCAGCTTGTGTCGCACTAAGAACTGCGGGACACAGCAAAGAGCGTTTTCAACGGGGTTACGGTGAAATTCCGCAAAAGGCAACCGACCCTAATATTTTAAATAGCTGCGACAGATTAAAGACGGTTCGCCCGGAGCTCGGGCGGAGCCGCCTTTGTTTTTATTCCGCGCTACCGAAGTTCTCACAATGGAACAAAACACGCATAGTTTAAATGAAAAAGGTACATAGAACGAAGGAAAGATTGACAAAATAATATCTATTGTTGACAAGGAACCTCAGGGCAAATATAATACATACAAACATGTATATACAAGCATAGACATCGATAGATAACCTGAGAATTAGCAAACAGATTAAAGAGC
>JAVXNE010000001.1:0-448659 GCA_036645935.1 Oscillospiraceae bacterium | reverse complement strand
GCCAGACCAAAGAGCCAGACCAAAGAGCCAGACCAAAGAGCCAGACCAAAGAGCCAGACCAAAGAGCCAGACCAAAGAGCCAGACCAAAGAACAGACCAGAGAGCAGTGAACAGCCCTAAAATGGAACGGTGTAAAAGCACGAATCAAGTACAAGCGGGTGAAGTTGGAAAACGCACGGCGACGACTCAAAGCGTCGAGGTCGCGTGGAGCCCAAGCGGCGCGGCAACTGACATTCGCGGTAACGCGGTCGCAGCTGCCACAAACTGGAGGAGAAGCCATGAATTATATCGAAACTCTAAAACAGGCGCGAAAAGAAAATTGTGCTATAGGTGCATTCAACATTTTCAATGTGCAGAGCATTCTCGGGGCGGTCGATGCTGCGAGTGAAGCGGATTCAGATGTGATCCTTCAGACGTCCACAAAAACGGTCAAATTCTACGGCGCGCAAACCCTTGCAAATTTGGTGAGAGCATGTGCGTATGGAAGAAAAGGGCATGTGTTTTTGCATCTTGACCACTGCCGTGACGTCGCGCTTGCAAAAGAGTGCGTCGATGCCGGGTGGGATTCGGTGATGTTTGACGGCTCGGCGCTTCCAGTTGATGAAAATATCGCGCTCTGTGTTGAGGTCGCGCGCTACGCCCACAAGGCAGGTGTTGTGGTCGAGGGGGAGCTGGGCCGAATCGCCGGGGTGGAGGAAGATGTTGCGGCCAAAGACAGCGACGTGTCGCGGATATCGCTTGACGATTGCCTCAAATTTGTCGAAAGGTCGGAGATCGACGCGTTTGCACCGGGAATCGGAACGGCACACGGCGTGTATAAGGGAGTGCCGAAAATTGATTTTGAACTGGTGGAGACGCTTCGTGAACATACAGACGTACCTGTCGTTATTCACGGCGGAACGGGTTTGTCGGACGACGCGTTTCGGAGGTTGATTTTTGGCGGTGGATGCAAGGTCAATGTCTCAACGGCGCTCAAGGCCGCATACTACGATTCTATTCGCGGATTTCTGGCGGCGCAGCCCCATGCCACAGAGCCTCTCGACCTGGACGCGGCGGCTCGAGAGGGAATAAAGAAAGTTGTGTTTGAACACATTAAAAGATTCGGAGGCGAGCTGAAATGACGGCGGCTTATCCGTGCGATTTGCACTGCCATACAACTCGATCAGACGGATGTGACACACCGCGAGAACTGATTTCCAACGCGGCGGCACTCGGGCTGAAAATTATTGCGATAACCGATCATGACGTCCCCCCTCCCGAAACGGTAGAGGTTAACGGGACGCAGATACCAGTTGCAGCTTACGCCGCGCTCAAAGGGATTAGCGTGCTGCGTGGCAGTGAAATATCATGTGAGACCGAGGTTGAAGATGTCCATCTTGTCGTGCTCGGATGCGACTGGGGCGACCCGTTCTTCGCGCAGCTTGAAGCACAGGTTCAGCGCTCGAAAATCGATAGTTATCGCAAGCTGATTGAGTTAATTCATGAGGACGGTTACAACATAACATGGGGTGATGTGCTATATAATGGTGGCAATCCCATTCTCCCCGAGCAGACACAGAAAAAGTTGATTTTCGAGCGCCTCGCCCAAATTGGGTTTGCAGAGAGCTGGAGCGCGGCCAAACTGCGCTGCAAGCAGACCGAACGCTACTGTGTAATGCGCCCCAAACCCAACCCGATTGATGTTATATCCGAGGCACATCGCTGCGGCGGAATCGCCATTCTTGCGCATCCTTTTCTGATAGCGGAGCCGGTCGCCGTAGACGGCAATGCTCTCACGCGTTCGGCATACATCGAGAGGCTGATCGCGGCAGGGTTGGACGGCATTGAGGCGCGTTACACCTATGATAAAACGAGTTATTCCGGAGATCTTGCGCCAGATGAGATCGAGCAGCTTGTCTGCAGTCAATACGGTGAACGGCTTGAAATAATCTCGGCCGGCTCCGATTATCACGCCGACCACAAAAAAGGCGTGCAAGACGCAAGAAAGCTGGGAGAGCGCGGACTCACACTCGAGGAATTCTCTTCCTTTGGGCGGCTGCGCGAGATAGCAAAGAGCGAAATGTCTGCAGTTCGCTCACGCTGCGCAATTGGCTGACAATATTTAAATATGACATCCAGTTAATATGTCTGACGTTCGGTCTCGTGGCAACCCGAGGCAGGACGTTTTTTTTTGCAGATTTTACTTCGAGAAGCAGTTGCAAAATTGTATAATATTTTCTTAAAATTGTGTTATAATCAAAACAAGAGATAAAAGCACAAACTACTTTGCTCAAAAGTGGGGTGATATTTTGGTGAAACGAGAGGAAATTCTGCGAAGAATAGGCGCGCAGATTAGCGTTACGGGACATGTTATCGGAACGGTGGCAGGCTCGGGAATGACCGCACGTTACACCGCTATGGGCGGTGCGGATTTGATACTCGCGCTGTCGGCGGGCAAGTTCAGAATCATGGGGCGCAGCTCGTTCACAAGCTTTTTTTGCTTCGGCAACAGCAACGATATCGTGCTCGAGCTGGGAACAAAAGAGCTGCTTCCGTTGCTTGCGGATGTCCCGGTGCTTTTTGGGCTGAATGCGTGTGATCCGCTCATCAATCTGTATGATTACATCAACAACATAAAGCTCAACGGATTTTCAGGAATAGTCAACTTCCCGACCGTCTGTCTGATTGACGGGCAGTTTCGCGAAGCGCTTGAAGAGGACGGCAATACATATGAAAAGGAGATAGAGGCGATAAGCCTCGCCCGCTATCTTGATCTATTCACTCTCGCGTTCGTGCGCGACGAGGAACAAGCCCGCCGCATGGCGCAGGCGGGAGCAGACGTCGTCTGCGCGCATCTCGGTTTCACAAAGGGCGGATATGTCGGAGCGAAGCAATATTTGCCTATTGAGCGGGCCCGACTGCTCGCGGAAAGTGTTTTTCGCGCCTGTGATGAGGTGCGCACGGATGTGATAAAAATGGTGTACGGCG
Organism: Oscillospiraceae bacterium; assembly: GCA_036645935.1. Classification (GTDB taxonomy): domain Bacteria; phylum Bacillota; class Clostridia; order Oscillospirales; family Ruminococcaceae; genus JAUNBN01. The sequence goes on along the minus strand of JAVXNE010000001.1, from coordinate 445,692 downwards.
GCCCAGCGAACACTCCTCAGGACGTGCGCTATCTTTACGACAACACCTGCTGCAACGGTTATATCGGAGGTTCAACATTCGACAGAATCCCAACCGAACAGGCCATTCTTGAGACGACCCGCGCATTCAAACAGACAACAGACTTTGCGACGACACTGCCCGGCAGCCGCGGTGCTCCGCATGAGGTCGGATACGCCGAATTTGTCAGGCGCTATGTTGATGACAACTATATGAAAGAAATTCGTCTGTATGATCTCGCGCTTGTCGCGCATGTGAGCGCGCCCTACCTCAGCGGAAGATTCAAGGAAGCAGTCGGGTGCAGTTTCACCGAGTATCTCGTGCGATGCCGCATGAACAAGGCCGAGAGCCTGATTGTGCACGACGACACGTCGCTCTCTCGCATCGCCGAACTTGTCGGATACAGCGACTACGCACAATTTTCAAAAATGTTCAAAAAACATAAAGGTGTCTCGCCGTCCGAGTTGCGAAAAAAAGCTGCGCAAACAAAAAGCATGTGATTCCCTTTCTGCTCCGTCCGAGATAGCGAAAAGATGCGGCGGCCACTCAAAAACACGCAGTTGCATCGATGCGCCCGAGCGAGTGTGCTGCCCCGATAGTTCGCAGGTGTCAGTATGTGCTGTTAAGCGCGACTCTTGTTGTTATATAAACACATTACAATAAAACCACAAGAGGATGAGGACGGCCGAGGGCGCGCGGACAAGAAAAGCACAAAAATTGATAGCGGCAGCACATTAACAAAATTGTTTCAACAATATATAATAATATTGTTAATATTCCACCATACCACACTCAGCTTCCGTCAATAACGAAAGGAGCGCTTATGAAAACACTGGCAATATGCGGTACGTTCGACTCAAAAGCCGACGAGTATCTCTATATAAAGGATATCGCCGAGCAGCTGGGGCTCAAGACATACATGATCCACACGGGGGTTTTTGAGCCGAAATTCACACCCGACGTTTCCAACGTCGACGTCGCTAAGGAGGCGGGGTATGATATCGCCGAGATAGCGAAAAAGAAAGACCGCGCACTCGGCACGGAGGCTCTCGCGAGCGGCATGGAAAAAATTGTGCCGCGTCTGTACAAAGAGGGCAGATTTGACGGAATTCTCTCACTCGGCGGATCGGGCGGAACTTCGCTCGCAACACCCGCCATGCGTGCGCTTCCGGTTGGTGTTCCTAAGATAATGGTCAGCACGATGGCTTCCGGTAACGTGGAGCAGTATGTCGGCACGAGCGACATAATGATGATTCCTTCAATTGTCGACGTTGCGGGTCTCAATGAGATATCCCGCACAATTTTCAAAAATGCGGTGATGGCGGCCGCGGGAATGCTCGAGTTTAAAGACAGAATTAAAGAGAGTGTCGGAGCCAAAAGACCGACTATCGGCGCGACGATGTTCGGCGTGACCACCCCATGTGTTACAAAAGCAAAAGAATATCTTGAGGGCAAGGGCTACGACGTTGTGGTCTTCCACGCGACGGGCACCGGCGGACGTTGTTTTGAGAGCCTTGTCGAGGCCGGGTTCTTTGACGGAGTGCTCGACGTCACCACGACCGAGTGGTGCGACGAATTGTTTGGCGGAGTTCTTTCGGCGGGTGAGCATCGCAGCGAGGCTGCCTCAAAAATGGGAATACCGCAGGTTGTGTCGGTCGGCGCCATGGACATGGTGAATTTCGGACCGATAGACACCGTTCCCGCCGAGCATAAGGGTCGCAATCTCTACAAACACAACCCGACCGTGACACTCATGCGCACGACAGCGGCCGAGTGCAAAAAGCTCGGACAAAAGCTTGCGGAAAAGCTGAATCTTGCGAAGAAAAAGACTGCGCTTTTCCTGCCGCTCAAGGGTGTTTCGATGATCGCGGTCGAGGGACAGCCTTTCTATGATGCCGAAGCGGACAAGGAACTGTTCGATGCACTTCGTTCGGGCATAAAAAATCCCGGGGTTGAGATAGTTGAGCTCGACACCGACGTTAACGATGACGCGTTCGCCGTCGCGATGGCTGATAAGCTCATCTCGATGTTGGACAAATAATCCTGAGATCAATCCACCCAACGCGACCGAAACGGCCGTGAATATAATAAATTTAAAAGGAGTTTATACGATGAATACCCAATCAAGGAAAGAGATAGTCGCCAAATTCCGTGAGGAGCGCAAGAACGGACGCATATTGCTCGGCGTTGGCGCCGGCACCGGAATAACAGCGAAGAGCAGCGAAGCGGGCGGCGCGGACATGCTCATCATCTACAACTCAGGACGCTTCCGCATGGCGGGACGCGGCTCGTTGTCCGGGCTTCTGTCTTATGGCGACGCGAACCAAATAGTGGTCGAGATGGGCGCCGAAGTTCTGCCCGTTGTCAAGCACACCCCCGTGCTGGCGGGTGTCTGCGGCACCGACCCCTTCCGCGTGATGGACGTATATCTAAAACAGCTCAAAGCACAGGGATTTAACGGCGTGCAGAACTTCCCGACAGTCGGACTTATCGATGGTGTGTTCCGCGCAAATCTCGAGGAGACAGGCATGGGATACGGCCTTGAGGTCGAGATGGTTCGCAAGGCGCATGAGCTTGATATGCTCACATGCCCCTACGTTTTCGACAATGAGCAGGGCGCGGCTATGGCCGAGGCGGGAGCCGATATAATCGTCACACACATGGGCCTTACAACAAAGGGCACGATCGGCGCCAAGACGGCACTGACACTTGACGACTGCGTCGAGCGCATCAAGGGCATCATCAAGGCAGCCAAGGCCGTTCGTCCCGACGTCATGGTCATCTGCCACGGCGGACCGATAGCCGAGCCGGACGACGCGCAGTATGTAATCAGTCGCATACCGGAGATTGACGGATTTTTTGGAGCGTCTTCAATAGAGCGGTTCGCAGCAGAGCGCGGGATCAAAGAGCAGGCTGCGGCGTTCAAATCAATCGCAAGATAAAAAATCATCCAGTTAAGAACGCAGTCGAAGAGGACGCCTTGGCGTCCTCTTCGGTTTACCTTTATGCCAAACAATCCAACGCGCATTTAAGACAACGTCTTATATCTGTTTGCTATGAAAACAGCAGTGAAGTTTGGGATGGTTCAGTGCTTTTCGCGCAGCAGTAATGCTGTTGTAAATTGAGTCTCTTTTTGATAGTATGACAAAAACAGCAGTCCGCGCGGCGCAATCTTCGCTTGCGTGGGCATAGGAGTGACAACATGGCATCCACATATTACATAGCGCTCATCAGTCTTCCACCGCTGGTGAAGCAGATAGCGAGTTACGTTCTCGCCGCAGCACTGGTATTTGCGGCAGTATGGCTATTTTCCAGGATAATAAAGGGTGGCAAATAAGGGTTAACCTCATGACAAACATTGAAAAGCTCCGGGAACAAAACAGAGAGGCGCTGCTTGAATATCTTTTTGCCGAACCGGAATACAACATGTTTATAATCGGAGACACAGAAAACTGCGGCTTTGATTCCGAGCATGTGGAGGTTTTTGCTTTGCGTGATTGCGGCGCGATAACCTGTATCGCGCTGCGGTTTTACAATAGCTGGGTGATATATTCGCGCGACGGGGATTTTGATTCACGCGCGCTTGCGGATTTTTTGTCTGCTCACGGCTTTGAGATGATAAGCGGCAAGTCGGATACGGTGGCGGCGATTGCGCCTTATGTCAAACACACTCAGTTGCGCATGACGCGTCTTGCGCGCTGCCGTGAAGCACATGGGTTTGAGCTGAATTATGGGAGCGCGCTGATAAGGCCGATGAGAGCGCAGGAAGCCGAAAAGATAATTTCGTTTTTTTGTGAGATCGACGAGTTTCGCGACGACTATATCGGAAAACTCGAACAGCGCATTGAGGAAAAGCGCGCCGAGCTTGCCAGTGGTTCAGACAGCTGCTTCGGGGTGTTTGACGAGAGCGGAGAGCTGATCTCAACGGCGGCAATAGCGGCGAGATGCAGCATAGGAGGAATGGTAGTCGGAGTTGCAACACGCAAGGACATGCGAGGAAGAGGGCTTGCGAGCGCGGCAGTGTCGGCGGTTTGCCGTGACAGCCTCGCGCGCGGCCGTGGATTTGTCAGCATTTTTTATGACAACCCTGTCGCCGCATCAATATACAAAAAAATCGGATTTGAGGAGATCGGCGACTATGCCATGCTCAAAGCATAGATGAAATTTTGACGGCGACGCTCAATTGGCCACACACTGTTATCACGCGCGGTAAAATATATCCGCTAAGATTTGCACGCTGAGTAGGACAGTGTCAGCCCGCCGGGTTTAGTCGCATTGCGATTAAGAATAAAGAGGAACGGACGGTAAGGCTCTTCAGGATAAGGATGGTTACGGAAACCAAAATCGTTTGGCGTTACAGCTAAATGATAGCCGATGAAAGCACTATGGAAGAATAGATCTGCAATTTAAAATACCGCCCTACTGACTTGAAAATCAGAAGGGCGGTATTGATTATAAGGATTATCTCAGCTACCCTCGAAAAGAAGCTGATGGGAGTGACATATACATGGCAAACTTATCATTTTATTAAAAGCAAAACAAGGCCTCAAACTTTTTATCAAGAGCAATGCATAGCGCAAGTGCCAATTTAGCAGTAGGATTAAACCGGGCCGTTTCTATGGAGCTAATTGTATTACTGGAAACTCCCACCAGTTCAGCAAGTTCTTGTTGGGATAAATGTTTTCTGTTCATGTCATTTTAACTTATTTTTCAACATTTAATTATCTGTCACATTTTTACCTCGAGCGTCAGAAAATTGTCCGCGCGAGAGAAGTCCCGCGCGAGAGAAGCCCCACGTGAGAGAAAGCCCGAGAGGGAGAGAGAAATCCCGCGAGAGAGAAAGCCCGAGAGGGAGAGAGAAATCCCGCGAGAGAGAAAGCCCGAGAGGGAGAGAGAAGCCCCACGTGAGAGAAATCCCACGAGAGAGAGAAATCCCGCGTGAGAGAGAAGCCCCACGTGAGAGAAGTCCCACGAGAGAGAAGTCCCGCGAGGGAGCGAAAGCCCACGAGAGAGAGAAAACCTGCGTGAGAGAGAAGCCTTACGTGAGAGAAGTCCCACGAGAGAGAAGTCCCACGAGAGAGAAGTCCCACGAGAGAGAAGTCCCACGAGGGAGAGAAAGCCCACGAGAGAGCGAAAAAGCCCACGAGAGAGCGAAAAAGCCCACGAGAGAGCGAAAAAGCCCACGAGAGAGCGAAAAAGCCCACGAGAGAGAGAAAACCCACGCGAGAGAGAAAACCCACGCGAGAGAGAAAACCCGCGAGGGAGCGAAAGCCTACGCGAGAGAAAAACCGAGAGGGAGAGAAGTCCCACGCTAGAGAAGTCCCGCGAGGGAGCGAAAGCCCGAGAGGGAGAGAGAAAGCCCACGAGAGAGAAGCCCCACGTGAGAGAAATCCCACGAGAGAGAGAAATCACACGAGAGAGAAAGCCCGAGAGGGAGAGAGAAATCACACGAGAGAGAAAGCCCGAGAGGGAGAGAGAAATCACACGAGAGAGAAAGCCCGAGAGGGAGAGAGAAATCCCGCGAGAGAGCGAAAAAGCCCGCGAGGGAGAGAGAAATCCCGCGAGGGAGAGAGAAATCCCACGAGAGAGAGAAATCCCGCGAGGGAGAGAGAAAGCCCACGAGAGAGAGAAATCCCACGAGAGAGAGAAAGCCCGCACCGATGACTGCAATCCGGCTATCGACCGCGAACAATCTCTTGTGGCAAAATAAAATTGTGCGTTTTTTAAAGTTCGGTCTTTTGAACTCGACTCAATGTGATTCGGTCACATTGAGCAGCGCCTTGCGTTGACATGGGGGTGCCGTTATCAATATAATTGGAACATCTCGAGCGGGAATGATTGCGAGAGACAAATCACGTTCGGTGGCAGATGCTGCTGTCTGTCTTTGTTTGTGGATTTTTAAAAAGCAGCATAGCATAAAAAGCAGAATCTGCCTCGCGCGGATAGCGACACACAGTCGTGATGGGTGTGCTCCGCAGCTTGCGCGGAGCGCGAACAGAGATTTACCGGTCGCTGCGTGGCGGCGTGAATATGGATTGTGCCGCAAACTCTGTGCAGAACGCGCTTTTCAGGAAAGACGAATATTAAAACTCAACTTCGACTGTATGCATATGGCAGCAGGGATCATAATAAAGAGCATTGACAGGTCAGTTTTGACAGCAAAAACTAAGGGGAGTTATATGCAGTATCTGGTCTCGTTTTTAGAGGGAATAATAACGTTCATCTCGCCCTGCCTGCTCCCGATGCTTCCTATCTACATCGCTTATTTTGCGGGCGGAGAGCAGACCGCGCAGAGCGAGGCGGATTCGGCGCAGAATGGCAAGCCCAAAAACTCATCCCGCGCGCTCGTGAATTCGCTGGGTTTCGTGTTGGGTTTTTCGGCGGTGTTTGTTTTGCTTGGTGCATTTGCGGGAACGGTGGGCACGGTGCTGCGCGAGCACGAGACAGCGGTCAACATTGTGAGCGGGGCGATAGTGATTGTATTTGGACTCAATTACATTGGAGTGCTCAAAATTGGATTTCTCAACGCTTCAGTTCGTCTGAACAGCTCGGTTCGGCCGTTGGGTTTCGGTTCGGCCGCGGTTTTCGGAGCGGTGTTTGCGGTTGGCTGGACTCCATGTGTCGGCGCCTTTCTCGGCTCGGCATTGCTGCTCGCTTCACAGCAGGGCACGGCGGCGCGAGGGATGCTGATGCTGCTTGTCTATTCTTTGGGATTGGGTATCCCGTTTGTTCTGAGCGCGCTGCTGATAGATCGGCTGAAAGGTACGTTTGCGTTCATTAAGAAAAACTACCGAAGCGTAAATGTTGTTTGCGGTGCACTTCTCATTGTCGTGGGAATTCTGATGATGACGGGCCGGCTGGGCGCACTGCTGAATTCGATAACACTGTGATGGAGATTAAGATGAATAAAACGATAAAGACATTGCTGCTGGTGCTTGCGATAGTTTCGCTGTTGGCGCTTTCGGCGTTTGGGTACAGGGCACTAAAAGACAAAGCTGGATTGGAGAACCTGGCAGAGGACGCGGGTGGCGGACAAAATGAGCAGGGTGGTGACGCTGCTGTCCCCATCGAGGTGCCCGACTTTACAGCGATGGATTCTGATGGCAATGAAGTGACGTTGAGCTCGCTGCGCGGAAAACCGGTCGTGCTGAATTTTTGGGCAACATGGTGTGGATACTGCCGCCGGGAGATGCCGGATTTTGAAACGGTATATAAGGAATTTAGGGACGAAGTACATTTTGTTATGCTCAACGCTACCGACGAAGCTTCAGGAGAGACGGTTGATAAGGCAAAGGGGTTTATTGCCGAGAGCGGCTTCACATTTCCCGTTTACTACGACACTCTCGGGGAGGGTACGCGCGCATATTCGATAGTGGGACTTCCAACCACGGTGATTGTTGACAGCGAGGGCAATCTGTACAGCTCGGTGACGCGCGCTGTTGACGAGGATGAGCTTCGAGACGCAATAAGTGAGGTGCTCGCGCTGAAAAACTCCGACTGATTAAAATTGCCGGCGGTTCTCAAAGCTCTGCCTCTCGAAACAAAACTGGCCCGTTGCAAGCAGGAAAACCCAGCATTTCTAAAAATCAGACGCAAGTCCGTATCCCTCATGTTTGCACTCAACAGGCGGTGGAAATTTGCGGGGAAATTAATTTTATATCTTTTTATTTTATGGTTACCAAAGAACTATAGACCGTGTATACAATCAGATTTTGAATATGAGCGCGCCCCCTAAAGTTAGTAGAAACACAATATTTTCGTGTCGGATGTGCGGTGAATGCCCATGCATTAAAAAATTCTGCATCATAACAACTGAAAACACGATTGAATCCGAACAGAAATGACAGCTTTCGATTGAACGTTGTCATGCAAAACGTAGCGAAGAATCTGTAATAATAGACAAACAAAACCCGCGACATGGTGTCGCGGGTTTTGTGCAAAGACATTCAAAATTCAAAGATACAGACCTGCGCTCAAAGCGCGGGTAAAGCCTAATGGCACGGTGTCGAGGACACTGTTGAAGAGCAATCAAAATTTAAGTTTGGTAAGTTTCGACTTGCAAAAGCGGGAATCGGAAGTTCAAAGGATGCGGACGCGAAGCTTGATGATAGATAACGTCAATGCGGGGACTCAGATATACAACTAATATACCGATTCGAAAGTCGAGAAGCGCCAGTCCGATTTACCGTCAACGGCGGTGTAATTGAACTCGTGCTTGATCGTGTTGACAATATTCTTTGTCTCGGGGTTGTCATATTCATCGACCTCGACAACAAGCACTATATTGGTGGCGTCCTTGGTAACAAGGGAAAACCTCTCTTCGCTCAACAGTATATTTGCGCCGCGGGCAGATGGCAGAGCGTACAACACGCCGTCGACATCCTGATAGCGGGGATTGGCGGTATCAGAATCCATAGCGAGAATCTTTGCGGTCATCTCGTCGGTAAACATGGTGAGCAGATAGCTGCGCAACTCCGCCATTGAGTTAATACCCTCAAATTTGACGCGTTGATAGGTCATCTCTCCGATTTTCTTCTGGTTTTCTCCGTCAACGGGTATTGTGTTGATCGCGAACCACGAATAGGCTGTCGAAGCTTTCTTGTAAGCTGCAACAACTTCGTCCTGTGTCGGAGTTTTTGCAGCTGCGGGATCGACTTGATTTTGGGAGGTATCATCCGGTGGGGCCACTTCGCTGCTTTTACAGCTGGGAATCGCAAGCGCAAGCGTGCACAACAGCGCCATCACGGCAAAAGAAGTAAGAATTTTGTTTCTATTCATTGCATTTTTCTCCCATCAGGTTAAATTAAGTGCAAAATATTTAGCACAAGTTTATTATACATAATTTATGGTAAAAAACAACTGTTCTTGTAAAAAGAGACGTTTTTGAAGCTTGCAAACTGTGCAATCATACGAAAATGTAAATTGTATTTTGTGCGAGTTGACAGTCATGGTATAATACAACTAACGGAAAACAACCGTGTCAAGAATATGAAAGGAGGAAGATATATGCCTGAAATTACCATGAAAGTCTTAAGACCAATGGAGAAGAAAAAAAATATCGCACTCATAGCGCATGACAATCTCAAACCGGCAATGATCGAGTGGTGCCGCAGAAACAAGAGCATCCTCGAGCAACATTTTCTTATTGGGACGGGTACGACAGCACGGCTTATCTCGGAGGAGACAGGGCTCCCTGTACGTGCATACAAGAGCGGACCGCTTGGCGGTGATCAGCAGATCGGCGCTCGCATTGTGGATGGCAAGGTCGACGTGATAATATTTCTGTCCGATCCGCTCTCCGCTCATCCGCACGATCCCGACGTCAAGGCTCTGCTTCGCATAGCGCAGGTTTACGACACACCGATTGCCAACAACGAGGCGACAGCAGATTTCATAATCACATCTCCGCACATGGACGAACGATATCCGCGCAGAGCAATGTCTTTCAAGAAATAAAGCGCGGAGCGCTTTTAAACTCGATGATGCCAGGAATGGCATATTAACATACAGAAGGGAGCTTCGAGGCTCCCTTTTATTGACCCGTTGTATAAAATCTTGAGTGGGCGCGGGAGAGTCAACGGTTGGCGTGCGGGTAACGGACATGCGAGAGTCGGCGGCGGTTAAAAGCTGTTTAAAAAGAGTGTCGAAGGGCAGATGGATTTTCAACGAGCGCGGCAATATAACGTGCCGTTTCAGTGAGTTTGTTCTCTCGTTCGCATGCAGTGAAAGAAATTTTCAGAAAGCAAAGCACGGATTTTTAGTGGAATAATTGCAGATTTGCCGTTATCGGTCAGATGAAAAAGACAGCGGTGTTTGAGCTTTTGGGCGGTGAAACAATGCTCAGAGGACCGCAATTTGAGAAGCTCGCCGGACAAGAGACGATAGCGGAAAGGTTTGAAAAATATCGGAACCTCACTATTTTCTCTGTAAATATTCCAGGACGGAAGAAAGCGACGGAACGCGGGTCGGAACATCGGCGGCGCACACGCCGAAAAGCGGCGAAAGGGTGTTAAATCGCTGTGAATCTATGTTATAATACAAATCAGTCAGTTTTGAAATTTCTATGACAAATGAAAAGAGCAATTATGAAACCCGCAAGCTTTACAAAACGATTTTTTCACTATTATAAACCATACAAGGGACTGATGGTTATCGATATGATAGCCGCGTTCATCATATCACTGTGTGATCTCGTCTATCCGATGATCACGAGAACGGTCATCAATGACGTCGTCCCCTCGCGTGCGCTCAGGCTGCTTTTTGTGTACGCCGGCGTGCTGTTCATCATCTACCTTGTGAAGCTCGGCCTTAATTATGTGGTCAACTATTACGGGCATGTGCTGGGAGTCGGAATGCAGGGAGACATGCGCGGCGACGTTTTCGCGCACATGCAGAAGCTCCCGTTTGCATATTTTGACGAGAACAAATCGGGCGCGCTCATGTCCCGAATCGTCAACGACTTAAACGACGTCTCCGAGCTTGCCCATCACGGACCCGAGTATTTTTTTCTGTCTTTCATGATGATGGCGGGATCTTTTGCAGTCCTGTGCACGGTTAACGTCCCACTCACGCTTATAGTATTCGCGTTTTTGCCGATATTCATATTTATAATGGTGAAGATGCAAGCGCGCATGGAACGCGGCTTTGCGCTCGCAAGAGAGAAGACCTCCGATATTAACGCGGAGCTGTCCAACTCCATTTCGGGAATCAGAGTTGCCAAAGCATTCGACAATGAGCAGGGGGAAAACGAAAAGTTCTCGCGCGCTATCGACAACTACAAAGAGGCGCGCTACGCCGCATACAAAACCATGTCCGTGTTCTACTCATGGATGTATTATTTCATCGACCTCATGTACCTTGTGGTGCTCGTTGCGGGAGGATTTTTCTACTTTAACGGCAAGATAGATATGGGCGATTTTGCGGCTTATTTTCTCTATATAGGCCAGTTCATCAACCCAATTCGCAAACTGACGCAGTTTGTTGAAATGTATGAGGACGGCAAGACCGGATTCAAGAGATTCTGCGAGGTGATGGACGCACAGCCGGAGCCTGAAAGTCTGCTTGCGGTTGACGCCGAGGAACTGGATGGCGATATTGTTTTCAACGATGTGAGCTTCACATATGGCAGCGACGCCCGCGTGCTCAACCACGTCAATCTCGTTATGAAAAACGGAAAAAAGACTGCGCTGGTTGGTCCCTCGGGTGCGGGCAAGACGACGCTCTGCCATCTCATACCGCGCTTTTATGACATATCGGCGGGAAAGATAACGATTGGTGGGCGAGATCTCTCAATGATAACGCGCGCAAGTCTCAGAAGACTTGTCGGAATCGTGCAGCAGGAGGTTTTTCTGTTCACCGGAACGATAGCCGACAACATCGCCTACGCGCGGGCGGATGCCACCAGGGAGCAGATTGAAGAAGCCGCGCGGCGCGCCAAAATAGACAGCTTTATCGAATCGCTGCCGGACGGCTACGACACATGGGTAGGCGAGCGCGGAATCAGACTGTCGGGCGGGCAGAAGCAGCGCATTGCAATTGCGCGTATATTCCTCAAAAACCCACAGGTACTCATCCTTGACGAGGCAACTTCCGCGCTCGACAACGTGACAGAGTTTGAGCTGCAGCGCGAGCTGGACGAGCTGTGCGAGGGTCGCACGACCATCGTCGTTGCCCATCGCCTGTCAACCGTTCAGGGCTCAGACGAGATAGTTGTCATCACGGACGAGGGCATTGAGGACAGCGGAACTCATGAGCAGCTGATGCAACATGACGGTCTGTATCGCACACTTTATAACAGTCAGTTTGCATAAAATATCGGATCGCACACAAGGTGCGGGACACGCGGTCGGCTCCTGATTCCAAACGTGTTTTGCAAGCAACAGTAACCACCTACAAATAGGAGATTCCCGTTTGAAGAAATTCATCAAAAATCTCGCGATTTTCTCGTTGCCTTTTATACTTGTGCTGCTCGTCTTTTTCGCTTTTGAGCCGTATGATTATTTCTGTGTGCGCGGCGATGCCACATATCTCTCAAAACCGCTGTCCGCTATGCGCAAAATTATCATACAGAAGCCCGATAAAATCATTCTCGGCGACTCGCGCATGGCAAACCTCAACACCGATTACATTGAGCAGATAAGTGCAAAGAGATACGAGATGGTCGGCTTCGGAGGATCCACGCTCGGAGAGCAGCTCGAGCTGTTTTGGTTTTGCACTGAGCACACTGAGCTCAAGAAAGTTGTGTTTGGCGTGAGTTTTTATATGTGCCGTGGAGATCAGACTGCAGGGCGTATACCGGTGGTCGAGAGGCAGGCGACAAGCACGTACAGCTTTTTGACGTCGTTCGGGAATTGGCTCGAGGCTGGCAATGCGATAAAATACAAGACCAAAAATCTTGCGGCAGCAGCGTTTGGTCGTCCCGAATGGTTGGAATACCCCGAGGATCCGAATGCGCTTGTGGTGGACGCGAATCCCACGAGCGAGCGCGGAGAAAAGTATCGGCAGGACCTTGAGGATTACGCGATTCTCATATACGGCGGCGTGCAGGGATATTCAATCGCTCCTGAAACATATAAGCAGATTTCAAAGGTTATCGATTACTGCGAAGAACACCATATCGAGCTTCAGTTTGTGATACCACCCATGCACGAATCGATATTTGAGATGGCCACAGAGCCGTGCGGCGTTGAGCCATATCGTGTGCAGTTGCTGAATTTTTTAAAATCGCGCGCGACGGTGTACGACATGGAATATCTGAATGACTTCACCCGTGATGAGAACAATTTCCGCGACGGTTTTCACCTGTTCACCGAACCTAAAAAGATTGTGATGCGCGCGGTGTTTGCAGGGGAGGACAGCGACGTGATAACGAGATATGTAAAGGATTGAAACCGAGCCTATGTCATTTTCAACCCCTGCGTTTTTGATATTCCTGACAGTTGCCGCAACGGTGTATTTTGTGTTACCCCAAAGGCTGCGCAACCCATTTTTGCTCATAGCGAGCTATGTGTTTTACATGTGGAAGCTGCCGTATTACGGAGCGCTTGTGCTCGGAACGACAGCTTTCGCATATTTTGCCGCGATCAAACTGGGCGGTGCGGTGACGGAAAAATCAAAAAAACGGCGACTGACGCTCTCGATAATTGTGCTGCTGGGCGCGCTGTTTTTCTTCAAATATTTTAATTTGCTGAGCGGTGTAGCGGCATCGCTCGGAATTGGGGTGCCTGAGAATGGGTTCTCGCTCGTTCAGCCGCTCGGAATCAGCTTCTACACGCTGCAACTGATCGGATATTTCATTGATATCTATCGTGGTGACGCGAGCCCCGAGCGGGATTTTGTCACGTTCTCACTCTTCGTCAGCTTCTTCCCGCAGATAATATCCGGCCCGATAAACCGCGCGGGCGAGCTTATACCGCAGTTTCGCGAGCAGCATGATTTCAGTTATTCGCGCGCTGTAAGCGGGCTTGAGCGGTGTCTGTGGGGCGCGTTTAAAAAAGTTGTGATAGCAGACGGACTTGCTTCAATAGTGAACGGGGTTTACAGTGACCTTCCTCAGTATGATGGAGTGACACTGCTCGTAGCCGTTGCGGCATATGCGATTCAGATATACTGCGATTTTTCGGGATACACAGACATGGCGATCGGGGTGGCTGAAATGCTCGGGTTCAAGCTGCGCGAGAATTTCAGAGCACCGTATCTCGCGGCCGGCATCACTGATTTCTGGTCGCGCTGGCATATGTCGCTCACCTCGTGGCTTCGCGACTATGTCTACATCCCGCTAGGGGGCAACCGCAAGGGATTTGCACGCAAGCTAATCAACATATTGCTCGTGTTTCTCGTGAGTGGGCTGTGGCACGGCGTTGGAGTGACATTTTTGGTCTGGGGCGCGTGGCACGGAGTCTTGCGAATATGCGACGAGCTGCTCACGCATGCGTTCGGAGAGAGATTTGCAAAGCCGCGCGGCGCGTTGAGGGTGGCACGCATAGTTATAAGCGACATTCTCGTCGCGCTCGGCTGGGTGTTCTTTCGCGCAAATTCGCTGCCTGATGCGCTCTATGTCTTTAAAAACATGCTAAATTCCGTTTCCTTTTCGGGCGCGCTTGAACAGATAACCTACCTTGCGTCTCAAAATGTCGCGAACGCAACGGTGTTCTATCTTCTTTTCTTTGGATTGATTTTGATGGGCCTTGTGATTTGTGCGATATTTGATGCAAAGCTCGCGCGACGAACGCGCGAGGGTGATAGCGATGGTTATAATCCGCTGTATGATTTTGGCAAAATCACAAAATGGACGCTGTGTATTTCGCTCGCACTCGCGGTAATGTGCTTCTTTATCATCAGCGCGTCGCGTGGAGCACTGTCCGCGTCGTTCATATACGGCAATTTTTAATTTTTTCACGAAACATGAGGTGAATATGTCTCTTAACTCCCCGCTGTTTATTCTGTTTCTCACCCTTGTGCTTGCAGGATATTATCTGCTTCCGCGCAAGCTGCGCAACCCATTTTTGCTCATAGCGAGCTATGTGTTTTACATGTGGAAGCTGCCGTATTACGGAGCGCTTGTGCTCGGAACGACAGCTTTCGCATATTTTGCCGCGATCAAACTGGGCGGTGCGGTGACGGAAAAATCAAAAAAACGGCGACTGACGCTCTCGATAATTGTGCTGCTGGGCGCGCTGTTTTTCTTCAAATATTTTAATTTGCTGAGCGGTGTAGCGGCATCGCTCGGAATTGGGGTGCCTGAGAATGGGTTCTCGCTCGTTCAGCCGCTCGGAATCAGCTTCTACACGCTGCAACTGATCGGATATTTCATTGATATCTATCGTGGTGACGCGAGCCCCGAGCGGGATTTTGTCACGTTCTCACTCTTCGTCAGCTTCTTCCCGCAGATAATATCCGGCCCGATAAACCGCGCGGGCGAGCTTATACCGCAGTTTCGCGAGCAGCATGATTTCAGTTATTCGCGCGCTGTAAGCGGGCTTGAGCGGTGTCTGTGGGGCGCGTTTAAAAAAGTTGTGATAGCAGACGGACTTGCTTCAATAGTGAACGGGGTTTACAGTGACCTTCCTCAGTATGATGGAGTGACACTGCTCGTAGCCGTTGCGGCATATGCGATTCAGATATACTGCGATTTTTCGGGATACACAGACATGGCGATCGGGGTGGCTGAAATGCTCGGGTTCAAGCTGCGCGAGAATTTCAGAGCACCGTATCTCGCGGCCGGCATCACTGATTTCTGGTCGCGCTGGCATATGTCGCTCACCTCGTGGCTTCGCGACTATGTCTACATCCCGCTAGGGGGCAACCGCAAGGGATTTGCACGCAAGCTAATCAACATATTGCTCGTGTTTCTCGTGAGCGGGCTGTGGCACGGCGTTGGAGTGACATTTTTGGTCTGGGGCGCGTGGCACGGAGTCTTGCGAATATGCGACGAGCTGCTCACGCATGCGTTCGGAGAGAGATTTGCAAAGCCGCGCGGCGCGTTGAGGGTGGCACGCATAGTTATAAGCGACATTCTCGTCGCGCTCGGCTGGGTGTTCTTTCGCGCACCATCCCTTGCACATGCAGGATATCTATTCTCAAATCTCTTTAAATTCGGTCCTTTTGCGGACACCGTCGCACTGCTGCAAAAATATGCCGCCAAAGGGATTTTTACCGACAGCAGATACATGTGGTTCTATTTTATCGGGATCGTGTTCGGTCTTGTTCTAACGATAATTTTCGATATTTTGAGCAGCCGCCCGACACGTATGGGGCAGACTGATTTTAACCCGCTTGGAACATTCGGCAAAAAAACACGCTGGGCACTTTACTGGACGATGGGTGCCGCCGTGATTATCTTCTATATGATATCTGTCACGGGAACCGTGAGCAGCTCGCTCATATACCAGGGATTTTGAGGTAAAAAATGAAGTTGTTTAAAAAGATTGTGATATTCATATTCCCTTTTGCGCTGATATTCGCGCTCTTCGTCGCGTTTGAACCATACGACTATTGGGGGCTTAAAGGCGAATCACGCTATTATGCGCGTTCGGTCAGCTCGCTGCGTGAGCTGCTGCGTGAGCATCCCGAGAACATCGTTCTCGGGGATTCGCGCATGGCAAATTTCAATGCCGATTATATCGAAGAGATCGGCGGTGGTCACTGGACGATGTTGTGCTATGGCGGCGCGACGCTCAACGAAAACATTGAGCAGTTTTGGTTTGCGAGTGAGCACACCGAACTGAAAAAGGTTGTCATCGGTCTTAACTTCTACAATCTCAGTGACATTCACTATTCTGAGGGTCGCTTTGAATCGGCCAGCGAAAAGGCTCTCTCGCCCACAAAGTTTTTCTTCGACTTTGACGTGTGGCTGGATATGCTAGGCAATCTTGAAGTTGCGCTGTCCAATGCATGGGCGAATATCACCGGAAACGAGAAGCTGCGAATGGTTGTGGACGACCCCTCGTCGCTCACGCAAGATGTGCGGCCGCCCTCCGACTATTCTGCCGATGGCTACCGCATTGATTTGCAGAACTATGCCGCGATAATCTACAGCCAGTGCGATGGATATAAGGGTGCTCTCGAATACCTGTCCCGACTGGACGAGATAATAGATTATTGTGACACGAACGGCATTGAGCTCGTGTTTATCATGCCGAACAGCAACCGTGCAATCTGGGATTTTGTCGTGTACCCGATGGAAATTGATTTTTATATCAATATATATAAGGATCGCCTCAAGTCGCGCGCCACAGTTTACGATATGGAGTTCAATAACGAATATGCCGCAAATGACCCGATTTTTTACGACGGTTTTCATTTTGTGCTCGAGGAAAAAAAGCATTTGGCGCGTGTCTTCTTTGCGGGAGAGGAGAGCGAGTTCTGCATTAGAACGACAAAGGAACAATATCTTTCGGAAAAGGAGCTCGACGCCAAAATAGAATAAGCGCAAAAAAATGGGCCTCGAATATTTTTCGAGGCCCGGGCTTTAAGGGGGTACAGTTAATGAGGAGGAATAATGCTACCGTACGAAGTTATGCGGCTAACTCGGTACAACTGAAGTATATTACCCAACCATGTATTCAATATGTCTGAAATTTTAACATAATGTTAATTCTAAGTCGCCGGAAAATATTTTTTTGACTTTACTTTTTGCGAGTTAATGTGGTATTATGAAAGCGATCAAAACAAATGTTCAAACCCAACGCTAAGGGCGGAGGATATTATATGAGCGGTAAGAAGGAAAAGCTCTTTCGCTATCTTGTCGAGAACAGCTTTGAATCTCCACCGTCGGTGCGAGAGCTGTGCGATGCCCTTGCGATTAAATCGACATCGCAGGTTCACAAACTTTTGCACGAGCTGGAGGATGAGGGACGGATTTCAATAGCGTCGGGCAAACGTCGCAACATATCGCTCACCAAGAGCGGGTCTGCGGTTTCTGTTCCTTTACTCGGAACCGTTGCTGCCGGCGTGCCCATTCTCGCACAGCAGTATATCGAGGATTACATAATGTTCGACAGTCCCCGCAGGGACAACAGCGATCTCTTTGCGTTGCACGTTCGCGGCGAGAGTATGATAAACGCGGGAATCCTAGACGGAGAT
The DNA here is from genome assembly GCA_036645935.1 of Oscillospiraceae bacterium. Lineage (GTDB taxonomy): Bacteria > Bacillota > Clostridia > Oscillospirales > Ruminococcaceae > JAUNBN01. The sequence continues at coordinate 428,091 of JAVXNE010000001.1, read as the reverse complement.
ATTATAGTCGCAAAGCAGACACCGACCGTTGAGGACGGTGAGATTGCCGTTGCGCTCATTGGAGACGAGGCTACGGTGAAGCGTCTTTACCGAAAAAACGGACGCGTTGAGCTTCATGCGGAGAATCCCAGTTTTGAACCTATAATTGCGGATGACGTTCAGGTGCTCGGCCGTGTTGTGGGATGTTTGCGATACTATTAAAATCCAATACCGCCCGCGAGGTTCTCATCTCGCGGGCGGTATTTCTTTGCGGTTTAAAGTGCAAGTGCAAAAATGCTCCGTGTTTTGAATCAGCTCTGCAACTGCGATTGGCCGGCAAAAAGCAAATTCCAACGCGGTAGCTTAAAAAGTGCTTTGACAGAACGTGCTTTTGCGAACTTCAACGGTCTGCTATCTTTAAATTGTAGGTGACATCTGCAAACAGAGCACCCTCCCGCTTGCCGCAGCAGAGCTCGAGGGAGCCTATGTGAACACGGAGAAAACCGTATTTCTCGAGACCGCGTTTCACTTGTGTGTCTTGAATTTCGAGTTTTTTTTAATACGAAATCATTGACCGTATCTTCCGTGGACGTTTTGGGTTGTTTTGTCCGGTGAGGTAAATTCCCATGCGCGGCTTCCGGGTTCGGCAGCAAAAACAATTCGGATATTTTCTGCTTGTTCAACTTGAGATAGTTGTTTCAGAATTGTTTCCTTCATTCGGGATTTTCTCCTTTCCGGTTTATAAACCAGCCGTCAATTTGCCGCTTAGCGGATAAAAAAGCCTTCTTGTCCTTATGGCTAAAGTCGTCATAAGATTTTCTTCGGAACATGGGACAGGAGCAGTGAATTTAACCTTTGGCAAGACGCCCATATGCTCTGTGCGTCCGGGCATATACATAATTCTCGTCGCCTAGCCTTTGCAGAATTCCAAATTTCAGTTTGATCGATTGCTTCCGACTCCACCGATAATATGTTTTTGTCCTTTGCAAGTGAATCACCCCCCGACAGTTCGGGCCACCGGTAAGAATCGTCAGGGGATTGCTTTCTTACAGGCAGCCTATCTCTGCTGTGAGAATGGGCGAAATAAACATTTCCATTATTCTGCCGCCTTAAAGTTATAAATAGGCTTGATGCGCTCTATAATTTGTGCAGTGGGTTCGATCTGCTGGATAATTTCCTCTATGCTCTTATAGGCCATGGGGGATTCATCCAGCGTATCCGGCATGACGCAGGTGGAGTAAACGCCTTTCATCTCTTCCCGGTACTGTTCCATGGATAATGACGAAAACGCCGCTTTACGGCTCATGAGCCGCCCTGCGCCGTGGGGCGCGGAATAGTTCCATTCCGGGTTTCCCCTGCCCACGCAGATAAGACTGCCATCACGCATGTTGATTGGAATCAGCAGAGTTTCACCCTTATTTGCAGAAACTGAGCCTTTGCGGAGGATCATCGCATCGGTATCGATATAGTTGTGAATGGTCGTGAATTCGTCTGTTTTTGTGAATCCCATATCAGAAAGGATAACATCCATCATCGCCTTGCGGTTCAGGATGGCGAAGCGCTGCACAATACGCATATCATGGATATAATCGTCGAACAGTTTGCCTTCCACATAGGTCAGATTGCCCGGTATATCGATTTTGTGCTCATTTTTGAGTGCAGTCACCGCCGGTTGTATATCTTGGAATCGCCCCTCTGCCTTGAGCGATTCAATAAGCTGCTCAATTTGATAGCGCGCGCCACCCCACATAGCCTGCCGTCCCTGTTTCTGATAGTAATCGGCTACCTCAATCCCTAAATGACGGCTGCCGGAATGGACTACCATATAAATGTCTCCGGCGTCGGAGCAATCTGCCTCGATAAAATGATTGCCTCCGCCCAGTGTGCCAATGCTTTTTGTCGCTCGCTCAAGGCTGACATAGGGGGCGCAGCGAAGCTCTGTCAGGTCAATTTGCGCGTTGTATTCGTGGGGCACATTCCGCACCTCACGACCGCAGGGGATGCTTTTGTGAATCAGTTCATCCAGCTTTTCAAAGTCAATATCACACTGCTCAATCTTCACTGTTTCCATGCCGCATCCGATGTCCACACCCACCATACCGGGAACGATCTTATCCGTGATAGTCATGGTCGTTCCGATTGTGCAGCCTTTGCCGGCGTGAACGTCCGGCATGATGCGGATTTTGCAGTCATGGAAGGCTTTCTCATCGCAGACAGTACGAATCTGTTCCGCCGCTTTTTCTTCCAACTCCGGTGTATAGCATAGCGCAGTGTTAAAATTCCCTTTTATTTCGATCATAATTTTGTTCCCTTTCTATTTGAGGCAGAGCGCACAACTGACGCGGTTCCGTCGCCATCGGTCAGAAGGGTGAACCCGCATGTATCAGGCTCATGAGCTGGGACAGAACATCTCCGTTTCCGTTCAGGTTTATGTTTCCCACATTCTCGCAGATGTGTTCGATATGCTCGAGTTCCTTGAGCTTGTAAAGAGTTTGGTTCTCCTCCATCAGCTTGGCGGTATTAAGCAAAGAGCGGGTGGAAGCGACCTCCTCTCGGCGGGTAATAACATTGGCCTGTGCGCGCTTTTCTGCCACCAGCACTGTGTTCATGATGTCGCGAATCTCACCGGGCAGTATGATATCTTTCACGCCCGCGTCGGTGATTTCCACAAAGAACTCACTTTCTCTTGCTTTGAGCCGGTCAAAGACATACCTTGACATCTCATCCTTATTTGCAAGAATGTCGTCCAGCTTTTGCTTTCCCACAAAGTCTCGCAGGGCGAGCTGTGCTGCAACGTGCATCTGCGCGGAATAGTCGTCGATCTCGGTAAGGATCTTCACATAATCCGTTATGCGATAATTGCACACAAAATTGATGCGAAGGCTGACCTTGTCTTGAGTCATGATCTCCTGCCCGGTGATCTCCATCTGAGTAAGCCTCGTATCCACAAGCCCGACATCGATCCGGATATTATTTTTCCAGAAGTAATACACACCGGCATCCAGAATGCAAACAAGCTTCTGATCAAAGTACAGCCGCGCCTTCTGATACTGCGCCACTTCTATCTTCGTATAAAGCGTGGCGGGCAGTTTTGCAAATATGTACAGAGGAACATCTGGGGCGACTTCGGGCGTTGAAATATCCACCGGATGATATTCGTGGTGGTCAGTGACGGACCAGAAAGCATATTTGCCACGGCGCAGCACTCCTTCAAAATTGCCGTTTACGATATGGAGCGCCAGCTGCTGATCTTCAACGTCGCAGACCAAGGTGTGCTTTGCGATTTCATTGTTGGCGAGCAGGGTCTCCAGCTCGCATTTTGTGGAGGATAAGGGCTCTTTTAGAGAGACAAGCTCAATTTCGCTGTCCCCAAACACATGGTATTTTCCTGCATTCAGAAGCTTGACGAGTTGACCGTTCCGGAACAGAAATCCCTTCTGGTTCTCATTGATAATAACCTTTTTCATATGGTAAACCTCCTCAGGTTAAAAGTTGTGATTCGTCATCCATGCCTATTCGGCGGCTGAAATCTTAAGCGCAGGGATCCAATCGACGGAGAATGGCTTCACGGTCTTTTGGTCCCGTGCACGGTATCCGATTCAAGACAAAGCCGGATATGCATTGCTCGGAATACTTTTGGCATCCGAGTTATTATGCCCTGGGCATTCTTTGCCGGATAACGAATGCGGTTTTCATCAGTACCCGAAGGTGCTTTTTGTGTCGCTTTTGGCGGCTGCCAAACCACCGGCATACATCATTACGTGATGTAAGGCAGGATTCGAACCTGCGATAAGAGGGATTTGAACCCCGTCGCTTTCGCGATTGCCATGTGCAAAGCATAACCGGCATACACGTTGGAAGCTCCTTGTGCACCGCGGTGAAGGAAGATGCAAACACCCGCATAGGTCAGCTTGCAAGCATAGAATACGAAACTCATCCTCTATTATCACGGAAAAAAAGCTGCGAACTCAAATGAGCTCACAGCTTTTTTGCATTTCCAGCCGCTTTGTGATCAGTTCCACAAAGCTTTCCGGCTCAGTCACCCTGATGAACGGGCCAAAGGAAAGGACCCGGATCACCAACTCCGTCTCATCGTCCTGCTGATACTTAATCGTGATACGGTAGTGATTTTCATCCAACCGCTGTGCCTCTTTTTTGAAGTGGGCAAAGTGAAGCAGCACTCGTTCCAGCGCGTTGCGCGCGTCGTACAGCTCGATCACAACGAATTTATTTGCGGGGACGGTTTTTTTGAAATATCCATAATAATCTCCCTGAAACGGTTTGCAGGATAGGATTCGCCCAAGATTGACGACCTTTCCGTACCGACATCCGGAGGTAACCAGCCGGAACTTGTCATCCTTTTCGGAATATTCCAAATATTCCGGCATCACGGTCAGATGTGTGCGGATCTCCCGACGATTTTTCACATCAATGCTCAAGGGACAGCGGTTTTTGATTGCATCTAAAATCAGACGGAAGTATTGTATGTATACTGCATCCTCATAGGGGTCTCCGTCAGTATATCGGTCGAAGATATAAATATCGTCCGGCGTGAACAGTGGGGACACATCTTCAAGGCTTGAATCATCAAAATCAAACAGTCGAATGCGCGGATCAAGGGAAATCGCTTTTAACCAGCGCTTTTGCAGAATAGTAAGCGGCATGGTTGGCGGACACTTGAGAGGTGTTGTCCCATCCGACCACAGCAGTTGCCATCTTCCGCTCGTGAGCGAAGGATCGATTGATAAAATGCTTTCCGAAAATGCACGATTCTCGATAATTGTTCGGAGATGTTCCTTGGTAACCGGCTGCCGGGTCGCTTGCTGTAAAATCGCCGCAACGGTGTTGTAGTAGGCGCTGTAAAGCTCGCTGAAAATCATGTTTCATCGCCTTTGCTCAGTCCGTACAGGCGATACATTTTATCAATATCATTTTTGAACTGTGCTTCCAGCTCTTGATTTGAAAAATGAATGCTGACAATTCGGCAGATAAAGGTGCGAATCCACGGCACCAACTCGCCTGTGTCATAGACGTCGGCGAAAAACCGGTCGGTGTGATTGTCAACTCGTTCAACCTGCCCGCAGCGTTTTTCCCGTTCAAGTCGGCGGTGAATATGCTCTTCACCGTCACGGTACCGCACAGTAAACTCCACATGCTCCAGACGCTCAGATCCGCCTTCAGTGCTGACGCCCCAAATATGCTTTTGAATTTGGTCAAGTTTCTGCCGATATTCATCATAGTTTTCGCAAGTTTCCGCCGCAAAAACCGACAGAATGTTGTCAAGCCGGATGGAACTGAACCGTCTGTTACCGGGTACATAGGCCATCAAGTACTGGCGGCCATTCTGCACACTGATAAAAATGCGTAAAGGAACAATCTTCTGCGCATCGGTGAGTTTCTTGCGTCCGTTTACGGTTTCTGTTTGAACAAATTGCTTGCCATGCATTGCCTTAAACAATGCGCATTGAATTTCACTGTCCAGCGCCCCGGTGATATAGTGATGCTTGAACGCAAAGTGCTCCCCAGGTGTATCGATTTTATCGAGCAAAAAAGAGCCAATTACCCCGCAGGGTGCGATCTCGGAAAAGAAGTCCAGCGCATCTTTGCAGTCCGGATTAGTCATTTCCGCCCGGTGGTACACTACCGTCTTTCCGGATCTCTCCATACAGATAAGCCCCTGCTCTACGTATTCCTTTAGCTTTTTACGAACAGTGGAGGAATCAAAGGTTTTCGGATCGTCAAAGCACAGAAGCCGCCGGTCAATCTCGTCCGTGATTTTGTTTAGCTGTAGTGCGGTATCAGAATTACACAAAATATCGAAAATCAGAAAATGTAGGGTGATGTCTCCGTCGGTAAAGCTTTTCGCTTTCCATGCCTTGTAGAGTGGGTTATGGTGAGAAATTCGGCTGTCGATGGATAGAAAGACATTTTTGCCATCAGCGGTCTGGCGGAAGCACATATAATCGCCCAGCCAGCTTTCGATGCGACGCCGTTCGTCGTCATAAGAGCGGGCGCTCTTCTTTGTGAACTCCTCACGGTTTTTGAAACCGTACACATAGAATTCATGCATATAGTCCCGAATGCCGTCAAAATTTTTAATCAGCTCGCTATATGCCATACTCTCACATCCTTTTCAATACAATTTGAATATATTTGTCAGGACAACGCATTAATTGCGGAGCTACGCCGATATATTGAGGAGAAAAATGAGAAGCAACGCAACAGGATACGACTATAAATAATTTAATGTAAGGGTATTGACAATAATTTGCGATCGAAAGCAAAAATACAATCCCCAAAATTGGGGTGCAGTTCAGTGTTCACTGGATGTTTTTGTGGGAGGAAACACGTCACTATTTTGAACACGCATGGGATTTTTCGAAGGAGGAAGTAGGCAAGGAAAAGATGTTTTCAGCGGCGGTACACATAGACGAGCGCAACCCGCACATGCATCTGTGCGTTGCGCCGATGACAAAGGACAAGCGTCTATCCGCAAAGGAGGTGATGGGTGACCGCAACAAACTGACTTTGTGACAGGACAAGTTTCACGATCACATAATACTGCAATTTCCCATATTGGAGCGGGTGCAGTCGGCAGCATCTACCGAACGCAAGCACATTTCAACCTGGCTGTATAGGCAGGCGCACCGCTTAACCCAGCAGATAACCGAGCTGCAAAATGAGATTCAAAGCATTGGCACATTTAAAGCACAGAAAAAGTAAAGCACAGAAAAAGCAAGAAATTCTTACAGAATTATTCAACAAATGGTATACCAAGGTCAACGCCTTTGAAAATCATCTGCGACCGTACCCGAGCCAGCTTGATGTTTTAAAGCACAACCAAGCGGTGGGATACATTCGGAAAATCAACGAGCCATTTGTAAGGCAGAGCAGGCGGCAAGAGAAAACATCGACCCTGTGCGGGAGCTGAATTCCTATCAGGATTTTGTCAAGTCTATCCGGGCGCCCTTGCGTGAGGAGCTTATCGCTAATTTTGAGAAGCGGCAGTCCCAACCCCAAAAGCAAACGCAGATACTTTAATTTTGGAAGGAACAATTTTACGAAGTGCATTTTGACCATCGACACCGAAAAGAAAGAGGTTTCCGTAAACCTTGACAGTCCCATTTTTCTGCGTATCGGGGACGAACCCCCTATGGAGATTGGACGTCGCAAGCGGATTATCAGTGAATAAGAAAATGCCGATCTGCCGGACTGGCTTCATGACGAGATTGCAATCATTCAAAGAAAATTGGAATGCGAAGCTGCCGAGTAGGTGCGTCGTGATTTACGGCACACTTGAGCAGTTGTTAAGGTACGTAACGATTCGTTACACACCGTTCACCGTTCACTGCGACACATCTTGATAATTTGTCTATAGACAAGGGTATAACAAATCGTTCCACCCTTTTTATGCTCAAGAGATTATCTCCGTTTAACAAAAGTCAAAGAGGGTTCCGCTCGGGAACGCCCTTTGACCGCTACATACTAAGCCATAGTGCCACCATTTTATTGATCTCGCCCTCGCCATCCACAGAGGTGCCACCGCCCATGCTGCTGATTTTATTTCCGTTTTCATATATGTCCCCAACACAGACATCTTGCCTTGGCTCATCGTTATCGTCAAGTCAGCCGAAGCCTAAGAAACAGCATTGCTTTTGCCCGTTTACCACACGGGTGTCGCCATTTGGGGTGTAGCGTTTTCTATGTTCACCTGATTTTTTACCCCAAATGCGAAATTTCAAAAAGAAATCTTCAGAGTGGAACTTCAGGGCTGAACAGCAAAAATTTAGTTTTTGAACCTGCGCTAAATCCTGCCAAAGGATCCCTTTGGAACGAAACGACCTTGAGCCCCGGAGAATTTCGAGTACTGCATGGGGCGACATGCTGTTGCGCGCTGAACGTTTAGCGTACGGCGCGCACAATAATCCCGAGAACGAGCAGATGCAGCGGATAAAACGCATAAAATGCGTATTGCAGAGCGGGATTGCGCAACCCTCGTTTTCCGTTGTAGAGGGCGAGCGGAATCATTGAGAACACGGCGAAACCGTAGAACCCGACAGTCATCGTAGTGCTGAAAAGGGTGAGACTCACGGTGTAGTGAGGCATAAGCAGAAAGAAAATCACAAGCTGTGCCGCTGCAATGAGGAGGAGATGGCCGCGCAGCAGGTAGAAGCTGACTATCAGCAGCACTCCGTAATATGAATAGTCGGTGTAGAGAACAGTTGCAAGTGCGCAGGCTGCAATGACGGCAGCGATGGCAAGAAGCAGTCCGTAAGCACCGCCCAGCACGCGTGATTTTATGTCCGCGTCAAGTCGAGAATCATAGAACGTGCGCTTCACATAATCCAGTGCAGCTATCGTGAGCAGACCGAGCAGAAGCGTGAAAAACACGTTTTGCGCGTCCCAACAGAAAAGCGACGAGCCTGAGCTCGCCATCAAGTCGAATGGCAGTTCAGATATCAGCGCAAATAGAGCGAGCCGCAGCGCGTAGCGCGATACATTGTGTGTGTTAAAAAAGCCTTCGACGAGTAAAAATGCGTAGATAGGAAGGGCAATACGACCGAATAACCGCAGCCAGTCACCGCTCGCAAGCCCGGTATAACCGAGATGATCGCACAGCATGGCGATGACCGCAATCAGCTTGAGCCAAAATGCGTCGAGACACGCGAAGCGTGTCGGGGTGTAACACGCACGCAAATTATTTTTCACGGCAGAATCTCCTAAAACCACGGAATGAGCCGAACGAGCAAAATCACAAGCATCGAGGGCAGCATGTTGGTTGTTTTGAATTTTGTAATGCCCATCATGTTGAGACCGATAACGATGATTAGCGCGAAGCCAGCCATGCACATGTCGTCCATTGCCGATTGAGAGAGCAGCGGCGCGATCAACCCCGCTCCCAGTGTGAGTGCCCCCTGATAGAGCAGCACGGGCAGCGCTGCAAACAACACGCCGACCCCGAGTGTTGATGCGAGAAAAAAGCCGCTTATCGCATCCATCACACTTTTCACAAACAGTATGCTGTGGTTGCCGTAAAGCCCATCGTTGAAAGAGCCGATTATAGCCATCGCGCCGACACAATACAGCAGAGATGCGGTCACAAATCCCTTTGAGAACCCATCAAGTTTAAATCTGCGTTCGGCGAACAAACTCAGTCGTTCGACCCAGGTTTCAAGTCGGAGAAGCTCTCCGACAGTCGTCCCGACGACGAGACTGACAAGCAGTAAAAGCCCGCCGCCCGCCACGAGTTTTCCGCTCCCGTCCGACGTCAGCATGAGCGGGAGCAGATTGGTGAGACCTATTAGTGAGGTTGCGAGCCCCATAACGCGCATACAGGTATCAGACAGCTCGCGGCTTATCCCCTTTTTTACAAGAAGGCCAATGCCCGCCCCCACGACCACAGCGGCTGTATTAACGATTGTGCCCAGCATAAGACGCCCTCCTCCTTGCTACGTAACTGGAATTATATCGCAACACGGCGGCAAAGTCCATTATAAAGAGACCAGCGATATTGACAGCCTTTTTTCATTGTGATATTATGTACGAGCGCCCTGTGAATGACGCGCGTATGCTGATACAAATTGGTATCCGCGAGTGCGTGTTTCACAGCGGTGTCGATGTGCGCCAGTAGCTCAGCTGGATAGAGTGACTGGCTACGAACCAGTAGGTCGGGGGTTCGAGTCCCTTCTGGCGCACCAAAACAATATAATCCGAACCCAGTTATCCTACAAATAGGAGATGGGCTCGGATTATTGTTTTATTTCGAGAAATTTTAGTATACCCACTTTCGCAACGGTATCATAAAGAAGCCAACATCAAAACCAAGAGGGCCTCGTAAGTCACCTAAGAATCAGCGCGCATAGGGGTTAAAAGACAAATAAACAACCCATTGCTGATAGCGCATCACCATCGATTGATACATAATACATACGACAACAAAGTTTTGAAAAACATAAGGGACGGTTCTTTGTGTTGCGGTGGCTGATACAACATTAAACACTTTGATTAGAGAGTCGCACAGACAAAATACTGCGTACGCCGACAAACGCTCGGCAGAAGCTTTGGCATATTTAACGAATGCTGCATGGACTATATTGCCTTCTACTTATGCCCGAATGAGCAGCAGTACTATTATTGGAACCATTGCGGGCAAAGAGGCTGCTCAACACAATTGATTTGCATTAAAATGACGAGTTAACAGAATGACGGAAATTTTATTTGCAGGAGCTTACTTATGCTTCATCGAGATATGTTGTTTTGGTAGTGGATATAGGCTTGATTGCTTAATCAGCAATAGAAATGGATTGCTTCAGAGCGTACATCTTTGAAAAGCAGGTAGGTTTTTTTATATGACGGCATAACAGCTGTGCAGAGGTTGTAAACGTTGCCCTTTTAATTCAGATTGTAGGGTACTTCTCATTTCGATCACGCTATCAATGCAATTTTTTTCTGCCTCGGACAGATGCATGCGGGAGACGCGCGCTTTACCGGAAGCATTGACAATAGCGAAGTCGGCACAGCTGTCTTTATGGCGGCGTACATTGCAATTCATTGCGCCGATTGCGCTTGACAAGCAAACCGTTTTCGGACAGAGCAAAGCACAATCTGTCGGGAATCCGTTTTTTAAAAGTGATAAGATACGTGAGACAGACGAGGAGGTGAACACCATGGAATGGGTGGGCGACATCAGCGAAGCAATCCGCTATATAGAGGAAAATCTAACGGAGGAACTGACAATCAATCAGATTGCAAAGCATGCACTAATTTCGCCGTTTTATTTCCAAAAAGGATTTTCCATGCTCTGCGGATTTACAGCGGGAGATTATATCCGTCAGCGCAGGTTGGCACTTGCCGGCAGTGAGCTAATTTCCACCGACGCAAAGGTGATTGACATCGCGCTCAAATACGGTTACGACTCCCCGGACAGCTTCACCAAAGCCTTCACACGCTTTCATGGTATCACGCCCACGGCTGCACGAAAAGACGGAGCGATCATCAAATCCTTCGCTCCTCTTAAAATTTCATTCACTTTGAAAGGTGGGGTTACCATGGAGTATAAAATTGTGGAAAAGAACGCATTTACAGTCATTGCGGCATCAAAGAAATTATCTTATGAGGATGCGTCAACGGAAATCCCGAAGTTTTGGGCGGCTCACTATCAGGCAGGTGGGAATCATACCGTATGTGGGATGTACGGCATTAACATCGACGAGGAGATGGGCGGCAAGGAGTTTGAGTATCTGCTGGCAGACGATTACGACGGCAAACATGATGTGCCGGAGGGCTTTGTGACAAGAACAATTCCTGCTTTCACCTGGGCGGTGTTCCCCTGCAGCGGTGCCATGCCGGCGGCCATGTATGAGACAAACCGAAAAATCTTCTCCGAATGGCTGCCCAGCTGCAAGGATTACGAATTTGCGGCAGGATACAACGTGGAAATGTACAGCGACCCTGCGGATTATAAAAACGGCGTACAGGACGGGCAGTATTACAGCGAAATATGGATTCCAGTCAATAAGAAATAACCTCAGAAATTGCCCCGCTGATTTTTCGCAGCAGGGCAATTGACTCGTTTTCTCGAAAATGATAAAATATTCGCAAAAAGCTGTGGGAATATGCAAACAGCCCTGATTTTCGGGCATTATTCAAATTTGACCTTGGGCTGGCAGCTGTTTTTTTACTGCTGTTGCTGTCTGCTGGCAGCATCTGATATTGGAACGACCGGTTCTTGGGTGGGCTTGCTTTTTGTACCCTTGCTCTGCTTTGACCTTTGCCTTATGGCGAAGCATTCGAAGATGCTGGAAAAATGGTTGCACACACAAAAGCGGGAAACAGAGCCCAAATCGCCATTCTACGGTCGTCAATCATTTGGATTGCCGCCTTTCTGTCCGCAGGGCTGAATTTTCGCTATCAATGGATCCATCTCCCGCGCCCAATTGCCGTAATCGCTGTCGTGATATATCTTTTTTTCGCGCGCACTCTATATTGAGGTGATGCGGGAGAACGCGTACCCCTCCCGTATGGTCGATGTGCAGAAAAATCACCAGGTCATTGATACAGGACTATATGGCGTTGTCCGGCATCTCATGTATTTTTCTGTACTGTCTTTGTTTTTATCCATCCCGCTTGTGCTGCAATCGTGGCTTTCGCTTGCCTGTATACTGCCACTGCCGTTGATTTTGGCAAAACGCCTCGAAAACGAGTAAGATGTTTTACCGGATTAGAGGGATATGAGGAGTAAACACAGCGGGTCAAGTATCGGTTGCAGACATTTATTTGGTAGGCAATAGGGGCAACTTTTATTTGATATCTGTGTGTTTTCAGAATAAAAACAAGTGATTCTTTCGGACATTCGGACGAAGGAATGACCAATACATTAAGGAGATTGCTGTTTGAAAAAGTACAACACCGTGGAGATTGTGGGCTGACGAGGAGGTTGGCGTTAAACAATCTCGCACAACCTCCCCAAATTGTCAGTCAACAATTTTGAGGAGAAAAAACAATGACAAACAATGAATATTCTATCCGTTTGGAAACACCGGCTGATTATCGCGTGGTCGAAACTTTAACACGAGAGGCTTTCTGGAATGTTTACCGTCCGGGTTGCTCGGAACACTATGTTCTGCATACATATCGCAATCGGGAAGATTTTGTGCGCCCACTTGATTTTGTCATGGAAAAAGACGGAAAAATCATCGGACATGTGATGTATGTGCGGGCAAAGATACAGTCGGACGACGGCAGAGAAATTCCCATCATGACATTTGGACCCCTAAGCATTGCGCCGGCGTATCAGCGCCGAGGCTATGGAAAAGCACTGCTTGACTACTCCACAGAGCGGGCAAAACTGTTGGGCGTAGGTGCGCTCTGCATAGAAGGTAATCTTGCTTTCTATGGCAAGTCCGGTTTTGTGGTCGCCTCCACAAGAGGCATCCACTACTACGCCGAGCCAGAAGAGGCAGACGTTCCCTACTTCCTGCTCAAGGAACTGCAAGACGGATTTTTAGACGGGATAACCGGAACCTATCATACGCCGTCGGGATACTTTGTAGATGAAAAAGATGCGGGGAAATTTGATGCTCTTTTCCCGCCGAAAGCAAGACTCAAGCTGCCCGGGCAGCTCGTGTAATCCGAAACGAATGAAGCGAAAGCCGATGACCTTATGAGGTTCATCGGCTTTCGCTTATTATTGAGCGTGATGAACAGATAATCAAATTGATGATGTGATTTTATCCCATCATCATTGCATGGTGCATTCGGGAGGAAGAGAAGATACCGGCGTGGGGGCTTTCCTTGGATATAAAGCATAGACCAATCAAGTCGAAATCAGATGCTTCCCCTTATCCGGCAGATATTAGATCGTGTGTCAACAGTGAGATTGTGGACTCAATGTGCGCCCATGTGAATTTTCCCAATTATCATGGCTGTCACAAAAAGGACTGAGCTTGAGATTGACGGGCGCAGTCGTTTTTTAAATTGGAACAATTCTCCCCGTAAGGTCGCGGGAAGGTGCAAATACTCTGCAGAATAGCGGTTACTCTCATGAGGCTGTGCGATGGTTCGTGACGGGGTGCAAAGATCCCGCAATTGAAAATAAACAGATATATTGTGAAAGCAGCGCGTTTGAGCAAGCAAAATTATGACAGAATCGCAGTGCAACCTTCCTCTTTTGCCCACGGACGCGCACAACGTTGCGTGTGGTGTATTAATGTGTCGCCTTGAGCTGTGAACACCGCAAAAAAGGTATGCACCGCAGGAGAGCTGTGTTAATGAGGCGTATTTTGTATTTTTATTGACATCATTCCATCGGCGGCTTATAATCTAAAGCAGATATATGGCAAAGAAAGAAGGATTGGCGTGGAAGATTATATTTCCGTGGCAGAGGCTGCAAAAAGATGGGGAATCAGCTCAAGACGTGTCTACACGTTGTGTGCTGAAGGGCGTATACCGGGAGCAACCCGATTCGTGGGGGTTTGGGCAATTCCACAAAATGCGGAAAAGCCCGCAGATGCGCGAATAAAGACCGGACAATATATCGGGTTTTCAGAAAAGTATCGCAAAAGGACCGATCGCAAACAGTGATTTTCAGTATTCCGGCGTGTAGGTTAATCATCAAAAACGGTGTCGGCACGGGGTGCGGGCGCTGCGCGATATTTGGAAGTTGCAGGGAGCTCGAGAGTGGTCAAAAAAAGCTTTAGTCCAAAAGCCTTGCGGCAATTGTGCCGGATTGCGTGCGGAATTCAACATTAGAGGTGTGGACATGCCTGCATTGAAAACAATCCTGATAGTTGATGACAATCAGGTTAACAGAGCGATATTGGCGAAAATATTGTCCGTAGAATACGCGGTGCTTGAGGCAGAAAACGGGCTGGAGGCACTCGAGATTTTGAGCGGGCGTGCGGAAGAAATTGCCGCGGTTATGCTCGATCTCATCATGCCGGTTATGGATGGCTACGCCTTTTTGCAGACGATTGCGAGCGACGGGCGTTACGGCAATTTGCCCATTATCGTCACTACGGAGAATACTGACAACAGCAATGAAATAAAAGCGCTCGAACTCGGAGCGTGGGATTTTGTCTCAAAGCCGTATAACCCTAAAATCATCCAATTCAGGCTGAAAAACGCAATCGACCGCAGTCAACTCTCGGCGCTCAAGCAACTGAAATACCTCGCCGACTACGACGAGCTCACGGGAATTTACAACAAGACAAATTATTTTGCTGCGACACGTGAGATGATCGACGCGAATCGTGATGAGACATTCGCCTTTCTCCGTTTTGATGTTGATAGGTTTCAGCTGATCAATTCTTTTTTTGGAATGTCAGAGGGAAACAACCTGCTCATATATCTTGCAAATCATCTGAAGTCTGATATAGCTAAAAACGAAAAGACGACTTACGGGAGAATTGAATCCGATGTTTTCAGCTGGTGTCTGCCGTATGACGAACACTCAATTATATCGATGATCAAGCGTTCTAAAGAGACGCTTGAAAAATACAATCCAAATTATGACATTGTGCCGTCAATTGGAATTTACGTTGTGGATGACAGAACGGTTTCGGTTGAGGAAATGTACAACAGAGCTACCCTTGCGGCAAAAAGCTGCAAGGGCAACTATATCGACTATTATGCTTATTACAACGAGAGCATGAGAGTCGAGATTGCCCACGCGCAGGAAATCGTCAATGATATGAATTATGCGCTAGAAAACAACCAGTTTGAAGTGTATTTCCAGCCGCAATACAACATTCACACGAATCTGCCGTGCGGTGCGGAGGTTCTTGTGAGATGGATGCATCCGCAAAAGGGCGTGCTCTCACCCAGTGAATTCATCCCGGTGTTTGAGCGCAACGGATTTATCACAAAGCTTGATTACTATGTGTGGGAGCAGGCGTGCAAATGCCTTAGCAGCTGGACGGCGAGACGCATAAAACCATACCCGATTTCCGTGAATATTTCCCGTGTGAATGTCTATAACCCGCAATTTCCCGAGAAACTGCTTGAGCTGGTCGATAGATATAACGTATCACCGGCCCTTCTGAACCTGGAACTGACAGAGAGCGCATATTCTGACAATCCCGTCGCGATGAGAAGGACGATGGCGCAATTGCAAAGCTTCGGCTTCACGGTCATGATGGATGATTTCGGCAGCGGGTATTCCTCCTTGGGACTGTTAAAGGACATCGAGGTCGATGTTTTGAAAATCGACATGCGCTTCTTGGCGAAAACCGAGATTCCGGGCAGAGGGGAAAATATCGTCGCGTCGGTGATCCGCATGGCAAAATGGCTGAATATCCCCGTGATTGCTGAGGGTGCGGAGACCGCCGCACAGGTTGACTTTTTGAGAAGCATCGGCTGTGACTACGTGCAGGGGTTTTACTTTGCGCGCCCGATGTCTCTCGACGACTATGATAAGCTTTGCGAAAAACAGCCGTTTGATGTCCAGTTAAATGACAACAAAAAGTATTGCGGTTACCGATACAACGATTTGTTTTCTCTGAATAAGGAGTTGGAGCTGTTGTTTGGAAACAGCACGCAGGCGGCTGCGATTTACGAATTCAAAGACGGACATGTTGACATGATAAGGGTCAATGAAGCTTATTATGACCTGTTGGGCCATGGCGACATGTTGGCAAAGCCGCCTGATATCCTGAATTTGGTGACAGAGGAAGATTGCGTGCTTCTGACAGATGCATTTAACGCTTGCGTCGAGACAAAGGATGTGTGCGAGTGCGAATATATGCGGCGCGGAATAAACGGTGAATTCCGGTGGATTAACACGAAGCTGCACTACGTTTCCGGAACGGGAAACAAGCACATTATAGTCGGAGAATTGATCGACGTCACAATGCGAAAGACAATTGATTTCGAGCTTCAAAAATACAGGACGTCGCTGCTGGAAAGCGACCACGACCCCCACACCGTGCTGATTGTCGACGATGCCGCGATAAACAGAATGGTGTTAAAGAAAATTCTCGAGGGTAAGTTTCTGTTTTGCGAAGCTGAAAACGGAGAAGAAGCGATTGAAATGCTGCAGGAAATGCAAAACAAAATCGACTTGATTCTTCTGGATATTTCGATGCCAAAAATGGATGGGAAAGAATTCTTGCAGTATAAGAAAAAACACCCCGAGTTTGACGGAATTCCCGTCATCATGATCACGGCTGATGACAGCCCGGAGCAGCAAATCAGCACGCTGTCTTTGGGCGCAAACGACTATATTGTCAAGCCGTTTATTACGGAGGTTGTCACTCGCCGCGTGGCAAACGTCATTGAGTCCAATCATCGTTTCAAAGAGATGGTGAGGGAATATTTTAACATTTCAGAGCAGGTGAAGACCGACCTGATGACGGGCTTGCTCAACAGAGCAAGCGCCGAAGCCGTAATCAGGCAGAGTCTTGAGAAGACGAGCGACGTGAGTGTGATGCTGATGCTGGACATTGACAATTTTAAAAACTTCAATGACACTTATGGGCATTCTTATGGGGATAAGGTCATAAGCACAGTTGCAGACACCCTTCGTTCGTTTTTCAGGAGAGAGGATATCGTCGCACGTATGGGCGGGGATGAGTTTGCCGCGTTTCTCTGCAACGTTACCGATATCAAGCTTATCAAGGATAAAGCGCACCGGCTGTGCAAGAGTATGCGGGAAATTGAGATCGACGGCAAAAACGCCGAGATCACATGTTCTGTGGGAATGTCGGTCTCAACCGAAGAGAATCGATCCTTTGAAGTTCTATATCAAAATGCCGACAAGGCGCTTTACAGTGCGAAATGCAAAGGCAAAAATGCGGTTTCGATATATGGGGAAGAACAGGAAACCACCTCAATCATCTCGTGGATTAACGACACGGAGAGCGTTCTCGACGCGATTAACGACAGAATCTATATCTGTGATAGAAATAACTATGATCTTCTCTATGTCAATGACTGCGTCTGCCAATCCGCGGGAGTCACGCGGGAACAGTGTAGGGGAAAGAAATGTTATGAGCTTTTGATGCACAAAACCGCGCCATGCGAATTTTGCTCGATGTCAAAGATGTCGGAATCCAAGGTATATGCCCGGTTGTTTAAAATGCCGAACTCGAGTCAAGTGTTTTTAATGCGAGGAAAGAATATCCACCGTAACGGAATGGCCGCACATCTCGAGCTTGCGGTTGATGTGACGAAAATTGAAGGTATGAGATTGGAATTTGAGGCGGCAGACAATGAATAAGAGAGATGCTGATAGGGATAAGATACAATCTAATATTTCGGAAACGGAAGCGGAACTTGCCTTGATTTTGAAACAGTGCGGAATACAGTACTGGACGTATGATCCGGTGAGTGACGTCGGAGTTTCGGGAATGAGCGTCGCAGAGGAACTCAGCGGCGCAAAAAACTGGGAACATTATCCCCAGAGCCTCATTGACATGGGGTTTATTCGCGAGAACAGCGTTCAAAAATGGCTGCAGATACACGAGAGAATAAAGCGCGGAGAAGCACATATCACCGAGGAAATTCAGGTGAATGAAAAAGGCACTCCAACCTGGAAAAAAATTCAATATAACACCGAGCTTGACGAGAGCGGCAGACCGATCATTGCAAAGGGCATCGCAGAGAACATCAATGTCTATCGGCGACTTGCGGAGACGTACATGCAAGCTGCAAAGCAGAGCGGATTGACCTGTTGGATATTGGATATTGAGAGCAGAACAATCTACAACTTCACAAGTTCCGCTGATGAGCCGAACAACGTTACAACGATTCCAAACATTCCCGAAACGATTGTCAGGAAGGGATACCTGCACCCGGACGACGTCCCCGCGTGTCTTGAAATGTATGAGAAAATTTACGCAGGAGAGAAAACGGCAAAAAGCGTTGGGCGCTGGAAAAATTTAAATTCCGGCATCTCGTGGTGGAATGAAATCACATATAACACCATCTTCGATATCAGCGGAAAGCCGATAAAGGCAATTGGCTCAGCTGTGGACATAACCGAACGCATGCGGTTGGAAGAGCGCTATAACGAAGAGATCGAATGGAGAAATGTACACAATCAAGATGTGATTGGCTCGTTCAAGATGAACCTGACACAGAATACCTGCGAGGACGGTCAAAGCGACAGTCCTGTTATTTTAAGCTTTCAGGGGAATGGAACTGCGGACGGATTTTTCGAGAGGGAATATGCCATACACAGTAACGACAAGGACCTTAAAAAACACAGGGAGACATTTAACAGAAAGGCCTTGCTGAAATGCTTTCGTGAGGGGAAAACGAGCGTTGCGGGCGAGGCTTATGTCAGCTTTAATGACAACGGATTCGGCTGGATCAAGATAGAAGCAAACATGTTGCAAAACCCCAAAACCCGTGATGTCGAAGCCTATATTTACGCCACGGACATCAATGAAAAAAAGACATCGCAGGCACTTGTGTACACAGTGGTGAACATGGACTACGACTACCTGGTGTTGATTGACGCCATCACGGACGGTTACAAAATATATGTCAAAACAGCGGGGAAAACCCCGCTTCCCCAAATGTACGCCGGCAGCTATAAAGACGAGGTCGCAGAGTACGCGCACAAATTTGTGGCGCAGGAGGACATCGAGCAGAATATCCGCGATATGTCTGTTGAAAATCTCTTTGAACAGCTGGAGAAGCACGATGTCTTCACGACATATTGCCGAGTGAAAGAGGAAAACGGAGCTTTAAGCCAAAAAAAGCTTCAGTTTTCATATCTTGACAGAGCGAAAAAGAAAATTATCGCCACAAGAACAGATATTACGAATATCTATAACGAGGAGCAGCAAAAGAATGAGACGCTAAGAGACGCGTTGATCGCGGCACAGCAGGCCAATGCCGCGAAATCCGAATTTCTCTCACGCATGAGTCACGAGATCAGAACCCCGATGAACGCCATAATAGGGATGTCAACATTGGCGGCGGGCTGTGTTAATGACCCGACACAGGTGGCGGAATATCTGTCTAAAGTTGGAATTTCCGCGCGTTTTCTGCTCTCACTCATAAATGACATTTTGGACATGTCAAGGATTGAGAGCGGAAAGATATTTATTCGCAATGACAACATCCCATTTGAAGAATTTATAAGCGGCATAAACAACATCTGCCATGCGCAGGCGCAGGAAAAAGGCGTGGAATACGATTCTATAATAACAAGCTTCGCCGAGGAAACCTATATCGGCGATGCGATGAAGCTGCAACAGGTGCTTATCAATATCATTTCAAATGCAATCAAGTTTACGCCGAAAGGCGGCAGGGTACAGTTCATCATATATCAGGAGAAGATCGCGCGGGATGAAGCCGTGATGAAATTTTCCATAAATGACACGGGAATCGGAATCAATGAGAATTTTCTCCCGCACCTTTTTGAGCCGTTTGAACAGTGGCGGGGGGGAGAGGCATCCATTTACGGCGGCACGGGGCTGGGGCTTGCTATATGCAAAAACCTTGTTGATTTGATGGGCGGAAAAATCACGGTGAACAGCATTGAAGGAGTCGGAAGCGAATTTGTTGTTGAGGTGAAGCTCAAGATTCCGAAGACAAGTAAACGCGCGATTGAGGCAAAATCTCAAATTCATTTTGAAACACTCAAAGCCCTCATTGTCGATGACGATATCATCGTGTGCCGGCACACCCAACAAGTTCTGTGGGATATGAGAATGCAGGCGGAATATGTGGTTTCCGGAATGAGCGCGGTGGAGTCCGTGCGTTCCAAGTGGGAAAAGGGCGCGGCTTATGACGTTGTCATTGTAGATTGGAGAATGCCGGACATGGACGGAATTGAGACCACCCGTGCAATCCGCAAAATAGTCGGCCCGAATGTCACAATTATTATCATGACCGCGTATGACTGGGCGGCAATTGAGTCGGAGGCAAAACAGGCAGGTGTAAATTGGATGATATCAAAGCCGTTGTTTAAGTCGTCCCTCTACTCGGCGCTTGAAAAAATTTACAGTGAAAAGAGAAAAGAGCCTGTTTCGATTGCACCGGAAAATTTTGACTTCGAGGGAAAACGAATCTTACTCGTTGAGGATCACGCTCTCAACATTGAGGTTGCAAAAAAACTTCTGAATGCGAAAAACTTTGAGGTTGAGGTCGCTGAAAACGGACTTCAGGCAATTGAGAGTTTTGCGCAGAGAGAAGCCTACTATTACAGCGCGATTTTGATGGATATCCAGATGCCCGTTATGGACGGGTTGACCGCAGCTAAGGCAATTCGCCAGATGCGCAGTGATGATGCCAAAACAATTCCCATAATCGCGATGACCGCCAACGCGTTTGAGGAAGATATGGAAAAAGCCAATTGCGCCGGCATGAACGCCCATTTGGCAAAGCCTATAGAGCCGAATCTGCTCTATCAAACTCTGCGGAATTTTCTGCAAAATCACAACACATAACGCAAAGGTGCAAATGAGAGCGTTCTGCCCGCATCAGTGGAGTATCTGCGGAACTGCCCCCAAAATTCTGCGGACGTTCGGCTGAAGTATCTAAAGAAGCAATGTGGGCACCTTGTCGGCACGGCCGTGAATATCTCCGACATGTGTTCCGATGCCCCCGATTTAAGCGGTGATCTAATCCTAACAGCAGAAATAAAAGCATATTATATTTTGCAGTGCATGGCGGTTCACCGCCGTCCGTTTTGTCCAACGCGCTGAGGTTACAACCGATTCCGGCGGACATCCAGAGTATTGCAGGCAGACTGCTGCCGGCTCTATATATCAAAGACGACGCGCTGCTCCAAGGCCATCGGCTTCGGGATCAACGATGATATAGTTTGCATGTGTTTCGGAACGCTGGTCGTGATGAGCAATATTCGATTGCAAAGCTCATAGATTTCAATCGGCTTTTTAAAACTTTATAGCAGATTCTGAAAAACAGGAGGATAGCCCAAATGGATGAATTGATGGAAGAGCTAAAGGATTACGGCGCGGATGTGGATGGAGCGATGAATCGCTTTATGGACGATGTTGACTTATACAAAACCTGTTACACAGCATTTTTAAAAGACGAGGCCTTTCTCAAGCTGGGGGAGGCATTGTCTGCCACAGATTATGAGAAAGCATTTGAATGCGCACATACGCTGAAAGGCGTTTCGGGCAATATGGGACTCACCCCTCTCAGCCGGGTGATCTGCACCATAGTTGAAAAACTGAGGAACAAGGAATATTCAGGCTTGCAGAGATGCTACACAGAGGTAATTGCGCAACTGGACAAGCTGGGACAATTGCAGCGGTGACGCGTGGGTGTTCAGGCGGCTAAAAAACAGATGAGCTGAAAAATCATAAAAACCGTGCAGGTTTTGGAACTTGTGAATTGGACAAGAAAAGCTCACCGCTGTGTCTCGCGTGGTGTCTGCCGTTTGCAAGGGCGACTTATGGAAACAAGGAAATCCAGCAGGCTTTTAAAAACAGCACCGCCAAAACAAGCATATAAAATCCGCCATCTCAATGGGTGTCTTCAACCCATTGAGATGGCGGATTTTTTTTGGGTTACAGTATTTTGCTCGGTACGCCGGCAGCTTATGAAACCGCTGCCCACACGAACAGTCACAGATTGCATAAGTTCAAAAAAACGCATGTAGAACTTTGCAATCAGACTGTGCTTTCGGCCGGTGGGAGCGACTTAGTGCTTTCGCGAATGGTGAGCTTGTGAGACATGATGATCTTCTTAACCATCGAATCGGGATTGTCTATCTTTTCCAGCAGCAGTGACAGCGCGGCCTTACCCAGTTCATATCCGGGCTGCTCGACGGTGGTTATGTCGGGCGAGTACATCGCACTTATGTACGTCCCGTCAAATCCGATGACGTCCACGTCTTTTCCCGGAACAAGTCCCAGTTTGAGCAGCTTCTTTATTGCTCCGGCAGCGGAAAGGTCGTATGACGTGAAAATCGCGGTGGGCGGCTCGGGCAGCTTCATAAGCTCATCGCAGCAGTCGAACCCGTCGGTGTAGCTGTAGTCGCATGGAACAATATAGGCCTGATTTACCTGAAGACCGTTGTCGAGCAGAGCGTAGCGATATCCGTTTTCGCGTTCGACCTCATAGGCGCGGCCATATGGACCTTTTAGCAGAGCTATGCGCTTGTTGCCCAGATGCAGCAAATATTCGGTGGCCTCATAGCTTGCCTTGACGTTGTCAATGCACGCGCAGCTCACCATTGTGGACGATGCGCCGCACTGCACGACAGGGAACTGATGGCTGTAATTCAGCACGTCCTCGTCGGAACACGCAGAGGTAAACGTAATTACGCCATCCACCTGTTTTGTGCTTGCGAGTATCAAATATCGCTTTTCAATTTCGGGATCGCGGTGGGTTATTGCGATGATTGTGTCATAACCCTGTACGCTCGCCGACTGCTCAACGCCCTGCAAAACACGAGAATAGTACGGATTTTGTATAGTGGGAAGCAAAACGAGCAGTTTTCCGCTCTTCTGCGTGCGAAGTGCCTTTCCCACAAGATTTGGCTTATATCCGGTAAGCTCGACGACCTCGAGCACCTTTTTTCGTATCTCTTCGGATACGTGAGGGTCTTCGTTGATCACTCGTGAAACGGTTGCGGTAGATGTCTCTGCCAGCACGGCAACGTCCCTTATATTCATAAATTACCTCATATTAGCAATATTGTTACGTGTTGTTACAATTATACCCCACAAACACAATAAGTCAACCTCGTAATTTGTCGGAATATCCAGAGATGTATCAGATTACACAGTTGTGGAGAACAATGCATCAAAGATAATAATTGAAAGGGTTGCAGAGTCGAATATTGAAATTTTATTGTTAAAGTTGCTATACTACGTGACATAAAATCCGTCATTATGTAGATTATAGCAGAATCTGTTGCAAGTAAGTAAACGATTTGCTATTATCGTGTAAACCATTACACGATACAATACATTCCATTACATTGCATTCTGCGGCATTTGAGAAATAATCCGCACGGTGTGCGGAAGGGTATCGGATGAGGCAGCAAGGGAGAGACGGAATTGGTCAAGCATATTGTTGAAAGAGAACAGAAAATACCTGTTTACGCCGAGGCAGATGTGCTCGTTGTCGGCGGAGGCCCGGCCGGTTATTGCGCCGCGGTGAGCGCCGCTCGCGAGGGAGCTTCGGTGGTCCTGATGGAAAGATACGGCTATCTGGGCGGTATGGGTACAGGCGGGTATGTGTTGCTCATCGACTGCCTGTGCGACGGCAGCGGAAGCGTCGTCATCAGAGGACTGGTAGAGGAGACAATCGAACGGCTGAGAAAATACGACGGAATTATCGAGCCTCCCCGGCAAGTCTGGGGCTCTGACAAAGCTGAGGATATTCTTAAATGGCGGCGCTGGGGAGCAACGGGTGGCGAGGACAAGGTTGTCAGATACAGTCCTGTTGCCGATCCGGAGATGTGGAAATGTGTCGCTAACGACATGATCGTTGAGGCGGGAGTCAAGCCGTTGTTCCACGCGTGGTTCAGCAAAGCATATGTTGAGGACGGAACGATAAAGGGCGCGATTTTCGAGAGCAAGTCCGGAAGGCTTGCCGTGCTCAGCAAGACGGTTATCGACTGCACCGGAGATGGAGACGTATTCGTGACGGCCGGCGAGGATTTCACCACGGGCAATCTGCCACTCGGACTGGTGTTCCGCGTGTGCGGTGTGGACACCGAAAAAGCGGAGGAATATCTTCGCAGGGAAGGCGTCGCACAAGCGGTCTCGGGTGACCTCAAGCGCATTGGCGGAGTGGGCGGCGGATACAGCTTTGGCATATTGCCGCAAGGATTCTATATGCGCAGCAGCATACCGGACGTCGTGTGGTTTAACACTACTATGCAAGGGGACGGAGTTAAAATTGAAGATCTCGCTAAGGTGGAGATCGAAACCCGTCGCAAAATGTTGATCACGGTGGATTATTTCCGCGAGAATGTTGCGGGATTTGAGAAAGCCTATGTGATGGATACGGCACCTCAAGTTGGGGTTCGCAGCACAAGGATGCTTTGCGGAGAATACACGATCACCCGAAAGGAACTGCTTGCCGGCACCAAATATGACGATGCCGTTGTGATGGCGCAACCTCCGTATCAGCAGTTTAGCCCGAGCGATAGTTTCAAGGAAATTCCATATCGCTGTTTTCTTCCCAAGAAAACAGATGGTCTGCTCGTCGCGGGACGTTGCATTTCGGGAGATTTTGGAGCAATAGAGATGCTTCGCGTCATACCGACCGCAATGCTGATGGGACAGGCTTGCGGAATAGCTGCTGCGATTGCGGTGAGGGAGGGCAAGCCGCTGCGCGACGTCGATACTAAAGAGATACGCGCACGTCTTCGCAACCAGAATGTGCTCATGCCGAAAAGATTTGACGGCGAAATATAATTTAAAAGTCAGAAGACAGACGCAATTAATTAAGGCTTGAAAGGAGCTGCAACCAATGCCAGAGTATAAGTATTTTGAGGACTATGAGTTAGGCGAGGAACAGGTAACATCGGGGCGCACTATGACGGAGGCCGACATCAGACTTTTTATCGGCTGCTCAGACAACACCCATCCGGTGCACGTTGACGCCGAGTACTGCGCGAAATTCCCGGCAATCGGCCGCCCCATTGTTCAGGGTGTGCTGACGCTCGGAGTCGCCGATGCCTTCATGGCCAAGGAAGTCTCTCCGACCAAAGTTCCGTCAGTGCATTACGGCCATGACAAGGTGAGGTATATCAAACCTGTGTATCCCGGCGACACAATTCACTGCGAGTTCAAGGTGACCGATAAGAAGATAAAGAACGATGAGTTCGGTATCGTGTCATGGGATGTCACCGTCAAGAACCAGAAGGGTGAGGCAGTGCTCTTTCATATCGACAAACAGTACATCGGCCGCAAGCCAAAGGGGGCGGAATGATGCCCGGTCCGCTTAAAGGAATAAAGATACTGGGTTTCACGCATTTTGCACAGGCTCCGTTTGCTCTGCAATTGCTCGGAGATATGGGTGCGGACGTCATCAACATCGAACGACCGAGGACAGGAGACTTCAACCGTTCATTTTTGGCAACGGATAAACTGGGCGGTGAAGGTCCGTTCTTTCTCGCGATGAACCGAAACAAGCGCAGCATGACACTTGATCTTAAAAAGCCTGAGTCGAAGCAGATTGTATACGATCTCATTAAAGAGTGCGACGTGGTCATGTCCAACTACCGACCCGGTGTAATTGACAAGCTCGGCATAGGGTTTGAAGACGGCAAAAAGGTGAACGATCAGATCATCTACTGTGAGGCGCTCGGTTATGGCAGTTCAGGCCCCTACTCGAATTTGCCCGGGCAGGATCTGCTCGCGCAGAGCATGAGCGGCTACACATGGATGGTAGGACCCAAAGGACCGCCGATGACCGGTGGTATTTACGTGGTGGATATGTACAGCTCGATGTTGATGGTGAGCGGCGTGCTCGCGGCTCTCGTCAATAAGCAAAACGGCGGAAAGGCACAGAAGGTTGAAGTAAACCTTCTCAATTCCGGAATCCATCTGCAGTCGCAGGAGTTCGGATATTTCCTAAACACCGGCATACAGCCGGAGCGCCCTGGTGGACATACAGGACACCCGATGCAGGAATCGCCATACGGCATATATGAGACTAAAGACGGCTATATGTCGCTCGCCACCAATGCCTCAGACAATATCGAATGGTTCGCGCAGGCGCTCGAAATACCCGAGCTGCCGCAACTTATGCCCGATAAAGAAACCATGCGGCGCGACCGCGACAAGATATACCCTGTTATATCCTCGGCTATCGCGAAACGCACAACTGACGAGTGGATAGAGATGTTCCGCGCTCAGGGCATATGGTGCGCTAAGGTTAACGACTACAACGATGTGGTCAACGATCCGCAAGTTATACACAACGGAATTATTCAAGAGATCGATCATCCCAAGGCGGGAAAGGTTCGTGTGATTGGATCCCCTATCGAATTCAGCGAAACGCCTTGCAAGATAACGAGACGGCCTCCATTGCTCGGCGAGCACAACGATGAAATACTGGGGGAGCTGGGATACACTCCGGAACAGATCTCCGAACTGAAAGAAAAAGGAATATTCTAAACTCAATAATTGCAAAAGGAAACTTTTGTTATTAAAAATGCTGAAAGGAGCAAAAAATGAAAAAGTATCTGTCAATTGTTCTTGTTCTTGTGCTCTGTCTGAGTCTGTTTGCGGCATGCGGCAAATCAGAGACCACCCCGGAGGGAGAAAAAGCCCCTGTGTCCGACGAGGGACCAATCATCATCGGCGGCGTCAACGATCTTTCCGGCGACGGCTCTGTTCTCGGAACCGCTGTCGATAACGGCGCACTGGTGGCTGTTGAGGAAATTAACAAGGCCGGCGGAATTAACGGCCGTCAGATCAAGTATATTTCCTACGACAACCAGAACGACGCAACCCAGACCATTAACTCCTACAACCGCCTGGTCGACGTCGACAAGGCCGTTGCGGTAATCGGACCCCCGAGCAGCACGATATGCATGTCACTCGTCGAGGTCAGCACCGAAAAGGGCGTTTCCGTCCTGTGCGTTCCCTCCGACCCGAACGTTACACAAGACCTCAAAACAAAGACACCCTATCCTGCGATGTTCCTGTGCACTCAGCCCAACGCCATCTCGCAGGCAGAGTTCTGCGCAGACTATGCCAAGAGCAAGCTCAACTTGACCAAAGCTGCGATGTTCTATGACGCGTCCAACTCCTATTCGACGATAATGGCCAACAGTTTCGACGAGGCTTGGAAGAAAATCGACGGCGAGATAGTCAGCTCCGTCACCTTCCAGACCGGCGAATCGGATTTCAAAACCCAGCTTCAGAAGATTAAGGACAGCGGCGCCGAGATACTCTTCATGCCCAACACCACACCTAACTGTGTGCTTATCGTTCAGCAGGCCAGTCAGATTGGTCTTGAGATTCCTCTTCTGGGAGCAATGGACATGGCCGACCCGTTCCTGTCACTGCTTGACGATCCCACAATCGTTAAGGAAGCTTATTTCCACGCCGTAGCCTGGATGGGCGATCCCGCGCTGGCAGATTATTGCAAGCTTTACAAAGAGATTATCGGCGAGGACGCGACAGTTAAGACCGTTCAAGGTTATGAGATGGTTTACATCATCAAGGCTGCCATCGAATCGATGGACGGCAAGGCCGATGCCGAGTCCATCCGCTACGCAGTTGAGAACAACATCAACAACCTCGACCTCGTGGGCGTTAAGGGATACACCCAGAGCCCGACAACGCACGCTCCCGTTGGAATGAGCATGGCCGTTTGCAAGATCGAAAACGGCGTTCTCAGCAACGGCGGGATATACACCCCGACGCTCTTTAACTGAGCCGTCGCAATATCAGAGACCGGGTATCCCCCCTTTTCGAAGGGGGGATAAATCCCCGAAGGGAGTGTAAGGCTTGAATATTATCCAACTGCTGATTAACGGGCTGTCTCTCGGCTCAGTGTACGCGCTCATATCGTTGGGCTTCACGCTTATATATAGCGTCTTGAAGTTTTCAAACTTTTCGCACGGCGGCGTGATGGTCACGTCGGCATATTTCGGATATATCATATCAAAATCATACGGACTGGGCCTGTTTCCAACACTCGCGATAACCGCTATCTTTGGCGGGGTTGTTTCGGCAGTCTGTCAGGTCATCGGGTTTGAGCGTCTGCGCAAGAACAACGGAGAGATAATGCTGTTCTTTGTCGCGTCATCAACGCTCGGTACGCTGCTTCAGAATCTCATGGCGATTCGCTTTTCAAACAACTACTATTCGTATCCCACCTTTTTTGAAAAAGCATATTTTGAAATAGGAAATTTCACAATTACCGTCACCGATACCATCATGCTGGTAATTTCTGCGGTGCTGATTGTTATATTAATGCTTGTGCTCTATAAAACGAGGCTGGGCGTTTCTATCAGGGCTCTGTCGATGGATTCGAGCACTGCGCGTCTCATGGGAATCAACGTTTCCCTCATCGTATTCATGTGCTTCTTCATGTCCGGAATGCTCGGAGCAATCGCCGGAGTTTTCCTCGGTATCCGTTATGTGCTCTATCCTCAGCTTTCGAACATGGTCTTTAAGGGACTCACGGCTTCGATTGTCGGAGGGCTAGGAAACATCTCCGGAGCGCTTTACGGAGGACTGTTGCTGGGAGTAACGGAGGTCTTCCTCGTATATATTGTGGGATCCGGTTACAGCACAGTTGTCATCTTCTTCCTCACGGTTATCTTCCTCATTTGGAGACCGCAGGGTATTGCAGGCAAATTCACCTACGAAAAGGTTTAAGGGGGGAGCTTATAATGTCATATTACTCCTCAATTTATGTTTCGATGTGCGTTTCGTTGATCGGCGTTCTTTCGATGTTCGTGCTCATCAGCCTCACGGGAATATTCTCGATGGGACAGGCTTCGTTCATGTCGGTGGGCGCTTATGCAGCCGGCCTCATGTGCCTGCGTGTCGGAACGCCGATGATAGTGAATATTATCGTCGCCATAATTATAGGAATGCTCGTTGCGTGGGGCGTTGCCATGCCGGTCATCAAGCTAAGGCGAGACTATATAGCGCTTGTGACGCTGGCATTTGGCGAGGCAATCGTCGCGCTGCTCAACACGGCCACAAAGTTTACGGGCGGCTCTTTGGGTCTCAACGGTATACCGCGCAAGACGACGGTATTCATCGCAACGATTTCGCTTGCCGCAGTCATATTTATTGTGCTGAATTTCAAGCGCTCTAAATTTGGCAGACAGTGCCTCGCGATCAAGAGCGATGAGATATCAGCCGCCGCAATGGGCATCAACGTGCAAAAGGTCAAGACGCTTGCATTTGTGTTCTGTGGGGGCATCACCGCCTTCGGAGGCGCGCTGTGGGCATATCTCACAACCTATGTTGAGCCGAACGCTTTCGCCACCAAGAAGTCAATCGAATGGATAATCATGGTGTTCATTGGCGGAGTTAACAGCCTGTCGGGAACGATAACAGCCGGCGTGCTGCTGAATATATTGCCGGAGTTTCTGCGCTTCACCGATAATTTGCGCATCGTTATCTACTGCGTCACGGTGCTCTTGATCATCAACTTCATGCCTAAAGGTCTGTTTGGAGAGCTTGAGATAACCGACATATTCAAAAAAATAGGGAAATTTTTCTCGTCGATTTTCAAAAAACTGCGCTCGAAGAATGGCGACAAGGAGGGCGGAAAAGAATGAGCAGCATTCTTGATATCAGCAATTTGTCCATAAGCTTCGGCGGTGTTAAAGCTGTAAGCGAAGTGAACCTCTCGGTCGAAAAAGGCAGCATAACCAGCATCATAGGACCAAACGGAGCCGGAAAAACCACAGTTTTTAATATGATTTCGGGCATTTACAAGCCCACATCAGGAAAGATATCTCTTGAAGGTGTCGATATCACAGGAAAGCCACAGCACGAAATATCACACCTGGGTCTTACGAGAACCTTTCAGAATATTCGGCTCTATCAGGGATTGAGTGTCTGCCAAAACGTGCAGGCTGTGCTCGATGCGCGGGCAAAATACAATATTCTTGAGGCGCTGTTGCGCCTTCCTTCGGCGCGGAGCACAGACAAAGCAAATGTCATGCGAAGTGAGGAATATCTGAAGATAGTTGGGCTTTACGACTACAGGAACGAGAAGCCCTCCAATCTTCCGTACGGAATGCAGCGCAAGCTCGAGCTTGCAAGGGCTCTTGCAACCGAACCGAAGTTGTTGCTGCTCGACGAACCCGCGGCAGGTCTTAACACCACAGAGGTGGATGAGTTTATAGCGTTGATCCGCGACATTCGCGAGCGCTTTGACGTGACGGTGCTGCTTATCGAGCATCGCCTGCAGGTTGTGTATTCGCTCTCTAAAAAGGTTTATGTGCTCAGCTTCGGCGAGCTTATTGCTGAGGGCACACCTGCCGAGATACAGACCAACCAGGATGTCATCGACGCTTACATGGGGGAGGACGAATAGATGGCGTTTCTTGAAGTACGCGATCTCGAAGTGAGCTACAGTCACGTCAGCGCACTCAACGGCGTTTCCATTGACGTCGAGCAAGGCAAAATTGTGAGTGTCATCGGCGCGAACGGCGCAGGTAAAAGCTCACTGCTCAACACTATATCTGGAATGGTAAAGCCCAAGTCGGGCAGCATCACGCTGCAGGGAGAGAATTTGATTATGTCTCCCGATAAGGTCGTCAAAAAGGGAGTGGCTCAGGTTCCAGAAGGGCGCAAAATATTCGATGGACTAACCGTTGAGGAAAACCTGATAATGGGAGCCGTCAATGGCCTTCGTCAGGCAAAAGAGAATTTTGAGGTTGCTTACAAACTCTTTCCGATACTTCGCGAGCGAAAAAAGCAGCAGGGAGGCACGCTTTCCGGCGGCGAGCAGCAGATGCTTGCAATTGCACGTGCAATGATGGCGAATCCCCAGCTTATTATGTTCGACGAGCCTTCGATGGGTCTCGCTCCCGTTATTATCAAGCAGGTGTTCAAGTTTATCAGAGAGATCAATGCCTCTGGAGTGACGGTTCTTTTGATCGAGCAAAACGCCAAGCAGGCGCTGCAAAGCAGCGATTATACCTATGTGCTTGAAAACGGAAAAGTGACCATGCAGGGAAATTCGCGCGATATGATAAGAGACCCGCGCATAGTCAAGGCATATTTAGGAGAGTAGCTATGGAAAACAGCATCATGGGGATAGGTGTCGTTGGATGCGGGACGATCAGCGATATATATCTCAAAAATCTAACTTCGCTGTTCAAGGAAGTAAAAGTGGTGGGTGTCTGTGACACTAACGGCGCTCTCGCACAGAAAAAGACCGATGAATATGGCCTGCCCTGCCAATACAGCAGCTATGACGAAATGCTCGAGGATGATCAGATTGAAGTCATTCTCGATCTGTGCCCCCCGCTGCTGCACTACGATATAAACAAAAAAGCGCTGCTTGCAAACAAAAGCGTTTATTCGGAAAAACCGCTTGCGGCACAATATGCGCAAACACGCGAACTGCTTGAAATTGCGGCGGTGCGCGGTCTTTATGTGGGCAGCTCGCCGGACACTGTGCTGGGTGCTGCAGTGCAGACATGCCGCAAGCTCATAGACGGCGGTGCGATTGGCGAGATAGTCGGCTGCACGGCGAACCTCATTAAGCGCGGCGTTGAGACCTGGCATCCGAATCCCAATTTTCTATACCAGCCGGGGGCAGGTCCCTTGCTCGATATGGGACCTTACTATATAGGAACCTTGCTGCAGATGATGGGACGAATTAAGACTGTCAGTGGGCAGGCAGGAATTTCATTTAAACAACGCGTGATAACCTCGCAGCCCCACTTCGGAGAGACGATCGAGGTAAATGTTCCAACCTATGTGAACTCGCTGCTTGAGTTTGACAGCGGTGCGCTCGGAACGCTCACAATGACTTTTGACGTTCACAAGGCGCGGTTGCCCTTTATAGAGATATATGGATCGGAGGGTTCAATCAGTGTGCCCGATCCAAACTGTTTTGGAGGAACCCCCATTCTGCTTTATCGTCCCGAGCGCGGCGAATGGCTTGAAATGCCGTTCATGTTCGGATATTCCGAAAACAGCCGAGGGCTCGGAATTTCAGATATGTGTCGGGCAATGAGAACAGGCCGCGCTGCTCGGGCAAACGGCCAGGCTGCCTCTCATACGATAGAGATAATTGAATCGATTCTTAAAAGCTCGGAGCAGGGCAAGAAGATTGTGCTTGAGAGCCAGTACGAGCGGCCTGCGCCGATGGTAAACTCTCTGAAAACTGGAGTTCTTGACTGACGGAGCATTTATTAACACGAGGTGTATGCATTGATTACAAGACGGGCCATATTGGCTGAGCCGGGAAGATTTGAGCTTATTAAAGATGACGTAAAGCCAGCGCCGCGCGAGCTGCTCGTTAAAGTGGCTGTGTGCGGGCTGTGCAACTGGGAGATTAATCACTATCACGGAATTGTCGGAAGCTGTCCTCAGCCGCTTGGGCACGAATGGGCGGGCACGGTCGCTGCCATGGGCGAGGAGGTCAAGGGCTTCTCGGTTGGAGATCATGTTGTCGCGATGCCCGTCTACATAGGATTTGCGGACTACGCCGTCGTCGACTATGAGCGAGCCGTAAAAATTGATCCCGCAATGCCGCTCGAGCACGCGCTGGGAGAGCCGCTCAAATGCGTTATAACCGTAACGCGGGCGACGAACGCGAAGGCGGGAGACTGCGGCGTGATATACGGATGTGGGCCGATGGGCCTTTGGAGCACGCAGATACTAGCGGGGGGCTCGCTGGGCGCTCTCGTGTGTGTGGATACCGACGATCGCAAGCTCGCGCTCGCCCAAAAATACGGTGCGACGCACACTGCAAATCCGCTGCGCGATGACGTTGCCACAGTTGTTTCCGAGGCAACCGCAGCCCATATGGCGGACTTTGTCATCGAGGGAACGGGAATACCGGAGATACTCGGTGAATGTGTGAAATTGCTGCGCACAACCGGCCGAGGGCGAGTGGTGCTCATGAGTTCGCACAAGCGCCCGTGCAAGGATTTCGATTTCCGGGAGATGGTTTCGCGCAGCGCAGAGATTGTCGTGGCTCACGCAAAATACAGCGAGGATCAGATTGAGGATATGAGACGCGGCCTTAGGCTGCTCGAGCGCGGAGTAATTCGCATGGAAGATATAATCACTCATCGCTACGAGCTTGCAGAGATAGGACAAGCATTTGAGGATCTTGTTAACAAGCCGGATGGCTATATTAAGGGTGTAATTATACCCACAGCAACTGCAGAATAATTTTGAGGAGAGTCCAATGAAACAGACAATAATCTCTCAAATTGAGCGTGAGCGAATCATTGTGATAGTTCGTCGTATTTACGGCGAGCAGCTCGAAAAGTTGTTTGAGTCACTGCACGAGGGAGGCCTTCGCATGGTTGAGGTGACCTTCGATCAATCAGATCCCGATTGTCTTGTGCATACAGCGGACGCGATAGCGCGTCTCAACAAGCGCTTCGGGTCGGATTCGCTGATAGGAGCGGGCACAGTGCTCACTCCCGCGCAGGCGGATGCGGCGTTCAATGCCGGTGCGCAATACATAATTTCGCCAAACACAGACCCCGACGTTATCGCGCGCACACTGGAACACGGCCTGGTGTCGATTCCCGGCGCCATGACCCCATCCGAGATTCTCGCCGCACACAAATGCGGCGCGGACATTGTGAAGGTGTTTCCCGCGATCGACCTCGGACTGTCTTATGTAAAAAATATACGCGGACCTATAAGCCACGTGAAGCTGCTCGCAACGGCGGGCGTAAACGAGGAGAACTTAAAAGATTTCCTAAATGGCGGGTATATAGGTGCGGGCATTAGCGGAAGACTTACAGACCGCAAGGTGCTCGAGAGCGGAAACTATAGTGAGTTTACCGAGCGCGCAAAGACGTTCCGCGACATAGTAAGCGCGTTCAACGAGGGAAGATAAGATGGGCAAAGTAGTCACATTCGGCGAAATAATGCTGCGCATGGCGCCCCGAGGATATCTCAAATTTATCCAGGCGGACAATTTTGACATAAATTATACCGGCGCGGAGGCCAACATCTGCGTGTCTTTGAGCAACTTCGGACTCGACACATCTTTCGTCACTAAGCTGCCGGACAACGACATCTCTCGCGTGGCGCTCTCCACGCTTAAGAAATTCGGAGTGGGTGTGGGCGAAGTGGTGTTCGGCGGGGATCGCATGGGCACATACTACCTCGAGCGCGGTGCCTCGCAGCGCCCGTCCAAAGTTATTTACGACCGCAAATACTCATCGATCTCGATGTCCTCCGGCTCGGATTACGATTGGAAGACGATATTCAAAAACGCCGAGTGGTTTCATTTTACCGGAATCACCGCCGCGCTAAGCGACGGAATGCCCGCAATCTGCGAAGAGGCTTGCAAGGCGGCAAAAGCAGCGGGTGTTCGCATAAGCTGTGATCTTAACTATCGCAAAAATCTGTGGTCGCCCGAAAATGCCCAGCGCGTTATGTCGGCGCTCGTGTCATACTGCGATGTCATCATAGGCAACGAGGAGGACGCCGATAAGACACTCGGCATAAAGCCCCCGCGCACCGATGTGCAAAGCGGGAAACTTGACCCCGAAGCTTATGCCGAAACAGCTCGCCTCATACAGGAGAAATACGGCTGCGACGGGGTTGCCTTCACGTTGCGCACGAGCCGCTCCGCGTCGGACAACGCGTGGGCCGGCATGTACTACACTGCAGGCAAGGCGCATTACTCCAAATCTTATGATATTCATATGGTCGATCGCGTGGGCGGCGGAGACAGTTTCGGCGCGGGACTTATCTATGCGCTCATCAGCAAAATGGACGCGCAGAAAGCGATTGAATTTGCAGTTGCGGCCTCCTGTCTTAAACAGACGATGGAGTTCGATTTTAACCTCGCCACGGTAGACGATGTCAAACGGCTGATGGGTGGAGACGGCTCCGGTCGTGTCCAGAGGTAGCGGAGAAAGGACTTCTATGGCAAACAGGTTTACTGAAATATCCCAGATAGGCATAGCTGTCAGCAATCTCGACCTCGGGATGAAGGCGATGGAGCGTGTTTTCGGAGCACAGCCGGATGAATTTCTAAATTCTTCAAATTCGACGCGATATTACCACGGACGGCCGGTTTTCTGCTCGACAAAGATCGCAATTTATCACTTTGCAAACATTGAAATTGAGCTTATCGAGCCGGTCGATGGCGAGGGCGTATGGCAGGATTTTGTGCGCGAAAAGGGAAGCGGAGTGCAGCATATCAAATTCAGCGTTCCGAGTTACGATGAAGCGGCGCATGTGCTGGAAGACGCAGGATATCACATGTCGATGAACGGGAGCTCTGCCCGCGCAATTCCCGGTCTTAAATGGGCATATTTCGACACCGACCGCGATTTGGGATTCTCGCTGGAAATTTTTAACGATAGAGATATCGGAGATATCAAAGAAAAATAGATGCAAGAAGCTGTGCGGACACACCCTTTTTTGCAACGCTTTATAGATTTCCAAAAGACTGCCGCGCATTTTTTGCGAGGCAGTCTTTTTGATTGGAAATTTTGTGCTTGATGTAACGAAAAAGCAGATAAAATCGGTAAAACGGCATGGCGAACGCAGTCGCTTTCCGCAAAATCGACCGAGTATCCGCCGATTGGAAAAGCCCATTCGATAGCCGGAGATTGTGAATATTCCCAATAGACCCGCTTGTTCCAAACAAGAGCTGTATCAGCCCGAAACAGACATCACCGCTCGAACAGGTAGAGCCAATCGCCATAGCCCTCACGCGACATCTCGCTTTTTGGAACAAAGCGCAGCGACGCGCTGTTGATGCAGTAGCGCAGTCCGCCGTTTTGCTGCGGGCCGTCATCAAAGACGTGCCCGAGATGCGCGTCGCCAGTTTCACTTCTCACCTCGGTTCGCACCATGCCGCAACTGCTGTCGGTAGTTTCCGAAATGACAGAACTGTCGATTGGTTTTGAAAAGCTCGGCCAGCCGCAGCCCGAATCGAATTTGTCGGTCGAGACAAACAGCGGCTGTCCCGTCGTTATGTCAACATATATCCCATCTTCAAAGGTATTCCAGTAGCAGTTGGAAAATGGTCGCTCGGTGGCGCCGTTTTGCGTCACGGCGTATTGTTCGGGCGTCAGTTTCTTGTGGAGTTCAGCGTTGTCCGGTCTTGAAAATGTCGGGACGTGGTATTTTGCATCTCTTGCAACTTTGAAAAGATACGAGTCAATGTGACAATAACCGCCCGGGTTCTTGTCCAGATAATCCTGATGATAATCCTCTGCGGGGTAAAAATTCGCAAGTGGTTGAACCTCTATCGCAACTTGCTGTCCTGTTGCGGCGTGAAGATTTTCAAGTGATTGCCCAATGATTTCAAGATTGGATTCGTCGGTGTAGTAGATGCCGGTTCGATATTGTGTTCCGGCATCGTTGCCCTGACGGTCGATGCTTGAGGGATCGATGGTTTTGTAATATAAACCGAGAAGAAATTCAAGCGGCGCTATATTTTTGTCGTATACCACCCTGACGGTTTCAGCGAATCCCGAGTCCCCGCAGCACACCTTGCGGTAGGTCGGGTTATCGGTGCTGCCGTTGGCATAGCCGACCTCGGTTTCGATAACCCCGTCAATCTGATTGAAAAAATGCTCTGTTCCCCAAAAGCATCCGCCTGCGATGTATATTTCGGAATTTTCCCGTGCCATATTATATCCCCTTTGATTTACACAGCTGTCCTGATTGTTGTTGATTTCAGCATTGCCACATGATACGAGTGCTGCCGCAAGAAAAAACGCTGTGGCGGCAAGTGTCAGGCGTCTCATGAAAATCCCCTCTTTTTGAATAGCATAATTCGTATTGGCTGACAGATATAGTATACTCAAATGCGCCGACTCGATAAGTGATCCAATTACCAAATTGAAGCTGTGAACAGTGCACAGAATACATATTGTCACGAATGTGTGAATATTTCTAATATATGGACGACTGCGGCAAGCTCAAAGCCCGATTCATGACCAACGGACGAACGGAGCCGCAAGACAATGCTTTTAAAACGAGGAATCGATGAAAAAACTGAAATTTCCAGGGCCAAAAGAAAAAACAGTTATCGTTTTATTTGTAATCATGACTTTAATTGCCGCCGCCATGACAGTGATTGGTGCGCTGAGGGTTTATCGTTCCGAGCGCGCAATAAGCGAGGGGTTGTGTGCGACGGAATTATCGATGTCGATGCGTGAGATACAGCCGCACGATGCAAGCGAGAGCCGCAAAGAAGTTTTGCAGGAAGATGCGCATGATGACGAAGAGGCGACGGGCTATTCCGGTTATGCAATTTTAACAGTTCACACTCCCAAAGCACACCGGTTTGCTGTTTATGACGAGCTGACAAGCGAGCATCTGTGGATGGGTGTCGCGCACATCTCGGAAACCGCACAGCCCGGAGAATCGGGAAATTGTGTGATATTTGGGCACAGGGATACGGTTTTTAAATGGTTGAAGGACATACAGGTCGGCAACAGGGTTACGCTTAAAAGCGGGGGATACGAATATGTATATCTCGTTGAGAAAACGCAGGTCTGTCTGCCTGAGGCTCCGGAGATGACACAGAGATTTGAGACGCCCTATCTGACACTTGTCACCTGCCACCCATTCGTATATGGCGGCCCCGCCCCAGAAAGATTTCTTGTTATTTGCAGATTGGACACGGTGAATGAATGCAATTAAAAAGCGCTGTTTTACCATAAGATGGGCAATCAATGCCGCCGTCATATGGTGCTGACGCAATAAGGAAAGACATCGCATTTCAAATGCGATGTGAAAAACTGAAAACGGCGCGGTTCAAATAGCAGATTTGTGTAAAGAACACCATTAAAACAGGCACTTCAGAGCTTGCAATGATGAATCTCATGATATATAGTAAATATATATAAATATAAGTAAACTAACATCAAGTTCAATCAATATTGCAATCCTCAGGGATTTTAACAGTGTAATGTTGTGAAACTACCGGCAGACAGGATCACAGCGAGCCGGAAGACAGCCGCACGCGCGCCATAAAGAAGCAAAACCACTCTTTGTGGCGGTGAGCGGCTCACACCGCTTGAATAGACACTGCCTTTTCAGGGTTATTTTTTTGTGATACCGGACACATTGTCGGCAGGCCGCGCGCAGAGCGCGGATCCGGTCGAATTTGTTTACACGAAAAAGGAAGACGATCGAAGGCGCTGTCGAAAATTGCAGAGTCTTCCTTTTTTGTATACCGTCAACAGGAAACGCCGTTGTCGCAAAGAGACGCTTGCCAGAAAGACCGGCGAATTGTGTTTCCAACATCGCATCATAGATGCGGCGACAGGTCGGTGGTTTATTAAATCGGCGGAATAAAACGAGGATGTTTATAATGAAACGTCAAGACGGAAAGATGAATAATGCTGTGCTGGTGATTGTGCCGCTGTTCCTGATTGTGGTCACGCTTATCAGCATGCTGTTTTTTCAAAGAAGTGCGGTTGAACGATCACAGACGCGCGCCTATCGCACGTTGGAGGAATCGGCGTCCAATCAAATTGCCACGATTAGGGCCGAAATTGGTGGGCAGTATGCGGTTTTGGAGTCGTTTGCCAACAGCCTCTCCGTGCAGGATGACATTGATGACGAACACCTCGAAACGCGCATGGAAGCAATAGCAAGAATCACCGATTTCATGAGCGTGATTAAGATAGATCGTGATGGACGGGCTGTGTTGAGCGATGGAAGAGACATTCAGATGGAGGACCAGACGTATTTTCAAGAAGCCATGAAGGGCTCTCGGGCCATCGCAAAGGTCAGCTCCTCCCCGTTCGGCGATGCTGATTTTTTTGTAATTGCGGTTCCTGTTTTTAAGGGCAGGGACGTTGTTGCGGCGATAGCGGGATTCTATGAGGAGAAAGTGTTTCGCTCACTGCTCATATCCAAAACGAACACCCAAGGAGCCTATTCTTTTATTTCCGATTCTAAGGGGGACATCATTGTCAGCAGCGATAGCGAGGGATATCTTGCAAAAGAAAAAAACCTGTTTGAGTTTTTCAAAACAGCCGAATTTACCAGAGGAAGTTACGAAGAGATAAAACAGGAAATTACGGAACTTAAGTCGGGCACGGTGATTTACAGCGTCGGCGATCAGACAAGATGCGGGGTCTATCGGCAAACCGGCATTGAGGACTGGGTGATGTTCAATATCGTCCCGGGAGAAGTTGTGGATGCCGACGCGCGCACTGCTGCCCGCGATGGACTGCATCAGACCGCGTGGATTTCGGCTATCTCCTTGTTGCTGCTCGCTCTAATCGTTGTCAACGAACGCAGACACTCAAAGCAGCTTGCGCTCTATCGCACAATGGAGGAAAGCGGCGTGTTTTCCGCTATTGTCAATCGCGAGTTCACTCTGCTTTACGGAAACGACAAGTTTTACGCCATTATCGAATGCACCCGCGAAAGCATGGCTGAGAAGTTCGACAACAAGTTCATGCACATGGTTCACAGCAATGATGCCGCCATGATTCAAGAGACGACAGAAAACATCATCCGGGAGGGAGGCGGATACGCTCAGTTCGTCGTGCGTATTGTTGTCGGCAGCGGAAACAACAAATATCTGCTTGTGAGCGGAAATATCGAAAAGCAATCGGACAATCTGATTATGAGCGGTGTAATCGTCGATATAACTGAGCAGAAGCAGATCGAGCTGGAGCTTCGTGTTCAAAAGCAGATCACAGATATCGCGCTTGCAGACACCACACTCAATGTGTGGGAATATGATTACGAGACCCAAAAAATTATTCAGGCAGAGAATTCCACCAAATGGCTCAAAAACGGCAGGGAACTGGCCAATGCGCCGGCGAGCCTTATTGAGAGCGGCTGTATTCATCCCGAAAGCGTTAATGAGCTGCTCGAAATGCATGAACTTCTTCTGGCAGGTGAGGCGAAGGTCTCCGCTATACTGCGTGTGAAAAAAGAGGACGGGACAGGGTATTGCTACGAGCTTGTGAGATACACAAATGTGCTTGACGATCGTGGGCGTCCCTGTCGTGCGGTTGGGATGTCTGAGGACGTAACGTCCGAGCATGAGCTGGAAATGAAATATCAAACGGAGCAGCAATACCGCGTGGCGATGGAGCCCAGCTTTTATTCAACTGCGCTTTTCAACGTCACCACTCGTGTTCAGGTCGACATGCACTTCAAAAACCCCGAGGATAAGCAGAAATTTTCAGGGCTCTCAATTGAAGAGTTTGCGCAACTCTCCAAACAGAGTGTTGTGGACAATGAGGATGTGAAAAAATACTTCGCGTCTTTTTCTCCCGAGATGCTCGAAAAACGTGCCGAAGTGAATGCTGAACCGGTGATTTTTGATTTTATCAAGGCTATTTCGAGCGGCGAAACACGTTGGATGCACTACGAGGCACACCTGCTTCGAGATCCCGAGAGCGGGGATTTGATGGCCTTCCTATATATGACCGATATAGATGACCAAAAGCGCAAGGAGTATAAGCTTGAAGCTGCAGCCGAGCGCGATTCGATGACTAAGCGCTACAATCACGACAGCACAATTTCCCATATCAGCAGATTCATGAAAATGGAGGGAAGCACCGGAAACCATGCGTTGTTCGCCGTTGACCTTGACAACTTCAAGCTTATAAACGACACATTCGGACACCAGCAGGGCGATAAATTTCTCATACGTGTTGCCGAGGTTTTCAGCCGCATTTTCCGTTCGAGCGATATTGTCGGTCGTGTCGGCGGGGACGAATTCATGGTCTTGATGAAAAACATTGCATCTGTCGGACAAGTTGCATCCAAAGCGGAGGAGCTTGTGCATGCGCTGCAGTTTTCCTGTGCTTCTAACAGCGTCACGTTGCAACTTTCCGCAAGTGTCGGAATTGCGATTTTTCGGCACGGGGACAAGACGTTTGAAGAGCTGTATTCACAGGCGGACAGCTCGCTTTATCAAGTGAAGTCCGGGAGCAAAAACAGTTACAGCATTTCAAACAATCTTCATGTTGAGCCACAGGAAGCTCTCTCCCTAACAAGTTTCACATCCGATTCCGCGAGCACTGTGCAGCTGAACGCGCTGCTTGAATACATGGAGGGCGGCGTCATGCTCGCGGAAGTGAGCGATAGTTTGCGGATAATTTACGTCAGTCCCGGTTTCTTCAAATCCACCGGCCGCAAAAAGGAGGACGCAAGAGAATCGGGAGAAGGTCTGTTTGATTTTGTTTATGCTGAAGACCGCGAGAAACTCGAGCAGCAAGTGAAGGAGATATCGTGCAGCGGAGATGTGCTCGATTTCACATACCGCGTCAAAGAACCCAACGAAAGTCTGAGCTGGCGTCATCTGCGCGCGGTGCGCATTCCCTATGAAAGAAGCAATTATCCGGTGGTTATCGGAGTTGTGACTGATATAACCGAGCAGAAGAATGTTTTGGAACAGATGGACGCCATTATACAAAACTCCCCGGTCGGAATAGGAGTCTGTGAGGCGGGTGAGAAACTTCATCTGACGTTCGCAAACGACGAACTCATCAAAATGAGCGGTTTATCCAGAGAAGAGTACGAAGCGAGATACGCGTCCGATATGTATAAAATTATATATCCCGAAGATAGCGAGATGCTGTGCGGCAATCTGGCGGAAGCCGCGGAGAAACGCGTTTCGGTGCAAAGCACTTTTCGTTCGGCGACGATGATTGACGGTGTGCGGCGCAGCTATTTGGTGCGCACCGTTTACATGCATAGAAGCAAAGAAGGAACCCCGGTGTTCCTGTCAACGGTGATGGACGTGACACAGACGCTCGAGCTGCGCAAAAAGCTCGCCGACGGAAACGAGCGTCTGCGCTATGCCTTTGAGCAGACCGACGCGACGATATGGGAGTTCGATATCAACACGCGCATTTTCGCGGTGTGGGACACTGTCAATCAAAAATATGATGAATCTGCGACTTTTGAAAATGCTCCCGAGAGCCTTGCGCACAACGGCTGGGTGCATCCGGAATACCGTGAGCCGTTTATTGAATTTTTCAACGGGATACTTAGCGGGAAAGAAAAGGGAAGCGAGGACTTTATAGTTCGCTATTTCGGAAGTGGTATGTTCGGCTGGGCCACGCTTTCATACCACATGGTTTATGACGCGGACGGGAAACCGCACAAGGCAATTGGTGTGACGCACGAGCTTCCCAACATCTTTAATGAGAAATCGAGATTTATTCAAGAGGAGCGGATGCAGGAGGCGGTGAAGAACAACGTCATTGCGACGATGCGGGTGAACATCTCTCACAAAGTGATGGAGTGTGCACACATAAGAGGCACAGCCGAACGCGTGCGCGTTGGGGAAAGCTATCTCGAAAACCTGGAACATGAGGGTAAAGCCATATTCGGTGAAGCCGATCTTGCGAGATTCAAAAAGAAAATGTCACCCGAAGCTCTGTTTTCCGCATATCAAAGCGGCTGCGGGATTGTTGAAGTTGAGTATCGCCGCACAATGAATGAGGGTGAGATACGCTGGGTGTCAAATACGGTATCGCTCATGACAGACTCCGCGAGCGGGGATATCTATGGTTTTGGATATCTGCGCGACATAGACACCCGCAAATATTGGGAGCTGGCGCTGCCGTCGCACCCTGAGCGCGACGCGACGACGATGCTCTTCACAAAGAAAACGATGGAGCGGCTTGCAAAATGCGTCATCGAGAGCAGTGGCGATGAATACTGTGCGCTGGCGCTCATAGAGCTGCAGGGACTTGACGTTGCATTTGACCAATCGGGACCGGATGTGGAAAGCCGGTTGATATATTCAGTCGCGTGCCTGTTTCTCAACGTTTTGGGAGAAATAGGAATGATCGGACGAGACTCCGAGCATCGGTTTTCGGTTTTTGTTCCGCACGCAAAGACCCAAAAAGAGGTGGTTGATATCATCAGCCGCGCTGTGATCGATATACGACGAATACGCGAGATTATCGGCATGTCCGAGGAGTTGGCGTTTTCTGTTGGAATAGCGGCAGAGCGGTGCGAAAATCTCGACTTCGACGCGCTGTTCCAAAGCGCGCTTGCCGCCTGCAAAAAGGATGTCCAGGAGGCGCACGGGCGCGTCACCGTATATTCAAATGACAATAATGGAAGCGGATTTCAGGCAGTGCTGCAGACGGAGGTCAAGCATGAGGATAAACCATCACGCAGCTTGATTGACGACCGGACAGGGCTTATCAACCGTCAGGGCTATTATCGAATGCTGCAAAACATCAAAACCGATGCGCTTTTCGCGGTCGGAGCGATGTTTGTTGATATCAATGGGCTGAATCGCCTGAATCATGATTACGGAAATGAATACGGCGACAGGCTGATAAGTTTTATAGCGGGTGTTCTCAATAAAACGTTCAGCGGCGCAAAGGTCTTTCGCGTTTCCGGAGACGAGTTTATCGCCATGCAGTGCGGAATAACACAGGATGAGTTTATCTCGCTGTGCAACGAGGCGATTGCTGCGTGGGATGCGGCCTATCCCAGGAATGTTTGCGCCGGGTACACATGGGATGTGAATGTCAGCAGCGTACAAAAGATCATCGATCACGCACAGGAGCTGATGCAGGTCAGCAAAGAGGAAGTCCGCCGCCAAAGCGGTTCCCCTTCGGACGGGGTGTACAACCAATTCCGAGACTGGCTGATGGATGCAATCGAGCAAAAGAAGCTCAAGGTATATCTTCAGCCTCAAGCGGATGTGAACACCTGCGCTGCCGTTTCGTGCGAGGCTCTGGTGCGTTACGAGGACCCCCAAAAGGGTCTCGTTTCACCGCTTGATTTCATCCCGCAATTGGAGCGGGAGAATCTCATTAAACATCTCGATTTTTATATGCTGACCGAGATATTCCGAATGTTGCGAAAATACAAGGACGCGGGCAGGAGGCTGATTCCGGTCTCGGTGAACATATCGCGCAA
Source organism: Oscillospiraceae bacterium (assembly GCA_036645935.1). Taxonomy (GTDB): domain Bacteria; phylum Bacillota; class Clostridia; order Oscillospirales; family Ruminococcaceae; genus JAUNBN01. The sequence continues at coordinate 384,148 of JAVXNE010000001.1, read as the reverse complement.
AACGCTGCTCGATCCCAGCGCGCTCGCAAAGGTGAAGGAGATACAGCAGGGTTATGATGATGTGCTCATGTATGTAGGACTTGAGATCACCGAAAGTGTTGGGAGCATTGAGCGCGCGACCGTTGTGTTCGCGTGTGAACAGTTCCGACAAGCGGGGTTCAGGCTTTCTTTAGACGATTTCGGAAGCGAATATTCCAGCTTATATGTGCTCTCTGCGCTGCGTTTTGACGAGATTAAAATCGATAAGAGCGTTATCGACGACGTCACGATCAACCGAGTCAGCCGTCTCATTATTGAGAGTGTGACACACATCTGCGCGGAGACGGGAATGCTTTGCATTGCTGAGGGAGTTGAGACAGAGGAGCAGCGCGCTGTGCTAAGTTCGCTCGGATGCAATTTGATACAGGGTTATCTCGTCGATAAACCGCTGCCCGAGAAGGAATTTGTCGAGCGATATCTCGGAGACTGCGAGCCGGAAAAAGCGTGATGCGGAGAAGCGCAAGAGCGGGTCAATATGTTCGGGAAAGGTACGTGGGCGCGTTGACTCCCCAATCCTTGAGGGCTTGATTGACATGTCCCTGCCATTTGAAACACAAAGAGTGCAATCAACGTGCGCGGTGCAGATAATCCCCAGGGGCTTTCGCGGGGTTTGAGCGCGCACGCGCATTTAAAGCGACGCGTTGTCAAATGCTGCGTGATGCCACAGAAATTAAGACAAATCAGAGAGAAGACGATTGCACGGAGCAGTCGCTTTTTCTCTGAAACAGAGTGCCGTTCGCAGACGCGTTTATACGGCAGGTATTGGGTTTGCATGGAAGATGCGGGGAGATGGAAAGAGACCGGTGATATACGAGCGCGAAAATCAGTGGCGGCACCGTCTTTATAACGGTGCCGCCACTGATTTTTGTATGAGAGATTATATTGTCTGGAGTGCCCTGCCTCGGGGTTTCGATGTTGTGGGGAGGACAGCGTTTTCGGTTTTATCTCCAGCACGATCGACTCCACGATGCAAACTGACATTGATGCGAACTGCGCGCCATCAAAAGCTGCCGACAGGCATCGGTAAAATTACAGCGATTTTGTGTCTATCTGCTCGCGGCACGCCGTTATGAATTCGCAGACCGGGCAGGCACCTTTATCGCCGCCCTCTCGGGTGCGAACCGACACCGTTCGGCCGTCCAGCTCTTTGTCGCCCACAACGAGCATATAGGGAATCTTCATGAGTTGCGCCTCACGTATTTTGTAACCCATTTTCTCGCTTCGCTTGTCGATCTCATACCGTATTCCGGCTTTTTCGAGCGCTGCGGCTATCTCGTCGGCATAACCGTGATGATTTTCGGTTATCGGGATGATTTTGACCTGCACCGGCGCGAGCCAGAGCGGAAATGCACCTGCGAAATGCTCGGTGAGTATTCCGATGAAGCGCTCCACTGAACCGAATACTACGCGATGAATCATGATTGGCCGGTGCTTCTCACCGTCCGCTCCGATGTAGGACGCGTCGAAGCGCTCGGGGAGCTGATAGTCGAGCTGAATTGTGCCGCACTGCCAGGTGCGCCCGAGGCAGTCGCGCAGATGAAAGTCGATTTTCGGCCCGTAGAATGCACCGTCGCCTTCGTTTATTGTGTAGGGAAGGCCGTTTTTGTCGAGCGCAGATTTGAGCGCGGCTTCCGCCTTATCCCACTGCGCCACCTCGCCCAGAAAATTGTCGGGACGAGTGGACAGCTCAACTGTGTACTCGAATCCGAACATCTTATAGAATTTGTCGATAAGCCGTGCGACGCCGAGAATTTCGTCCTCAATCTGATCCTCTGTCATGAAGATGTGGGCGTCGTCTTGCGTGAAGCAGCGCACACGCATCAGACCGTGCAGCGCGCCCGAAAGCTCGTGACGGTGAACGAGGCCGAGTTCTCCGATGCGGTATGGCAGATCGCGGTAGCTCATCTGATTGGATTTGTAAACCAGCAGACTTCCGGGGCAGTTCATCGGCTTTATGGCATAGTCTTCATCGTCGATGACGGTGGTATACATGTTCTGCTGGTAGTGATCCCAATGTCCCGACGTCTCCCACAGCGAGCGGCTGAGGATGATCGGTGTCTTTATCTCGTGATAGCCGGCCTTGCGGTGCTCTTCGCGCCACATGTTCTCGAGTTCATTGCGCAAAATCATGCCGCTCGGCAGGAAAAACGGAAATCCGGGGCCCTCGTCCATAAGCTCAAAAAGCCCAAGCTCGCGTCCGAGCTTGCGATGATCGCGGCGCTTTGCCTCCTCAAGCATGTCGAGATATTCCTTGAGCTGAGACGCTTTTGGGAATGCAATTCCATAAACTCGCTGGAGCATCTTGTTCTTTGCGTCGGCGCGCCAATATGCTCCCGTCACGTTGAGAAGCTTGACCGCTGCGAGCGCGCCGGTGCTCATGAGGTGCGGGCCTGCGCAGAGATCGGTGAAGCTTCCCTCGCGGTAAAAGCTCAGCACAGCGTCGGCGGGAAGGTCGTTTATGAGCTCAATCTTATACGGGTTGTCGCTCATTAGCTCAAGTGCCTTGTCGCGCGTCAGTGTGAAACGCTCGAGTGGCTCATTTGCCGCGACGATATTTTTCATCTCCGATTCGATCTTTTCGAGCGTTTCTGGCGTGAAGACGACGTCGCAATCGATATCGTAGTAAAACCCATTTTCGATGGCGGGTCCGATTGTCAGCTTTGCCTGAGGGTAGAGCCGCATTACCGCTTCGGCCATGACGTGAGAGGCGGTGTGCCAAAATGCGTGCTTGCCCTCGGGAGTGTCGAATGTCTCTATTGAGAGGGTGCAGTCGTGCGCTATCGGGGTGCGCAGGTCGCACGCTTCACCGTCAACAGTGCAGGCGCACGCCGCCTTGGCAAGACCCGGGCCGATGATCTTCGCGATGTCATAAGCACTCACCCCACGTTCAAATTGTTTTACGTCGCCTTTGAGCGACACGTTAACTGTGCTCATCTCTTTAATATCCTCCTTTTGATTTTACTAACTTTTGTCGAGGCAAAAAAATAAAGCCCACCCCTCAAAAAAACGGGGCGAAGCTGATTCTCCGCGGTTCCACCCGAATTGCGCAGCGATGCGCCTCTCGTATTACGGCTGTAACGCGCCGTGCGCGGCGCCGCATTTGAACGGCGCACTCAGGCGGCGGTATCGCGGCAAAGGCTTTCGCGCCCTTTCAGCCAAAAGGCGGCGCTCTCTGATTTAAAGCCCTGCGTGTCGCGACGTGTCCGTCCTCGCAGATTTGTGAATATGCTCACTTATATCACGTCACCTCGATTTTGTCAAGCGATATTCGGCTTTTTAGAATACTCTCAGATAGGGAAAGTAATAATAATTATACAAACCGTATTGACAGCGACGCCGCTTTACCAGTACAATAACATGTGGATATTTGTACGCCGACTGCGATTTGTCCCGTTGGTGTTAAGTATATTCAAAATTTAATATCGGAGGCCATGAAACAATGGATTGGTTATTTTACGTTGTTTCAGCGGTTATAGCGGCCGTTGTTGGGGTCGCGTGTTTTTATGGAGGAGTTGCCTATCGTCGTAAAGTCGCGGAGGCTCGTATCGGCTCTGCGGAAGACGAGGCCAAAAGAATAGTAAACGACGCTATAAAATCCGCTGAACAAAAGCGCAAGGAAGTTGTAATTGAGGCTAAGGACGAAATATTCAGAATGCGCAACGAATCGGAGCGCGAACTGCGCGACCGCCGGGGAGAAGTGCAGCGCCAAGAACGCAGGGCGATACAAAAGGAAGAAAATCTCGACAAAAAGATAGAAAACTTTGAGGCCGAGGAGGCCAAGCTTCTTAAAAAGTCGACAGATCTCACTCAAAAACTGGACGAGGCAGAACAGGTCAAACGCAGCCAGCTTGATATGCTCGAGCGAATATCGGGTTTTTCCGCCGATCAGGCAAAGACGCTGCTGCTCACCGAACTGGATTCCGAGCTCACGCATGAAAAGGCGGTTCGGATAAATTTTTATGCAACTCAGCTGCGTGAGGATGCAGACGACATGGCTCGCAATCTGCTCTCGATGGCAATTGCGCGCTGTGCGAGCGACTATACGAGCGAGGCCACTGTTTCGGTTGTGGCGCTGCCCAACGACGAGATGAAGGGCCGCATAATCGGCCGCGAGGGGCGCAATATCCGCACGCTCGAGACGGTCACCGGAGTCGACCTGATTATCGATGACACGCCCGAGGCGATAACGGTTTCAAGCTTCGACCCGATACGTCGCGAAGTCGCGAGAATCGCACTTGAAAAGCTTATTTACGACGGGAGAATTCACCCTGCGCGCATTGAGGAAATGGTTGAAAAGGCGCGTCGAGAGGTTGACCAGATTATTAAAAAAGAGGGCGAGCGCGTCGTGCTCGAGGTCGGAGTGACCGGAATACACCCCGAACTCGTCAAACTGCTCGGTCGGCTGCACTACCGGACAAGTTACGGTCAGAATGTTCTCGTGCATGCGGTTGAGGTGGCGTTGCTTTCAGGCATGCTTGCCTCCGAGCTTGGTGTCGATCCCACCCTCGCACGCCGTGCGGGATTGCTGCACGATATCGGCAAGGCGCTCGACCACGAGATGGAAGGAACACACATCCAGCTCGGAGTCGATGTTGCAAAGCGCTATAAGGAAAGTCCCGAGATAATTCACTCGATAGAGGCGCACCACGGCGATGTCGAGGCGATAACACCGCTCGCGTTCATCATAATTGCAGCGGATGCGATTTCAGCAGCACGCCCCGGTGCGCGCAGCGAGAATCTTGAGAACTACATCAAACGTCTTGAGAAGCTTGAGGAAATTGCGGACAGCTACGAGGGTGTGGAGCACAGCTTTGCAATTCAGGCAGGACGCGAAATCAGAATACTTGTCAAGCCCGAAATGATCGATGACGACAAGCTCACGATAGTCGCGCACGACATTGTTAACCGAATTGAAAACGAGCTCAACTATCCCGGACAGATAAAGGTGAACGTGATAAGAGAGAGCAGAGCTATCGATTACGCAAAATAACAGCGACAGCTCGAAGCACAATGGGAACGGCGGGATTTTCCCGCCGTTTCAGCTTGTAAAACAAAGAATAATAAATCCTGTTTCAGAAGTGCGGACGCATTTTGTAATTGGCTATCTCAATTTTCACTGTTTCGGCAAATCACAATTTCGCGACAGATATGGAAGATCGGTGACCGTTCACACTGCGGCACACGGCGAGAGTTTCCCGCGGTTTACAGTATTTAGAAAGCATAGCGATTGGCAACCAATGAAAAAAAATCTGTTGGACATATTTTTTAATTCCAAATCCATTTTTAAAAAACACCCTGCATTGGGTCCTGTTTCCGATGACCGCACACTGTTGCGCAACACTCTCTCGATTGCGTGGCCATCGGTCGTCGAGGCGTTTTTGATAGCTGTCGTGGGATTTGTCGACACGATGATGGTGTCGTCGCTCGGGGACGCCGCGATAGCGGCTGTTGGGCTTACGTCACAACCTAAGATGCTCTCGCTCGCTGCATTCTTTGCGCTTACCCCGGCGGTTGCGGCGCTTGTCGCACGGCGCAAGGGTGAGAACGACCGAGCGAGTGCAGTGCGTGTCGTCAAGCTTGCGCTCATTGTGACGGCGGTGTTGTGCGTCGTCATCACTGTTGTTTTCCTAATTTTTTCACAGGACATAATACGGATTGCCGGTGCTGAGAGCGATACCCAGACATTCGCAGTGGAATACTTTCAGATTATTGTGCTGGGAATGGTGTTCAACGTCTTCACCATGACGATCAATGCGGCTCAGCGCGGTGCGGGCAACACTAAAATTTCCATGTACACGAGCGTCACCAGCAACCTCATAAACATAGTGTTCAACTATCTGCTCATAGGCGGTAATTTCGGATTCCCGCGCCTCGGAGTTAGAGGAGCTGCGATAGCGACCGTGATTGGCACTGTGGTCGCACTCGTCATGGCGGTGGCTTCGGTACTGCACCCCGACGGATTTGTCTATCTTCGGCTGCACACGGGCGGCGTATATGAATCGCGTTCGGCGCGCTCGATGCTGTCTCTATATTCGAGCACATTTGTCGAACAGCTGTTTTTGCGCGTCGGATTCTTTGTCTACGCGATGATCATCGCAGGACTTGGCACAACCTCTTTCACAACACATCAAATTGCGATGAACGTGCTGACGATTTCGTTTGCCTTTGGCGACGGGCTGTCGGCGTCGTCGGTTGCACTGGTTGGCCGCTCGCTCGGCGAGCGAAGGCCGGATCTCTCGCGGATATACTGCTCTTTCTGTCAGCGGTGTGGGCTTATCTGTTCGATTTCGCTGAGTGTCATATACGTGTTTTTCGGACGATTCATCTTTGCGCTGTTCTCCAAAACACCACAGGTGCTGCACGACGGCGAGATAATTATGAAGCTCATGTGTCTGATCGTGCTCATCCAAATCGCACAGGTTATCTATTCGGGATGCCTGCGCGGAAGCGGTGACGCGAAGTTCACAGCGCTGGTCTCTTTCATCAACATCTCGGTGCTGCGTCCGGTTCTCGCATACATCGCGTGTTATACCCTCGGACTGGGAGTTCTTGGCGCGTGGACGGCGCTGCTCGTCGACCAGACTATAAGGCTGCTCATGACTTCGGCGCGATTTAAGAGCGGGAAATGGTCGGGAATTGAGTTGTAGTTTCTTGACCTGCGGCTGATTTTAATGTATTATGTGGTTTGACGAAAACATAAGGTAATAATTGTGTAATTCTCATAAACCACGAAAGGAGCGCGCAGAATCATGGTGAAAATCGCAACCGAGCTTGGAAACGTGACGCTCTCCCCCGATTATTTTGCTAATCTCGTCGGAATGGCGGCGAGCTCGTGCTATGGAGTTAAAGGTATGGCGACGAGCGGTGCCGTGGAGGGTCTGCGAACGCTGATGTTCGGCCAGAATTTTCCTGAAAAGGGCGTTCGTGTCAGCGAAAAGGAAGGCAAACTTGTAATTGAACTGCACATAAAGATAGTTTATGGTGTGAACATCGCGGCGATCGTCGAGAGCATTGCAAACAAGGTCAAATATGCCGTTGAGCAGTCGTCTGGGCTTATCGTTCGCTCGGTTGACGTCTATGTCGACGAAATGGTCGCGGACTGATTTTAGCACGCGGAGGATACGTATAAGATGATAAGCGGGGCACAGCTGCGCGACAGCATAATTTCCGGAGCAAATAATATCACAAACCTCAAGGACCGGGTGGACGAACTAAACGTCTTTCCGGTGCCCGACGGTGATACGGGCACAAATATGTCTATGACGATCAACTCGGCGCTGCCCGAGTTGATCAATCTGCCTGACGACTGCACAGTGGAGCAATCGAGCGCCGTTGCGGCCTCGGCGCTGCTGCGCGGCGCACGTGGAAATTCAGGCGTGATTTTGTCGCTGCTTTTTCGCGGATTTGCAAAGATGTTGATCGGAAAGACCGAAGCAGACAGCAAGGATATTTACAATTCTCTGCACAAGGGTGTCGATTCCGCATACAAGGCCGTTATGAAGCCGACCGAGGGTACGATGCTCACGGTTGGCCGCGTGGCAGCCGAAAAAGCTGCCGAGGTGTATGCCGACAGGGATCCCGTTGAGCTTTGGACGTATATCGTCGAGATTGCAGAGCAGACGCTTCAACAGACGCCCGAGATGCTGCCAGTGCTCAAAAAAGCAGGCGTCGTCGATTCAGGCGGGCAGGGTTTGGTATATATTTTTGAGGGTATGCTGAAAACGCTGCGCGATGGCGAAATAGTTCAGCCGAATGCCGAAACGGGCACGATGGCGGAATTCGGAAAGGGCGTTTTTTCCGAACAGGTAGACCCCGAGACCACCAACTGCTACTGCACCGAATTTCTTGTAATGAAATGTGCGGACAAAAAAGCGGATGCCGAAAAGCTGCGCGCCTATCTCGAAAAGTATGGTGAGAGCGTTGTCGTTGTCGATGACGATGAGCTGATCAAATGCCACGTGCACACAGCAGATCCGGGGCAGATGCTCAGCGCGGCGCTCAAGCACGGATATCTGTCCAAACTCAAGATTGAAAACATGCTCGAACAGTATCTGGCGCGTCAGTCGGAGGGCAAGAAAGCGCGGCTGGACAGCGCGCCTCCGACGCTCAATCCCCAGTTCCCATACGCGCTTGCCGACCCGTCCTGTGAGTATGGGTTTGTTGCAGTGAGCTCCGGAGACGGGCTGGAGACACTTTTCAAAGATCTCGGAGTTGACAGGGTGGTGAGCGGCGGACAGACGATGAATCCCTCGACGGACGACGTGCTTTCGGCAATACAGTCGATTCCGGCAAAAAACATAATAGTGCTCGCCAACAACAAAAACATAATCATGGCGAGCGAGCAGGCGTGTACGCTTGCCGACCGCAAAGCGGTTGTGCTCACAGCACGCACGATTCCTCAGGGTATCTCGGCAATGCTCGCGTTCAATCCCGAAGCGACACTGTCCGAGAATATAATAGCGATGAATTCCGCTTCGGAGAATGTATCGACGGGGCTTGTGACTTTTGCCGCCCGCGATTCCGATTTTGACGGCCGCGAGCTGCACGAGGGCGAGGTTCTCGGCATGTCGGGCGGAAAGCTGATTATAACTGAAAAAGACATCACAAAAGCTGTGGTGAAGCTCACGAAAAAGCTCGTCAAAAAGACGACTGATTTTGTTACACTCATCTACGGCTCGGATGTGACGGAGACAGATGCGAATGCCGCAGCCGACCAGGTTCGCGAGACGATTTCATCCGATATTGAGGTGACGCTCGTCTACGGCGGACAGCCGGTTTACTATTACTACATTTCGGTGGAGTGATTGCGAACAATAGGGCTGCGCATTCGGGAGAGTGTATGAACGAGATACTCGAGCGCGATATACGATATTTGAAGGGCGTCGGAGAGCGGCGCGCCGAGCTGTTTTGTAGGCTCGGCGTGACGACTGTCGGCGCTCTTATACGATATTACCCGCGCAGCTATATCAACATGCGGGATACCGTGGAAATAGCGGCGGCGCCGTTCGGAGAGCCGGTTGCGGTGTGTGCCAGGGTGTGCTTAAAGAACCCCTCTGTGCGGCTTCGTGGGGGCAAGACGCTCATCCGCGTGCTTGCGAGCGATGGGACGAGCGATTTCGCACTCGTTTGGTTCAACAACGAATATGCTGCGGCAGCGCTTGACATAGGCACAGAATATGTTTTTTACGGTAAGCTTTCAGGCACGCTGACTGCGCGCGAGATGATCAATCCGCTCGTGGTTAAGCCGTGTGAGAGCGACGCGCTGACGCCGCAATATTCGCTGACAGCAGGGCTCAGCTCCCGTATAATCGCGGGCACAGTGCGCGCGGCACTGACACTCTCCCGCGGACAAATTTCCGAATCCATGCCCCTGTCTTTGATGCGCAAATATGACCTAATTGGACTGGAACAGGCGATTTACGACATACATTTTCCGCAAAATCTCGCGAGTGCCAAACGCGCGAAAGATCGCCTCATCTTTGAGGAATTGCTGACGCTGTCGTTGGGGCTTGCGATGATGAAGGGGCGCAGCAGGGAGCTGACTTCAGTCAAGATTGCAAACGGGAGTGTCGGAAAATTTATATCGTCTCTTCCTTATCAGCTTACAAGGGCGCAAAAGCGCTGTATCGATGAAATTTCCGCCGATCTGTCCGGGCCAACACCGATGAACCGTCTGCTTCAGGGCGACGTCGGTTCAGGAAAGACTGTGTGTGCTGCGGCGGCCGTGCTGTGTGCCGCCTCAAGTGGCTATCAGAGCGCGGTTATGGCTCCGACAGAGATATTGGCCACACAGCATGCAAAGACCTTTAAAGAGCTTCTGGCGCCGTTTGACATCACCGTGGGGCTGCTCACAGGTGCGGTCAAGGGCAAGGAACGCGCGGCGCTGCTCCAATCGATAGCCGAAGGCACGACCGATCTCGTCGTCGGGACACACGCCGTGCTCGGCGACGCGGTGCGCTTCAGCAATCTCGGGTTTGTGGTTGCCGATGAGCAGCACCGCTTCGGCGTCGAGCAGCGGGCACTGCTTTCAAAAAAAGGAGAGCGCCCACATCTGCTCGTCATGTCCGCCACCCCGATACCTCGCACACTTGCGCTTATAATATACGGAGATCTCGATATATCGATTCTGGACGAGATTCCCCCGGGACGCAGCCCGGTCAAAACACTGCTTGTTTCGGACAAGTTGCGTGAGAGATATCTCGGATTTGTTCGCAAGACGGTTGGCGATGGGCATCAGGCATACATTGTCTGTCCGCTCGTTGAGGAGAGCGAGACGCTTTCCGATACCGTTTCCGCGACGGAATATCGCGATGAACTGGAAAAGAACTATCTCAAAGGACTTGCGTTGGGACTGATTCACGGGAGGATGAAATCCGGGGAAAAGGAGCGTGTGATGAGCTCATTTGCTCGCGGGGAGACACAGGTTCTTGTGTCCACGACGGTTGTTGAGGTGGGGCTTGACATACCAAACGCGACGCTCATGATAATCGAAAACGCCGAGAGGTTCGGGCTTTCGGCACTGCATCAGCTGAGGGGACGGGTTGGCCGCGGGGCGAGCGAGAGCTGGTGTGTGCTCGTGTCCGACGCAAAATCGGAGGTGTCGAAAGCGAGGCTTTCAGTCATGACACACACGAACGACGGCTTTGAGATATCGCGCGAGGATTTGAATACGCGCGGCCCGGGAGATTTTTTCGGACGGCGTCAGCACGGACTTCCTGCGCTTGCCATTGCCGATCTTGCGAGCGACGAGCGCGTGCTGCACGGTGCGCTGGAGGCGGCGAAGGCTCTTCTGAAATCTGATCCGGAATTGTCGCGCCCTGAGCACGCAGAGCTCAAAGCGCAGACGGTGCGCATGTTTGCGCAGACGGAGGCGACGCTGAATTAGTCGTTGCCGAACAATGCTGTGAACGGGCACTGTGTTTTGTGCTCCCGAGAGGGACAGCTAAAACCCGCAGAAGCGCAGATTTTCTGCGCTCAGCTCGCATTGATTGCCGACATGTATTGCAAGACGCTTTTGGGAATCTTTTGAAAAGCGCGTGTATTTTGATAAGCAGTGATGGGTATGAAAAACCGCGCACGCGAAGAGCCGAAAAATGCACTGAGCGAGAATGGCGGATTTTGGGGCCAGTTGTTGGGCAGACATTGAACAGATTCGTGCAAAATATCCGGTGCTGCCGGGTATAAATCGCGGCGAAAGCACAAAACTCCAATGAAGCAGAGGTATCACATGTTCAAAAGAATGGCAGGTTTTGCGGCGGCGCTGGCGCTCATAGTGGTTCTCGGAACTTCCGTTAACGCCGAGGGAATAGAATATGGGTTTAATGTTGAGACGCGGGCGAACGCGATTTATCTCATGAGTCTCGACACAGGCGAGGTCATATATGAGAAAAACGCCGACACCCAGGTTCATCCCGCATCATGTACAAAAATAATGACCGCCGCGCTCGCGATGGAGATGTGCGGCGACCTCAAAAATACGATGGTGACTGTGCCCGAGGGAGTTTGGGCGGAATTCGAGGGACTGAATGTCTCAACTGCGGGGCTAAAAGTTGGGGAAGAGCTGTCGATGTACGACCTCATATGCTGCATGATGCTTCAAAGCGGCAATGAGGCGGCGTCAACCGTGAGAGATTTTTACGGTGGCGGTGCTTTCATCGAACAGATGAACCAAAAAGCGGCTGCGTTGGGGTGTGTCAACACCCATTTCAACAACCCGCACGGCGTCTTTGCCGACAATCACTATTCGAGTGCTCACGATCTTGCAATCATAACAAAGTGGGCGTTGGACATTCCGGGATTTTGGGAGATAGCGCAGATGTCGCGCTACGACAAGGCAGAGACAAATAAAAACGAACCCGTAACACTGACGACAACAGTGCTTATGCAGGACAAGCGGAGCGACTATTATCAATCCTACATCAAGGGTATCAAGACAGGTACCACAGATGAGGCGGGTCGCTGCCTTGTGTCGGCGGCGAAGCAGGACGGGCAAAGTTATCTGCTTGTCGTGTTGGGCGGGTCGATGGAGGGCGACAGCCGCGTGTGGAAGGACGGTAACTCGGCGTTCACCGACACGAAGCTGATATACGATTGGGCATTTGAAAATCTGGCGCTGCAAAACCTGATGAATGAGGATGCTGTAATCGCCGATGTTCCGCTGAAATACGCAAGGCAGAAGGATGTTTTGCTGCTCTATCCCGACAGCGCGGTTTTCGCTGTTGTGCCAAAAACGCTCGGGACGGAATATGAGTTGACATATGAAACCGAACTGCCCGACGCGGTCAAAGCCCCCGTTGAGACAGATCAGAAGATCGGGAATGCAAAGGTCATGTTCGGCGGGCGTGTCATTGGAGAGGTTGGGCTGATTTCCCGAGAGTCGGTGCCGCTTTCCAGATTTGTCATGACGATGGACATCGCCTCCGATATACTGAGTTCGCGCACCGCAAAGATTGTCTACCTTGTCCTATTCGGGATATTGGTTCTCTATCTCTGGTATGTTCTCGTCGTCGTTCAAAATCAGCGCAAAAACAAAAAGCGCCGTAAAAAGAGCGGCCGCTGAATATAATCCGATAATGGCCGCTCCCTTGAAGAGCGCGGTGCAAAATGGCAAGAATATTACGACAGCGAAAGTTACAGCAGTCTGCAACTTTTGCTGTCGTTTTGAATTGTATTCGGAATCTGTGGTATCCGGCGCAGTGTCGCGGTAGATGTTGGAGATAATGACAAAAAGAGAACCGACAACACGTTGTTTCAAAAGATTGAATCAATAATATAATCGCTGTATGACAATTTGAAATCGCCATCATTGTACGCTCGTAGGAGCGGTCTTATTTTTTCAGATGTCAGAATTTCGGAGTCTTTGCACTAAAACACCTGTGTCTTTCAAACTGAACAATCAAGGCTATTTGCAATAAGAAAGGCAATCAACCCGAATCGGGCACAGAAACTTTGTGCCTTGGTATGACTCAAGCGCAATCAAGCGCGTGTAATATAATTCGATTTACAAAATGTATTATTGAGCTTATCTTAACCAATTATTTAAATCACGCTGCAAGCGGTCGGCTCCATTTAAACGGCGGTAAAGAATGCCGTGAACGTTTTTTCCCGAAGAGTGTCGTCACTGTCATGGAAGGCATCGGTGTTGGTGCATGGAACGAAATGCGAAAGACAGCACGTATTGCGGGAATCGGCGAAAAAATCAACAGAATTAATGTTATGGCGATATGGTCAGATAAGGCCGTGTGAAAAATGGGCAAATGGCCAAAACGCAATCGGAAAGAGATGAAAAAACACAATGGCATCAAAGCTTTTTAGCTGTGATACCATTGTGAGATAGATGAGCAGAGCACGTTCGCTTGAGGATGGGATGTTATTTCTTGTCACGAGCGGACTTTTTTTTGGAGCGGCTTCTGCCTTTGTTATCGATTGAGAGCAGCTCTGTGCTGCCGTCCTCGTTGATAATCATGTCCGGCAAGGCCTCGTGTTCTCCGCTTAGGGCCATGCCTGAAACCAAAACGGTGAGTCGATCGCCGCTGCGTTCGTAAATCGCTATTTCCTTTGATATGCCGAGTGTCATAAGGTCGTTGTCATCCAGCTCCTCCTCGTCATATTTCTTGATGCGCGAGAGACAAAGCGCGACGCTTCCAATGACGAAGATGATGACAAACGCAAGAGCTGTGACCGAGAGCGAAAGCGGAGACGGCATTATCAGCCCACGCACTGCGTCGGGGATTCCGGTTCCGCTCTCATAGCTGAAATATCCCCCGGTGCGAAGCAGAAAAAACAGAATTGCAGAGCTTGCGATCACCACCAGAGAGGATATTGCGCGGTTGTATATGAGCGTTCCCACAGCAAGCGCGGGGGCAATTATTATTATCATGCCGCAAACCCCAATAAGGGCGGTGAAAATGCAGCTGACAAGAGATGCACCGGAAATTCCGCCGAGGAGCGCGCCGAGCGCGAGACTTGGCACAAGAGCCATGCCGTAAATTCGTAGCAATGCGCACGCGATTACCGCAAGTTTGCCGAGCACCAGAGACAGCGGACGCAGTCCGAGCTTATAGTAAAGATTCCACGAATTGTTGTGCAGTGCGTCAAACATGAGCAGAGAGGGGTCGATGGCGAGTATGACCACAGCCGCCGAGAGAGAGAGAGTGGTGCAGATATACGTCGTGCCAAACATGCCATCGCCAAAAAAACGAGGCAGTGGCAGAGCCGCACGCGAGAGTAACGCAAGCGCGAGAGTTGTTACAAAGAGCACAAGCGCATAGATAAGTGCGCGTGAAAGTGTGAGCTTGTGTCGGCGGTAGTCATATTTTCTTAAAAATCCCGAACTGTAAGCAGCGTTGCTCATAACGAGCTGAACACCTCCTTACAAGCTACATCAAATGTCTTTTCATCCATAACGACCGAAGTGCGGTCGGCATTTAGGCTTTCGATCACGTTGAGCAAACCGCCAAGGTCAATGTCACCGCTGCCATTCTTGACAAGATACACAAGCGAGCCCTTGCAAAGCGCAGTCACGTTGCGAAAATCACGGTTTATCTTTTCGACCGTCTCTTTGGGATTTTCGGTCGTGAAAGACATTATTCCAAGGCAGTAACGATCGATGAATGCCCTGTAGTTGCCGTCAAATATCTTTTTGCCCCGTGCGAACACGAGCACATGGTTCGCAACAGCTCCAAACAGATAAGGCGAACAGCATGAGAGAATAGTGGTCTTTTTGTTGGTGCAAAGCAGAGCGAACACCCTAAGAGCGATTTGTTCCTCGACACCCTCTATGTTGAAACTCGCATCGTTGATTATTACCATGCCAACATGAGGGTTAATTGCGGCGGACAGGGCTAAGATGAGCATTCTCTTGTTGTGTGATAGATCGATTAGAGGATCGTCCTCCATCTCGCCCAGCCCCACCTGTGAGAGCATGGTGGTGACTGTCTCTTCACGCTGCGCCGCGTTGGCAGCGATTGAGCCCTGTGAAATCATCAGATATTCGCGACAGGTCATCCCGCTCGGAAGCATCTCGTCGCCGCCAAGATAGACCACCTCGCGCGGTGTGCCATCGGAATCCGCTGCGAGCGAAACGCTCTCGAAATCTCCGGAGTCATATCGATCTGCAATCTCTCTCGCCAGCGCATAGGAGGCGAGGGGAATGTCGCTTATAACAGCGCAACACGACCCGAAACCGAGTGAAAATGAAACGGGCTCAAACATCTCATAAGGCTGAGCGCCGCCTTGACTGACATAGTATTGGAAAGAAAGTTCATTTATCTTAAGATTTTGCTCTCGATCTTCAGGCAATATATTGTTGTCTGTGAAAGCCTGATTGTAGGCTCGTGCGAGCATTTCGCGATCGAGGGAATCGGCGATGCTGTCGATGGAGGAGGTTTCACCGCGCATAGGCATCTGCAATATGCTCGTTTCAAATAAATTTCCCGTCACCTTTGCGGTGTTCGCAGTTGCATCGTGCGCAAAGCCACTGTCTTCTGCAAACTCCGAGCCGTCAGGTTCCTCGGTAAGAGCCTCAAAAGTGCCAAATCCGTCAAACTGTGCCTCGTCAGATTCAGAACTATTTTCATCTACGACATTAAATCCCGAAAGCTCAAGGTTCGGGCTTTCAACTTCACCGAAATCGGAAAACCCCAGCCCATCGTCTGTGCTGTCCGAAACGGGCTGTCCCGGAAGAGCGCGGTCCGCGTCGTTTGCTTCAAATGGCTCCGTGTCCGCAAACATCAGAGGTTGACCGAAACCGAGGTCATCCGAAGTTGTCTGCAGATGGGATGGGTTGGCGGCTTCATCGCCCGAAGAGAACCCATCGGGCAGATTGTTATCTGTGTTGGAATCCCCCCAAAAACCGGGTTGCGCAGCCGGATCTAAAAACAGGAATTCGTTAGGTCCGTCGCTTGACGTGTCTGACTCCCGCTCGGTTGGCAAGTCTTGCGCAGAACCGAATTGCTCAAATCCGTCCATCGAAAAGAAAGCGTCATCGTTTTCGAGGATGGCTGCGCTATCCTGGGATTGCGCAGGAGCATCAAAAGATTCAAAGACGGATTTTTCGGGGAGTTCTGAGGTTTCCGAAAATGCATTGAATTCGTCATCAGCGTCCTCTTCGATTTCTTCAATGGCTGACTCCTGTGATGCAATTTGCTCGGGAGAGCTCGCAAAGAGATCGCCGTTGCCATCAAGCGCGGTATCGGACTGCGGCTCAGTAGCATCAAAAGACCCAAAGGATTCAAACTCGTTTGCGTTTTCGGTAGCAACCGAAAAACCGTCAAGCTCCGCAGTATCATCATCCTCGACTGCCGACTCTTCCGATAAGACCTTTTCGGAAGGTACCGCAAACGGGTCGCCGCTGTTGGCAATGTCTTCTGTTGTGCCCGGTGCCGGAATATCAAAAGACTCAAAGGTCTCAAACGTGTTTGCGTTTTCGAGAGAGCTCGCAAAACCGTCAAACGGCGAGGCGGTGTCGGGTGCGGGAGCTTTTTTTGCAGGGCTCTTTTTGGTTTTCACCGCGACTGCGTCTGCATCTATGTCAGCGTCATCATCGGCAGCGTCGGCGTCATCGGCGGCATCTACGTCATCGGCGGCAGAGCCGGCAACGTCTGTATCGGCGTCGGTGTAATCGTCGTCAACATCGTTGGCGATATCATCATCCTCGACGGCCGACTCTTCTGACAAGACCTTTTCGGACGATATCGCAAACGGGTCGCCGCTGTTGGCAATGTCATCTGTTGTGCCCGGCGCCGGAATATCAAAAGACTCAAAGGTCTCAAACGTGTTTGCGTTTTCGAGAGAGCTCGCAAAACCGTCAAACGGCGAGGCGGTGTCGGGTGCGGGAGCTTTTTTCGCAGGGCTCTTTTTGGTTTTCACCGAGACTGCGTCTGCATCTATGTCAGCGTCATCATCGGCGTCCTCTACGTCATCGGCGGCAGAGTCGGCAACGTCTGTATCGGCGTCGGTGTAATCGTCGTCAACATCGTTGGCGGTATCATCATCCTCGACTGCCGACTCTGCCGATAAGACCTTTTCGGACGATATCGCAAACGGGTCGCCGCTGTTGGCAATGTCATCTGTTGTGCCCGGTGCCGGAATATCAAAAGACTCAAAGGTCTCAAACGTGTTTGCGTTTTCGAGAGAGCTCGCAAAACCGTCAAACGGCGAGGCGGTGTCGGGTGCGGGAGCTTTTTTCGCAGGGCTCTTGGCTTTCTGAGCGGCATCGGTATTTTGTTCGGATGCAAGATCCACCAGTCCTTGTTCAAAAATATCAGTCAGGCTGAGGCTGGGACCAATATTTGCCAAATCAAACGCATCAAAATCAACCGGAACAGGAATCTCCTTGTTCTCAGCTGGCTTCTTGGTTTTTTGGTGTTGTTTTGTGAGCGGCGTTGTCACAGTTTGAGTCGCTTCGAAAAAATTGTCCACCTCTGCGGAAAAATCCACGGTGGGTGCGGCTTGCTCTGGGTTTTTGCTCTCTGTTTTATTGGAAGAGGTATCTTTCTTTGTGGTCTTGACGCACGGAGCGACAGATGGTTTCACTTCAAGCTCGATTGCGGTTTTTTCGCCACGGGGCTCGAGCTCAAGCTCCACCTCAGACTTGTCGGGAATGTTCTCAATCTCAATTTCGATCTTTCCATCGGTCTGATCTAATTCGAGCTCAATCTCTTCATTGGCGGTTGAACCGTCCGCCTCAACGTCGGATTTCTTTTCAACTGGTTTGACAATCGAGGGAGAATGGGTGAGATTGTCAGGTCTGGTTTCATCAGTCTTAGCGGGGAGGTCAGAGGATTTCGGGCTTGAA
This sequence comes from Oscillospiraceae bacterium, assembly GCA_036645935.1. Lineage (GTDB taxonomy): Bacteria > Bacillota > Clostridia > Oscillospirales > Ruminococcaceae > JAUNBN01. Next base: position 366,312 of record JAVXNE010000001.1, on the reverse strand, counting down.
GTGACCGACGGAATCTCGGTCATGGTGTCGCCCTTCAGCTCCACGACAAGTGGCCTTTTTTTCTTCTGAAACTGGTTAATCGAAGCGGAAACAACATCAGTTTTTTCATCAGCAGGCGGCGTTAAAGGCAGTGCCTGAAGCAGTTGGTGCGCACTGTCTGTCAAAGGACGCGTTACCCGTATCGGTGCAACCGGTGCAATCGGTGCAACCGGCGCAATCGGTGCAACCGGAGCAACCGGAGCAACCGGCGCAACCGGCGCAATCGGCGCAATCGGCGCAACCGGCGCAACCGGAGCAACCGACGCAATCGGCGCAACCGGCGCAACTAACGAAATAGGTGGAATCGGTAAGATGGGAGAAATGGGCGGAATCGGTGCTGTGTCCCGCGAAGGTAAATTTTGCGAGCGGTAACCATAATTTAGTGGGGATTCATTGCTCGTCGCAGGGTAATTATAAGCCGATGGAGTATAGTTGTTGCGAGTGTCAACAGGATATGACGGTGCAGATGGCATCGGTGTATAATCGGCGCCGTCATAGAGTGAAGAAAAGCGCGGCATCTCGCCATATTGGTTGTAATTCGCAGGAGAGGCAGTGTATCCGCCACTATAGTGTGAAAGATTGTCATAAGAGCCGTACTCCTGGCGCGGCGCCGGATCGGTATATGGCAATTGCTCTTCATATTGTCCCGAAGTCGGGCGATAGGAATTGTAGTCTGCCGTTCCCTGCGAATAGTCCGAGTTAGGGTAGTCGGGCGCAACATAACTATAGTCTTGCGCAGACGGTCCTATGGGCTGTTGTGAATTTTCGTATGGACGATCGGGGTACGGGGCGATTTGCTGATATTGCGGCAGAGGATAGCCTGTTGGGTCGCAGACAGGGTACTGCAAAGGAGCAGTACCGTCATCACAAGGTTGCTCTGAATAAGGTATCGGAACTCCATAATAGGTATCTTCGCCGTTCGCACTATAATCGACATAAGGCATCGCGGGGGGAGTACCCTCCTGCGATGGATATTCATCAGGATATGGTTCGTAGGGCACAGAGCCCGAATAATTTTTTGAATCCATCAGCCTATAACCTCGCTCAATACAGACGCACGGCCTGTAAGTAATCGAAAACATTATAGCATACAGCCCGCTTTTTTTACAAATATTTATATATATATTAGTTTTAGCATGAGGCAGACGAAGTTTAACTTTTTGTATAATGCAGAACGGATTTGCCGAAAAATAGCGGTGTTGTAGACACTTAAATTACAAACTATACGAATAGTTGTATTTCATGACCGAGCGAAAAGGAGTAGATGACGCTTTCTTTAACCGGCGTTTCCAGCCGTTTGTCAAGCGCCGCACGGTAGAGCGCAAGTTGAGCTGAATAGCGCTCGATCAGTATGGAGGGGTCGTTTACGCGGTCGGTTTTGTAATCGACCAACACGGCCCCGCTGTCTTCCAGCAGCACACAGTCTGCGATGCCTTGAACGAGCACCTCGCGGTGCTCCGCACACGGTTCGGGAAGCAGTGAATTCGCGTCGATGGTGTCGATGAATTCAAACTCGCGAAGCACACGCGGTGCCCTCACGACGCGCAGACCCAGTTCGGTTTTAAAGAAGTGGTCAAGTGACGGAATGTCCACTCCGCGCGCTGTGCGTTCGGAGATATATTTTTCCTCGACCAGACGCTGCAGTTCATCGGCAACCGACTGAGCGGCTTTGGAGTAATTTGCACACTGCATGAACACGTGCAATGCAGTTCCGCGCTCGGCGGCTGTCAGTGTGCCGCGAGCGAAAGAAGGTCTGTACAGAACAGCAGAGGATGTCTCATTTTTGGCAAGCTCAGTGACGCTCAATTTTGAGGGCAGCTCTGATAGCTGCGTAAGCGGGCTGCGGAATGTGAAACGGCGCTCGATTGCTGCCGATAATTCAGAATCCACCTCGGTGGTGATTTTTTTCGTCTTTTCCAATGGCGCAGTTGCGGCGGAGCATCCTTCGATCGACATCCTCAGAGGGTAGCTCTCATATTCTCCGCGCTCGAGCAGTGCCTCAAGTGCGGGTGACCCGAGGCGGTAGAATGCCGCTGTCAGCAGTTGCTTGAGGGGATTTGAGCAGTAGGCGAGCGCAAATGGATCGGGCTGTGCGCGCGCTACGCCGGCACATATAGCACCGAGAGTTTTGTCGGGATTTGTGCATGCTCCCGTAATTATTATTTTTTGACGAGCACGTGTGAGCGCAACATATAAGAGTCTCATTTCCTCGCTTGCCGAGCGCTCGTCGGCCGCGAGGGAGAGCGCGAGATATCCCGCGGTCTTGTGGGCGTAAAGCGTACTGCTGTCTCCGGCAGGAAGCTTGATGCGCGCGCCCGCTCCGAGACGATGGCTAAAGAGCATGGCGGTGTCGCGGCTGTCCGTTCGGTTGAATTGACCGTCGGCGTTTGCAAATATTATCACGGGCCATTCCAAACCTTTGGACTTGTGCACCGAGGCGACGCACACAGCGTCGGCGGGTGGGGAAAAGGCTCGGGCAAGGCGGCTTTTGTTTTGTTGTGCGCGCTCACAGATGCGAAGAAAACTCTGCAGCGAGTCGTCCGAGAGGCTCGACGCGGAGTCGGCAAAACTTAAAAAGCGCCGGATGTTGTCGAGACGGCGCGAGTAATCGTCTCCGGCACACAGCAGAAGATCGGCGTCCAGACTGTCGACGCATTCCCGCGTGAGTTCACCTGCGCTCATTGAACAGCTTGCGGTGCGAAGACGCGAGAGAGTGTCGGCAAGGCGGCTAAATCGCGGCTCATCGGCCGCTCGCGAGAGCGCGAGCGCAAAGAGCGGAGAGCTTCGGTCATCCACCCGCAAGCGGGCAAGATCATCCGTCGTGAAATCGAACAGAGGGGAGAGCATAACTGCCGCCAGCTCAACATCCCGCCGCGGATTGTCGATGACGCGCAAAAGCGAGAGCAAAATCTGAACTTCTGAGCAGGCAAAAAGGTTGTCTCCGCCACCTGTCCATGCGTGAACGCCCTCCGCTTCAAGCGCATCGATATAGGGCTGTGCCTTGTTGTTGGCTGCGCGCAAAAGTATGCAAAAATCCGACTCTCGGCACGGACGCACGCCGTCGCTTGTCTCGATGGTATACCGAGATTCCAGCATGTCGGATATTTTTCGCGCTATGTGATAAGGCTCTTTTCCCGGCTCGGTAACAAGCTGAAACTCGATGCCCGCGCCCTCTCCGGGAGGGGTGATTTTGCTCGGCTCAAGACCGCCATCCGCCTCGTAATCCGCCCCGCCAAGACGGCGCGTCATCAGCGGACAGAATACCGCGTTGCACCCGTCGATGACGTTACGCGAGCTTCTGAAATTTTCCCTGAGATCTATCTTTGCAGGAAAAAGCCCTGTTTCGACGTCCATGCTCGCCTGCGCGCGCTCGATGAAAATCTCGGGGTCTGCGCGGCGAAACCCGTAAATGCTCTGTTTGACGTCCCCTACGAGAAAGAGGTTACGCGAGGATGGTGTGATCGAGCTGAAAATAGCATCCTGTATTCGGTTGGTATCCTGATATTCATCGACCAATATGCAGTCGAAACGCGCTGCAGTCTCGAGTGCGGCGGGGGTTGGATTTCCCGACTCATCCACAAGCAGCGTGAGTGTGAGCCGCTCGAGATCGCTGAATTCAAATTGACGGCGCTCACGCTTTAACTTAAAAAGCTCCCTGCTGTATCGATTGGTTATGTCGAAAAGTGAGCGCAGTGGGCGTGAGAGTCGCTCGCAGTCTTTTGCGTATTCAAGTTCAGTGAAAGAAAAACATTTATCGGAAAGCTTGCCGGAAAGCAGTGATTTTGCCTCGTCGCGAAGCGCCTTTGCCGCCTCACGCGCAACGGGGTCTGCCTCACGCGTGCGCCCTCCGAGGCGAGCGGGGGAGTATCGGTGCGCCGCAGCGACACAGTCGTCCCACCGCCGCGCGGTGACAAGCGCCTGAAGCAAGCTTGCAGCGAGCTTGTCGGATTCGAGAGCGTCGGTGTAATTGGCGCTCAGTATCTCGTCGTCGGAGCACAGCTCGAGCGCTTCACTGAGCACCGTTTGAGTGTAAACGAGGGCTCTCTCGGCATAGTCAAAGAGAGATTGCGCGATTGTTGTTTCGGAAAACGGAATTGCTGAGTCACAGCAGAGCAGTGCTTCGTTTTCCCAGGCTCGCGGATCTGACAGTGTGGTTTCAAATTCATACAGTCGCTCAATCAGATCGGCGGTTGTCGAATCGGTTCGGGACTTTCCGAACAGATCAGAGAGTTCCTCAATGCCGCTTTCAGCATCGGAATAGGCATTTGCAAGGACACTCTCGAGCGCCGTGCTGTGCAGACGGCTCGCGAGAGCATCATCGGCAATTGTGAAATCGGGAGGAATGTCAAGCTCACTGAAATGCTCGCGCAAAAGTTTTGCGCAAAAACTGTGCACAGTGCTTATCTGCGCGCGGCGTGCAAGGGAAGCCTGGCGGCGCAAAAATGTGTTTGTTGGGTCGTGGGCAATTAGTCTTGCGAGGCTCGCTCGTACGCGCGACGACATTTCCCCTGCGGCAGAGTTGGTGTAGGTGACGACGAGCAGCCGGTCGGCGGGCACGGGGTGCTCGCGGTTTGTTATGAGCGAGATTATCCGCTCGACGAGGACCGCCGTCTTGCCGCTACCGGCGGCGGCGCTGACGAGCACCGAGCCGCCTCGAATGTCAATTGCGCGTTTTTGCGAGGATGTCCAGTCTCTGATCACGTTTCGTCATCCTCCTTTTCACTTTCGATATCCTCAAAAAGCCCGGATCCGAGATTTTTGAGCTCGCGCACCTTGCGGCTGCGGTCGCGGCGGCAGAGAGCGACATAATCACACCATAAGCACTGTTCCTTGTCGTTTCGAAGGATGGGACAGCACTCGATATCTCCGGCATAGAGAGCGTCTGCCATATCGATGACGGTGCTCTCAACGTGCGTGAATATTCGACCCAGTCTCGCGAGAGATGCGAGCTTGTCACTTTTTTTCGGATTGCCGTTTTTATCGAGTTCCACCGGAATGAAAACTCCCTGCGCATCCCGCTCAAGCGCCTTGATTATTTCTGGATCATCAAGCACCAGTCCGTCCATGCGGTAGGCTTTGCGCGCCGCAATCTCTGGGCTGTCGTCGGCAGAGGGGGCAGACGGGTCACCCGGCATGTACATCACCGCCGCAGGTGCAGTCTCTCCGTAGCGAGTTTGGGCGTTTTTGCAAAGCGCCATGAGATAGAGCAGCATCTGTATATTAAGCCCATAAAACACATCGGAGAGCGAGAATGCCTTTGCACCGGTTTTGTAGTCCACCACTCGAATGTATGCGATGCCGTTTTTGCGATAGATGTCGACGCGGTCAACCGTGCCCTCCACAAAGACAACGGCGCCATTTGCACAGCGCAGTTCAAGCGGCGCAACGTCCCCTGCGCGGGAAATTTTCAGTTCGCAGTCGGCGACGCGGAATTCGCTTTGTGCCTGTTCGAGCCGCAGTTGCATGAGCAGACGGCGCGACTGTTCCATGAGCCGGTGCACAAGATATCGCAGCCGCGCGTCCGCTTCAAGCGTCTCGCGCCCCACCCGGGCGGATATATAGCTGTCGGCAGCGCGGTCACTTGCGGCAAACAGCTCCGCGTCGCTTGCGGTTGCGAGATTATCCGCAAGCTCTCGAAGCGCGCCCTCCATCACGGCGTGCACGAAGCTTCCCGCTTCTATCGGATTGAATTCCGCCTTTTTAAGCGGGCGGATTTTCATGATATATTTGAGAAAATAGGAAAATCGGCACTGCCCGAATGTCTCAATTCGCGTGGGTGAGAAAACCGCGACGTCACCGAGAAGTGCGCGAGAGAGCTCGGTGTTGCTCAGAGCGGTGGCGGGCTCTGCTTCCGCCGCCGAAATCGTATCACGAATATCTGCCGAAAATGTATTTTCCAGCAGCGAGGATTGAAAAATATCCCGTCTCTCGCGTGCGGCGGCGTAAGCTCGCAGCGCGGTCTGCTCGTTCACCGCAAGCGGGCAGAGCAGCGATTCACTTTCGGGGACGAGGCAGTCTCCATTCTCGAGAAAGACCGATAGCGATGCACAGGGAACGAGTTCGCCCGTGTCTCCGTGGCGGGAGAGGCAGAGATAGAGCCTCTCAGACGCGCTCGAGAGCGCGCGGTAGAGATACAGTTCCTCCATCTTTTCACAGCGCTCGATATCGCGCCCGAGTCTTATGCCACACTCGCCGAGAAGCTCGCGCTCACGTTGGGTGAGCAGCGGCGCGTCGAATTCAGTGCGGGGGAAAACACCGTCGTTGAGGCCGAGCGCAAACAGTGCGCGCGGCTCGTCAACTCTGGTTCGGTCAGCGCCTCCGATTACTACTTGTTCGAGCGCGGGAGGTATGTCTGATAGCGGGGTAGAGGACGCGAGAGTGCGCGCGAGATCTCCAAGCTCCGATGCCGTCAGCTCGTCATCGCACGCGATATCATACAGCTGCTCGAGAAGCGAGATACCCGCACACGCCACACGGACGGCGCGGCTGTCTTCGTGCGCCAGTGTCTCGAGTGCACCGCAATTTTCCATCAATTCGTATATGAGAGAGACAAGTGCTTTTCCGCGAGAGAGCTTTGCGCTGTCTAAATAGGGAGAGAGCCAGATAGCGACACGGGCTCGCAGAGCCTCAACGTTCGCCAGCGCAGTTCGCTGTGATTCGGTCACGAGGGGACCGAATCCGTCGGGATTTTTTTCAAACGGTGAAAACCAGGCCGCGCCTTCAACGCTCCACACAAACGCGTAGTTTTCCAGAGCGGCCACCTGCTCGGCAGAGATTCCGCACAGCGAGGTCTTGAGCAACGCGAGAAGTTTTTCTGTTGTCAGCGAGCGCGCGAGCGAGAGCGCACACAGCAAAAAAGCAGTTGTGGGGGCATGAAGCAAATTGTCTTCAGCATCGGTGAAAAAAGGTATTCCGAAGCGATTGAATGTTCTCTCGAGCGGTGCTCGATAAAGTTCGATATCACGCGTTATCACCGCTATCTCGGAATAGCAGAACCCGCGCTCGCGCACCAGCATTGAAATCTCGGCAGCAACGCGTTCGGCCTCGTCATATCGGTCGCGTGCCTTCAGAAGATACACCCCATCGCGCGAGATGAGCTTGTCGCCGCACGCAAAAAAGCCTTCGGCAGCGCGCAGACCCTCCGCTTGAAAACGGTGCGACGCTCCCAAAGAAAGTTCGCGTGACGGTATTCCGCGCGATGTCGCCTCACTGAGAAGGCGGCGTCCCGTCGCGCGAACACCCGCAAGTGCGTCATCGGAAGTCGATTCCGGATCGTCGCAACAGAGCGTACAAACAAGCTCGCTCGAGCGTGCCAGCAAAGAAAACAGCAGCGAGAATTCAGGCTCGGTAAATCCCGAATAGCCGTCGAAAAATATCGTTGTGTCTCTAAATTGCAGAGCGCTGCGGCACATTTCGGCTGCGCTTTGCAGCTCGCTTGCGGCATCGCACCCGGTTTGCAATAGCAGAGTGCCATAACGCTCACAGATGAGCGAGAGCTCGATGAGCTTGTCACGGCTGTGGGCAGATTCGGCTTGCTGCGCGGCCTGTGCGAGATCTTCAGGTGTGACGGCGGCGTTTTTCAGCTCGTCGGCTGCCTGCGCGACAAGCGCAAAAAATGCGCTGTCTTTTCTGCATCGGCGGTAGAATTTAACATCATCACCAAGGGATTCGAGCGCACGGCGAACGAGCGCGCATTTCTGAGCTTCGCCAACCCTAACTTGCGCGCCTCCGCCCCTTTCAGAGAATATGTCCTCGCATAGCTTGCGAAAACTGCGCGTCTGGACAAACTGGAGCGGCGCGTCCGCTCCCCTTGAGACAAGTGCGCGCTCACAGGAAAAAGAGCTTTGCTCAGGCACGACAATTGTCGAGCGCTCGCCCTGCCTTGCAAGCTCGAGCGCCCTCTCGACACAGTATCTGCTTTTGCCGCTGCCTGCGCGGCCGTAAACGAGCGTCAGCATATCGTCAAGCCTCCGTTGGCAACTCTGTTGTGTTGCATGGGTTAAATTTTACTCTATAGCAGTGAACAAAACAAGGCGGCGCCGATGAAATTGAGGTGGATGTCGGAGAACGCAAATGAGAGCGCCACCGAAAACGGCGAAAGACAGACAGGGGAATAGAATGCCAATCTTTTATTCGGCGCCCGGATTTTACAAAACCCTGCGATTTGTACGGCGTTTTTCCAAAAGACGGCAACGATTGCAGCACACGAAAAAATCCGCGCTGATTCGGCATTTAGACAGCGAATCGGCGCGGCGAATTTCGAGTACAAACTATTGATATAATAAAAGAAAAACTTCCATACTAACATTTAACAGCGATAGTTTTGTTTTAATGTGCCATCATCCTGTGAGATATTTTCGGGTGCCCGGGCGAAAAGTTTCTGAAAAACCTCCTCGAGCTTAAATTTGAATTTGTATTCATCCGAGTTTAAAACAACTTGCTTTTCATCGTCGCTGTACTCGTCAATCGGGTCGCTGTCGCTCGCTGTGGGCACGCAGAGCGACGGATAGACAACGCACCACCAGTTTTTGCCCGCGGCTTGCCCGAGCTCAATTCGCAAAGCGGTGTAAATTCCGGCGGGAAGCGTGACTTTTCCATATGTGCGCTTGTCAAAATACATGCGCGTAATTTTGGCATGAGCGTCGTAGGAAATCCCATTGCTGACAAGGGTGTTGCTCGCAACGCGTTCAATTTTTTGTATTCCGCGCTCGATTTGATTCTGTGCCTGATTGATGTCAGCGGCGCCCCAAAATTCATCAGACGTCTGCGTGAGCACCGCGTCGCGAACTTTCAGTTTAACGCTTTGATCTTCAAATGAATCGGAATTGGCAACAATATGCAGCCGCAGCGTGTCGTCGCGCACCTCGTTGCACGCACGCGCGAACGGAAGCTGGAACGAAGCGAGCGCAACGCAAACGGAAAATCCCAATATTACGGCAATCTCGAATTTTTTCATGTAAAAACGCCCCTCTTTCTTGTACTCAAAGAGTGGGCGGGTTGCACTTGTTTTATACACGCTGATGGAAAATTATTCCAGAGAAACAATCTTTACCCCTTCGGGACATGGATGTGCGAGATGCGATCCCGATGCCTCATCAAACAGTAGCGAGCGGGCATTTTTGGCAGAGAGGTTGTTGGGAAACAAACCAAAAACGGCAGCTCCGCTGCCTGTCATCGATGCTCCAAAGGCACCTGCGCGAAGCAGTGCGCTTTTGAGACGCTCAGTTGTCTCATCAAGCTCGAGCAGTGAAAACGCGTTGCAGATGAGCATGCCAAGTTCGGCGATGTCTCCGGTGCGCAGTGCATTTACAGTCCCCGACACGTCAGGGTGGTTGAATATCGCGTCGGTATTCCAGCGCGCAAAGGCCTCGTGCGTTGAGCGGCCCAGAGCAGGCATGAGAATGAGCACCGTATAGCTGCAATTGTCTTCGATGGGCTCGATCAGCTCTCCGATTCCGCGCACTCGCGCCGTGCCGCCGCACACACAAAACGGGACGTCCGCACCGATGGTCTCGCCGACGGCACACAGCTCATCGCATGAAAGACCGAGCGAAAAGAGTGTATTGAGCCCGACGAGTACTGCGGCGGCATCTGCCGAGCCTCCTCCGAGACCGGCCTGTGTAGGTATGTTTTTTTTGATATCGATATGCAGCGAGGGCAATGGCATTCCCACGCTTGCGCAAAGCGACTGAGCTGCGCGGAAGGCGAGATTTTTTTCTCCGCGAGGCAGAAAACGCATATTGGAGGCAATCGAAATTCCACCCGACTCCGCAAGCCGAAGCGTCAGTTCGTCGCTTAAATCGACCGAGCGCATCACCATGTCCATCAGGTGATAGCCGTCCCGCCGCTGCCCGGTGATGTCGAGCGACAGATTAAGTTTTGCCCTCGCAAGCAGTTTTATTTTCGTTGGAGAATCACTCATTTGAACACCTTAAACAGCACGCTCTTTTTGATGTCTATCGCGCGCTGCGGGCAGACTTCATGGCAGCAAAAGCATCGAATGCAGCGGGAACTGTCTATCTTTGCACGTCGGTTGAGCAGAGAAATGGCATGCAGCGGGCAGATTTCGGCACAGCGGCCGCAACCGATGCAGTCGCGCCATCGTACGACAGGGTGAGGCGCGATAAAGTTTTGCAGCGCGCGGGGCAGTGGGCGTTGCGCCTGCGGCGGTACGGAATCTTTAAAACTGTCGGGAAGCTCCAGGTTTTGAATAGGTTCGTCAAAGCGCGAGCGGTCACCCATAATATTGAGCGAGAGAGCGGTCTCTGACACTCGTCCGCTTGCGATCGATGATGCCACGGTTAGCGCCTTGCAAGGAGAAATGCCGAGGATGTGTGAAAGCATGAGATCAAGCGCGAAAGGGTCAGCCGAGCCTGCGACAAAACCGAAAGTGCGCGGTTCTCCGCCCGACGGCCCGTTTCCCTGCATTCCGACAACTGCATCCACGAGTGAAAAATCAGGGGCAATCGTATCGCAGAGTTCACACAGCATATCAGCAAAGAGCGTGCTGTCTGGAAAGCGACAGTGCATCTGAGCTTTTCCGAGGCCGGGTATCGCTCCGAAATAGTTTTTCACGGCACCCGTCATCCCCATTAGGGCGTGGGTCTTGAGCTTGCAGATCCCGATCACGATATCGGCGTTTTTTACTGTGCGGAGAATCTCAAATTCGCGTATTGTGCCGTCGCAGGAAACTGTGACGCTCGAGCTCTCGAGTGCGAGGCGCACTCCGTCGCGCGCGAGCGGCGTTAGCCCGCACACGTCATAAATCCCCTTAAGGCGTCCTCTTGAAAAAGGCCCGGAGGGGCTGTCACACAGTGTTATGTCGCGCGCTCCCAGTTTGTGCAGCGCGTTTATTGCGGCGCCCACCACTGCGGGGTGCGTCGTGACCGCCTCGTCTGGGCTCGCTTTCATCAGCGTGTTGAGTTTTAAGACGACGCGCGCGTCGGACGCTATTCCCCGCGATAACGGACTGTTTGCGAAAATTTCGCAGATGGAGGAATCAAGAGCTGCGGAATCATCATATCCCGAAATATTTTTGATGGTTATGACATCGCTCACGCTCACAGTTCTTTTAAGAACGCTTCAATTCGCTTGAGCGCTTCGGCGATGTGTGAGACTGAGTATGAATAGGAAACGCGGATATGCCCTTCACCGCTCGCGCCGAACGCGTCGCCGGGAACAGTTGCGACACGCTTGGAAAAGAGCAGCTTTTCGCAGAATTCGAGAGATGACAGACCGGTTGAAGCGATGGACGGAAAGACATAAAACGCGCCCTCCGGCTCGAAGCAGGTGAGCCCCATTCTGTTGAAACTGTCGGTGATGAAGCGGCGGCGCATGTTGTATTCCGTGGCCATTGCCTCGACTGAGTCGTCGCATTCACGCATGGCGACTATTGCGGCATATTGCGCCGTTGTCGGGGCGCACATTATCGCAAACTGGTGCAGCTTCAGCATCTGTTCAATGATTGGCGCGGGGGCGCAGGCGTAACCGAGCCGCCAGCCTGTCATCGCGAAAGCCTTTGAGAATCCGTTTATCACGACGGTGCGCGAGCGCATGTCCTCGTTGATTCCGGCAAGCGAGACGTGGCGCTCGGCGCCGTATGTCAGCTCGGCATAAATCTCGTCTGAGAGGACAATTATGTTTGTGTCGCGGAGGACTGCGGCAATTTCCTCAAGATGTTCGCGGCGCATGACCGCGCCAGTCGGGTTGTTTGGAAAAGGCATTACGAGCAGTTTGGTCTTGTCCGTTATTGCGCTTCGCAGCTCTTCCGCCGTCAGGCGAAATGAATTTTCAGCTTTAGTCGCGATCGGCACGACCTTAGCTCCGCACATAAGGGCGAGCGGTTCATAGGCGACAAAGCTCGGAGTCGGAAGAATGACCTCGTCTCCCGCTTCAAGAAAAGCGCGCATGCACAGGTCTATTGCCTCCGAGCCGCCGACAGTGACAAGAGTCTCATCGACAGGGTCGTAGTGCAACGAAAAGCGGCGCTTGAGATACTCGCATATCTCGGAGCGCAGAGAGGAGAGGCCGGCGTTGGCGGTATACCAGGTTTTGCCCGCGTCGAGCGAGCGTATGCCGGCGTCACGAATTTTCCACGGCGTGACGAAATCCGGTTCGCCGACTCCCAGCGAGATGCAGTCGCTCATATCGGCGGCAATGCTGAAAAACTTGCGTATACCGCTCGGCTTGAGCTCGAGCACTTTCTCGGAAAGAAGTTTATTATATTCAATCACAGCGAAGCAAAGCCCCTTTCATCCTCGGGCTTACCGGCAAGGATTATGCCGCGCTCCTTGTAGGTCTTAAGCACAAAATGCGTGGCTGTCGAGAGCACCGATTCCATCGGAGAGAGCCTCTTTGCGACAAACATCGCGATATCGCGGAAGCTGGCGCCGTGTATTGTTATGGAAATATCGTAACCGCCCGACATCAAATAGACGTTTTCAACTTCGGGGAAGCGGGCGATGGCGTCGGCAAATTCGTCGAATCCGAAATCGCGTTTGGGGCTTATTCTGACCTCGATGATGCTCTGAACTTTCTCAAGGCCTGCCTTTTCCCAGTTCACGACTGCCTGATATCCCACAATCACGCCCTCATTTTTAAGTTCATCCATGCGCTGTGCGACAGCGGTTTCCGATTGCCCGGTGAGGCTTGCAAGCTGCTCGAGCGAGAGCCGAGCGTCTTCTGAGAGGAGCTTTAACAGCATTTCCATTATATTTTCTCCTGTTGATGTGCGTTGATTTGTAAATATTAATGTCGATTATATCCCAACTGCGCGCCGTTGTAAACGAATAAACAACGTGTTTTTTCAGATAATAAGCGAAGAAAACGATTTCTGAAAAGGGGACAGTCTGAAAATGGTTAAAATGATAAGCGCTATTCTGATCGTTATCGGAGGGATAAACTGGGGTCTTATCGGTTTTTTCAAATTCGATCTCATCGCCGCGATATTCGGATCTCAGGACAATATCTGGGCGCGCATTATCTTCGCGCTTGTGGGAATTGCGGCGATAATTTTCTGTGCCCTGTCGCTCGCGGCACACGGGGAGCGAAGGCAGGCATGACGGGACAAAGAAGATGAGTTAAATTCGGAAACTGAACCCGCTGCGCTGCACAAGGCTGCGAACACTGCCGGCAATGTTGAGAAAAACTGCCGTGCGGGATTTGAAAACTTCAAATTTGAGATGTGGAGCGGCGCAAGCGAGAGCGGATTCAACACGCGAAAGCAGAGAACCGGGTTCAGTTCGGCAAGAGCAAAAATCGGCGCCGCACGTGAGAAACATGAAAAAAGTGTCATTCCGGGCACGCAGGAGAAGCTGTGTTAAACAGCTCTCTGTCGCTGCCGACCGGAATGACACTTTTGATGAGGATTCAGAAAGACTCGGATGGTCTATATCGAGCGATGTCAGACCTCTCCGTTCACAATTTTGACTGTGTCGCGCGCAATCATAATTTCCTCATTGGTCGGGAGCACCATCGCGAGCACACGGCTGTCGGGCGTCGAGAAAGTCATCTCGTTGCGCGAGGCCTTTTCGTTTGCGGCGCTGTCGATCATAAGACCGAGGAATTCCATTCCGGAGCAGATGCGCTCGCGGACCTCTGAATCATTTTCTCCGATTCCGCCCGTGAAGATTATGGCGTCAACACCGCCCATTGCAGCAGCGTATGAACCGATGAATTTTTTCACGCCGTACACGAGCAGCTCGAGCGCAAGCTTTGCGCGCGCGTTGCCCTTGTCGGCGGCGGTGTGAATATCCCGGCAGTCGCTCGAAACGCCGCTTATGCCGAGCAGACCCGAGCGCTTGTTGAGAAGATCGTTGATGGCGTCGGCAGAAAGGTGCTCTTTATTTGCGATGAAGGTTGCGACCGAGGGATCGATGCTGCCGCTGCGAGTGCCCATTATGAAACCGTCAAGTGGGGTGAATCCCATCGATGTGTCGACGCTCTTGCCGTCCTTAACAGCGGCGAGCGAGCTTCCGTTGCCCATGTGGCAGGTGATTATGCGGCTGCCCTCTCTCGGCTTGCCCGTTATCTCGAAATAGCGGGAAGTTACATAGCGGTGGCTCGTGCCGTGGAAGCCGTAACGGCGGATGGAGTATTTTTCGTAGTATTCATAGGGAATTGGGAAGATATATGCCTTGGGAGGCATGGTTTGGTGAAAGGCTGTGTCGAAAACCGCGACGTTGGGCACGTCGGGTCCAAAAACCTCTATGCACGCCTTGATTGCCGCAGCCTGCGCCGGGTTGTGAAGCGGAGCGAAATCCGCAAGCTTGAGGACGGTGTCGATTACCTTGTCGCTGACGCGGACGGAATCCTTGAAAATCTCGCCACCGTGAACGGTGCGATGACCGATTGCCGAAATTTCGCTCAGTGAGTCGACGACCTTTCCTTCGCCGCTTGTCAGCATGGCGACGACCGCCTTAAAAGCCTCCTTATGGGTCGGAAAATCAACTTTTTTCTCTGTGGTGCTACCGCCGATGACCTTGTGCTCAATCACGCTGCCATCCATGCCGATCTTCTCGCACAGCCCTTTAGCGATACAACTCTCGTCGTCCATATCGATCAGCTGATATTTCAGGCTGCTGCTTCCCGCGTTTATAACTAATACCTTCATTTCCGCGTTCCTCTCATTTCTGTGTTTACATATACTTCATGTGCCGTTATTATTATAACAGTACCGGCACACTCGTTCAAGGCCGGATAAGAGGTGCGCGAATGACAGTGTGCGGCATTGTTGCAGAATATAATCCCTTTCATAACGGACATCTCTACTTGCTCGACGCCGCGAGGACAAACGGCGCAAGCCACATCGTCGCGGTGATGTCGGGCTGTTTTGTGCAACGCGCAGAGCCTGCGCTTGCAGACAAGTTTTTGCGCGCGAGAACGGCTGCACTCGCCGGGGTGGATGTTGTGATCGAGTTGCCCGTGCAGTTCGCCTGTGCGTCGGGCGAGCGGTTTGCGAGTGGAGCGGTGGAGCTGCTCGAGGCGCTCGGTGTCGTGGACATGATAGCGTTCGGCTCGGGCTGCGGAGATATCGCATTGCTGTCCGGGGCGGCCGAGGCGGCGGGAGATGCGCGGACACTCGCGCGGACAAAGGGGCTTGCCGAGAATGGGATTTGTTACCCTGCGGCGCGGGAACTCGCGGTGCGGGAGATTTGGGGTGAGGAGTTCGGAGACACGCTTGCTGATTCCGACAATATCCTGGCGGTGGAATATTTAAAAGCGCTGCGCTCGGTGGATTCCCACATCGCACCTTTCACCGTGGCGCGGGCGGGCGGCGTCGCGCACGATTCCGAGATGATTTCGTCGAGATTTGCGAGCGCCAGCTTCATCAGACACGCGGTGCGGCAGGGAGCTGAATTTGCCCAGTACGTCCCGCAATCGACATTTGAAGAGCTGCAAAAGGCGCTACGGCGCGGAGAGTTGTCAGACGGGTGGGCGGCGCTCGAGCGTATACTGCTGTTTAAACTTCGCTCAATGAGCGCTCAAAATATCGCGGCGCTGCCCGATGCCGCAGGCGGGCTGGGCGAGCGGATATGCCGCGCAGCGGCAGACGCTTCGAGCGCAGAGGAACTTTTTGAAACAGCTAAGACCCGCCGATACACGATGTCGAGGGTGCGGCGAGTCGCGCTCTGCGCACTGCTTGGGGTTGGCGAGAGAGATTTTTTTGCGCCGCCCTACGCACGCGTTCTCGCGATTGGCGAGCGGGGAGAGGAGCTGCTCGCTGCCGTGAGCAAGCGCGCTCGCTTGCCGCTCTCTCACAGTTTCAAAACACTAAGCGAGATGGGAGAAAACTGCAAACGCACAGCAGAGCTTGAAGCACACGCGAGCGATATCTATGCACTAACGGAGCGCAAGATTGGTGCTAAAGGTCTCGATTTTACGCAAAAATTGTTCAAAATGGTATAATATTAAAGTGAACATACGAATGGTATTATTAACTTGCAAGCGAGTTAGAAGACAAAAGGGGTTGCAGATGAAGCGGACAATCGTCACAAACAGCGCGGCAGAGACCGAGGAAATCGGTGCGCGTCTCGCACGAACACTCACGAACGGTGACATTGTCGCACTCACAGGGGGGCTGGGCGCTGGCAAGACGGCGCTCGTGCGCGGAGCGCTGCGTGCGCTGGGCTGTGAGGGCCCGTACACAAGCCCGACCTTTGCAATCGTGCGCGAATATGACGGAAAGACACCGTGCGCTCACTTTGACATGTACCGAATTTCGGGAGAGCGAGAGCTTGAATCGACCGGTTTTTACGATTATCTCGACGGAAAAAGAATACTGTTTATCGAGTGGAGCGAAAATGTTCCGTTTATATTTGACGGCTCCGAGATAACGGTTGGGATAAGCGGCTTCGGGGACGGTGCGCGCGAGATTGAAATTGAGGGGGCAGACTTACTTTGAATATATTTGCAATTGATTCGGCAACGCGCGGCGCGAGCGCCGCGATTTATTCCGACGGACGGATTTTGAGCGAAAACTTTGCCGACATCGGACTCACGCATTCTCAGACGCTGATGGAACTGTGTGATGAGGTTTTTCGGCGCTCTTCGCTCACACCGAAAGATATCGATTATTTTGCGGCGACATGCGGACCGGGGTCGTTTACAGGGCTGCGAATCGGGCTAGGAACGGTTAAGGGAATGGCCTTTGCGGTGGGCAAGCCGTGCATTGCGGTGCCGACACTGGAGGCTCTCGCGTTTGCGACAGTCCCGTGTGAGAGAATTGTGGCACCGGTACTCGACGCTCGCCGCGGCAGGGTTTACTGCGCCCAGTTCGATGCAGGCACGAAGACAATTCGGCGCACACAGGACAGTGTGCTCACCTATTCCGAGCTTGGCGTTTCGCTTGAAGGCAAGCGGGTGCTTTTTATCGGAGATGCGGCTGAAATATGTTATAATGAACTGTGCTTGAAACTGGATTGCGAGTTTGCCCCGCAGACACGCTCACTGCCCAGAGCCTCTTTTGCAGCAGCGGCGGCGGCGGAGAGGATTGAGCGGGGGCTTGTGTGCTCGGCGGCCGAGCTTGCATTGAGTTACATTCAAATTCCGCAGGCTGAGCGGGTATTAAAGGAGAGAAAACAATGATAGCAATAGCGAGCGATCATGGCGGCTTGAGTTTGAAAAAGGCAATTATGCAATACCTCAAGACAAAGAACATTGAATACAGTGATCTCGGAACATATACGGAAGAATCGTGCGACTATCCCGATTATGCCGCAAAGGTTTGCCGCTCAGTTATAGGGGAAGAGAGCGAAAAAGGCATATTGGTTTGCGGAACAGGCATTGGAATGTCGCTTGCGGCAAACAAATTCAAGGGCATTCGTGCGGCGGTGTGCGGGGATTGTTTTTCCGCGAAATACACGCGAATGCACAACGACGCCAACATTCTTTGCCTCGGCGAGAGGGTGACGGGTGAGGGACTGGCGCTCGAGATAGTGGAGCTGTTTTTGAATACCGATTTTGAAGGCGGGCGACACGCACGCAGGTTGGCAAAGCTCACTGAAATTGAAAACGGCAGTTTTTGATATATGGGACAGAAAGGCAAAAAAAGAAAAGAAACAAATCGAACCCATGTGCGAGCGGGACTGTTCGGACGTGTGGTTAAAATATTCATCGCGCTGGTTCTCGCCGTTGCAGTGACGGCGATTTGCGGATATCTCATCTACAATATGAGTGGCAACGACTTTTTGACGACGACGTTGCGGCTGCTTATTCAAGTGCTGTGCGTGGTGGGAATCGCCGCGTCTGTTTTGTTGCTACGCACATACATACAATCTCTCACTGACAGCGGAAGGGATGAATCCAAGGACAGCGAACAGTCGGAATAGCTGCCTGCGGCGGAGCGATGCCACATCAGAAGTTAAGGACAGCAGGCTAAATTTTTGCGCAGAGTTGCAATTTATTTCTCCGGGCTTGCCAATTGCAAATATGTGCAAAACACGATGGCGTGAGAGAGCAGATCGGATCGCATGCATGCGGCAAGGCTCACCGCGAATTGCAGAGCTTGAAGTTTGCTCACAGGGCGAAAAGTGCGCGACGTTGAGCATGGCAAAGCCCATGGTTTTGTCAGGGATATTCGCGAGATTGAAACCGTGATTCTGATGCATGAAAAGCGCGTGCTGCGGCGCCAAAAACACAGTTTTGAATTTCATCCGAACCATGGAACCAATCGCGTCGATGGCGCAAGGGCACCTTAAAAAAGCTCTATAAAAAAATCTGCTCCCAATGGACTTTGAAATCCATTTCGGGGCAGATTTTAAATTGTGCGGTTTTTGTCTGTGCGAAGAGATGTCCCCAAAAAGCGATTTCCTCGCGAAAAGAAAAGAAAAGTCTGAATTTCAGCAGCCTTGTGTCGAGTCAGTAAAGCCCCAAAACCGGCGTTTTTTGCAGGTGTTGCCGTTATTGTGGAAAATCGAACGGCAAAATGGCGACTAATCGATATTTTCGGGAGAAATTACAGTGTACTCAGGGCTGTGGTCAAAATGCAGGGAAATTTGTGTGAGGACAAGTGCACGCCGCTGAACGCTGTGTTAAATCGTTCCTTGCCGCAATCGGCAAAACACAGCGTCCCGATAGCAGTTCTCGAAAATTTGAATCGGAACAGAAGCGGAAACTACTTTTCGTAGCGCTCATAATAGTATTTCTGGTAATCGCCCGACGCGACCTTTTCCACCCAATCACTGTTGGCAAGATACCAGTCTATCGTGCGTATGATGCCATTTTCAAACGCAGTCTCCGGTTCCCATCCGAGCGCGTTCTTTATTTTTTCGGGGTTGATGCCGTAACGGCGGTCGTGTCCCTTGCGATCCTCAACGTGCTTGATAAGCGTGCGGTCAACCGACGGGTCGGCGTTGTCGTGCACATAGTCGATGATGGTCTCGACGATGAATACGTTGGGGCGTTCGTTATGTCCGCCGATATTGTATACTTCGCCAGGTACTCCGCCGCGCGCCACAAGATCGATCGCCTTGCAGTGATCCTCAACATAGAGCCAGTCCCGAATCTGCAACCCGTCACCGTAAACAGGAAGCTGCTTGCGGTTGACGCAGTTGTTTATCATGAGCGGGATGAGTTTTTCGAGGAATTGGTAGGGACCGTAGTTGTTGGAGCAGCGGGTGATATTGATGGGCATTTTAAAGGTGTCATGATATGCTTTGACGAGCAGATCCGCCGACGCCTTTGAAGCGGAGTATGGACTGTGGGGATCGAGAGGGGTCGTCTCCTCGAAAAATCCGGTCGCTCCGAGGCTGCCGTAAACCTCGTCGGTTGAGACCTGAAGGAACTTCACCCCGTCGCGCCACGAGCCGTCGGGGTTTTCCCACGCTTTTTTTGCGGCGTTGAGCAGTGTCGTCGTGCCGAGCACATTGGTTTTGACGAATATTTCCGGCTCCGCGATCGAACGGTCCACGTGGCTCTCAGCCGCGAAGTTGATGACAGTGTCGAGATTGTATTTTATGAAAAGCGGCTCAATATTATCTCGATCGCAGATGTCCGCTTGCACGAATATGTATCGCGGGTCATTCTCAATTGATTTGAGATTTTCAAGATTTCCCGCGTATGTGAGCTTATCGACGTTGACGATTTTGATATCATCGTATTTTTCGAGCATGTAGATGATGAAGTTTGATCCGATGAATCCGGCACCACCGGTTACCATTACGTTTTTCATGAAAATTCCCTTCGCTGTCCGTTATTTTGAAAATTATTTGAAATTCTCCGTGTGTTTTGCTCAGCCATCAATATTTGAGATGAACTCTGCGAGCGCTGTCTGCCATTCGCGCATTTCATCTCCAACTGTGAGCCTGAGCATCATGTTGTCGAGCGCAGAGAATGCGGGTCTGTGCGCGGGGGTGGGGTATTCCGCTGTGGTGCAGGGGAGAACCGCACAGTCGATTTTTGCAAGACGAACAATCTCGCTTGCAAAATCGTACCATGAGCAGATTCCGTTGTTTGTGCAATGGTATGTGCCGTAGATGTTGCCCGATGCAATTTTGAGGATGTGATGCGCAAGATCTGCGGCACTCGTCGGGTTTCCGAGCTGGTCGTTTACCACTTTCAGTTCGCCTTTTTCTCTTGCGTTTTTGATAATGGTTCTGACAAAATTGTTGCCGCAGTAGCCGTACAGCCATGCGGTGCGGATGATGAAGTGGCGGCGGCAGCGCTCGGAGGCAGAGCGTTCTCCGGCGAGTTTGGTCTTTCCGTATACGGTTACTGGAGAAGGAAGATCGTATTCGCGGTATGGCTCGCTCGCATCGCCCGGAAAGACATAGTCGGTTGAAACGTGCGCGAGCTTAGTGTCTGTTTTTTCGCACGCCTCCGCGAGATTGCGAACGGCGAGTGCGTTAGCGGCGAATGCAGCATCGGCGTGGCTCTCGCAGCCGTTGACGTTGGTGTAAGCCGCGCAGTTTATTGCGATGTCGAAGCTGCCCTCGCTGAGACAGCGGGTGACGGCGTCCTTGTCGCTGAGATCAAAGCTGTCGATATCGACAGCCGTGACGTCGGCGGATTCATAGCAATTGGGAAGTTCTCCTATTTCGGAATGTCCCGCCGCAAGTTGCTTTTGCAACTCGCTGCCTAACTGCCCCCGGCAGCCGGTGATAAGAATTCTCAATTGAATGGCCCCGCTTTCGGTTTAACAGTGCGTGCGACGGTGTAGAGATACTGGCCGTATTCGGTCTTGGAGAGCGCGTCGGCGTGTCGCAGCAGCCGAGCCTCATCGATATATCCATTGCGGTATGCTATCTCTTCAAGGCAGGCTATATACAGTCCTTGACGCTGCTGAACAGCATCAACAAAGTTGGCGGCATCGAGCATTGCGCGATGGTTCCCGGTATCGAGCCACGCCATTCCGCGCCCGAAAAGTTCGACGTTCAGCTCTCCGCGAGAGAGATACGCGTTGTTGACGGAGGTTATCTCGATTTCTCCGCGCCCGCTCGGTTTGACATTTTTTGCGATGTTGACGACGTCGTTGTCATAGAAATAAAGACCCGGAACCGCATAGCAGGATTTTGGTTCTTTGGGCTTTTCCTCAATTGACAGCACCTTGCCGTTCTCGTCAAACTCAACGACTCCGAAATCGCTCGGGTTCGAGACATGGTATCCAAAAATCGTCGCGCCCTTTTCACGGGACGCAGCCTTGCGCAGCCGCTCGGAAAAGCTGTATCCATAAAAAATATTGTCGCCGAGCACGAGACAGACCCTGTCGTCTCCGATAAAATCCTCACCGACAATGAAAGCGTCCGCAAGTCCGCGCGGAGTCTCCTGTACCGCATATTTGATGGACAGCCCCAGCTGCGATCCGTCACCGAACAGCTTTTGAAATCCCCCGATATCGTGCGGGGTCGAGATGATCAATATCTCGCGGATCCCGGCTAGCATCAGAGTGCTCATCGGGTAGTAAATCATCGGTTTGTCACAAACGGTTAGAAGCTGCTTGGAGACGGCGATCGTCGACGGGTAAAGTCGCGTTCCCGCGCCCCCCGCGAGAATAATTCCTTTCATATCGCACCCTCGTTTCAGTTGATATTTATACAATAAAACGGCTAAATCCGTTTTGGAAACATCTGTGGCGGAGTGTCTGTCTTATCGAAGCTGAAAACCCCATTTTCCGAAATACTTGAACATTCCGGTTACCAAAATTATGAAAAACTTGAGGTGGTGGGAGCTTGAGCGCTCCCAGGCGTGGTAGACGCAGAAATCGGGAAGATAGACCGCTCGCGCACTCCCGCGCACTCGGCGTGTGAGATCCATATCCTCAAAATACATGAACCAGCGTTCGTCAAAACCACCGAGCTGTTTGAACAGTTCGGTGCGCACGACCGAGAAGCATCCTGTTGCGAATTCGATATCGACAGGCTTCGTCAAATCCTCGTCAAGCATCTGATAGTGCTCCACAATTGGGGCGAGCCGCTTTTTGAAGATGTGCCGTCCGACGAGCGCGAGAAAGCTGGGATTGCGCTTGCCGAGCTGCTGGTCTCGGCCGTCAGGAAACAATATTTTTGGAGTGACCTGGCCGACGTCGGGATGGGAGAGCAGATATTCAACGAGATCGGAAACAGTGTCGGAATCGAGCGTGATGTCGGGATTCACAATGGAGTGAAAGTCGCTCTTAAGCAGTGGCAGAACGGTATTGTGTCCGTGGCCGAAGCCTTTGTTGTCACTGTTTTGAATGCATATTATTTCGGGAAACTCGGCTTTTAACTTGTCGAGAGCCCCGTCGCCCGAATTGTTGTCGACGATGTAAACAGTGAGATTCACACGTAGAGTGTTGTCGAGCAGACTGCGTATTGCAATGCGGCATTTGTCGTAACAGCGGTATGTCACGATACAGGCGCTCACGCTGGGTTTTGTCATTATTTATACGGCCCCGCTCTCTTTTTTGAGCGTGGCGAGGGCGCTCGAATAACCAGCAAGCGCGTAGCGATGCCAATCCTCCGAGCAAGCGGGAAGCTCGTGGCCGCACATCTCCGCACAAAAATAATCGAGCAGCGCAGGATTGCGCACGAGCAGCGGGCCGATGAGCTGAGTTGCGAAGACATTGCCGCGCACCGCGCCCTCAAACGGAATGTGGAGGATGTTTGCCGCGTCAAAGCGCACGTCAAAGAGAGGCATCTCGGCGCTTTCAAACTCGATCGAGGTGTTTATCGCACCGATTGTCTCTCCCGGCAGACGATCGCTTGTCATGATGAATTCGCTGTAACGGCGAGCGTCGATCACGCTGGCATCCATGTCGAAAATCCCGAGCCCGTCTGTTGTGTCTCCCGAAAAATGCGAGATTGAACGCGCGAACAGAGCACTTGCGTTTCCTGTGAGCAACGCGAGCCCGCCGTTTTCACAATATGAGGTTATCTCGGACTTGTCCTTTGCAAGACGCTCCGCCGCCTCGAGCAGAGAGCGCTCGGTTCCCGGAGGAATATACAGAAGATCGCAGCCTGACAGCTCGAGATTGTCGGACGGCGTCATTCTCGCAATCTCGACGCTCTCGCCCGAGTCTGAAAGCCGAGCTTCGAGGTATTTCAGCGCGGCGTATTCGCCATACTGTGAGAGCAGTGCGCCGTAAACATAGACAATTTTTATCATACCGCCGCCCCCTTGAGCCGCTTTGTAAATTTCGGCGCGTCGGTGAAGCAGGTGAGTGTGTAGATATTGCCCACCGCCTGTTCGTAAAGCGCCGCCATAAGCTCGTCAAGATTGGGTTTAACTATAAGGCGATTGTCGGGAACGCCAGCAAAAAGCAGCCGAGCCGCGACATCGTTCGCGAAAAGACCGCCGATAAAGATTCGCTTTATCCTACCGTCGGCAAGGCGTTCAAAATCGATGTCCCACAGCCACGACATATCGTTTGCGACATACTTGCGGGAGAGCAAATCGACGATCAGCACCACCGAGAGCTCATCCGAGGGACTGCTGGAAATCGTCTCAAGCGCGCCGTTATATGCCATGGAATTTTCATGTTTGGAGAGCAGAAACAGACCGGGATGACCGTTTACATCAAAATTTAAAATGCGCCCGTTGGCAAGGCTGTGACCGTCGAGTGCCGCCGCGGCAACTTCGGGAGCAATCCCGAGCGCTTCGACCGACGCAGTGAACGCCGCCGCAATGTTGTAGGCAAACATCCGATTTGGTATTTGCGGTGTTATGCGGTATTCACCGTCAATCACAAACACGCTGCCGTCCGAAGAAGTCACCGAGTGATCCGGCTGTGTCCTGCGATAGCCGCACTTGACGCACTCGTAGTTCCCCAGATGGTTTTCCACATGCCACTCGTAGCGAAGAGGGGTCTTGCAGCGCGGACAATAAGCGCCGTCATCGTAGGCGTGACGCGCGTTTTCGTCTTCGCGCAGCTGCTGCGAATCCACCCCAAAATAAATCGCGCCGTCGCGATTTTCGGCAAGCGTCGCGCTGACGGGGTCGTCGGTGTTGAGAATGAGCCGTGAATCCGTGGGCAGACCCTTGCGCAGTTCGCCGAGCACAAAGCCGTTGTGGCCGTTGCGGGTGAGCTGATCGCGGTAGAGGTTGGTGACGAGGATGTATTTCGGAGAAAAATGCGAGAAAGTATACTGACAAAAGCGCTCGTCGCTCTCGAGAATGACAGCGTCTGCGTTCACGACGCCGCGCAAATTGCTCGCGGTGAGCAGCGCCGTCACGACGCCCTCAATTTGATTGGAGCCGTATGAGTTGCAGACGACGCGCATACCCGAGGCTTTCGCCGCCGCCCGCACAAGCTCGGTGACTGAGGTCTTGCCGTTCGAGCCGGTAATCGCAAGTGTCTTTTCGGGCAGTGTGAGTTTGGAGAGGATATTTTTATCGAGTTTCAGTGCAATCGTTCCGGGCAGTGAACTGCCTCGGCCGAGCAGAGAACCCAAAAAACGCAGAATTTTGCACACGAGGATAGTTATCATAGTGTTGAACGCCGTTTCTTTTGTAGCGTCATTTATTTTTCGGAAAAAGCAATCTTAAAATCAAGTGTTGTCATCTGGAGAAAAACGCAATCATCTCTTCGTAAAATGCAAGGTATTTTTCCATCTCGATGTCGGTGATGAGCGTGGTGTTAAATTGTGAGGGATCGGAAAAATCGGCCACAGACTCGCCCCAATGCTCGTCGCCCTCAACGGCGTTCACGGTTATTTTGCACTCACGCGTCTCACACCATTCGGGATGCGCAGCGTAAAAAACCGCGATGGCGTCATGTATTATGCTCACAGCACAATCGCCATTTCCGGCGACGCGGTCGCTGTATCCGTCCGAGAGCTTGCGCAGTATTCCGTTCATCCGAGAGGGGCGCAGACTTAGCTCGTGCAGCAGGCTTATCGGCACACCGGTTTTGAGCGTGACATTCAAACCCGCCATGACAATCGGGATTCCGCTCTCGAAAACCTCTTTGGCAGCGGGGGGGTCTGCCCAAAAATTGAACTCCGCATACGGCGTGCGGTTGCCTTTTTCGATTCCGCCTCCCATTACCACAAGGCGGCTGACGAGAGAGTTCAACGTGGGGTGGGCGCGCAGTGCGAGAGCGATATCGGTGAGAGGACCGATCGCGATTATCACGAGCTTTCCTTTCAGTTCCGATGCGATATCAAAAATAAAGTCCCACGCATCGCGGCTGTCGAACGGGCGGCTCGAGCGAGGCAACGAGACGCCGCCCATACCGGTTTCACCGTGTATGCTCTCGCCGTGCTCGGATATCTGAACGGACAGCTGACGCTCGGCTCCGCAAGACACGGGACAATCGATACCGAGGAAATCGGCGATATCTAGTGCGTTTTGACGGGTGTGAACCGCCTTTACATTGCCGTCGACGGCGGTGATTCCCCTGATGTCGAGAGTGCCGCTTGCCGCCGCGAGCATAATGGCTATGGCATCGTCGACGCCGGGGTCGGTGTCTATGATTACGGGGATGGTGTCGCTCATAGCAATAACTCCGCGAAACGACCGTGCAAACGATCGGTATTTGTGTGATCTGATGTTGATTTTAGCAGATTTTGCGCGCGTTTACAAACACATTTATTGCCCGAATGCGTTCTGTCACAGTTGCGGTAGGTCGGCAGCATGGTGTATAATCAAAAAGCGCCAGGCGTTCGCCGCGCAATTCTTAGCGAAATGTGAGCGACAAGATGAAGCTGCCCGTTCACGTACAATCGATTATGGGCGCGCTCGAATCTGCCGGATTTGAATCCTACGTTGTGGGCGGCGCGGTGCGCGATTTTCTTTTAAGGCGCAAGACGTCCGATTACGACCTGTGCACTTCGGCTCGGCCGGAGGAGACAATGCACGTATTGGGACAGTTTTCTCCGGACGGCTCGGCGGCGCGATACGGCGTTGTGTCGGTTGGTGATGGCACAAAGAGAGTCGAGATAACCACTTTTCGACGAGAGGGCGGATATGTCGACGGCCGCCATCCCGAGTCGGTTGAATTCACCAAAAACCTAGCAGAAGATCTCGCAAGACGCGATTTTACTGTAAACGCTGTTGCATACAATCCCAAGACGGGATATATCGACCCTTTTTGCGGACGTGACGACATAAAACGGCGTATAATAAAGACAATAGGAGACCCGTACAGCAGCTTTTCGCAAGACGCGCTGAGAATTATGCGTGCGGTGCGCTTCGCGTCTCAGCTGGGGTTTGCAATCGAGAGCAACACGCGCGCCGCCGCGGAGAACCTAGCGGACGCGCTCGAAAAAATCTCGCACGAGCGGGTGCGCGACGAGCTGTTTCGATTCGTGACGGGACCGCGAGCCGGGAATGCGCTGCTGCAATACCGAAAGATTATCTTTTCCGTGATTCCAGAGCTTGAGCGTTGCGACGGGTTTGAGCAACACAATCCCAACCACAACTTTGACGTTTTCGGACATACCGCCGAGACCCTCAGGCGCTCCTCGCGCGCGTTGCCGCTGCGGCTTGCGGCGCTGTTGCACGACATCGGTAAGCCGCTTTGCTTTTCAACCGACGCCAACGGGCGCGGCCGGTTCTGGGGACACATGGAGAAGGGAGCCGAAATTTCCCGTGAGATTCTCGAGAGGCTCCAATGTCCGCAAAAGCTGGCCGACACGGTGTGTCTGCTCGTGGAGAGCCACGACAAGCCATACTCTGCGACTCCCGCGAGCGCGCGATTTTGGCTCAACCGCGTTGGGCGAAGAAACATTTTTCTGCTGATTGAACTGAAAAAAGCCGATTGTCTCGCTCACGCAAAGAGTTACCACAACAGGCTCGCGCGGATATACGGCTTCAAACGGGAGGTGCTCGCATCACTGCGCCGCGGAGACTGTTTTACGCTTGGGGCTCTCGCTCTGAGCGGAGGTGAGCTGTGCGATGCTCTCGAAATGCGTCCGGGTCCAAAGGTGGGGGCACTGCTCGGACGGCTGCTTGAGGGAGTTTTGGACGGCAGCGTCAACAATGATAAAGACGAGCTGATTGCGCTCGCCAAAATATACAAAGACGAAAGGACATCGCTGGAAAATGGTTCAAATAGAGATGGAGAACGGGAATAAAATTGAAATTGAGCTCTACCCCGACATCGCGCCCGAAACGGTCGAGAACTTTGTCGACCTCGTCTCGCACGGATTCTACGACGGGCTCTGCTTTCACCGTGTTATCGAGGGCTTCATGATTCAAGGGGGCTGCCCTGAGGGCAACGGCACGGGCGGCTCGGGCAAACAGATAAAGGGGGAATTCAAAGGCAACGGCATCCTAAACGAACTGCACCACACCCGCGGAGTTGTTTCGATGGCGCGCTCGTCCGACCCGAATTCCGCAAGTTCCCAGTTTTTTATCGTTCATAACGATGCCCCCCACCTCGACGGTTCATACGCTGCATTTGGAAAGGTCATAAGCGGAATGGAGTTCGTCGACGAGATTGCCGCGACGGCAGTCGATCGAATGGACAAGCCTATCGAGCCGCAGATTATGAAAAGAGTGACGTACATAGAGTAGTTGCGCGCTTGTCAGCGAAGTCATAACTGAGGGATTCAGAATCGAACAGATTCTGAATGATCCGATATGCCACGCATACAGCCGCAGATGTTTTCCACCTATGGCAAAGACTATTGCGACCGCATTTTTGGACATTAATTCGCACGTAAGCTGTTGATCCGGCGAAACCGTCGCGAGATAAATATCGAGATCAGATTCATGAGTGATGCGGACAACATGTCAGGGTGTCACACGACGCGGTAGGCTGCTATGTCGTGCGCAGATTAAAATCACTTAAAAACATTCGGCACATCCGCAATGGGCGGCGGTGCCGAATGTTTTTGTATCTCATAAATTACTGGTTACTGTTTCACAAAGTGTTTTTTGTTATACGCGGTATTTTTCAACGGTGTCCTCACGCAGCTCGACGCCGAGACCCGGTCCTTGCGGGACATAAAGATAACCGTCGCTTGAGATTTCAAATTTTTCGGTGAGCAGTTCGTCGCGAAGGGGATACACGTTGCGGTCCAGCTCGAATATCCCTGCGTTGCTCAGCGAAGCGAGGAAGTGAAGGTTTGCAACAAGGCTAAGACCCGAGGCGAAGACGTGGGGGTTGCACGGCAGACCGTGTGCAAGCGCGAGGTTCGCTATCTTGCGGCACTCGGTGATTCCACCGCTCCAGATGCAGTCGGGCTGCACGATATCTATCGCGCGGCGCTGGATGAACTCGCGGAAGCGATAGAACCCAACCTCCGATTCATAGCCGGCAACGGGCATGTCCAGCGCTGCCGCAAGCTCGACTGAACCGTCGATATTGTCGAGGTGCAGCGGTTCTTCGAGCCAATATACTCCCATCTCCTGAAGCTTTTTACCCATGATAATCGCGGTGAAGGTGTTCCAGTCGTTGTTCGCGTCGACCATGATCTTCGCGCCGAACTTTCGCGCAACGTCGCAGCAAGCGGATACGCGTTCGAGATCCTCCTCGAGCGAATAGCGGCATTCTTCCGAAAACGCCATATTGTGCAGCGGCGTCATGAGAACTTCGGGATTGCGACCAATCTTAATCTTGGCAAACTTGAAGCCCAGCTCAAAATAACTGCGCACTTCTTCTGCTATCTCATGGGTGCCCTTGCCGTTCGCGTAAAACCCGGAGCTTGCATAAGGCGTCACCTTGTCGGCATAGCCGCCGAGCAATTTGTAAACAGGGAGCCCCGCCTTTTTGCCGAGGATATCCCAGAGCGCTATGTCGATTCCGCTCATCGAGGCAAATATGATTCCACCGCGGCCGTGCTGACGGGTGCGGTCGAACATTTTCTGCCACACATGCTCGATGTTTGTGGGATCTTCGCCCACGATTATTGCCTTGAGTTCATTTTCGATGATGAACTTTGTCGAGGCTGGAGGACCGCCGAAGCAGGCAGATTCCCCGAGGCCGACGATGCCCTCGTCTGTGTACACCTTGACTATGACGGCGCTTCTTGTCGAAAAGTAGTTTTGCGCGTCCGCTATTCCGTTTTCATACTTGTACTGGAGGATTATTGCCTCCACATTGGTTATCTTCATCGTCTGACCGCCTTATTTTAAATATTGTTCGAGCTGTTCTATTCCGGGCTTGATGCTTGTGAGAACCGGAACGGTGACATCGCCGCAGAGTGCTGCCGAATCGGCCATCGTAACTTGCCCGAGAGCCACCACGTCATGCGTCTGTGCCGCTTCGCGGACAGCGTTTGCAATGATGAGGTTGTGTTTTTCCTTGTCGTGCTCGACGTTGAGCGCGTCGAATGCACCCTCAACAAGAATTGTGTCGATCACGACGTCTCGCCCGCAGTCACGCGCTGTGGCGTAGGCGGCGGCGCTCGACGCTTTGAGGGTTGTCTGAGCGGTCACGAGCAGCGCGACGCGTTTGCCTGTCATCACCGCTTGCTTGAGCATCGGACCGTCTATCGTAATAAACGGAATTTCGAGGGCTTTCTGAGCTTCACGCACCGCGATTCCGAGCGTTGTGCACATGTCAACAATGACACATGCGCCCATCGATTGAGCCATCGCGCCGTATTCAATCAGACGCTTGACAAGCCCCGGAGTGTGCTCGTTTTGATTTGCAACAATCTCGGGGAGCACTCCGTCCTCAACCATGGTGATCAGCTGAACGCCGGGGTAGCGCTTGGTAAATTCCTCTTTCATCTGGACGGGAGTGTTGAGAGTTGTGTGGAAAAATGCGACCTTTTTCATAAACATATCCTCCTTAAAATTATTTGAGTTCATTTTCAAATCGATATACGAGCTGTTTTGCACTGGTGTCAGAGGGGACGCTCCCCGTCCAGATCTCCATTGCGCGAATTCCCTGACAGGCGGTCATCGAGCGCCCGACGAAAGAATGCAGACCTTTCTCCCTACCCGCGGCGGGCAGCTTAGCGTTAGGGTTCGAGTAATTCACATCGAACACAACCGCTCCGCTCGCGAGCGAATCGAGAAAATCGAAGGAAGTGTAGTCGTCGTAGCCAAGCTGACCCAGTACGCTTGCGTTTATGAAGAAATCAGCGCCTTCACAGCAGCGGCAAAGCTCGGAATTTTCAAGGGGGTGTGGCGTGAACTTTTCACCGAAGCGGCTGCACAGACGCTCGGCCTCTTCACTGAAAATATTGAGAACCGACACTTCGGCAACGTCGTTTACGAGCAGATTATAGGCAATCGAGAGCGCAACTCCGCCCGCTCCGACCATAACGACCTTTTTGTCCTTAAACGAAAAGCCCTTGAGCTGCAATGCCTTTATCATTCCCCAACCGTCGGTGTTGTACGCGATGAGCTTGCCGTCTTTGACTAGAACGACGTTGGTTGAACCGCAGCGCTCGGCGGACTCGTCCAACTCGTCGACAAAATCAAGCATTCTCACCTTGTAGGGCATAGTGACGTTAAATCCGTTGAGATGACCTCGTGTGAATTTCACGGTCTCTTCGAATTTGTCCTCTTCAACGTTGAAAATCTCGAACGAGACATTCATACCGAGGTCTTTTCCGAACGCTTCATAGACGAGCGGCGTCACGGAATTTTTGATCCCTTTTGCAATCAATCCGAACTTGTAATCCATTTCTTCCTCCTAATGCATGGATTTATGTATGCATATTTACTTTTATTATTACCGCATCCTTATCAGATGCGGTAATTTTTATTTTATGATGGACGACGCGATGTGGTTGCCGCCCGAGCGATATTTTTGTATGTCGTTGACAGTGGTTTCAAGGTGCTCCCGAAGCATGGCCTCGGCCTTTGCGAAATCTCCGTGTTCTATGCTGTCGACAAAGCGGGAGTGCTCGACGATGCTCTCTGCAAGCCGACCCTCTATCCCGGAGGTGAGGTATCGGATGCGCTGCTGATGATCCTTCATGCGCCCCATCCAGTCGAAGATGATGCTGTTGTTGAGCAGCGATAATATGTAGTTATGAAAATCCATATCGGTTTCAATAAGCCCGTCGTAGTCGCCCGATTTGAGCGATTTTTCCATGCGATTGACCAACTGACGCAGCGCCTTGATTTGCAGTTTGGTGATTGTGTTGGCGGATTCACGCACGGCGGTCGTCTCGAGGATTATTCTCACTTTGTAGAGGTTGCTAATGAACTCCCACGTCACCTCGGTGACTCTGAACTTTCGTCCGCTTGCCTCCTGAACAAAACCGTCCTCTTTGAGACGCACCATCGCTTCACGAACGGGCGTCCTGCTTATCTCAAGCTCTTTAGACAGTTGCTGAACCATCAAAAGTTGACCCGGCATGAGTTCAAAGTTGATGATTTTAGCTTTAAGTGTTTCATAAATTTCGAGTGAAACCGATGTTGTTGCTGGCATATCTCTCTCTCTGACGGGCACTTTAATAAATACATTATTGCATATATTTTGCGCTTTTACAATACAAAAATCGAAATACCCCACTTAAATGAGACAAAAATAAAATAAATACCGCATTTGTTTTATATTGACTTCATGCAATAAAAGGGTTAATATAAATGCATACTAAAATGTATGCATAGTGGAGGCGCTTATGATAACCGGATTATTACATTCGGCGATATCAGTACGTGACATGAAAGCTTCGCTGAAATTCTACTGCGAGCTTCTCGGCGCAAAAATTCTCTTTACAAAGGACGATCCCGAAGGAAATCCTCTGATTGTCTGTCTGCAGTTTTCAGATGGGAGCTGCCTTGAACTCTTTTATCCCCGCGAGGAGTATCCAGTTGGCCGAGAACTTGGACGAAACCATTTCTGCCTCATTGCAGATGACATATATGAAGTGGAAGGGGCGTTGGACGCGGCGGGGGTGACGATTGAATCCCGAGTTCAAAAAGTGCGCGACAACAATTTGCAAGTCTGGTGTCTCGACCCCAATGGATACCGGGTGGAAATCATGC
The DNA here is from genome assembly GCA_036645935.1 of Oscillospiraceae bacterium. Classification (GTDB taxonomy): domain Bacteria; phylum Bacillota; class Clostridia; order Oscillospirales; family Ruminococcaceae; genus JAUNBN01. The sequence continues at coordinate 334,461 of JAVXNE010000001.1, read as the reverse complement.
AGCTCATGCCCGATTGCCCGCAACTCAACAGCAATCTCTTTTAAAGAAAGGACATTATAAAAATGGAACAGTCCGAAGTCAAGCAGAAAATTGAACAGGGCAAGGTAATTGTAATCTCGCGCAAAATATACGGCGAAACACTGCTCGGAATAGCCCGCGCGCTCTACAAAGGCGGCGTGCGAATGATGGAGGTAACCTTTGATCAGGCGGATCCCGAGTGCATCAAAAAAACGCCAGATGCCATCGCGATGCTGCGCAAAGAGCTACCCGATGACATGATGTGTGGAGCGGGCACAGTGCTGAATGAGGCGCAGGTGACAGCGGCGGCAAACGCGGGTGCACTCTATATGATCTCGCCTAACGTGAACGAGCGCGTGATTCGCTTTACAAAAGAAAAGGGTCTCGTGTCTATACCCGGTGCGATGACACCATCCGAAATTCTTTCGGCAGCGGATTATGGCGCTGATTTTATTAAAATTTTCCCATTTTCGGATCTCGGAATGGGATATATCAAGAGCATCAGAGGACCTATCAATCATCTCAAGCTGATCGCCACGGGAGGCGTCACTCAGGACAATTTTGATGAGGCGCTGAGTGGAGGATTTACCGGTGCGGGTGTCGGTGGGTATCTTGCCAATCGCGCGCTTGCCGAGCAGGGAAAATTTGACGAACTGACAAAAAGAGCTGAAATATTCACGCAAATTGCGTCGAAACATTAACGGGGGTTCAGAATGAAAACAGCAGTGTGTTTTGGTGAGCTTATGCTCAGGTTAAATCCGGAGGGATATTTGAGATTGGTTCAGGCCGACAAATTCTGCGTTTCCTACGCAGGTGCTGAGGCCAACGTCGCGGTGTCGCTTTGCAATTTGGGGATTGCCGCAAACCTTGTAACCAAGCTCCCCACGAATGAACTGGGACAGGCGGCGCTCAATGCCGTCAGGCGATACGGTGTCAACACCGACAGTGTGGTGCGCGGCGGTGAGCGGCTGGGTCTCTATTATCTTGAAAAGGGAGCCTCACAGCGCGCTTCAAAGGTCATATACGACCGTGCCGATTCCGCGATAGCGTGCGCGAACCCGGATGAATTTGATTGGGATTCCATTTTGAACGGAACAGACTGGCTGCACTTCACCGGTATTACGGCGGCGCTCAGCGACAATGCGGCGGAATCCTGCCTTCGCGCATGCAAGTCTGCCAAAAAGCTCGGAGTTCCCGTGTCGTGTGACCTCAACTTCCGCAAAAAGCTGTGGAGCCGCGAAAAAGCCGGAAAGGTCATGGGCGAGCTTATGCGCTATGTTGACGTGTGCATCGCAAATGAGGAGGACGCAAAGGACATATTCGGCATCGAGGCCGCAGGGACGGATATAGATGCGGGCAAGCTCTCCCATGAAGGGTATGAATCAGTTGCTGCAGAGATAACCCGTCGTTTCGGCTGCGACAAGGTCGCGATAACGCTGCGCACGAGCAAATCTGCGAGCGATAACGACTGGGCAGGGATGCTTTACAGCGGCGGCAAAGCATATTATTCTCCGACTTATTCAGTGCATATAGTCGACCGTGTTGGAGGGGGAGATTCCTTCGGAGGCGGACTGATTTATGCGCTGCTAAACGGCAAAGATGCGCAGGCAGCGGTGGATTTCGCCGTTGCGGCCTCCTGTCTCAAACATTCTGTCGAGTCCGATTTCAATCTCGTTACGGCGGCCGAGGTCGAAGCGTTGGCCTCCGGAAATGCCAGCGGCAGAGTGCAGCGCTGACAGGGGTTAAAAGTTTTTAAAATCCTGATAATCTGTGAGAATTATTGCAGCGAAGCCGCAGAACGTAAAGTTCTGCGGCTTCGCTTTTGTGCAGCATCATAGGCGGGGATTTTCAGCTATGTGATGGATTTTTTGCAAGATCGGAATTTCTGCATGACGCCAGTATAGAGCAAATCGGTATTCTGCATATGCATTTTATTATTCTCGCAGGCGAGAATAATAAAATGCAGCAAAACCCCAATAAAATGCTCCGGATTGTTGCCTGCGGTCGGTGAGCAAACAATATTTTTGCGAGGGCATTTTTGTTTTGCGGTACAGGCTATGTCATGCGCAAACGCGTAAAAGTGCAGAGGATGCTTTGCGGCCATAAGACGGCGAATAGTTGTACGGACGCGTGCCGAATGCTTTTGCATCTTTACAACGCGCGCGATTCATTATACAATATAACATCCCCACAGCCGCAGTTTGCTCTGCCGCACAGTGCGGATAATCATAAGCTCAACTGAATAAAGCGCGGATTCCGTTTATCAGACTGCGTCTTCCAAAGGAGAGACAGACAATAATGAAGCTCAAAAAGCTTGTTGCATGTGTGCTCTGTATGTTCTGTGTGATCTGCCTTGCCGGTTGCTTTGGCAAAGGGGATTTCAGAGCGGCCAAATGGGGCGCAAGCCCAAAGGCTGTCACACGTTCGGAAAATACCGACTACGCCTATGCGGCCGACGATATCGCAACTTTTTATGACAAAGAATATGACAAAGATGCCGAGATAATATACATCTTCGACGAGGATGGACTTGAAGAGGCTCAGGCGAAGTTTCTTGTGGGTGATTGGATTTTAGAAGATATAATTGCAGATTACAAGAAAACCGCCCAAGAGATGACCGCCGAATTCGGAGCGCCGCTCAATGCCGACTACAATGTCTGGAAGACCGGAACGCCGGAATATGAGGAGCATAAGAACGACGGCGAGGTCTACTCGATGTACTACAAAGTTCTTGAGTTTAAGCTCGAATGGGAAGACGAAAGGACATATCGAAGCCTCTCGTTAAACTACAAGGACGAGCAGATAAACTATGTATATTACGCGTGCCCGGTCAGCAAGTAGGCTCTCTGTTGCCGCGATTTCGCGCACAAAGTTTTTAACACGCGGCCGCGCAGAGATGCGCGGCCTTTGCCTTTAGGCGCGGCGCAGCGGCTCACCCGCAGCACCGCACTTGACGAGCGTTATGTGGGCTTTGCGCTGACTGTCATTTAGAAACAGAGGCTCGCCGAGCGGGACGAGACCCCAGAAATCCGAATAGCCGTCATCGGCAAAATCGCCGTCCCAATCGATGCAGGACACCCCGATCAGAGCCCCTAAAAAGTCCAACACACGATTATCAGAATGTTTCATTTTTTTACCCCGTCTCTCTCTCTGTATATGACTTTATCGCATTATAACGTGTAAGCTGTCCCATTGAACGGACAGACGTTCTGTCCATCGAGAGTTTCGGCAGGCAGGCATAAATAAAAGGGTGTAACAGCATAGCAAACAGCGAAAGGAGAGGGTCTGGTGAAAGATGGCAGGGATGAATTATCCGCCGTTGTGGGGAAAATAGGCTTTGCTCTGACGGTGTTCATCTTAACTGATGCACTGCTTGCACTTGCGAGTTCCGGCATGGCGGGACAGTTGGCAGGCGGCGTTACCGGACTTGTTTCGCTCGCGTGTCACCTGTTTGCGTTTGCCGCTCCGCTGCTCGTTCTTCGCCCATGTATGGCAAAGACGGAAGATGAGCATCGCGTGAGCGGTGCGGATATCGCTCGCTCTGCGGCGCTGTATTTTGCGGCGCTGCCGGTTGCGCTACTGCTCGGGACACTCTTCGGCTTATTTCTTCAGGTGATGGGCGCGGTCAAATCGGCAAGCCCTGCGCTTCCGCACGGACAACTCGAGATTGCCGTCTTTGCTGTTCGGTATCTTGTTGTCGGCCCGGCACTCGAGACGATAATTTATTTCTGTGTTATAATAACATCGCTAAAGCGGTTTTCGCCGCGTCTCGCGGTTGCAGTCTCTGCAGTGTTTTTTGCCCTGTGTCATGTGAATTTTCACGCGCTTCCGGAAGCGCTCGTTATGGGGCTTGTGTTCGGTACGGTGTATCTTACAACGCGTTCGGCGGCGCTGTGCATGGTTCTGCATGTCATTCATAACGCGTTGACGATAGTAAAAATGCTTCTTGACGACTCGCCCGAATACTTTTGGGTGGGTGTAGCGGCGGCCAGTGCGCTGTCGCTGGCAGCGCTTGTGCCGCAGATTGTTCAGAGAATAAGGTCGGGAGAGGCAGTGCACACGCAATTGGACATCAAAGATTTCGCTGCGGCATTCGGATCTCCGGGTGCGCTGCTTCTCATTTCGGTTTCCGCAATATTCATGCTTGTGAGTTCGGGGGTTTAAGATATGACACGCGATGAAACTTACATGCGCCTCGCGCTCGAGAGCGCGCGCGAGGCTCTCTCTCTCGGAGAGGTCCCGATTGGGGCAGTTGTGGTTCGGGGGGACGAGGTCATCTCGCGCTCGTTCAATACCCGTGAGACACAAAAAAATGCGCTGCATCATGCCGAGTTGCTCGCAATCGACGCCGCGTGCAAGGTCCTCGGCGGCTGGCGGCTTTCCGAATGTGAGCTTTATGTCACGCTCGAGCCCTGCCCGATGTGCGCTGGAGCCGTTATAAACAGCCGCATCGCGCGTGTCGTTTACGGGGCGAGCGACCCTAAGGCGGGTTGCGCACACAGTGTCATCGATCTGTTTGCGCTCGAGTTTAATCATCGCCCGATAGTGCGCGGTGGAGTGCTCGAGAGCGAGTGTTCTGAGCTGCTTTCAAAGTTTTTCCACACGCTGAGGAAGGGCAGTGTTTGACGATATACGCCTTGTATTTCTTCTGAGGGCAACCCCCTGTTGAAAACTCGGTTGAAATAGTTGAAAACTCGCGTTACCATCGGCAATTTTATTCGACAGACGCCCATTTTCAACGCAAGGCATGAATACTTTGAGTAAAACTATCTGTATGCGACATAAGATGACGGACAAAATTATATGGTAATTCAGACAAGAAAATGTTAAAATTAGTGGGATTAAAACTAACCTGACCTGAACGAAAGGCAGACAAATGAAACTTATAACAGCGATAGTCAGCAAGGACGATGCGACGGCAGTGCAGACAGGACTTACCGGAAACGGATTTTCTGTGACCCGTCTTGCAACGACTGGTGGATTTTTACAAACCGGCAACGTCACGTTCATGATAGCAGTTGATGACGAGAGCGTGGACGAGGCGATCGGTGTGATTTCAGAGCAGAGCTGTGAGCGCAAACAATTTGTTCCCGCCACAGCAACCTACGGCATGGGTATTGCAAACTCTTATCCGCTTGAGCTGACCGTGGGCGGAGCAATTGTATTCGTTCAGAACATCGAGCGCTTTGAAAAGCTCTGAGTATCTCGCGCCTTTGCGCGCAAATGACGAGTTCAAGCGCCGTGCAATCGCGCTACTCGATTCCAAAATCACGCCACATGCGCTGCTCATTACCGGAGAGGACGGGTGTGGGCGCAATTTTGCCGCAGGACTTGTTGCGGCTGCGTTTTTGCGTGACCCGAGTGCTCTGGTTGCGCGAAACATGCACCCCGACTGCATTGTCGTCGTCGGCGAGGGGGCAAGCGGGCGCATACCGGTGCGCGCGGTGCGGGCGGCGTCAGGAGAGCTCATGCGCAGCGCGGTGATGACTGACGGGCGGCGGTGCGCAATCATAAGAAATGCCTTTAACCTAAATGCCAACTCCGCAAACGCGCTGCTGAAAATGCTCGAAGAGCCACCGGAAGATGTGCTTTTTATCCTCACATCGCGCTTTGCGGACGAGCTGCTGCCAACGGTTCGCTCGCGCGTCGCGGTGCTGTCCGTTGCACCGCTGAACGACGCTGATTGTTTTGAACTGCTCAAATGCCGTCTTCCGGATGTTTTGCCTCAAGAGCTGAAACTTGCGGTGTCCCGCTGCAAGGGACGCGTTGGAATTGCGCTCGCGTGGCTGAGTGCTCCCGAGCTCTCGAGATTGAGCGAGCGCGCTGAGATCATCCTTCAAGCGGCAATGCGAGAAGACAAACTCGCATTGATGAGCGAGCTTGACGGCGTTAAAACGCGGGATGAACTGGTGGCGGTGTTTGACTATCTGCTGCTTGCGTGCGATGGCGCGCTTGAGCGCGATCCTGAACGTGCGGGAGAGATATTGACACTCCACGACGCGGTTCTCGAAGCGCGGCGTGATATCCCCAAAAACATAAATCAGAAGTTGCTCTGTGCGCGCTTGGCTTCGAGGATTTAGTTTAAAAAACGAGCATAATAAAAAGCAGCGGGGTGCTGCTCAAGATGTCGGGCAAACCCACCCTGTGCTGAGAAACGGTGATATAACAATGACAAAGGTAATCGGAGTGCGCTTCCGCAATGTTGGTAAGCAGTACTATTTTAATCCCGCAGGGCTGGATTTCAAACGCGGCGACCGCGTTATTGTCGAGACGGCACGCGGCGTTGAGTGTGGATTTGTCAGCTCCGGAGGGCACGAGGTCGAGGACGATCGCGTCGTTCAGCCCCTCAAGGATATCATGCGCCGCGCGACGGATTCCGACGTCGCACAATACGAAGCGAATTTGCTGAAGGAGCGCGAGGCGTATGCGGTCTGCATGCAGAAAATCCGAGACCACAAACTTGACATGAAACTTGTCGATGTCGAGTACACCTTCGACGGGCAAAAGATTCTGTTCTATTTCACAGCGGATGGCCGCGTCGATTTCAGGGAGCTTGTGAAGGATCTCGCTGGTGTGTTTCGCACACGGATTGAGCTCAGACAGATAGGAGTGCGAGACGAGAGCAAGCTGCTCGGCGGCATCGGCATTTGCGGAAAACCGTTTTGTTGCTCGACATTTCTGTTTGAATTTCAGCCCGTGTCAATTAAAATGGCGAAGGAACAGGGAAAATCGCTCAACCCGACAAAGATTTCCGGCGTGTGTGGGCGACTGATGTGTTGCCTCAAGTTTGAACAAAACGTTTATGATGAACTGATACGCCTGACCCCTCGAAACGGTGCAGTGGTCAAAACCGATGAGGGAAGGGGAATCGTCATCGAAAGCAATGTACTCGGACGCACGGTGAAGGTGCGAATGGAGGACAATCCCGAGGCCACACGCGTTTGCAAAATTGATGAGATACAGGTGCTCTCGAACGGCAAGGGCCGCGCCAAAAAAGAGAGCGAAGAGGACGATCGCGGTGGCTTTTCCGAATAACACTTGAAAATCTTCGATTATATGATATTATAGTTATGCAATATTCATTATTTGGAGGTATACCATGGCACGCGTTATCAGCGATGAATGTGTTAAGTGCGGTTCATGCCAGTCCAGCTGCCCCGTTGATGCTATAAGCGAGGGTGACACCAAATTCGTGATTGATCCCGATGCCTGCATCGATTGTGGTTCCTGCGAGGCCGGTTGCCCCGTTGGCGCCATAACTGAGGCGTAAGCGAACATATCCGAACAAACAAGCGGCGGGCACAAGTTTTTGTGTCCGCCGTATTTCTTGAAATGGAGATGCCTGCGTGTGTGATGTCGAAATATTGAGCAGACTCGGCACTAAGGTGTGCATCTCTGATAATATACGCTTTTCGCGTGACCCGCTGCTGCTGGCCTCTTTTGCGGGGGTTCGGGAGAGAGAATCGATTCTCGATATCGGAGCAGGAAGCGGAATCATCACTTTTGCGCTGCGCGATGCGGGACACGAGGGGCGTGCCGTCGCACTCGAATTGGACGGAGAAGCGTGTGAGCTGATGGCGCGTTCGGTCGGGATAAATGACGCGCAGAACATTGAAATTGTGCGCGGAGATCTTCGCGAATTCCGAACAACTGCAAAATTTGACGTTGCGCTGTGCAATCCGCCATATTTTAAGTTCGGCGCGGGCAAGCTCAATTCCGATGCACAATCGCGCTCGGCGCGCAGTGAGAGCACCTGCACCGCAGATGACGTCGCCGCATGCGCGGTACGTAGCCTTAAAGAAGGCGGACGTCTTGTGATCTGCTGTCGGACGGAGCGTCTTGCCGAGCTTATATGCCTGTTTGAGCGCCGCTCGCTTGAGCTCAAGAGGCTGCAATTTGTCAAACATACCAGAGGCGGTCAGCCGTGGCTTGCACTGCTTGAAGCGCGCTACCGCGCCGGGACCGGCCTTGTTATTTTGCCCGATCTTATCGATAATTGATTTCGGAGGACAGCTGATGTCGGAACCCTCAAAACTTTATATTGTCGCAACTCCGATAGGTAATCTAGGGGACATTTCGCGCCGTGCGGCAGAGACGCTCGAGTTGGTGGATTTTGTCGCGGCTGAGGACACAAGAGTGACGGCTGGACTGCTGAATCATCTCGGAATAAAAAAGCCGCTCGTGAGCTGTTATCGCCATAACGAAAATGACCGTGCCGATCACATTATTGACAGAATTCTCGCAGGAGAAAACTGCGCGCTCTGTTGTGACGCGGGAACGCCTGCCGTCAGCGACCCGGGTGAGGAACTTGTGCGGCGAGCTGCGGCACGAGGTGTCGTTGTCGAACCAATTCCCGGGCCATGCGCGGCCATTGCGGCTCTATGTGCGAGCGGCATTGCAACAGGTCGCTTCTGTTTTGAAGGATTTCTTCCAATGTCCAAGAAAAATCGCCGAGAGCGGCTTTCCGAAATACGCGACGAGCGCCGTACGCTGGTTTTCTATGAAGCGCCTCACAAGCTGCGAAACACGCTGAATGACCTGCTTGACACTCTCGGAGATCGCGAAATCACGCTCGCCCGCGAACTCACCAAGATTCACGAGGAAATCGATCGCACAACGCTCTTTGAGGCTGTCGCGCAATACAAAGAGCGCGAACCGCGTGGAGAATATGCGCTCGTTGTTGCCGGTGCTGCGAAGGCGGAGAGTGCGCCGTGCGACTGTGACCCCGTGAGGGCGCTCGCCCTCATCTCCGAGTTGAGGGCTCAAGGTGTGTCTTTGCCCGATGCCTGCAAGGAGACTTCCGTGCGCACAGGAATTAAAAAAGGAGAGCTCTATCGGCTTGCGCTCTCTGAGGTGGAGAACGAGAAATGAGGATTGTTGTTCTCTCTGACACTCACGGCTCGCTTGAGGCGTTTGAACGGATATATCAGGCGCAGTGTACTGCGGATTATTTCATCTTTCTCGGGGACGGCTATGAGCAGGCGCGAACTATGAGGGCTCGACATCCTGAAATCCCGCTGCTCGCAGTCACTGGAAATTGTGATTTTCGAGAGAACGACAGCGATGTTAAGCTGCTGACCCTTGAGGATGGCCGCAAAGTGATATACACGCACGGGCATCGCTTCCATGTGAAATACGGAATTGAGGAGCTTGTGGATTTTGCCGTCGGTTCGGGCGCTTCAGTGGTTCTCTTCGGACATACGCACGAGAAACTGTGCCGATATTTGGACGGGATTTTATATGTGAATCCCGGGCGGGCCGCGAGTTACGACGGTTTCAGGTTTGCAACACTCGACTTTAAGGACGATCAAATAATCGCAAATCTCGCACACATCAAATAACAGCCATGATATCGTGACATGTTGACTGCTGATAAAACAGCAGATTTTAAGAGCATTTGACTTTTCAATAAAGAAAATAGCGTCGGATGTTGCAGCTCCATTGTATTTCGTAACCTGCATTGACATTACACGCAAGAAGTCCCGTAGAGCTTTATTTTGGTCATCGAATGTGCAAAAAAACGCGAATTTGCCGACCGAAAATATCGGTTTTGCGGTTATTATAAAAGAAAGCCCCCGATTGTGGGAGCTTTCTTTTTGTGTTTATTTGTTGTCGGACTTGTCAGCGCTATTTTTTGAGGGAGATGGTCGCCTGCGGGAGGTCGAGTGGCGGTGCACGATGGTGCGCCGCACTACCTGGGCGCGTATCGGCTCGCGTTTTCCGAGCTCCTGTGGTGAGATTGAAGTTTTAATGTCGTCTTCAATCTGCACGAGCTTGTGATCTGCATGCGGAGTTTCAAACGAGCTTGCCTTTGTGAAATTCTCGTCCATTATATCTTCGAGATCATTTTCAACCGCGGGTTCGGGTTTGGGGTCAATCATTTCAACAGAAGGCGCAGCGTCATCAAGATCCTCTATGATATCAGCCTCGGCCTCTATGTGTTCTTCTTCGGCTTCGCGGCGGGAACGCTCTTCCTCGGCGGCGCGCTCCCGCTTCAGCTTATAATTGTCAACAGTGTTCTTAAGCCACTGTTTGGGGTGAGTGAATGCCCGCTCAACAGAGCCTGGGCTATGGCTGTCAGACACTGTCTCCGCACCGGGGTTTTCGGGCAAAGCTGAATTGAGCACTTCATCGGCAAGAGGGGAGTCATGGGCAGCATCTCCTGTGGTGCGGTTGAGCGGGTGGAGTGCGTGAGCGCCAATGCTTTTTCCAGTGGGAACGGGTTTGGTGTAAGGGGGCAGTTCATTATCAGATTTAACCGATCCGACACGAGTGCGGTGCCGCTCAAAAAACTGTGGGAGATTGCGCTCGTTCGGGAGCACCTCGCGTTTGGCCTTATAGATTGTTCTTCTGTCCGTCGTTTCCTTGTCGGCCTGTTCCGTAGGTGTTTGAAGCGCGTGCGCGATCGATTCGGAGCTTTCCGCATCGGGTATGCCTGTTCCTATTGTGAATTCACCGATATTTGTGTCAATTTCAGGATTTTTTTCGGATGGCATGAGCGGCAGAGGCACTTCATCAAGAGCCGGTGATTCATCAGCTATCGCACTGTGCTCATGGCCTGCTGCGTCACTGTCCGGGATGCTTTGTATGTCAGATTCAGTTGCGGACTGCTGCGCGCTTTCGGGCTCATCATCGGAGCTTCCGCTCAGAAACAGACCGTCGATGGGAGTCCGCATATCGGTAATAAAATCGATTATGGAGGACTTAATGCGCTCAAACCACCCGATTTCAACCAGTGTGCCGTCCTCGCGCTCATCCTCGGCAGACTCGGGCTCGGACTTTTTCTCCGCAGCGTCATGTTTTGACGCTTTATATATAGAGTGGACGTTCGGCTCCTGTTCTTTTGCGGTAATTTCGTGCTGTGTGGGGACGTTGTCCGCGGCGACGTGTGCTGTTGCGGTTTCCGCCGCGGCTTGCGATGTCGAATCGAGTTCAGCGTCAAGCGCAGTTTCTGCCGGAATTCCAATCAGTGATTCGACGGCAGAAGCGATATCCTCGTCGTTCGCGACGTTTGCAAGAGTGGGTTTTGGTTTGGAATACCGCTCGAACAAAGATTTGACAGCGTCGACAGTCTTGTGCACAAATGCAAACGCGCGTTCCGAGATAGCAGCCGCTTCGGTCGGTGTATCTTCAGAGACACTGATCTCGAAGTCCGGGGATTTACGCTCACGCAGATCTTTGCGGGACGATTTGTCCCCGGTCTCCAGAGTCGCATCTGAGGGAGCAGGCGCAGGTTCTGCGGAAGGCAATGTTTCGGTTGAAGGCTGTGCAGGCTCGGCTTCGATGGCGGCGGGCTTCAAAGATTCCTCGGTATTTTCGCGGATGAGCGCGGCACTGTCCGCAAGTTCGGACGACACTGCTTCTGCAGCAGACGCAAAGGCGACAGCTTCTGGGGTCTGGGTGTTCGCTGTCCACTTTATGGGTTTGTGATGCTTGACCTTGATGAATGTCTCATATCGAGATGAGCTCTCCTCAAGATAGCGGTGCATTATGAGCTTTGCCGAGAAACGAACGATAAACGCGAGGATGAGGGACAGGTAGAGCACTGTAGTGAATGTGGCAATGCCAAGCGCGTTGCCGACGTGGCTGTGCCGTGTGCCCATCGCAACAAAGAGCAGCACGCTTATCGGAACGAAGGTGTAGAACTTATAGAGCCAACCCGTATAGGGAAGCTGAAAATCGGCTTTCATGTATGCATACAGAACGTAGCCGAGCGCGACAAGCAGCGAAACCGCCACACAGGTGGAAAGTACCGTCCTGACATAGCGGTTGAACTGACCGGGAGATATTTCGATAAATCGCCACATCCATGAAGTGCGCAAAAATGCGAAACCCGACACACCGCTTATCGCGAAGCACTCGATGGTGAATACCATCACGTTGTCATATTGCAGTCCTTCGCGAGCTGTGCGAGCGCGGTATAAAATATAGGACACTACAAACGCGCAGAGAGACAAAACCGTCAGCAGCAGATATGAATAGTTCTGTTCTTCCTGCGACTGTCCGATATAGAAAAACAGCGAAAACAACAGAGCCACAAGGGCGATGAGCGCGGTCGAACCCGCAATGAACGGGAGGGCGATGCGGCTTCCGAAATATTGCATATCAGAAGCGACAAGCTGTGACACTCGCGCGCGATCCGGTGCGTGATTCATCATGTTGATTGAACCTCCAGACAGTCTTTTATGGCGCACTGCACGCTCATGCGGCGTTGGCGGGAACTTCCTCTGCCACGTTGTCGAAAATCGTCTCCGCCACATTTGATCCGAGGCTGAATGACACGACAAATTCAAACTGATGCTTGATCTCGGTGCCGCCGAGATACTTTCCATAGCACACTGTGTAGAAGTTGTCGTTGACAAATAGGGCGGTCGGCACTATCGGGACAAGGGTGCGCACCTCGCTGTACGTCATACCGGGGGCAACGGCAGTACGACGGCAATCCGCTAGCATTCCGCTTTTGTCAAACAGACGCGAGTTGGAGAACGAGCCGAGGGAAAACACACCCGTCGTGTCAAAGCTCACAGATGTAGTGTAGAGCGGTGCGCCGTCGTCATCACGCTCGTAAGAGGGGATGCGGGAGAGCGTTATGCCGTTGCCCGCGTCGTATTCCTCAAGTTCTCCGAAAACGCGAGAGGCATCTCCGCGGCTGTAACGGTTGCGAAGCAATAGTGCCTCGTCAAATGCGAGTTTATCCTGCAGAAATTCATCGTAATCGGTGTATTGTTTGCCGGCAGGATGACCCTCCAGCGTGGATATAATCAGCGGGTCGGCGCCGTCGTAGCCGGTGAGAAAACGCGTGCGCGTCTCTCCGCTCGCAGTGTTTACGATAGTTGCTGATTCCCCGCGCCACGATTTTGAAAAATTGGCAAACGGATCCAGGTACCCCCAATGTGTCTCCCGATACTCTGTGCCGTCTTTGGAATACATCCTCGTCATCGAGGGAGGGAGCACTCCTATCGGAGAATCGGGACCCACAGCGGCACCAACTTTCGACGCGCGCTCAAGTTGGAGATAGGTTATCTTTTCGCATATATCTCCGCCATATACAACGAGCAGCTGTTCAATCGGCAAAGAGCGGCCGTTGAGCGTCTCGCCGCGATATACATACTCTCCGGGCGCGCGCTTCAGTCCCTGTGTTCCGAGCAGAACATCCACTTCCGATTTGCTCATCCCGAGAACGATCTTTGCACAGTTCTGTTCGTTCACAGCGGCGCTAATATCGGACAGGTCTGGACTTGTGGCGCCGCTGCTTTTCGGCAGAAAATATGTCCACGCAGAAAATGCAACGGCCGCGGCCGCAGCTATGCCGATTACCGAAATGAGTACTTTGTGAGGTTTCCGTTTGCGGGGAGCTTTGCGGATATTGTCATCTGCATCCTCGATGCTGTGCGACTCACCGGCCGGATTCGCGGGTTTTGAATCTATTTCACATTTCTGTATAAGCTCGGATCTGTACACGGTTTTGCTGCGCTGCTCGAGAGCAAGTGCCCGCAGGTGGCAGAGAAACACATAGAGTTCTTTTGCCGTTAAATCGGATGTGTCGGAGAAGGACGCCGCTGCAACGGCAAGCACGCCCTTCTCATGCCGAGAAAGTCTCAACGCGAGTCTGCAGCTGTCGTTTGAGGCCAGAGCGTCATACTTCCGCATTCGCAAACGGAAGATTGAGCTGCCAAGGCGAAGACGACCCGCGAGACCTCCGGTGTTGTCGTCGTTAAGTTCAAGCTCGCAGTCGGGACCAAAAAGAGCACATGCGCATGAGGGGGAGGAAAGACAGCTCCATATGCTCTCGGCGTCCGTCTCGATAAGCAGTTCTGATTTGACAATGTTTTCTCGCGGCATTTACAGTCGTCCTTTATTTGAAGTGAATTGTGATCGGTGTCAGTCATTGTATGAATAGCTCAAAACGGTCATTGTGGCGGCATCGAGCGTGACTTCAAGCTCGCAATATCCAGCCGTTTCTTCAGCGGCGCGGCTTGCCTCTCCGAAACGCAGCAGGAAGACATCAGCATCAAAATATGCGCTTGTTGGAAGTATCCCGAGTTCGGAATACAGGGAGTAGAGAGTCATTCCCTCTCGAATGGAGTAATCCTCGCGCGGCAACAGGACGTTCTCGCGCCGTTCGAGCCAGCGATTGCGAAGCGTGACCGTATAAGCGACGTCGGTTGCGTCGAAAGTGACGGAGTAACGATAGCGGTATTGCGCTTCGTCAGCAACGGGGTTTCGGCAGCTGTAACTGCAAATCACTGAATTGTTGGCGGCAAGCGCGTAGTCGACACCCTCGGTCACGAGCACTGCGTCCACCTGCTGGTGGGTCTTTCCCAGCAGAAGAAATATGCGCTCATAGGCGGCGCGGTCGGCGAGATAATAGTTGGCGATGGTGTATTGGCGCATGAGTTTTTCGGTGTAAAGCTTATTGGGAAGCGGGTTGTTCGGGTCAACGGCGAAATAGAACTGGGCGTCGGCCGTTTTGGTGGCGCTGTCGAGCGTCACCTCGAGTTGCGCGATTGGCAGAGTGTCGAAAACCGAACGCGAAGTATCAATCTTGCCAAAGTGTATCAGAGTCACGCCGTTTTTGTCCTTCATGAAAGAGGCTGCCTTTGTTCCTACAGTGTTCTCTGCAATCTCAACGGTCATCGTTGCCGACAGCCGCGTTCTCACGTTGGATATCGGGACGGAGAGCGGCTCGAGTGCGAGTTTGTAGTCGATATATGCGAAGCGCCGCACACAGCCATAAGCATCGTAAACGACAAAGATTCTGCGGTCGTCGGAAAGCTCATAGAGTGAATCAGAGGAGCGGTAAACATATTGGTCGGGCGCAAGTCTCACCCCCGCGCAACTGAGCATCCGCTCAAGCTTGTCCTTTGTCTGCCCGATGCTTATGAGCTTGGCGTGCGTCATGTCGACATTGGCGCTTGCGTAAACGGACAGACCGGAGCTCGGAACGATATCGGACAGCGGAAATCTGACTGCGAAAAATAGCGTTGTGAACAGCAGCGCGCACATTATAAAACCCGCGATTGCGGCGTTCAGGTGGATGACGATGTCTGATTCGGTGTTGTCTATTATTGCAGAGAAATCGAGCGAGTTGCGAGCTGCCGATCGGCGGCGAATTATCGGACTTTTGTATCCGTGAAACATTCCCGAAAAGACACCGATCAGTGTTCCGTCGCGCTCCTCTGCCATTGTTGGGACGGGCAGCGGCTCTGCTTCCGTCTCTCCTGAAGAGCAGGCGAGACGGCGCAACCTGCGCAGCACATCACGGTTGGCGCGTGCGCGCGCCTTTGCGGTCCCGCTCCAGTCGATATCCCCGGCGAGAGAAGTTGTCAGCGACACGCGGCAGCCGTTCTCGGTTTCGGAGATGATGAATTCGTTGCTCTCAGCGCTCGAGCTTATCGCAAATTTTGTTCCCTGTTCAAATACAGTCACAACGCTCGTTCCGCGAGACCCGCGGAAACGGAGTTTTGCCCCTGCTGCAAATGCGGGCTCAACTGTGTCCAACGTGAGCATTCGCGGATAACCGTACCACTCGCCGTAGCTTGAACGGTCGGTCAAAATGGACCACACGGCCGAGGCCGCGCAGGCGAAATCGAGAGTGACCGTATCGCAGCTCGCGTTCAACATCCGTGCCTCCGATTTTCCGATGCTTTAAACCATTTTATGATACCACTCGATGAAGCACATGTAAACATACAACGATATATCTTCATTAAAGCGTGCAAAAACACAGAGCGCGGCAGTGTTTGCGAAACGACGAAAATCGGTATTCGGCAGCAATGCGATAGAACCCAAAACGACTGCAACACTTAAAATGTGCGGAATAAAAACGACGGCAGAAAGCCGTCGGAAAATATTGAATTTTAAGTTTACATCCCTGATGGCGCGCCTGCGCAGCTGCGCAGAATACTGTCGATTTCAAGCTGCCCCTCGCTCGGAAGAGAGATGCACCGGCAGAAATTTTTAAGCTCGTCTCCGTCTCCGACACAGACGGCATAGACCGAAACTTCTTTGCAGCTCGCGAGCGCTGCCCGCGCAATTCCGTCGGCGAGCGCGGCGTCCCCATTCGCCCAAAGCGACACAAGTTCAACGGCGTCGCCCCGCAAGCGATAGACGCAGTAGCCCAGAACCACCCCGTTCGCGCGCGCGACATACGCCATGTCCATGCCGTGCGCTCCGAGTTTTTTAAGTAAAGCATCATCGAACTCACGAAAGATTTCAACCATAGAATTATCCTTTGTACTGTCATTTTGTATAGGCGTTGCGCAGCGCGATTATCTCCTCTTTTTTAAGTTCCCGATAGTCTCCTGTTTTGAGCATTCCGAGCTTGACAGGTCCGATGGACAGCCGCTTGAGGCGGATGACCTCGAGACCGACAACCTCGCACATACGGCGTATTTCGCGGTTTTTCCCCTCGGTCATAGTCATCTCGAGCACGCCTCTGTTTGGTTCGCTTGCCACAACGCGCACCGAAAACGGCGACGCGAGGTATCCGTCATCGAGGGTAACTCCCGTTGAGAGCGCGATGAGCTGCTCCTCAACCGGAGCGGGCCGCACACTCACGCGATAGAGCTTTGAAACCCCGTGTGAGGGGTGGGTTAGCATGTTGGTGAAATCCCCGTCGTTGGTCAGCAGCAACAGACCCTCGCTGTCCTTGTCCAGCCGCCCGACGGGATAGAGCCGTCCCGCGTCCAAAGGCAGAAGATCGGCGACAGTTTTTGCTGCGTGGCTGTCCGAAAGGGTGGTCACGAATCCGCGAGGCTTGTGAAGCATATAGTATTTTTTCTCGGTGTTTTTTTGCAGTTCAAGCCGCTGTCCATCGACGCTGAGCACGTCGCGGCGGGCGTCCATCTTGTCCCCGAGCGAGACGGCGCGGCCGTTGAGCAGCACCCTGCCTTGCTCAATGAGTTTTTCCGCAGCGCGACGGGAGCAAAAACCCTGCTCTGACATCACCTTTTGTATGCGTTCGTCCATGTTACTCCTTTGGCTGCCTGATGCTCGCGACGAGTCCGGACAGCTTGTCCATAACGTCGGGCACCGAGCGCACTATATTATCGGCCGTCGTTCCGATCGTGTCAAGTTGCAGAATTTTCACGTTGTCACCAACGGTCACGAGAAATGCGATGGGCGTGACGCTGACGCCGCTGCCTATCCCGCCGCCGAAAAGCTGCGCACCGGACTTGTTCGGAAGATCTGCTCCGCCGCTGCCGAATCCGAACGTCACTCGGCAAACGGGTATTGCGGTCACTCCGTTTGGCAGGCTCATCGGTTGCCCGATAACGGTGTCGGTAGTCGCCATCTCTTTTATCTTTTCAATTGCGCTCTCTATCATAGCGCCCATAGGGTTGTTGTCGTTCACTCTGCGCACATCCTTTCGGTTGCTTTGTCGCCGCGTGCTTCAACAGCTTGGCGGCTCTTGAATTTGAGATATCTGAATAGAAGTATTATGCCCGCCGCAAGTGCGATAACGGGTTTTGCTGAAAGTTCACAGCCGAATCTCTCTTCTCCCTCATGCTCACCCATAAAATCCGGTATAACGACAAGCTCGTCGTATGTTATGTCGTGACACACAAGCGCGAGCGAGGTGATAAACGAGCCGAGAGACTGCCATATCGCGCCCGTCAGCATCCCAGTTGCACAAGGGTCGCCTGCGAATGCGACAAACACTATCATGACATGCCGTATCCTGATGCGACGCAGGATGTGTGCTGCCGAGCCGGCACCCGCGCCGAGCAGCGCACAGATTGTGTCTAAATCAGGGATGACATGTTTTTTTGCACGAATCTCTTGTTGCTCACGTTCATCGGGGGTGTCAGGAATTTTCGGCTTCTTATTTTTTACTTTTTCGGGAGTGGATGAATCGAATATCTTGAAGCGAAGTCCTAAAGCCCCAACACGCACTGTCAGCACATCTTTCTCATAACAAATACGGGCGGTTATTCGCAAAAAGAGTGCCGCAATCACCAATGCCAGTAGCGAGAGAAGTATGATTCCGAGTATTTTCAGTGTCTCGAGCAGTATGCTCAATCGAACTTCAGCTCCTCGCCCTCATAGTCGTCCTGCATCTCCGAACCGAGTGTCAGTTCAAGCTCTTCGCCATAGATGGGTGGCAACTCCGCAATTGACGCAAGGCCGAAGCATCGCAGAAAGTTGTCCGTCGTCTTAAAGCTCACCGGGCGTCCAGGCAAATCAAGTCTGCCGGCCTCACAGATGAGGTTTTTTGTCACAAGGCTGGTTACGGGGGACGAGCTGTCCACGCCTCTGACCTGGTCGATGAATGCGCGCGACACGGGCTGGTTGTATGCGACGATTGAGAGAACCTCAAGTGCCGCCTGCGAGAGCGGGGTGTTGCGGCGGTTGTCAAGAGCGCGCGCGGCAAAGTCGGCAAAGACTGGCCGCGTCGCCATTTGATAGCGGTCGTCGAAACGCAGAATGCAGATTCCGCGCTCGGCGGCGTCCAGCTCACACGTGAGTTCGTCTAATATCATGAGAACGGCGCTCTTTTCTATTCCGATAGCGAGCGCGATTCTTTCTGCTGAAATAGGTTCGCCTACCGCGAAGAGCACCGATTCAACTGCGCTTTTATAAAGGTTAGTGTTCATCCGTCCTCCTGTGATGATTCTTTGAAATTACACCGCCGTCGTTCCCAATCTCTATCCGCCCTGCGCGCATCAGCTCAAGTAACCCGAGAAATGTCGCGACCGATTCGCTGCGCGAGCGGGAATTTGAGAAAAAGTCTGAAACATATTTTGCATTTCCGCGTCTCATGAGTCTCATGATGAAGATGATTCGCGTCTGCACAGAGACGACGGGCGCGGTCACAAGTTCGTCGAATTCTCCAGTCGATGGAAGTGCCCGCCGGGCGCCCTTGCCCATTATGCTCATGTAAGCCGCAAGCAGTGACGACGGATCGTGAATCGTCGAATACTCGGTCGAAAACTCGATTTCAAGAGGCTCACGCACAAAAAAGTTTATGCCCTCCGACATATCGCGAAGACGCGCGGCCATTTTCTTGCAAAGATGGTATTCGATGAGCTGACCTGTCAGCTCGCGTTCAAGATCGTCGGCCTCATCGCGTCGCGGGAGCAAAGACGCCGATTTTAGGTAAACAAGCCGCGCCGCCATCTCGATGAATTCACTTGTGGGATCCAGTTCATCCGGACCAATCTCTCCCACGAACGCGAGATATTGGTCAATAAGCTCGTGGATGTTGATCTCCCACAGTTCCATTCTTCTCCGTGCGACGAGATGGAGCAGGAGATCGAGAGGACCCTCAAATTTATCTAATTTATAAGAGACCTTTTCCATAATCCCCGCCCTATCCGCGCGAAAACCCGGTCACCGCGCTCATGAGAATGTCGACGGGACGGGTCAGAAAATCGAAAGCAGTAAAAAGAGCGTTGTTTGCCGCCAAAAGCGGGGTGTTCAGAACACCGAAAAACAGTAGCGCAAGCACAGCAAAAAAGATGTAACGCTCGTATTTCATTATGCCCCAGTATACGTGCTCGGGAAGGAAAAAACCGAAAATTCTCGATCCGTCGAACGGCGGAACGGGAATTAAATTGAATATGCCGAGCGAGATGTTGATCAGAACCATGGCCTGAAGCAGCACGGCAAACATGCGGACTATTTGAGAACCGCCGCTCGCCGCATAGCTGAAGAGCGCAATTTTATAAAATATCATCGCGACAAAGGCCATGAGAAAATTGGAAACCGGGCCTGCCAGCGCGGATAGAGCCATTCCTGCCTTTGGGTTTTTGTAATATCTAGGGTCGATGGGCACCGGCTTTGCCCAACCGATTCCAATGATGAGCATGCTGACGCACCCGAGCACGTCGAAGTGTCGAAGCGGGTTGAGCGAAAGCCGTCCGAGATTTTTTGCCGTGGGGTCGCCCAATTTGTAAGAGACATATGCGTGTGCCGATTCGTGCACCGGTATCGCGGTGAGGAGCACAATGCCTCGCGCGAGGTATTGAAATATATCAGGGTTCATAAAAGTTCTCCATTGTTTTATATTATAGTCAATGCCAGAGGAAAACACAACAAAACGAAAAAAACCTTGCATAATCCTGTGTTATCTGATATTATATCAATCGCGACTATTGTAAAAGTAAGGAGGTGCAGAAGATGGCAAAATGTGATATTTGCGGCAAAGGCGTCGTGTTCGGCATCAAGGTTTCTCACTCCCACAGACGTTCCAACAGGACCTTCAAGCCAAACGTTCAGCGTGTTAAGGCGCTCGTCGACGGCTCGCCCCAGTACATCCACGCCTGCACCCGTTGTCTGCGTGCCGGCAAGGTGACCAGAGCGGTATAGCGAAAACCGAACACAAGACCGTGTCTTATGGCACGGTCTTTTTTCGCGTTCGGAGCTTTTCTATTCGTCGGCGATGTCATCCCTTTGAGCGGGATTGGGAGTGACGATGACCGAGCGCTCATAGAAAGCTCCGCCCGAGGTATAGGCGACGATGCTCGTGCGGCCCTCTCCGAGTGCCGTTATAACGCCTTCTTTATCCACGGTTGCGACGGCATCGTCGCGTGAGAGATATCTGATATCGTCATCACTGCCCACAGGCTGTGCCAAAACGTTCATCGTGGCGCGTCCTCCTTCGGAAAGCACCCGAAACGCACCCAACTCAAGCCATTCTGCGCTCACAAATCCCTCGACACTCCTCCCGCCGGGGCTGACGTATTCTATGCAATACCAGAAAGGCGCAATCAGCCAGCTGTGCCAGTGTGCGGCATCAGTTTTCACTGCAGTGCTCACCTTTACGACTCCACCGAGGGGAAGTTCGCCCACACTAGATGAGGCGAGGTGGGGTGCACTGCGGATTCCGACGTTTGCCCTCGATATAGCGAGCTGTGACTGACCGGTTGAATCGGCAAGTTCGTCTGCGGAACGCGATTCGAATGGCATATTTTCAAAAACGGGTATGGAAAACTCAATCGGCATATCAAGCATCTCGATCTTCGCATAGCCGTTGAACGCACTTGACGCCTGTGCGGCTGCTCCCGAGACGTTTGTCATGTATTGATGCAGATGCTTCGTCGTCGCGGTGTATGGTGCCACGTTAAACTTCTGAAGATACCCGGTGTCCTGTCCCAGAGAAACGTAGTCGGCGGCGATAAAGCGCGCGCCGCCCACAATCGCCTTTTCGGGTGTGTTCCACGGCCTGCCGTAGCTGCCCTGCGCTCCGGCATATTCGAGCGCTCGCTCGATATTGCCGGAGCCGTCGGTCGCACCGATGTTGTAGTAATTATATAAGCCTTCTAGTCCCGCGACGTCGCCAGTCACGCTGCGGCTTTTGGAAGCGCCTATCTCACCGCGAATCTTTGCGGCAAGATAATAGGGATTCACTCCCGTCTCACGGGCTGCGTTCATGATCGCCTTTGAGTAGCTCGTGTCGCTTTTGTGCAGCTTTTTGTCTGAATCGAGATAATCGGCCGTCGCGTTTTCCATAAACGTCCCCGCGACAATGCCCTGAACACCGCTTTCAGTGTGAAAGGCCTCGTCGTATTTGAGCGTTTCAAACTGAAAAATCCCGCTTCCTTCAAGAAAATTGCGGGGATCCATAAAATACGAGACCGGGATTGAGTTGGTCTCGACCCAGCCGGTGTCTTTTAAGATGTAAGAGCCGCTCTCTCGGTCGTAATCCCCGGCTGCTCGGCTTTTCAGGATATCGGCCATGTTTGCAAGCAGCGTGAGATTGCGATCACCTCCGCTCTGTATGCCGACGGCGCTCCAAAAATCAAGGCCTGTGTCGAGGGGTTTGAACACCCAGTCCGGGTGGAACATATGCCACGCGCGAAGAGGGGATTTGTAGCTGTCTGGAAAGCCCTCTATGCTTTGCTCAAACGCTTCGTCCTGTGGATTAGCGGGAGTTTTGCAGCCCTTTACAGAGGTATAGCTGTTTGGAAGCTCGGGCTCGACCACGGTCACAGCACTGCTGACGCCGTATACTGAAGGATTGTCGTCCAACCACACTTTGATAGAGACCTCGCCCTCACCGAGGGCGAGGATTTCACCGCTGTAATAAATCGCGGCGCAGTCGGCTCCGCACGTAAGCTCACAGGTGAAATCCTTATATGACAGCCGCTCGCCGTTTCGCTCGACGACAAATTCGAGCCAGGAGCCGATTTCGGCTGTTAGCGCGAAACCTGCGGGATAAATGCACAGGCTTTCTTCACCGCAAGGGCGGCGCAGTGAGAGTGCACCAAAAGTGCACTCGTGCACAAACGACTTCATCTCGCTTGCGCTTGCGGGCGCTCCCTTATAAATTTCGGCCTCGGCGTCACGTGCGGACTGTGGCTTGATGAATTCAAGCCCGCCTTGAAGCGCCAGCGCGAACGCGAGCGCGAGCGTGATGACAGTGTTCATACGACTCCTTCAAGGGTGGGGAATATCATCTGAAGCGGTTGCTGTTTTTGTTCCAGGTTTCGGTTTGGCTGCGGAAGTTTCGGCGGGTTTTTGCGTATTTTTGCTGCTGTTTTACGTAATTTACGAACGTGCCGCCGAAGAAAATTATCAGGTTGACAAGTGACGCGATGATCGCGGCGCGGGCTGACCACGGACCTCTGATAAACGATATCAAAAACAGTGCGGCGTCCAGTATCGCAAGATATTTCATCTTGATGGGCAGAATATAGAAAAGCAGAACCTCAAAATCGGGATAGAGGATAGCGAATGCCAAAAACAGAGACATGTTAAGGTAGTAATTGTCGCCGACACCCGTGATGAACGCGGCGGCAATTGCCCCAATAATGCCGATAAAATAGTAGACGTTGAACATGAACGCGCCCCATTCGTTTTCGAGCGCGCCGCCTATCATGTAGTAGAAATAGAGCGAAATCAAGATAAAGAGAATCGATGTGTTGGGCGGAATCAGGATGAACGTGACGAGACGCCAAATCTGCCCTTGAAGCACAGCGGCGCGTGACAGAGACATCCACCCAATCAAGTTCAGCGACGGAAACAGGAAACTTATCACGAACACTGCGAGCTGCCCGACAGTGATTATAAGCATGAGGTTGCGAACGGCATATTTGCCGAGCTTCCTTTCGAGCGGGTATAAGAATTTCATGCGAAGACTCTCCCCAAATGTTTAGTTGTTAAATTATATCCCATTTTCAAGGCCGTGACAACAGAGATTGACAGCTGCACATATTTTGTTATAGTATTGTCAGGTAAAAGCTCGCGGCGGCGAAAGGTTGGGATTCGACGATGGGCGCTGCATGTGAAAAAAAAAGCGAAATTGCGGTGGCTATTGTTGCTGTTGTGTTGCTCGTTGCAAGTGTTGTCTCGATCGCCTGTATCGGGCGATACAATTATCCGAGCGCGGATGATTATTCGGGCTCGGCGCGAACTGCGGCAATAATCGCAGACGGTGGGTCACTCGCCGATGTCGCAAACGACGCGGTGTTTGTCGCGAAGGACAGTTATGTCAACTGGCAGGGCTCCTATACCTGCACGTTTGCCCTCTGTCTCTGCCCGATCGCGCTGGGCGAGAACGCCTATCATCTTGTGCCCACGATCACGCTGTTGCTGCTCTTTCTGTGTATTTGCTTTTTTGTGTTTTCAGTGCTGCGAATGCTTTTTGCCGCAAGCGGGTGCAGCTGCATAACGATTGCATCCATTATAACGTTCATGTCCGTGCAGTTTTTGCCCTCTCCGGTCGAGGGACTGTTCTGGTACAGCGGTGCCGCGACATATACCGGGACGTACTGTCTGTCGCTTTTGCTGCTCGGCTGTGCCGCGCGGCTGTGCAGTGCGGCGCGCGCGCGCGGACGTTCGTTGTGGCTTGTGCTATCGCTTGTTCTCTCGCTGCTGTGCGGCGGGGCAAACTACCACACCGCATTCATCACATCCGGACTTCTTGCGATTTTGGCTTTGTGGCAGATTTTTGTTAAGAGGGATAAGCTCAATGCTGTTTTTGCATCCTCCGTGGCGCTGACACAGCTGCTTTGTTTTTTGGCAAATGTCCTTGCCCCCGGTAACGCAAAGCGCATCGAGTTCTTCGGTTTGACGGGGGTTAAACGCAACATTCTCACCGTTGTCGGCTGCGCCTTTGAGGACGGCGCGCGGCTGCTGCGCTCAAGCGCCGGCTTCGGACTTGCGTTCTGCTTGCTTGCGCTCGCGCCGATTTTCTGGAATTTGTGCGCGAAAAGAAAATATCATTACAGATTTCCGATTGCGGTGCTCGCGTTCTCTTTTTGCGTTGTGTGCGCGGGATTTGCCCCGATAACCTATGCCTATGGCGCGGCAGGCACGGCTCCCGGAAGATTTCAGAATCTCGCGTTTTTCTCATTGTGCTGGTTTTTGGCTTTCAACGAATTTTACATGCTCGGCTGGCTGCGCAGCAAGTTGCCGGAGCTAAAGGGCAAATCAGCGATGTTTTGCTCAAAGCTTGCCGCAATGAAGGCTCAAAAACGGGTTTGCTTCGCCGTGGTTGCACTCGTCCTCTGCGCTGTTGTCGTGTGGGTGTCTGCGGGAGGAAATTTCACGTCACGAACGGCGTATACACTGCTGCGCGACGGAAGCGCCCAGAGCTATGGCGCACAAATGCAGGCGCTGATAGATCAATGTCGCAATCCCAAAATCGCAATTCCGACCACAGCCCCGTTCAGCAACCGCCCGATCTTGCTGTGGTATAACGGTCCGACAACCGAGGCCACATGGGTGAACGACGTCATGGGTCAGTATTACGGCAAGAAAACAGTTTCTGTTATCGACGGCTGACACAAGGCCGCAATTTAATATGTTCTGCGGGTATGGCGGAATTGGCAGACGCGCAAGATTTAGGATCTTGTGTCGCAAGACGTGCAGGTTCGACCCCTGTTACCCGCACCACGAAAGCTAGGTTAAAACAAATGTATTTCTGCATTTGTTTTAACCTAGCTTTTTTGTTACACTGCAACCAAGATTATTTATATAATAGAAAGAAGGGAATTTATGTGAAAAGAAGAAAATGGGTTTTAGCCATAGTTATTATGATATTCAGTTTTAGTTTATTGTGGTTTTCTGGTTTATTGCCAAAACAAGTTGCTAAAGTAACAGCCAATAATTATATGGCAAATCAAGAAAACTCCACAGAATACGAATTTGAACGTATAGAATATTCACCATTTCATGATAGTTACTTTGTGCTTTATACCTTAAACGGAAACGCTGAAAAAACAAGGAGCTTAGAAATATGTTATAAGTATTTTCCGTTTTTTGGGGTGTTTACAGATTCTGACGATATTATAGAAAATTAAACTACTATGATAGTCAGTGATACGTAAAATGAGCATAATCTGCCCCAAACCATAGCTGCACTCATTTTCAAACAGAGCAAACAAAGAGAGGTTTTTGTTGAACACATACCCAATCAGATTTATGCGATATTCACGAATGTGTTATGGTGATCATTAGGTATTGACCTATGTTCAATGTTCGTGTGATCTGATACAAGAAATGATCATGATGTTTACTTGTTGGCCGGCGCCGATCTTTTATCTGAAGAACCACTGAAAATATTGATAATGCATGAAAGATAAGATCCTTCGCGTTATACATATAAACAATCACAAAAACAGTGCCTCGGTGGAAGCACTGTTTTTGTGATTGGCATGACTTGTCTTGAAATCGGGATAAAGATTCTTTGCGATTGCGCAGAAAGACAGCGAGGGGAAGTGAAGAGTGCCGTCATGAGCCAACACCAAAGAATGAATCGCCGCGGGTTAATCTTATTTTCTATTCAATATCGAGCTCCGGCGGTTGATCCAGATGTTCCGAAACATATTTTCCGTTTTTCTTGCGCTGCCTTACACACTCGGAGAGCAGATACTCAATTTGTCCGTTCACCGAGCGGAAATCATCCTCTGCCCACGCGGCAAGTGCATCATAAAGCGTTTGTGACAGGCGCAGTGGAACTTGTTTTTTTATTGTATCGGCCATGTCTAATACAGACTGCCGGAATTGACAATCGGTTGTACATCGTGATTTCCACAAAGCACGACCAAAAGGTTGGAAACCATGGCAGCTTTTCGTTCTTCGTCCAAAACGACGATGTTGTTTTTGTTCAACTGCTCTAATGCCATTTCCACCATCCCGACAGCGCCATCCACAATCATTTTACGGGCGTCCACAATGGCGGATGCTTGCTGCCGCTGAAGCATAACCGCCGCAATTTCCGGAGCGTATGCCAAATAAGTTATGCGCGCCTCTAAGATGTCAAGCCCTGCTTGTGCAACTTTGCTTTGAATTTCATTTTTGATACGTGCTGCTACAATTTCGCTTGAACCGCGCAGACTTCCTTCGTCAGCAATACCGTCGCCCGTTGTATCGATATTTGGAGCTATATCGTAAGGATAAATCCTTACGATATTCCGCAATGCACTGTCACATTGCAAAGACAGATATTCCTTATAATTGTCAACTGTAAACACGGCCTTAGCAGTGTCCACCACGCGCCACATTACGGCGATGCCAATCTCAATGGGATTTCCGAGACAGTCGTTAATCTTCTGTCGGTTGTTGTTGAGTGTCATGATTTTCAACGAGATTTTCTTTTTTGAATTTTCCGCAGAGTTATTTTGATTCGCAGCACCCGCTGATGTTGCGATGTTGCTGTGCACGTCACCGCTTTGGCTGAGTTTTGTGCCGGAAGCTGGATTGACCGCTGTGCAGAACGGGTTAACAAAGTAAAACCCTTCTGTTTTTAAGGTCCCAATGTAGTTTCCGAATAAAGTCAAAACAAGAGCCTCTTGCGGTTTGATTACCTTTAAACCCATGAGTGGGATCCACCCAAAGCAAACCCACACGAGCCCTATTACCATAAGGGTAACACTAAATATCGATCCCAATATTAAACTTACTGTGGCTGCAATATACAGAAAAATTAAAAGAAACAGGAACAGCAGTCCGTTTTTCTTGCTTTTAAGTATTTTTTCTTCCAATGTGATTCCCTCCGATATTAAATTGATATCAATATAATATCATAAGAATTTGAAATGTCAACACCACGAAGCAAATATTGATCGTTTGCGCTGTATACGCTGAGGTTGCACAAAACGGTGCAGAAGTTTCATCACGAGTCAACGCAGCCTATTTTGGGGAAGCTGATGAGCGAATATGTACTTCCAGATAACTCTTTCTGTAAGGGCTGCACTGTGGTATAATTCAGAAAATTATTTGCAGTTCGCTGAGCGAGGCGGCCTCTCAGATGTGCAATGAACATCCTGATATTTCTGAAGATTATTTTGACAAAATAAATTTTCATGATGGGAGCAACCAAAAAAATGAGGGCGAAAACACGCGGTTTTCGGTGAGATAGCGCTGTGGTTTGTAGCTTGCGCTAAAAAAATACGCCTCGACATATTTTCTTACGGTCAATCCAGACGATTTTACCCGTGTGAGAGCTGTTTTAAAAAAGCAGATGCACACCTGCTGAATGCTGTACAGCCCTGTTGGGGAGAGATTTAGTCCGGAAGATATAGAAATTTGAACAATGGCCGTTCGATTATGAGAGGGAAACTGCACAGCTGAAGACAAAGCGGAAAAGGCCATTGCTTCTTTCGGTTTTGCAGACACCGTTACTGAATGGATGCGTTACCCGGAGAATCAGTTACTTCCGTTATAATCCGAGCGATTCCGAAAGTATATCAGGCCGGTTAGGAGGTGTAAGCGCGGGTTAAAATGCATCGCACTTTAAAAATCTCAAATTACTGCCAGCAAAACATCAAAGCCGGGTCACTTGACTTTTTGCTTTGCCATTTCATAAAACAAGAGCAGCTCTTCTCATGTGTGAATCGGTATCGTCAACTGTGCAGGAAGACACAGCGGAGCGGAGTTTCAGGCAGGAGAAAAGTTTTTCGCTGCCGCAATATGATAGGGTCAACGTACAATATTGGAGGAGTGATTTAAAATGATCAGCAAGATCAGCAAGGTCGACCACGTAGTGATCACAACCGCAGACATTGAGGCCTGCACCTCTTTTTATAGGGCGCTCGGATTTCGCGCAGAGAATGCCGGCGGTCGGTGGGAACTTTTTTCCGGAGATTTTAAAATCAATGTACACGTCAAAGACCATGAACTCGAACCAAAGGCGGCGCACGTGCAGACTGGCAGCGCCGATCTCTGTTTTGAAATAGATGGCTCGCTTGAACTGTGCAGGCGCACTCTCATCGAAAACGGAATTGAGGTTGAATTGGGAATTGTGACGAGGCACGGTGTCAGAGGAGAGATGCGTTCAATTTACCTGCGCGATCCCGACGGAAACCTGATCGAGCTGTGCAGCTATGAATAGCACGTGCGAGGCGTGGTGATGGATCTTTGATGCAGCTCCAATGGCCTCAAACAAGAGATTTTGACGCGAGGCATTCGCACGAGGCGGGGGAGAACCATAAAGCACAGCGCGATTGAAATAATGTCGAAACAGAAAAACCGTCGTTCAAACGACTGTCGAAGCAGTTATTATGAAACGGCGGATTTCTCTATTCAATGCTCATATGAGGGCGCATTAACAATGTGCGCTTTTTGCGCGCTGCGATGAAACGTTGCATGAAAACAAGTCGGCACAAGAGGCAGAGATATCATGGTTTTCAGAAGCACTGATAATTTGGAATGATGAGCCGCTTTGTGCTAATTAAAGAGAGCAAACCGGCCCGAAATATAGGACAAGCTGCTTGATCATGCAAAATAACACGGAAATCAGCAGATAAAACCGCAACCGTGTAAAACAGCTCAAAATGCAGGATAAGGCAATCCAAACGCTGAAGTTGAATCTAATAATTATACTGGCGGCGCACGCAGCGGAGCTGTTTGCCGCTTTTCTTGATGAGCGCGGTGCACCCGCCGCATGTTGCGCAAAAAGTTTTGATGGTTCTGTGATTGAGGATGTCATTCGCAAAATCGGGATAGGCTATCGCCTGACGCCCGAAACCCGCAACGTCGAACCAACCGGCGTTGATTCCGCCGGCAGAGACGCAGGGCGCAAACTCGCGCAGCCATGTCAGCCCCGAACAGACAACAATGCTGTCCGGTGCGACGGACTTTGCCTGCCTTGCGGCGTCGAGCAGACGTGCGACCCCTTCGAGAGGGTGCTCTTTTGGAATCGCGCCGCCGCTGTCGTAAGGGCGAATAACATGGGGGGAATAAGCGCCGATTCCCGAACTTATATTCAGCAGTTTAACTCCGCGGAGCGAGAGCTGCCGCACCAATTCAAGAGGTTCGGAAAAATCGGTTTTTGTCACGTCTGATTTGTCGCAACCCCAGCCGTAAGGATAGGGCACGCCGTCATACATATTGAGACGAACGGCGATCGGAAGCGCACTCGCGCGGTGCGCCTTGTCCACAATATCCAGCAGCATCCGAGTGCGGTTGTCGAAGCTGCCGCCGTATTCACCGTCCCTCTCGAATGCCGCAAACAGCTCGTTTATGAGGTAGCCGTGACAAGCACGAATATCAACCGCATCGAAACCGGCGCGCTCGGCGAGCACTATCGCACTCACGTAATCGTCCTCGAGCGCTGCTATTTCCGCGTCTGTAATAATCCGCTCGGTGTCTTTGGGTATGAAAGGGTTTGAAAACGCGCACACCGGCTTCGGAACTCCGTCGGGGTTGCTGTTGCGGCCCGAGTGGGTGAGCTGCGCCACCAGATAGACGGGAGCGCCATTGCCGCCACATTGATGCAGACGTTCGGTGAATGACTTGAAGCAGTCGACGTTTTCCGGCGTGATCCATAGCTGGTAGGGATTCGAGCGCCCCTCGTGGTTCACCGAGATGGATTCGATCCAAAGTGCGCTTGCCCCGCCGCGAACAAATTCGAGATATCGCTGGGCACTGCGCTCGCTGGGGGCGCCGTCGGGAAGCGCGTCGAAGCCTTCAATGGGCTGTATCAGAATGCGGTTCTTAAGTTGTACCCCGTCTCGGTCGAGCGGGGAATTCAACACTTCGGTGTCGCGCGAATAGGGCAGCTTTACGCAAAGGCTGTCGTTGTCTTTCAAAAATAAAACTTCGTCGGTGTAATCAAATTTGCGGTGCTGCATTATTTATACCTCTTTTTTAGTGTCGGAAATTACCTGTTTGTGATATTCGTTTGGGGTGAAGCCGGTTGCTTTTTTGAATATGCGGTTGAAATAAGATGTGTCGTTGAATCCCACCTCTGACGCTATCTCAAAGATATACCGGCTGTTTGGAGATGCGAGCAACTCTTTCGCCTTATCGATACGAATTTGGAGAATGAAGTTCACGATGCTCATCGTTGTCACCTCTTTGAATTTGCGGCAGAGGTGATACTTGCTGAAATTTGAGAGCGCGGCGAGTTCATCCAGCGAGATGGGGGAGCGATAGTTCTTTCTTATATAGTCCACGACATCGTCTATGGGGTTGGGGGGGAGCTCAATGTCGTCGTCGGACGAGCGGTCGTAGATGCTCGCGGTGCTCGTGGTGACATCGATAACGGAGTCGTAGTTGAGACAGTAGGTAAAGCGTATTTCCTGCATCAGATTGAGATATATTTCGGGCAGCTCCTCGAGTGTGACCACCTCGTCGACGTATATGCTGCACGTATGCACGAAATGATTTTTGATGTTTATGCGCAGCCTCTCTGCAATGCTGAGCATTTTATCCTTGTTGGATATGATGCTGTTGGACGTTGTCACATTCATTAAAATGAGAAAAACTCCGTGCTTGTTGTAGGATATGACTGAGTTGCCGTATTCTTTTGCAACCTCTAAAATGAAGCTCTCTGTTTTTGAAATCAACAGCTTTTCATCGCTGACGAGTTTGGATATTTTTTCAAAATTGTCGAGTGCGAGCGCAATCAGGCAGAGATTCTGACCCGAGATGTCGAGATTGCGGGAGATCAGAAACTGCTTGAGCCTTGCGCTGATGGGTCTCCCTTTGGCGAGATAGTCAAACAGCTCTTTTTTGCCCTCTTTGTCCGACGAGACATCAGCGCGGCGGTCGTCGCTGTTCGCTCGATTTGCACCTTTTCTTTTTAGCTCGAGCATTGTTATAATGCGCTGAAGCAAATTGTCAAGATCGCGTGAATCAACCACTGAGCTTTTGAGAAGATAGTCATATGCGCCAACTCGCATGGCCTCTTTGATATACTCAACGTCGTTGTGGCAACTGAGCACCACAAACACCGCATCGGGGCAGATTGCGCGTCCCTCACGGATGAACTGGATGCCGTCGAATTCCGGCATGTACATGTCGGTTATCACAATGTCAGGGAGATGCTGCTCGAGCAGCCTGAGCGCCTCATATCCTCCGGAGGCCTCGGCGACGATGTCGAGGTTTTTAGCTTTCCAATCGGTCAAGGCTTCCAATCCGACGCGCACAAGCACGTCGTCGTCGACCAGCATAACCTTATACATTTAAAATTCCTCACTCGACCTTCATCGGAATAACAATCTCCGTCTTAGTATAACTGCCAAACCCGCTCTGGATACCTATTCCGTATTCGCGCCCGCAAAGAAGCTTTATGCGCTTGTTGATGTTGCCGATCGCGACGCCCATGTATCTTCCAGAGCTCTTGTTCCGGTTGAGCAGAATCGACTGTATGCGTTCCTTTGCGATGCCGATTCCGTCGTCGAGTACCTCGATGACGATTCTGTGACCCCTGCGGCGCATGGAAATGGTGATGTGCCCTCCCTTGCGGTCGGCGTCAATAAAACCGTGATATATGCTGTTTTCAACGATGGGCTGCAGGATAAATTTTGGAGTTTTCATCTGCATGAGCAGCACGTCAAGATCGAACTTGAAATCAAATACGTCGTTGAAGCGTATTTTCTGCGCCACTAGGTATGCCTCAACATAGTTCATCTCCTCCTCAATCGTCACAAAGTCGGTGTCGTTGAGCGCCCAGGCACGCAGCAGCAAATCGAGCGCCTTGACCGTTGTGATAACGTCGTCAGTGCGGTGGGCGCTGGCGAGCCACTGGATGTTGTTGAGAGTGTTGTATATGAAGTGGGAGTTTATCTGGTTTTGCAGCACCTCAATCTCCGATTCGCGACGCTGGTCGTTCAGCGAGTTAATCGTCTCAAGGGATTCGCGGTAGTCCCGCGCACGTGTGAGGTAAGCCGAGCACATCTCACCGAGCTCGTTGTGCCAGTGCGCATAATCGTCAACCTCCGAGGGGAGGGAGGGATTGCGCATTGTGTGTACGAGCTTTTCTGCGGGGCGGGAAACGTATCGCAGAATGGTTGCCGTCCCAAAGAAAGCTGCAGATATCGAGAAGATCAGAATCACACCGAGTGTGAGCAGCGAGCGCTGCAGCCTGTCATCGAGCTGCGACACGGGATAGATGCACACGAGCGAGCTTGAATTCACGAGTGGGGTCATCGTGTAGATGAGATCCCCGCGATACGGATCGTCGAACAGCAGCCAGTCCGCATGGCCGCGATAGCGTTGGCTCACAACCTCGGTGTTTATGGGAAGCAAATTCTGCTTTCCCAAATTGCTGCTTCCGAGGTAAGTCGATCTGAATTCTCCGTCTATTAAATAGTAAGATACGAGATACTTCTCGGTGACGCTTGAAAGGCCGCGCTCAATTGTTGAGGTCACTGTTAAATCCGTGTCTCCCTCATGTGTTATTCCCGCGGCAACTGCGGTGAAAGATTCAGCGTAAGCTTCGATGGTGACGGCGTACATGTTCCGCTCAATGAGATAATATCCCGCACAAAGCGGGGCAAACGAGCAAAAAAACAGCAAAATCAAGAACAGCCACGTTATCGAGATGCGCGACCAGATGCTTACCTTACCCGACGCCTGTTTTGACATGTGTTTCTCCTTGTAAGCTGCGCGTGTGCATTTGATTATACGTAAAATGTCGACATAATTCAATGCATTATATTGAATAAAATTGCGGAATGTGCTCGTGGTTACTCCCCAGTATCTCGCAATATCGTATTATAAGAGCAATATTGTTGCATCGGCTTTGGCTATAATCCTCACATGACATGACTAAAGTTGATGCAAGTTGCACAACACAGATGATTTGATACTGAAATGTAATTATTCTACGCAAATATCGTTTAATTACATGCAAAGCCTATTGTGATAGACTGATGCCACAGGTGAAAAACACCTACTACCAATTAGGAGGAACAGATGAAAAAGTCAATTTCCATCATGGCGCTTATCATGGCTCTCGTGATGATGCTTGCCGCTTGCGGCAAGGCGCCCGAAGGCGAAGAAGCCGGCGGCGAGACAGGTCCTATCAAAATCGGCGTTGTCACAACCCTTTCCGGCTCCAACTCCGGACACGGTGAATACTGCAAAGAAGGCGTCGAGCTTTGGAAAAACAAAGTTAACGCTGATGGCGGTCTTCTCGGACGCCAGGTCGAAATCGTCTATGAGGACAACGGCGAGACCGATCAAGAATACATGAACGCCTGCATCAAAATGCTGAGCGAAGACAACGTCAGCGCGTTTTACAGCAATGGCTTCAGCAATCAGGTAACACTGGTTCTGCCCGAAGTTGCAAACTACAAAATACCTTTCCTTGCGGGCAACAGCAGCCAGGCGTGCCTCGATGAGAAAAACGAATTTTATTGGATGCTCCGTCTGTCCGATTCAATCGTCAGCCCCACCATGGCCAATGCGTGTGCTGATCTTCTCAAGATGAAGAATGTAGCCATTCTTCAGGTTAATGACAGCTACGGTGACGGCATGGCCGACTATGTGCAGAGCTCACTTGAAGGCCTGGGCGTTAAGGTTGCACAGCGCATCGCTGTATCAGCCGATGAGACGCAGTTCAATTCATACCTCACACAGATCCTCAATGAGGGTGTTGATGGCCTTATTGCCATAAACCATCAGGATCAGGCGGCGCTCGTAATGATGCAGGTCGATGCTATGGGCTTCGACATACCCCTCATGGGCTGCTCGCAGTTCGCCTCCTCGCTCGCAATTGACACAGCTGGCAAGACCGCTGACGGTTGGTACTCTCTCGCCGACTGGACCGTCCAGGTCGACACCGAGAGCGGCAAGAAGTTTGTCGAAGACTACCGCGCCGCTTACAACCGCGATCCGGACATGCAGTCTGTTTGCGGTTATGACGGAATGCTCGTTCTTCAGGATGCCATCGAGAGAGCAGGCTCGGCCGAGCCTGCCGCCATCAATGAAGCGCTTTACGGCGTGAACGGCGTTGTCGGCGCGATGACAACTTACACCTGTGACAAGGCCTCCGAAACGGGCTCGCATGATCTCGGACAGTCAATCTTTCTCGTTCAAACCCAGAACGGACAGGGCGTTCTGTTTGACGTAGCTAAGAGATAGTAAAACAAAAGATTTAGGCAAGCGGTATTTGAAGGCCCGAAAGGGCCTTCAAATACTTTGAGACAGATGCAGCAAAATTGTTGTGCAGACAGTTTCTCCGCCGCAGCGCCTTTTGGGCAGGATTCCGGCAAGAAAATCCGGTTGCGAGTGGAAATACCAACGGGGGACGGCGTTTCGCCCATGTTGTATAAGCGAAACCAACGTCTCTTTTTTAAAGGCTGTCGACATTGTCGCGGCCATGAAAGCCCTGAGGGCATTCAAGATTACCTTTTTCGCGTCGGCGGGGCGCAAAGCAATTTAGGGAGGAATTCATGTGTATCTACAGCTTTTAATAATCGGCATATCTATGGGAATGATCTATGCCATTCTCGCCATGGGTGTCGTGTTGCTTGTGCGCGCGGTCGGCGTGCTCAATTTTGCGGAGGGCGAGCTTTTCATGCTCGGCGCCTATGTGACCTACTGCCTGACATTTCAGGCAAATCTTCCGATATGGGCGATGATCATTCTTGCAGTTGTGATTTTCGCAATCTTCGGAATGCTGTTCATGTTCACGGTCTATTGGCCGTTGCGCAAATCCAAATGGCCGGCGACTATCATAATAAGCACTCTCGGGGCGTCGGTCGTAATTAAAGAAGTAGTTAAACTCGTGTGGGGAAATGTGCCTCTGGTTTCCCAGCCGATTGTCAAGGGAGTTCTCGTCATCGGCAAAGCGCGATTGGAATATCAGTACCTATTCATTATAGGAATCAGTTCACTGCTCATAATCGGAGTGTTTTTGCTATTCGACAAGCTCTATGTCGGACGCATTATGCAAGCCGCAGCGCAGAATAAGTATTCAGCTGAGTTGCTCGGCATAGCTACGATTGTGACCACCGCCGTGACATACATGATAAGCGCCGCGATAGTCGGTGTTGGCGGATATCTTGTCGCTCCGCTCTTTCTGGTCAGCACGTCGCTCGGAGGGCTGCTGCTCAAAGGTTTTGCAGGCATGGTTATCGGCGGATTCGGCAATGTCAAGGGCGCTGTAATCGGCAGTTTGCTCATCGGAGTCATTGAGTCCTTTGCGACTCTGTTTACAACGACCTACAAAGATGCAATTGTATTTTTAGTTCTCATTATTGTGTTGATAATACGCCCGCGTGGTTTCTTCGGGCCGCTTATCTCAGAGAAAGCGTGACGACTGTGACAACAACAAAAGGATCTAAAAATGTCGCCGCGATACTCATTTATTTTGCCGTCGCAGTGGTGCTTTATGTAGTGGTGCCGGGAACGTCCCGCGCGTATACAATCTCGGTGCTTAACGGCGCGCTTATCTACTATGTCGCGTGCCTTGGAAGCTCAGTGATGCTGGGCATGTGCGGAATGGTTTCATTCGCCGCCACTGCGTTTATGGGTGTTGGCGGTTATGCCAGCGCATTGCTGTCCAAAGTGTACGGAATCAACAGCATGGTTTCGATGATGCTTGCGCTTCTCATCACGATGGTTCTCTCGCTCATAATCGGACTTGTGCTCATGCGGCTCAACGGCACGTTCTTCACGTTTTCAACAGTGGCCCTTGTGCAGATATCATTCAGCATTTTCAACAATTGGAAGTCGGTTACCGGAGGCCCAAACGGTCTGAACGCAATCCCGCCCTTCGAGATGTTTGGATTTCGCAGCGACAGCTTCCTCAAAAACTATTTTGTTCTCATAACGATCTGCGTGATCTGTGCGTTGCTTGTACTGCGGCTTCGCAACACCACGCTCGGACGCGAGATGAGCTCGGTTCGCGACAACGAGCTTGCCGCCAAGATTATGGGCGTCAACGTCTATCAGACGAAGGTAATCGCATTTGTGATTTCCGCGATGTTCGCGGGACTTGCGGGCGCAATGATGGTTCACAACAACCACTTTGTCGTTTCAACTTATTTCACCTTTGACATCTCGACAACGCTGATCATCATGATCATGCTGGGCGGTGTCAATAATCCTATAGGTGTGTTTTTGGGAACGATTCTCATAACCATACTGCCTGAATGGCTGCGCCCGCTTCAGGAGTACATACGTCTGGTCTACGGACTCGGCGTCATGTTGCTCATGGTCTTTATGCCGATGGGGCTTTGGGGAACGTTTGTGTCGATAGCGAACCGCATAAAGCGGCGATTTAAGCTGGGGCACAAAACCAAAATAGGCCGTGCGGCTGCGCGGGAGGAATGACATGAAACCTATTCTGAAATTGACCGACGTCAATAAAAGCTTCGGCGGAGTAGTTGTCGCGCAGAACGTGTGTGTGGAGCTGCAGGAAGGCACTATACACGGTCTGATCGGGCCGAACGGCGCGGGAAAAACCACGTTGCTCAACTTGATTTCGGGAATTTACGACGTGGATAGCGGCACGATTGAATTTGACGGCAAGGTCATAACAAAAATGCCCGCGCATCAGCGGGCGAGACTGGGCATTGGAAGAACGTTCCAGATGCCGCGTTTCCTCGATCGTTCGGATATTGAAGACAATCTGCTGCTCGCTCGGGATCTCGGTGTCAAATGCTCGTTTATAAGTTCGTTTTTCGGAAAAAAAGACAAGACCTACATCAAAGAGCTTGAAATGCTCACCAACATGGCGGATTTTTCGTACTATCTTGAAGATGACGTCACGAGCCTCACGTTCGGACAGCGCAAGCTGCTCGAGATAATTCGCGCGATTCTCACAAATCCTAAAGTGATATTGGTGGACGAGCCCGCGGCAGGGTTGAATGGTGCGGAAATTGAACACGCCGTCGGACTGCTCGAATGGGCGGCCAAAGAAAAAAATATCGGTATAATTCTCATTGAGCATTCGATGGATATGATAATGAGCGTCTGCTCGTCGATAACCGTGCTCAACTTCGGCAGCGTAATCGCGTGCGGCACACCCGATGAAATCGCGTGCAATGAGGATGTTATCACCGCTTATCTGGGGAGAGAGAACGATGCTTAAAATAAACAACCTGTTTGTTCGCTACGGCTCTATCGAGGCGGTTCACGGCATCAATCTTTCGGTCGGAGACAAGACCATCGTCTGTCTCATCGGCAGCAACGGGGCAGGGAAAAGCTCGCTTTTGAAAGCAATCTCCGGCATGGTTGAGCGCTCGGGACTGATTGAGTGGGATAACGAGAACATCACGAGCTATAACGCCGCGCATATAACAAAGCTCGGTATCATGCACGTGCCTGAAGGGAGACAGGTGTTTCCCGGACTCACCGTGTTTGAAAATCTCGAGGCGGGCTGCATAAACTGGCGCGGATACTTCGGCAAGCCCGACTATGCCAATGAGCTTACATTTGTATACGATCTTTTCCCCATACTCAAGCAGCGAAGCAAGCAGCTTGCGTGGAGCCTTTCCGGAGGCGAGCAGCAGATGCTTGCCATCGGCCGCGCGCTTATGGGACGGCCGAAAATCCTGCTCCTCGATGAGCCGTCTATGGGGCTTGCCCCTCTCGTAATCGATGAATTGTTTGAAAAGATCACTCAAATAAACAACAACGGTCTCCCGATACTGATGGTCGAGCAAAACGCGCGCAAAGCACTCAAGGTCTCCGATTATGCTTATATCATGAGTCAGGGCAAGATAGAGCTTGAGGGCGCGGCACAGCAGCTCATTCACGACGATCGGGTAATAGCAACATATTTCGGAAAGCATTGGCAGCAACAGTCCAAACAGTAATCTTTCCTCTTCTCTTCTTTTTTCGCTCTTTTCTCCGCATTTACCGCGCGGAGAAAAGAGCGCCGTTGAGAGTGCTCAAAGTAAAGGTGAATAAACCGCTGTGTGCACGGCACCCGAGACGGTGAAAAAGGAAACCAGCCATGCCCGGAGAAAGTTATCGGGCGTGGCTGGTGTTTTTATTTGGTCTGATTTCATCTGCTTTTTTCACAATGAGGGAAGAAAAGTGTGATGAGTATTTTCAAGACAGCGCGAAGATCTGTTCCACACGCTTTTGGGAAATTGGCCAAAGGAAAACGGCTTTTCGTGCAACCGAAGTTTTTTGTGCATCAGAAATAAAATTGTAAAAACAGCGCAGATGCTCTCGCTTGCAAAGGCTCCCACACGCAAGTTCGGATACCCCAATTTAAGGACAAACGCA
Source organism: Oscillospiraceae bacterium (assembly GCA_036645935.1). Classification (GTDB taxonomy): domain Bacteria; phylum Bacillota; class Clostridia; order Oscillospirales; family Ruminococcaceae; genus JAUNBN01. The sequence continues at coordinate 296,079 of JAVXNE010000001.1, read as the reverse complement.
AACATGAAAAGCAAGGAATATTGATGGCAACAGAACTTGCAATAATTGCAACTTTAAGTGCGAGAACCCCAAAGCCGCAGATGCAACATGTCATGATGTATCCGAGGTTGCTGCAAAGATTGATTGCGAGTTGGAGCTGCATGCGCGCTGAAGTGAAAAATCTCCGCCTTCGACTGCCGACAGGATTTGCAATAATGGGAAATGGCAAAGCCGCGGTGTGATGATTCAAACCGTGACATTCATGAGGACGCCCGTTGTGTGGCTGTGATGTCGCCGCTCCTATTCGTTCAGATATCCGGCAATCAAAATTCCGCCGACATTGCAAAGAACGACTGAATCGCGGTGAAAATCATGTTTGTGGTAACGGTGGAAACGGATTTTATGGTTTGGCGCGGATTATGCTCACAATCCGCACCTATTATATATCTCGGATATAACCATACCTTTCATATCCAAATACTTTTCTATGTCTTTAGGATATTTTTTTGCTGCTTCTGTTTTTATCGCACTATACTTATTTCTATCTTCAATGTTTTCTCTCAAATGATTGCGAAATGTAATATGCCTTTTAAATTCGGTGGAATTTTGCGGACATACATATAGATGATGTGTCATAAAATTGGACTTTATACCATCATTATATGCAAATGCTTCCCTATCCTTTATACCCCAATCGCCTTCGTAATAATAGCCTATGCTTTCCAGGCCTTGCCTGACAGCATCAAAACAACTGTAATCTTTAATGATTATGTCTATATCAATAATTGGCTTTGCCGCCAAACCTTTTACCGAAGTGCTGCCCACATGCTCTATTGCCAAAATACTGTTTACAATAACCGGCGCCACGTGTTCTTTAATCTTTATAAATTCATTGGCCCATGTCGAATTATACGGAACAACAACAATATTTTTCGTTTGCATATTTCACATCTCCTTCGCCAAACATAAACAATTTGTGCCGCAATTATAGAATAATTCAGAGCATAACAAAGACATATCCTCCGTTTTTGGGAAGATATGTCTTTGTTTGGTGAGATATCGGAGATTCGAACTCCGGACCCATTGCTTAAAAGGCAATTGCTCTGCCGACTGAGCTAATATCTCATGCTGCCAATATAACAGCCTTAGTATAATAACAAAAGCCGTGAGCATTGTCAATCGGAAGCGAGCACTTTTTCGTAGGCAACCCGAGGCGAACCGTTCTCGGCCGTTCCGGAGACGTAGATGACGCCGCAGTATACAAAACCGTGCTTTTCTATGAACGTGCGCATGACCGCGTTGTCGGCATGGGTGTCGATGCGAACGCTCGGCACACCGCGCTGTGTGCACAGAGATTCCGCGTGAGCGAGCAATGCAGAGGCGCTGCCCGAGCGGCGTGCGATTTCAGCGGTCGCGATGCGGTGAACGGCACCGTATTCACCGCAGGTGAGCCAGGCGCCGTCATATATCCGAGAATAGCTCGGTTCGTCGCCAAAAAAAATTGCGGCATATGCGAGCGGGATGCTGTCGTTTTCGCACACAACCCGGCCGACACCGAGCGATATGTCTCGACGCAACCGCTCCTCGTCGGGATAGCCGTCCTGCCATTGGTCGACACCGCGGCTTTTGAGATAGCTCTGAGCCTGTGAGATTATCTTGCAGATGGCGGGCAGGTCGTCGTTTCGTGCCGCTCTAATATACATTTTTTCATGTCCCCGTTAAAGATAAGGTTCATTCAACTGATTTATTGTAATTATAACACGTGAGTGCGTACACGGCAATGGCTTCATCGGCGCCGTGCAACGCGAGTTATATTGGAGAATCTCACAATAAGGCAAATTTTTGTGAGGTTCATGAAAAAATGACACTAAATGTTGTTGCAAAAACCGAAAAATGATTTTATAATAATTTAGCGTATTAAAACGATGAAAGGTGGAACAAACGATGAAAAACGCTTACTTGAACAGAATTTATGAAGAGGTCTGCCGCCGGAATGCAGGAGAGCCTGAATTTATGCAGGCGGTGTTCGAGGTGCTCGAATCGCTCGCTCCGGTTGTTGAGCGGGATGAAGATCTTGCGCAAAGCGGCGTCATCGAGCGGTTGGTTGAGCCCGAGAGATTCGTTCAGTTCCGCGTTCCGTGGATGGACGACGGCGGTCATGTCAGGGTTAACAGAGGGTATAGGGTTCAGTTCAACTCGGCAATAGGACCATACAAGGGCGGGTTGCGATTTCATCCGAGCGTGAACGCCTCCGTTATAAAATTTCTCGGATTTGAACAGACTTTCAAAAACAGCCTGACTACGCTTCCGATGGGCGGAGGCAAGGGCGGCGCCGATTTTGACCCAAAAGGCCGCAGCGATACCGAGATAATGCGCTTCTGCCAGAGCTTTATGACAGAGCTGTATCGGCATATCGGGCCGAACACCGACGTGCCTGCAGGAGACATCGGCGTTGGGGCGAGGGAGATAGGCTTTCTATTTGGGCAGTACAAGCGAATTTCCAATGAATTTTCAGGCGTGCTGACGGGCAAGGGCATCGCTTACGGCGGTTCTCTCGCGCGCACCGAAGCGACAGGATACGGCGCTTGCTATTTCACAGAGGACATGCTCTCCCGCATGAGGGGTGACAGCCTTAAAGGAAAGCGTGTTGTGATAAGCGGTTCGGGCAACGTTGCGATCTACGCCGCGGAAAAAGCGAGAATGCTGGGAGCGCTGCCTGTGACCATGTCCGATTCTGGCGGATTTATATATGATGAAAACGGAATTGATCTCAAGCTTGTGAAGCAGATAAAAGAGATTGAGCGCGGAAGAATTAAGGAATATGCTGAAAGAGTGAGCGGCGCGACATATTCTGACGTGCGTTCGGACGTATTTAAGATACCGTGCGACATAGCGATGCCGTGCGCGACGCAAAACGAGCTGGACGAGGAGAGCGCCAGAGCGCTCATAAATAACGGCGTCATTGCAGTTACCGAATGCGCGAACATGCCGTGTACGCCCGGGGCTGTCACAATGCTGCAGAAATCCGGTGTGCTGTTTGCACCCGCCAAGGCGGCTAACGCGGGCGGTGTTGCGACGTCGGGGCTCGAGATGTCCCAGAACTCGATGAGATACTCGTGGTCGTTCGATGAGGTTGATGTAAAGCTGCACGGAATAATGTCCAACATTTTCCGCAGCGCATATGACGCGGCACACGATTACGGGCTTGAGGGCAACCTTGTCGCGGGAGCGAATATCACTGGATTTCTCAAAATTTCAGCGGCGATGAGAGCACAGGGTGTTGTGTGATTAAAACCGTTACAGTTTTGCTCGGTTCGGAAAGCCGCGACATCGTAATCGAGCGAAAAAGTGTGAGACGGATGAATCTGCGCGTCGCGCCGAGCGGGGATATAAAGGCATCGGTGCCGCGGTCTGCGTCCTGGACCGCAGCTGAGGCGTTTATCGACAGTCGCAAAGAGTGGCTCGAGCGCGCACTCGCAAAAATCAACGCGCAAAAAAGTGCTGCGCCGCTGCCTGATTCGCTGTGTGACGGCGGTCATATCAGACTGCACGGACGTGTGATGCCAATCGCCGTTACATGCAGCCTCAAACGCTCGGTGGACTTCACGGGAGAGGTGCTTGAGGTGCGAACACCAGAGCCGAAAGACGACGCGGTACTCGTGAACCAGATAGAACGCTGGCAGAGCAAAGAGGCGAAGAGATATCTAACTTCGCTCACAGCGGAATGTCTGCCGTTTTTCTCGCGTTTCGGCATCGGCATGCCATCTGTCACAATCAAACATATGAAGACGCGATGGGGAAGCTGCAGCGTCAACCGCGCGCATGTGAACTACAACATACGGTTGCTGGCGGCGTCCGAGCAATGCGCGCGCTACGTTGTGGTGCACGAGCTCGCCCATTTTGTGAACGCGAGCCACAACAAGGCGTTTTATGCGCTCGTCGCAAGTATTATCCCCGAATGGAAGAGTCTGCGCTCGCAGTTGAGGCTCGATTCACTCGAATAAATACAAAGTGTCCGTGCCGATAGATTGTGCCACAGCGTATGGAAGCAGTTGCGGCACAGCCAATTTGATGCAACTTCCGGACACGGAAAGTTTTGCCGCGCGGCGGGTATCTAAAACAAACAGAGCAGACAGGGCGGTCAGTGAATTATTTCTGAACTGCATTAATAAGAAGAGATAATTCGGTGCACGCGCAGATGTGCTTTTTTGTGAACAGGTGATTTTACGGCGCTATTTCGATGTCAAATGCCGCGCGATAAAAACAGCTCTTATGGCGGTTCAAAAGCCATAAGAGCTGTTTTGTTTAATAATGGTGTTTGAAAGATTACAGAGCGAAGCCTGTAGTTTACAGCGGGGCGCGAAATCTTATCTTAAAGGGTTTTGTCATTCGGAGCGAAGCTGGAAATATTGATCTTTTTCAAATTTCGGGATTTTTAAAGCTTATTCAGCAACAAAAATGCGTTTCAAATGACATAATCGTCATAGTTGCTCATGTTTACAAGAACTCTGAAATGCTGTGTTTTTTTGCGCATACACCATTGTTTCAGATTAATCCACGGTAAGCCATTTGACTCACCCGGGGCTTGTTTAGTAAAGCTAAAACTGACTTGTTTGCTGTTTTGTCGCATTTACAATCGTTTTGGAATGTGCGGGCAACCGTGTGGACTACGCCATCTCCGGCACGTATTCCGACAGCTCAACGTTAAAGTTCATCAGCTTCCCGTTGCGGATTATCTGAACTGCAACACGGTCGCCGACGTTTACCTCGTCGAGCACCTTTGTCACGTCGGCGGTCTGTTCAACGACGTTGTCGTTGATGCTGAGAATGCAGTCGCCAACCTTGAGCCCTGCCTTGTCAGCACCCAGACCATCCGTTATCGAGACGATGTAAACTCCGAAGCGATCGACGTTGTATTGACGCGCAGTGGCCTGGTCAGAGATCTCGAGCACCGAGACACCCATCATCACTCTGCCTGTCACATATCCGCTGTCGATTAGCTGACCTGCTACTTCTTTGACAGTGTCGACGGGGATTGCGAAGCCCAGTCCCTCGATCGATGAAGCTCCGCCGGTGTCGCTCGCCGGTTTTGCGTTGACTATGCCAACAAGCTCTCCGTAGGCGTTGAACAGACCGCCGCCCGAGTTTCCGGGATTGACTGCGGCGTTCGTCTGAAGCAGCGTCATCATCTGTCCGAGCACCTGAATCTCGCGGTCGAGTGCGCTGATTATGCCGTCGGTGACGGTGCCGCCCAGTGAACCGAGCGGGTTGCCTATTGCGATTACGGTATCTCCGACTTTGACGTCATTCGAGTTGCCCATAACGGCGGGCGTGAGCCCACTCTCATCGATCTTGAGGACGGCGAGATCGGTTTTCGCGTCGGCACCGACGAGCGTCGCGTCGTATTGCTTGCCGTTTGTCATCGTCACGCGAATTGCTTTCGCTCCGCTTGTGACGTGGTTGTTGGTTACGATGTAACCGTCCGAGCGAATGATGACTCCGCTGCCGGCGCCCTCTGTTATATACTGTCCGAAAATACTGCTGGTCGTCATACTTTCAGTTGTAATTTCGACAACACAGTCCTTTGTCGCGTCGACGACGTCGCCGAGCGAATCAATGCTGGTTGTGACTGTTGAGTGCTCGCCCGGCTCGATAAATCCCGAATTGGATGAACCGCCTTGCTGTGAAAAGACGCGGTTGCCGAGGTAAGATCCGCCAAATCCACAGATGAGGGAGAGCACCAGACATAGAGCGACGATGCCGAGTCCATAGCGATGTTTGCGTTCCTTCGGTGGACCGCCGGGGGCAGAACCGCCCGTGCTCGCGCCGAACTGCTGAGAGTAGACCGGACTTTTAACCTCGCCGTTCACCGAAGCGTCGACGGGGTATTTGACCTCGTTTTCCCAATAATTATCCATAAATGTTAAGTCCTCCTTAAAATGAGGCGAGTTGCCGCCATGCGTTCTTGCTGCAAAATATAACAGCGCAATGTGAAATGAATGTGAAGGGAAGCTGATTGCAGTGAGAGTTAAATTTAAATAAATTATTAACAATTGCGAGTAAAAAACACAGTGGTATCTGGTCACGCCTATTGTTTGGTGTTATACTGACAATATTCTACGAGTAAAAAAGGCGTTTTTATAATTTGCGCCTAAACGGAGGTAAACTATGATATTTTGGGTTGTTGCTCTCGCGATTGTCGTCGCCTTCTTAGCTGTTGTGCTCGTGCGCGCGTCGGCCTTTAAGGCACCGGACGAGCCCGAGATTCAGCCGGACGGTCTCACTGTCGACTCGGAGCATGCTGTTGACAGCCTTGCGGCGATGATACGCTGCCGCACAATTAGCTCGCGCGACCGCACTATGAGAGACGAGCGGGAGTTTGAAAAGTTCCGAAATCTGCTAAAAGAGCGTTACCCTGCCATACACAAAACCTGCTCGCTTGAGCGAATTGACGAGACGGGGCTGCTCTATAAGTGGCAAGGTAAAAGCTCACAGGCGCCCGTCGTGCTCATGGCACACTATGATGTTGTGCCCGTGCAGGAAGAGTCGTGGGAGAAGCCTCCCTTTGAGGGCGTGATCGAGGACGGGGTTCTGTGGGGCCGCGGAACTCTCGACACCAAGGGAACGTTGTGCGGTGTTGTCGAGGCTGCCGAGTCGCTGATAAACGAAGGGTTTACGCCTGAAAACGATATCTATTTTGCTTTCGGCGGTGATGAGGAAATTGCAGGGCCTGCCGCGCCCGCAATCGTTGCCGAGCTTGAAAAGCGCGGAATTGTCCCGGCGCTCGTCGTCGATGAGGGCGGTGCTGTGGTCGAGGGAATATTCCCCGGGGTCAGCGACAAATGCGCGCTTATAGGAACGGGAGAAAAGGGAATGCTCGACGTCAAACTTGTCGTCAACGCATCGGGCGGCCACGCGAGCGCCCCGCCCCCACACGGACCTCTCGGCAAGCTGTCACAGGCGGTAATAAATATAGAGAATCATCCGTTCCCCGCCAAACTCACGCGACCTGTTGCGGAGATGTTCGACACACTGGGGCGGCGTTCAAGTTTCCTCTACCGCATGATTTTCGCCAATCTCTGGTGCTTTATGCCGCTGCTCAATGCAATGTGCAAAAAAGCGGGCGGTGAGCTCAACGCCATGATGCGCACGACCTTTGCGGCGACTATGGCGAGCGGGAGCGCGGCCTCTAACGTCTTGCCCAACACGGCGAGCATCGGTGGGAATATGCGTCTGATCGGAGGAGACACAATTGAGAGTGTGGTCAGCCATCTCAAGGAACTTATCAAGGACGAGGATATCGTGATTGAAACAAATCCCAGCGGGATGAACCCTTCAATTTCAAGCGATAGCTCATGTGAGGGATATGCCAAAGTTGCAAAGGCTATTCGCGCGACGTGGCCGGGTGCTGTCGTCTCGCCGTACCTGATGGTCGCGTGCAGCGACTCGCGGCACTACTGCCGAATTACCGATAAGGTCATGCGTTTTTCCGCAATGGAGCTGACCAAAGAGGAGCGCTCGTACATTCACGCCAACAACGAGCGCATACCGCTTGAAAAGATTGCGACGACGGTCGCGTTTTATGTTCGGTTGATCAAGCAGTGCTGAATAGAGAGCGATAAGGAGATATTTATCCATGAGCACGCAACACGAAGTTGACAGGTTGCTGCGCGAGAACGGAATGCATGCTGCGGATATCGACATGGAGCTCGAACTTGTAAAATTCAAGGCGGACTTTTTTGCGGGTCTGTCGCGGGAGGGCAAGGCGTCTCTCATGATGCTGCCCTCCTACATACCCGTGACGACAGAGATAATCTCCGGAAAGCCGATCATCGCAGTTGACGCGGGGGGCACGAATCTCCGGGTTGCAGTGGTGAGTTTCGACGATCACGGAGAGATGAAGCTTGAAGATTACCGCACTTTCCCCATGCCCGGTGTTGACAAAGCGGTGACAAGCGAGCAGTTTTTTGAAACTCTTGCGGGATATATGCTGCCGATTTCGGACAGATCGGACACCGTTGGGTTTTGTTTTTCTTACCCGTTTAACTCGACTGATAACCGCGACGCCGAGGCGCTGCCGCTCGGCAAGGAGGTCGAGGTCATCGGCATTGAGGGAGCGCTTATCGGAGAGGGCACCGAGCGTGCACTCAAGGCGCTCGGCGCAAAGGGCGCACGCCGATACACACTCATCAACGACACGGTTGCAGCGATGTTGGCGGGCGCTCTCGCGTCATCGGACAAAGAGTATGACGGATGTGTCGGGCTCATTCTGGGAACAGGCCTCAACACGTGCTGCGCGGTTCAAACCTCGCTCATTGAAAAAGCAAATCGCGCAAATTATCTGCCGGACAGCATGATTATCAATATGGAAATCGGGAATTACAACGGTTTTTCGCGTGGTACGGTAGATCGCGCTATTGACGCGCGCTCCAACAATCCAGGTGCCCATGTCTTTGAAAAGATGGTGAGCGGTGCTTACATGGGAACGGTCATACTCGACACAATCAAGCTTGCCGCGCGAGCGGGACTTTTTTCCGAGCACTGCTGCGAGAGGACCCTTGCGATCGAGACACTGTCGCTCAAAACAGTCGATCAGTATCTGCGCGGAGAGGAAGACAACGAACTCGCGCGCCTCTCAGACAGAGAGGTCGATGTGGAGGTGCTCGGATATCTCTTGGGTCTGCTCTACGCTCGTGCGGCAAAGCTGCTTGCGGTTGCGCTGTGCGGAATATTGGAATGCACCGACAAAGGCGCGGACGAGGCAAGGCCTGTCTGTATCTGCGCGGAGGGCACAACGTTTCACAAATCCGAACAATTCAGAGAGCTGCTTAATATTTTTATAGGAGAATTTGTGATCGGCAAGCACCGCAGATATCTCGAGTTTATCAAGATAGACAACGCCACTCTTGTGGGAACTGCCGTGGCCGGTATGATGCGATGAAATATAAACTTTTGGCGATAGATCTCGACGGCACGCTGCTCGACGACAAACAGCAGGTTTCGCCGCGCAACATCGCCGCACTGCGCTCTGCCGCGAAGAGCGGAGCGCATGTGATGATAGCGACAGGGCGGCCGTATCTCGCGTCGCAATGGGTGTTTGAAAAATCCGGGCTTGAGGGCTTGATAATGTCTCTCGGGGGCGCGCTTGTCAGCAGATATCCATCGGGGGAAACAGTGAGTTCCGAGGTGTTATCTTCCGATGTGCCGCTCGAAATAGCTCGATTTTGCCGCGAGCGTGGCGTCTTTTTTCACTGCATTTCCGGTACTGAATACTATTTCGAGAAACAGTGTCCCGAGGTGGAGGTAACAGAGCACTATTTTGGATTTAAAGGACACTGCCGCACATTTGATGAGAACGAGGAAATTGTTTTCAACAAGGGCAATCTCGTGCTGCTCGACCCCGCGATGACGCAGCAAATTGCGGACGCGCTGGACATGGCGCTTGTCGGCAAGGCGGAGGTGCTCGTCTCGGACAAGCAGGTCATCGACATCACGCCCAAGGGCGTGAACAAGGCGGTCACGCTTCTCAAGGTGGCAGAGAGTCTCGGTGTTTCTCCCGAGGAAATAATGGCGTTCGGAGATACTTCGTCAGACATATCTATGATCAAAGCAGCGGGAATCGGAGTTTGCACGGCAAACGGGACGCCCGACGCACTCGCAGTCGCAGATCTCATTGCTCCGTCAAATAACGACGATGGAGTTGCGGATATTATAGAGAGATACGTTCTCGTGTAACGAAAACATGAGGAAACAAATTCACCGATAAAAATGCCCGCTGCCGACACTTTTCCAAAGTGCCTGGCAGTGGGCTGTGTTTTTTGTCTAACGTCCGAGAGTCGGCGCGCGCCCTTCGTTTTGCTCCGGGTTGCATATCGCAAAAACCGTGCGGTTTTGCTGTGCAGACGGCGCGCGTCTCTATTTGCGTTCACCGGTGACGACGATGGCGGCGTGATGCACGTTTTCTATATCCGAGGTGAGAAAAACCCCGCCGCTCTCTCCGTCTACCGTCCACTTAAGCGGCTCGTTGCAGGAAATGCGGGCCTTTTTGGTAGTGACGACGGTGAGAAAATCGCTTTCGACAGTGTTGAGCCGCTCGAAATCGAGCAGAATATTTATTATGGCCTGAATATCCGCGAGCGTTTTCGGAGGACGGATGAGCGTTATTTCAAGCAGCCCGTCGTCCAGCTTTGCGCCGTCAAAGGCGGTGCGAAATCCGGCGACCGAAACAGAGTTGGAGAAAAGACCGATTATGACCTCGTCATCAATAAAACCGCCGTCGTATTCAAGAGAGATGTGATAAGTTTTGATGTCGAGTATTCTGCGCGCACCCTCGAGCGCGTAGGCGGCGACGCCGAGCACGTTTTTGAGATCCTGAGAGGTTTCATATGTTATTTCGGTAAACAGGCCAAACGCCGCAACATAGGTGAAGTAGCGGCCGTTAAAGCTTCCGACGTCGATAGCGAACAGATTGTCGGACACGGCGATTTCGGCGGCTTCCACGACAGATGAGGATATTCCGAGGGAGTAGGCGTAGTCGTTTGTTGTTCCCGCGGGAATTATCCCGAGAGGAATTTGCGTCGGAAGTCGCATGAGTCCGTTCAGTGTCTCGTTTATAGTTCCGTCTCCGCCGCTCGCTACGATGCGATCGTAACCCTGTCCGAGAGAGGCGACAACATCCGCAACTTCGCCTGCTCGCTGTGTCACATAAACGGTGACAAGAAAGCCCGCAGAGGTAAAGTGATCGATCGCATCCAGAAGATGTGATTTTATAGAGGCCCGGCCGGAACAGGGATTGACGATGAAAAGCATTTTTTTCTTGCCCGTTGTGACCACCTCTTGTCCTGAGTATTTTCAGATATCCGCAAAGCTGACGACTCAGTCGTTCTTAGCGGAACTTACAAAATGCAAAGATACTTTTCAAACAGCGATATTGTGACAGAGAAAAATTACTCGGCATGACAAATTCCGGCGATTGCACATGTCTCTCGTAATTGTTGTTATGAAACGGCATTTCTGCTATAATTATATACCGATATGTCAAGTGATAAACCAAAGATAAAATCAGACGGCATTCAATGCCGGTAAGGAGACAGAATGGAAGAGAACAGGACAAATAACGAGGCGGAAGGCATCGCGGTGGGTGAAACCAATACAGAGCAGGAGATCGTCGGTGCAGACAAAGCGGAGAACTCGGCGAAAGACCCGTCTCACGAGCAGGAGACCGCTGAGGTCACAGAGAAGGCTGCACGTGAACCGGAAAAGAAAAAGACGGAAGCCCTTGGGCCGACCGATGATATTTCACCCTCCGAAGCTGTAAAACACACCTTTAAGGCGGGGGACAGCTCAGATGAAGAGGATGTCGTAGATGGCGATTCCGCAAAAAAGAAGTACAGTGCAAAAGACGAGGGATATGAAGAATCGGCAGAAATCGACAGCGCCGACGCGGTCTTCAAATACAAGAAAGAACAAGCAACCAACAAATGGCTCGTCGCCGCGCTCTGCGTCGCGATAGTTGCGGTTTCGCTGCTGGGACTTTTTGTTTTTCTGCCTAAGGACAGCGGATTTCACAAGTTTTTTGACAACATCTTCAACAGCACCCCGCTCACGCGCAACGACACCGTGATGACAATCGGAGACGAAAAGATATCGCCCGAAAGATACCTCAATGTTATCCTCGGAATCAGAGATGAGCTCGAGGGATATTATCCCGGATTTATCGAACAGAACCCCAAGGCATTTGCAAATCTCAAGCAGATAGCTGAGGATCAGATCAAGGGAACGGTCGCGCGTCAAAAGTGGGCGACGGATCTCGGAATTGAGCTTACCGACGATGAGATAGCGAAGCTGGACGAATATATAGCCGAATCGAAAAGCTCATATAAGACAGATGCGGAGTATCTGACTGCGCTCAACAACAGTTACCTAACCGAGGAACTGTACAAAACGCTCATGACAGAACAGCAGCGCGCATACAAGCTGCTCGATTATCTTAACACATTGCCCGAATATTCTAAAGTGACCGACGAGGAAGCGAAGACATATGTTGGGGAAAAGGGCATAATGCGCGCAAAACACATTCTGATCGTGGTCGGCAAGGATGCAACCGAGGAAGTCCGGGCCGAAAAGCTGAAACTTGCCAACGACATTTTGGCAAAGCTCGGCGCGGGAGAGGATTTCGACACGCTCATGAAAAAATACAGCGAGGATCCGGGTCTGCAAACCTATCCCCAAGGATACACCTTCGGCCCCGGAGACATGGTTCCCGAGTTTGAAGAGGGAACAAAGGCACTTGCGCTTGACGGAATCAGTGAAATTGTCGAGTCGACCAACGGATATCATATTATTAAGCGGCTTGAGCCGATCTACACCGAAATTTATCCCTCTGTTGTGCAGGACAGAATAGAGGCAAAAGTTGCGGAATATACCGAGGCACTGAAAGTTAAATTTGCCCGTGGCTACGACAAGATCACACTCGATCAGCTGAAATGGAATCAACCGGCGCCGATTGATCAGATACCTGCGGACAATGCTCCCGCCGACGGCACGACCGATGCTCCCGCCGACGGCACGACCGATGCTCCTGCCGACGACGCAGCGTAAGTTACGGGAGGCGTACAATGAATTCCGGTTTTGATTTCCCCAAAATCGAGCTGCACCTGCATTTGGACGGCGCGATTGCGCCATCGACGCTGTTTAGGCTCGCGAATGAGAGAAAAATAGAGCTGCCCGCAGAGAGCGCGGAGGACTTGGTTCCATATGTGGTCAACGATGCGAGCTGTCGCAGTGTCAACGAATATCTCACAAAATTTGATCTTCCAACGCGGGTGCTGCAGGACTCAGCGGCGCTTGATACGGTTGCGTACGAGCTTGTCTTGAGGCTGGCGGCGCAGGGATGCGGATATGCCGAAATACGCTTTGCGCCGCAGCTGCACACGCAAAAGCTCTTGTGCCAAAGTGATGCCATTGCCGCGGTAGTGAGCGGAGTGCGCCGGGCGCTGGCCGAATGCGCAGGGATAAAAATCGGAGTGATACTGTGCTGCATGGCGCTCGGGGGCGCTTTGCTCAACCGTGAGGCAAATCTCGAGACGGTTCGGCTTGCGAGCGAGATGAGAGACGATATTATTCGCGGCATCGATCTTGCGGGGGCAGAGGGTCTGTGTCCGCTCGAGGACTACGCCGAGCTGTTTGACCTTGCGCAGGAATTGGGTGTGCCGTTCACCTGCCACGCCGGAGACAGCCAAGGGCCGGATACTGTGCGCGCCGCAATCGAGCGGTTCGGAGCACGGAGAATAGGTCACGGGCACCATATTGCGGAAGATGAAGAGCTGTGCAAAAAGGCAAAAAATCTCGGAGTCACGTTGGAAATTTGCCTTACGAGCAACATTCAGTGCGAGACCCAGCCCTCCTTTGCAGAGCACCCCGCAAAGAAGCTTTTCGACGCGGGAATCGCGATAACGCTGTCGAGTGACAATCCGATTATAGCCGACACGACGCTTGAGGATGAATACCGGATTGCAGTTGAAAAATGCGGGTTCACGCACGAAGATATCATCGACATGAATATCAACGCTGTGCGTGCAAGCTTTATGGACGAGGCGGACAAAAGTAGATATATTGATCGGTTGCGACAGTTTAAATAGCAGGAGAGGACGAAGAGGTGGCGAGCTGGAATCCGTGGCACGGCTGTCACAAAAAGAGCGAAGGCTGCGCTCACTGCTACGTATACCGAATTGACGAGAGGCGGGGGCGCAACAGCTCGGTTGTCACCAAAACCTCAGATTTCAATCTTCCGGTTCGGCGCGCGCGAAACGGCGAATACAAAATAGCTTCGGGTGAGCTGATCTGGACGTGTTTTTCCTCTGATTTCCTCGTCGAGGATGCAGATGAATGGCGTCCTCGGGCGTGGGAGATGATGCGTGAGCGGGACGATTGCGAATTTCTCTTTATAACGAAGAGAATTGAGCGGCTTGTCTCCGTGTTGCCCGAAGGCTGGGGTGATTGCGGATTTCGCAACATCACTGTCTGCGTCACGGCTGAAAATCAGTGCCGCGCCGACGAACGGCTTCCGATATACCTCGAATCCCCGCTCTCCAGACGGATGATCTGCTGCGAGCCGCTGCTCGGTCCGGTTCGACTCGAGCGCTACCTCGGACCGTGGATCAGCAATGTCGTTGTCGGCGGAGAGTCTGGCCCGGACGCGCGGGTGTGCGATTTTGCATGGGTGCAGTCGCTGCGCGAGCAGTGTGACCGCGCCGGCTGCGGATTTTATTTCAAGCAGACGGGCGCACGATTCCTAAAGGACGGCAAGGTCTATTTAATTCCGCGAAGGTTTCAGCATGCGCAAGCTCTTCGTGCAGGGCTGAATACAGTTGCGCTTACAGGCACCGTGTGACATCTGCACGGGTGCGATTAATTGTGTCGGGAGAAAAAACATGACAGGACTTATATCGACACTCCTGTTTGGGGCGGCGCTTGTCGCGGGTGCGATTGCAGCGGCGGTGTCGATTGCGCGCTCAAAAGCGGGCGATGGCTGTGCCGGATGTTCCGGTTGTGGCAGCTGTCCCAAAGCGGAGCGTTGCGTTTGCACAGAAAAAGGTCGTGGGGAATCAAGCGGGAGATGAACACAGACGCATTCGTTTATATATTAAAATGCGCCGACGGTTCTCTTTACACAGGATGGACAAACGATGTCGCGCGGCGTGTCGCAGCCCACAACGCGGGCACGGCATCTCGCTGCACCCGCGCACGCAGGCCGGTTGAACTAGTTTACTGCGAGCGGGCTGAGGACAGGAGCGCGGCACTTCGCAGAGAGGCGTCAATCAAGCGCCTGACGCGTGAACGCAAGCTCGCGCTTATAGCAGAGAAATCAGCAACGGAGGTTTGAAAAGATGAGCTATGTACCGACACTCGCGCAAGCTCGCGAGCTGATGGAAGAATTCAACGCAGAGGAGTTCCACCGCAGACACGCCGAGATAGTGTCGGGAGTGATGGGATTTTTTGCGCGGGAATTCGATCCCGAAAATGAGGAATACTGGGCTGTTGTCGGGATGCTGCACGATCTCGATTTTGAGCGGTATCCGGACGAGCACTGCGTAAAAGAAATTGAGATTATGCGCGGGCGAGATATCGACGAGAGCGTGATCCGAGCCTGTGCCTGTCATGGATACGGACTGGTTCCCGTTGAGTTTGCACCTGAGCGGAAGATGGAAAAGGTACTGTTTGCAATCGATGAGCTGACAGGGCTGATCGGGGCGGTGGCGATGATTCGGCCGTCTAAAAGTGTCGACGATCTCGAGGTGAAGTCGGTCATGAAAAAGTTCAAACAGCCGACATTTGCGGCGGGATGTTCGCGCGACGTGATCGCACAGGGCGCAGAGGGTCTGGAAATGACGACGGAAGAACTTGCCGACAGGACGATAGCGGCAATGCGATCGCTGAATCCCAGGCTTGGAATTTAATGAACGGTGCGAAAGCAAAAGAATGATTGCGAGGCTTTGAACGAATCCGTAGAGTCTGATTTGATAAGGGAACAAATCAAAGCAAAGCGCATTTTTGAATTTTCAGGAAACATCTCACACCTATTTCAAACTGTCCTGTTTGTTGGAGTATAAAACCGTTGAAACAGACGTGCATCAGGAACTTTTAATTTCGCCAATTGTTGCGAGAGGCCAATTTTTGTTGCCGGCCGGTTTGTTGTGACACCTGTATTTTATATGTTGTATCTCTATAACTGCACTGAACATGCATATTAAACAAGCAAGCTACAAAAACACCCCCAAGGTTTTCTTTCGAAAACTTTGGGGGTGTTTTTGTGGCTATGCATTAAGTACCGCATTGAGGCCGAAACTGACGTTGCCGGTTAGGGCAGATAAAAGAGGAAGGGGCTTTTACGCGGCAGGCTGCTCTGTTTCTGGCTTGTCTGTAACTTCTTTGCCTCCCGCGCAGAAATCACAGGGGTCGATGCGGTGCGCATCGTAGGCCTCGTCGACCGTGCCGTTGAAAAGGTTTGCAGAAGAGGTTCTTGTGAGCGTCTGGCAGTTCTTATCGAGATGATAGCTCTTGCCAAAGCGCGTCCAATAGCACTGTCCGCTGCCATCACCCATCGATTGCATTGTAGCGGCGGTGTCCTTGGTGAAGTCTTCTTTTGCGACGGGCTTATAATCATATGAAGCAGCTCCCGCGATGAGAAGTGCCGCGGCGGCGACTATCGTGACGAGCTTTTTGGTCTTCGGATCGAGTTCCTTGTCGCGCAGCAGGAAGATGATGAGAGGGACGAAGCAGATTACAGCGACGATCACGCCCATGTTATTCCAAAGCCAGAACTTAATGGCGTTCGATTTGGATGCGGGCGACTTGTGGTTTGCGGCCTTCCAAAGTTGCGAGCCGATGATGACAAACAGCAGATCGAGAACGAGTCCTCCGATGAGGAACATCTGCTTATGCTCGGGATTCACATACATTGTTCCGCGCAGCATTAGAATCGTGAGCACCTCGCAGGCAACTGCCAACACCCACAGCACGATTGCGCCAATACGCAGACCGACAGCGTTGTTCCGTGGTGCGCCCGACACATTCAGCGTCTGCTCGGGGGCTTCGGCTGCCTCGGCGGGCCTTGCGGCTTTTGTTTCCAACTTTTTCTTTACAGACTTTGTCTCAGCCATTTCCATGTCTCCTAAATTTTTTTGACGTTTTGCGCAGAAACCGCGCTTGGTTTATATTATTACCATAATACCAAAGTCATGAAGTGAATGCAACGAGCGGTCAACTGGAAAAAATAATGGCTGATATGTTAGCGTTTGGCATTTTACATGCTTGCGTCACAAGATCTCACAGGAAGAATTTCGGAAAGCGGCGAGATTGGCGGCTCGATGTATACTTGCGTTGCGAAACGATCCAAAAAGCTTCTGAATGAGGAAGAACAAAACAACCCGCAAAAGCTGCAAAAGGATATATTTTGCAGCTTTTGCGCTTGCGTGAATAATATACATTTGCACACGGCTGTGCTAAAATGACCGCAAACAACATATTCGGAGGCTATTGCTATGATATATACCGCAAGTTCTGAGCGCTATGGCGTCATGAAATATAAGCGCTGCGGGGAGAGCGGGCTGCTCCTGCCACTTGTCTCGCTCGGGCTTTGGCACAACTTCGGACGCACGGGAGACATCGAAAACATGAAGCGGATGTGCTTCACGGCCTTCGATCTCGGAATCACCCATTTTGACCTCGCAGACAATTACGGGCCTGATGCAGGAGATGCCGAGCGCAATTTCGGCCGAATAGTTAAAGAGAATCTGGCAAGCTATCGTGACGAGCTGATAATAAGCACCAAGGCGGGATATCCAATGTGGGACGGTCCTTACGGAAACTGGGGATCCCGAAAGCACATGCTGTCGGGCTTAGACGCCAGCCTCAAACGGTTCGGGCTCGATTATGTGGATATATTTTACCATCACCGAATGGATCCGGAGACACCGCTGGAGGAGAGCATGGGCGCTCTCGACAGCGCGGTCAAAAGCGGCAAAGCTCTTTATGCCGGGATATCCAACTACGACGGGGAGACGATGCTGCGCGCGAGAGGTATCCTCGATAGACTCGGCTGTCCTTATGTCATAAACCAAAACAGGTATTCCATTTTCGACCGCACCATAGAGCGAAACGGCCTCAAACGCGCCGCTGCGGGATCGGGCAAAGGCATAATTGCGTTCTCCCCGCTTGCACAGGGACTGCTTACCGGCCGCTACCTATTTGGCGTTCCGTCCGACAGCCGTATTGCGCGTGACGGCCGTTTCCTGACCGATAAGCAGCTCACGCCAGAGCGGCTTGAACAGATCGAGGCGCTCAATAAAATTGCCCGCGCTCGAGGGCAATCTCTCGCGCAGATGGCGCTCGCGTGGGTGGTGCGGGATGACGCTGTGACGAGTGTTCTCATCGGAGCCTCGCGTCCCGAACAGATCGCGGAGAATGTGCGCATGATAGACAATGCACAGTTTTGGGACGACGAGCTTGAGATCATAGATTCCATAGCTCAGGCCGTGACAATGTAAGTCGATTTCCTCTGTGGCGGTAGACAAAAATGAAATAAAATCCCCGTCATATTGCACAAAAACTGCCTCAAAGTAACGCAAATGTAATGATTAGCGAGTTGACAAAAACGCTTATAGATATATAATTATTAACAAGCGGGGATACCCGCTGAATTTCCTTGAGCAATGTCCGCGTCTCCCGAAGGAGACCTTTCCGGGGTTCTTCGCATACGAAGGGCAAGGAGCGCGCGGGTGAGCCGAAGGGAATTTATAAAAATTGGAGGACTTATAAAGAATGAAGAAGTTTCTTGCTATTCTTCTTGTGTTAGCGCTTGCGTTCTCGTTTGCAGCGTGCAAGAAGACAGAGCCCGCCCCCACACCCGATGAGGGTGCCACACCTCCCGAAGCACCTAAGTATAAGGTCTGCAACGTCGTTAACGGCAATCTCGGCGACAAGTCGTTCTTCGACAGCGCCGAAGCCGGTCTGCAGGAGCTGAAAGCTGCCGGCCGCATCGAGCTCGAGACCAAAGAGCTTGGCGGAACCGACGCCGACCGTCCCAAGTGGGAGAGCACAGTCAACGACATCGCCGCTGCCGGCGAGTATGACTACATCGTGGTAAGCACCTGGCAGATGCCCGAAATCGTCAAGGCTGCTGCCGAGAAGTATCCCGAGCAGAAATTCATCTATTATGATTACTATGATGATGTTATCGGCGCGCTCAAGAACGTCTGCTGCATCGAGTATGCTCAGAACCAGATGGGCTATATGATGGGCGTTTTCGCGGCCATGATGACCTCGAAGACAGACATCGAAGGCATCAATGCGGATAAGGTCGTCGGCTTTGTCGGCGGCGGAGACCAGCCCGTAATCAACGACTTCCTTTATGGCTTCCTCGAAGGCGTCAAAGCCACCGATCCCGAAGTCAAGGTTGACACACGCTATACCGAGAGCTTTGTTGACACCGGCAAGGGCAAAGAGCTTGCACTTGCGATGGTCAATGACAACAAAGCTGACATCGTCTGGGGCGTCGCCGGCGGAGCCGGTAACGGCGGAGTCGAGTCGGCTGTTGAGACAAAGACGTGGTTCATCGGCGTTGACTCCGACCAGGAATTGACGCTTCCCGCCGATCAGGCGGCGCGCACCCTCACCTCCGGCCTCAAGAACTGCGGAGCCTCGCTTGTTTGGTTCTTTGACGAGCTGGACGCTGGCAAGGAGCATTTGGGCGAGCATGTACGTCTCGACCTGACCAACAACGGAGTCGGCATCGTGACCGACAAGAACTTTGCAAAGATTGCGCCTCAGGATGTTCAGGACGCCGTCAAGGCGGCCGAGGCCGGTCTTAAGGACGGAACGATCAAGGTTTCGACCGCTATCGGCGACGAGACAAACGGAGTCGTCACACTCAGAGATACGATGAAACCGTAAGCGGTTTACATCTGAATATCAAAAGAATAACGGCTTGTGCTTTAAAGGGGGGCTGTCAAAGGCCCCCCTTTAACGATATAAAGGTTTGGGGGAATACCGGTTTATGGAGGGTACTAAGGACGCGGTCGCAATGCACGGCATTACGAAGGTCTACCCAAACGGCATCGCTGCCAACCAGAGTGTCGATTTCTCTGTTTGTGAGGGAGAAATTCATGCGCTGATGGGTGAAAACGGAGCGGGAAAATCCACGCTCATGAAGATGCTGTTCGGGCTGGAGCAGCCCACAGAAGGCGAGATTATTGTAAACGGAGAAAAAGTCAATTTTACCTCACCCAACGTTGCCATAGCGCACGGTATCGGAATGGTACATCAGCATTTCATGCTTGTTCCGTCGCTGACGGTAGCCGAGAACATAGTGCTCGGAATGGAGCCTAAAAAAAAGGGTTTATTCATCGATTACGCGCGCGCGGTTGCGATAACGAAAGAGTATTCCGAAAAATTCAACCTGCACGTTGAACCTGCTATGAAGGTCGTCGATATCCCTGTCGGCATGAAGCAAAAGGTGGAGATACTCAAGGCGCTCGTTCGCGGAGCCCGTATTTTGATTCTCGACGAGCCCACTGCCGTGCTCACAACACAGGAGACGGTCGAACTATTTAAGGAATTAAAGCACCTCAAGAGCGAGGGCTATACGATAATTTTCATATCTCACAAGCTCAAGGAAATCAAGGAACTGACCGACCGTCTGACCATAATGCGTGGTGGAAAATCGATGGGCGTATATGAGACCGCAGACATTTCCGAACAGGAAATATCTCGCCTGATGGTAGGACGCGACGTTGTGCTTGAGGTTCAGAAGGACAAGTCGCAACCGACAGATGTCGTGTTGTCGGTCAAGGATTTGGAATATACCAACGAGTGGAACAAAAAGATGCTCGACCGCATTTCTTTCACACTGCGCAAGGGCGAGATACTCGGTGTTGCAGGGGTTGAGGGAAACGGACAGCGTGAGCTTGTTGACATGCTCTTCAATCTCAATGTACCCGACTCGGGCGAGGTGACGGTCAACGGACGAAGCGTTATCAGCCTTCCTCAAAGCGAGATCCGCAACATGGGCGTCTCGCACATACCTGAGGACCGCATGGTTCTCGGAATCGCTGGAGAGGGAACTATTGAGGACAACGTCATATCCGACAGATATGATCAAAAGAAGTTCAATAAGGGCATATTTTTCAATATGAATGCGATACACGATGAGGCGGACAAGCTTATTGACGAATATATGGTGCTCTGCAAATCCCGCAAGCAGCAGGTGAAAATGCTGTCGGGCGGAAACATTCAGAAGGTGGTTGTCGCGCGCGAATTTTCGAGCGACCCCGTGCTGATAATAGCAGACCAGCCGACCCGCGGAATCGATGTCGGTGCGACCGAGTTTATACGTAACAAGCTCGTTGAGCTGTCGCGCGCCGGCGCGGCGGTGTTGCTCGTTTCAGCCGACCTCAATGAGGTCATGGAGCTTTCTGACAGCCTTATAATCCTCTATGGCGGAAAGATCGTTGCATACTTTGACGACACGTCAGCGCTCACCGACGAGGAGATGGGCGAATATATGCTCGGGCTTAAAAAGCAGTCCGGCGAGGAGATAGGGAGGGTCGTTTATGCGTAGCAACCGTGAGAGATGGTTCAATGTGATTCGATCCACGGCGGCAATTGCAGTCGCGCTCGCTATTGCTATGCTGCTTGTGTTTATAGTCGCAGAAGACCCTATAAAGGCATTCAAGTCCTTCTTCTTTTCACCGCTCTTTAAGGTGGCAAAAGAGGGTGGGGTGATCTTTAACACCAGTTCATTTTTCACAATACTCGGCCGAATGATTCCGATCATCTTCACGGGCCTTGCAGTATGCGTTATGTTTTCTGCAAACCAGTTCAATCTCGCGGGCGAGGGCTGTGTTATGATGGGCGCGTTTGTTGCGGCTCTGTGCGCGGTGTATCTCGATCTTCCCGCGGGGCTTCATGCTGTGATCTGCGTGCTAATAGGAAGTCTTTCTTGCGCTGTTGTGATGCTGATACCGGCGCTGCTGAAAACCAAGCTCGGCGCCTCCGAGATGGTGTCGTCGCTGATGCTCAACTACATCATCGCCAAGGTAATAATGCATTTTCTCAATGTGAACTTTGCAGACCGCAGCAAAGGCTCTCTCATGACCTACCCGTTTAAAGAAGGCGCGAGGATAGGTGCTATCATACCGGACACAGACGCGAAGTGGGGCATCGTGATTGGCCTTGTCATGACTGTGTTTGTGGCGATATTCATGTACCGCACAAAATGGGGCTACGCGATACGCATGATCGGAATAAACCAGAACTTCGCAAAATATTCCGGTATTAAGGTCGGAACAATGATCGTCTCGGCACAGGTCATTGGAGGATTTCTTGCAGGAATGGGCGGAGCGGTCGAGAACCTCGGAAGATACAGCACATTTCTGTGGCGCGATTTGCCCGGTTACGGCTGGACCGGCGTAACGATAGCAATTCTCGCAAAAAACAATCCGCTCTATGTCCCTGTGGCAGCGTTTTTTCTGGCGTATATCAGCAGGGGATGTGAGCTTATGGGAACGTTAGCGGGAATCCCCTCTGAGCTCTTTGACATTATTCAATCTGTGATTTTTCTGTTCTTCGCAGCCGACCAGTTCCTGTCGGGATACCGGCAAAAGGTCGTCGTTAAGAGTGCCAAGGAAGAACTTGCCAAAGCGGCCGCAGCGAAGGGAGGCACAGCGTAATGCAGTCTTTATTAGAGAGCATTATCAAGCCGGAATTTCTGTTTTCCGTGCTGCGAATTACGTCGCCCATACTTTTTGCGGCACTCGCGGCGGTGGTGGCTGAAAAGGCAGGAAAGACCAATATCGGACTTGAGGGCACGATGATGGTGACCGCGCTGCTCGGTTCGCTCATAGGAGTGTGGACACAAAACGCTTTTTTGGGGTTGCTGGGCGCAATTTTGATCGGCGCGCTGCTGGGTCTTACGATTGGTTTCTTTGCGCTCAAGCTGAGAACCGACATCATACTCGCCGGTATCGCGATTAACACGATCGGTGCGGGCGGTACAATATTCATGCTATACATGCTCACGGGACTTCGCGGAAATTCCGGTGGTCTTGCGAACAAGCTTCTGCCGACAATTGAGATACCACTTATTAAAGATATCCCGTATATCGGAGAAGTGCTCTCAGGGCACTGTGTCCTAACTTATTTTGCGTTCCTGTGTGTGCTTCTCGTATACATTTTGCTGTACAAGACACCGCTCGGGCTCAAGATACGCGCGGTTGGTGAAAACGCGAACGCAGCCGATTCTGTCGGTGTCAGTGTGCGCAAGATAAGCTATATCGCACTCGGAATTTCGGGCGCACTTGCCGGAATGGGCGGAGCATACATGTCGATGTACTACCTTTCGGGCTGGTACAGTGGTTTCGTTGCAGGGCGCGGTTTTATCGCGCTCGCAGCGCGTGCAATGGGAAACGGGGAGCCTGTCGGCGCAATGCTTGCGTCGTTGCTTTTCGGAGTTGCCGACGCGGTCGGAATCAAAATGTCGGGGCTAAAAGGATTTTCTTCCAACCTCGTCGCCGCGATACCCTATATTGCCACGGTCGTTGGACTTGCGATTTATGCGGCGGCAACGCTTAAAAAAGTCAAAAAAGCTAATGTGGACAAAACTGCAAAATCAGAAAACATAGAGGAAGGCGCGCAGTAAATTTCGATTCCTTTCGATCTATGTCAGAATCAAATTCATCTGCCATGTTGGCTGTTGTGCGATTTTAAACAGTTATCATTTAAAAAAGGAGAGCGTTTGCTCTCCTTTTTTCGTAAAAACGGACGTTTCGGATTTTGGAATATTTTCGCGCTTCACAGAAGCTTCATCACACCGGAGTGGGTAACATTGGCTTGAATGCATCAGAGATACTCGGGAACATAACTATCAAGCCGATATTCATTTTCTGACAAGCGATTGCCAAGGCAAAATATCGATACGAAGGAAACAAATTTGCAAGGCTCATTCCGACAGCCCGGAG
The DNA here is from genome assembly GCA_036645935.1 of Oscillospiraceae bacterium. Taxonomy (GTDB): domain Bacteria; phylum Bacillota; class Clostridia; order Oscillospirales; family Ruminococcaceae; genus JAUNBN01. The sequence goes on along the minus strand of JAVXNE010000001.1, from coordinate 272,584 downwards.
TTCGCAGGTAACCTTTGCCGCTTTCATTATTGTCAATATCAGTGTTGTTGATTAAATATAGCTAATGCATGCCAAACAACGCTGTTTGCGAATGTCATTATGGCGATTGAACTTAAATACGTAGCGCCAGAGGATGTAACACAAAAGATGTCGTGACAGCGAACGATGTCGCAGTTTTGAAGCAAACCCCAAATCTCCGCTTGTGATGCGCGTCAAGGGGCGACAAAGTTTTCGTTTTTCAAGGCAAGTTACACCGTGCCTTGAAAGCGCTTATGTGGGGCAATTGTGTTTTGGGGCTTTGCTATGTCGCGTTTCAGCTGGTATAATATAAAAAAAGATAGAATAGTTGGGAGGCAGGAATTATGTTCAATCCAAACGACGGCTTTATGTACGCGATTACGGCCGTTGTAGTTGTGGTGATCATCGCGCAATCGGTGTTCTTCCTCGTGAAGGCACTCGCGCAGGCACGAAAGATCGGGATGAAGGAGAGCGTACTCAAGAACACTATGATAACTGCGGCAGTGTTCACGATTGCTCCGTCCGTTGCAATTTTGCTCGGAGTTATCGCTCTGTCCAAGGCGCTCGGGTTTCCTTTCCCGTGGCTGCGGCTGTCGGTAATAGGCGCGTTGACATATGAGACAACGGCGGCGGCGTCTGCGGCGTCTGCAATCGGGCTCAGTTTGTCTAATCTCATCGACGACCCACGCGCGTTTTCGACAATTGCGTGGGTGATGACGCTCGGAATACTCCCGGGGCCTATCCTCGTTTCGGTTTTTGGCAAGAGGATTGAGAACGGGTTAACAAAGCTAGGCGCAAAGGACAAGAGGTGGAGCGAATTCTTCATGACGGGGCTGTTTCTCGGCATGATCTCGGCTTTCCTCGGCGTCATCTTTGCCGATGTGACTCAGGGTATAACGGGCTGGATTCCCGTGTTTGTCATGCTGGTTTCGGCTGTCATAATGCTGATATGCGGTGCGATACACAAAAAGACAGGCGCGCGATGGATAACGGAATATGCGCTGCCCATAAGCATGCTCGGAGCGATGGCGCTCTCCATTCCGCTGACCGACTTTATCACCAAGCTCGCAAATGGAGGTGTATGAGATGAAGGAGAGAACTTATCGCGATAGAGTGCACTTTTTCGGTCGCATCTGGGACATTGCCGCAACTGTGCTGTTGGTACTGGTGCCAGTCGCAATCTGTGTGCGATATGATGCGTGGCCCGGAATAGGCGGTATCATCAAGGGGTTTGTAGGCGTCGCGCCGATTTTCTGGACGGTCGGAACAATAGAAGTGCTGACCTATGTGCCAATGCTCGGTACGGGCGGCTCATACCTCGGATTTATCACCGGAAATCTCACAAATCTAAAGGTCCCCTGCGCGCTCAATGCAATGCGCAACGCGGACGTTGAGGCCAACTCGGAAGAGGGCGAGGTCATTTCGACTATCGCAATTGCGATTTCGGCGATTACTTGCACTGTGGTGATTGCGGTCGGTGTGCTACTGCTCAGCCGCATTGAGCCGTTTATCAACTCGCCCGTTATGCAACCGGCTTTCAACAATATACTGCCGGCGCTGTTCGGAGGACTTGCGGTTGTTTATGTTTCAAAAAACTGGAAGATTGCAATCACTCCGCTTGTCTTCATGATCGCGCTCTTCGTCCTGCTTCCGAGTCTCGCAGGCTCGGTTGGAGTTCTGGTTCCAGTCGGTGCGTTAATTGCGATAGCAGCAGCGAGAATTCTATACAAAAAAGGGTTTCTGGACTGATTTTTGGCGACAATACCCCAAAAGAGACCGCGAGGCAATTCAAGCCTCGCGGTCTTTTTTGTGTCACTTTTGGGTCGTTAATGCCAGATGTTTGATGCAGTCGGCGCACACCGTTTTACCGAGGTATTCGGTTGTGCCGGTCTCGCTCTTGCAAAAGACGCAGGAAGGGGCAAACCTTCTTATGATGATCCTATCTCTTTCCGCTGAGATTTCAACTGGGTCCCCGCTCTCTATTCCGAGCAGATTGCGGAATTCGACCGGAACTACGATTCGTCCAAGCTTGTCCATGTCGCGCACGATGCCTACAGATTTCATTTTTTGCTCCTTAGCAAGATAATGTTGAATATCATACAGCCAAGCCGCTTATTATTAAAGGGGTGTTCGCTGTGATGAACTGGATTTTGTGCGCCTTGATAGCGCTGTCGGCACTGTTTGCGGCGCTGCTCGGGCGGATGTCGGAGCTGTCGGCCGCCGCGCTCTCGAGCGGATATGAGGCGCTGCAGTTTTGCCTGCAATTGGGTGGGACGGTTGCTGTTTGGTGCGGAGTCATGGAGATTGCAAGACGCTCGGGGCTGTGTGACGCTCTCTCGCGCGCGCTTTCTCCGCTGACCGGCATTATATTTAAGGGGTTGCGCGAAAGAAGCGAGCGCGCTGTCAATTCTATATCGATGAATATTGTCGCAAACATACTCGGGCTTGGAGCGGCCGCGACCCCGATGGCTCTCGACGCCATGGCAGAGCTAGACCGAATAAACGGGGGCAGTGCCGACGCGAGCGATGACATGATCACATTTGCGGTTCTGAATACAGCCTCGTTTCAGCTAGTTCCGACAACGGCTGCTGCCATCCGGGCAATTGCGGGAAGCCGCTCTCCGCTCGACATAATCGGATGCGTTTGGATAACGTCCGCATGTGCGGTCTTTGTTGCGGTGTGCTCGGCAAAGCTGTTTAACCGCCGCGCGGCAAAAAAAAGGGGAGGGAAATCCAAATAGGCTTCGGGGACTGGGTTGTGCCAATGGTCATGGCTGCCGTTCTGATATACGGAATGATCAGGGGCTGCGGTGTGTTTGAGGGGTTCACTGAAGGGGCGCTCGCGGGACTGAAGGTCGTAATCAAAATCGCGCCTACGATGGTCGCAATTATGCTTGCGGTCGGCATGTTTAAAGCGAGCGGAGCGCTTGACCTGTTGTCATTTGCGCTCGAGCCCGTCGTATCTCTCGTTAAAATTCCGCGAGAAGCAGTTCCGCTTATGCTCGTGCGCCCGATCTCCGGAAGCGGGGCGCTCGCGGTGTTTAAGGACATAATTGAGCGCTGCGGTCCTGATTCCTATGTCGGCAGGGTAACCTCGGTTATGCAGGGATCGACCGAGACAACATTCTACACTCTTGCTCTATACTTCGGTGCGACGAGAGTCAGACGCACGCGACACGCGTTAGTCTGTTCGCTTTCCGCAGACGTCGTCGGGTTTGTGATGTCTGCGATTACCGTCACATTATTGATGAAATAGGCGAACTGTGCGAGAAATTATTATCGTTTGTTGTATATTACCACATTATGTAAATCTTGACAACAGTTTTATTTGGCAAGCCACAAAAAACCTCCGTTTTCATCAGAAAAAGTGGCCATTCCCTCGTACTTTTTGGTCAACAACTTACTAATGCCGTAAATATCCGACAGATTAAATCTCTCATAAACCGTGAACACCGAGCTGTCATCACGCGCGCGAAGCATTATATAGCGCAGCTTCCCACCATACTTCAGTTTCAGGGCGCGAATTCTGAACCCACCCTCCGACATGAGGGCAACTATACTCGCATAGTTGCGAGGAGAGACAGTGGCTGCGATATACCGAGCGCCCATCTCCTCAAAAGCGCAGCGCACGGCGAAACGCACGAGTTCTCCACCAAGACCGTTGCCGCGATATTCTGGCAGGACGAAGTAGCTTTCAAGCTCTGCTGTGCACGGCACGTCATCAACAAGTTCGAGGTCAAGGGACAGCCCCGAACCTTGGCCGGGACGCAGTAATGCACAGGCGGCGCAGAGTTTTCCGCTTGCGAATATTCCAAATAGTTCGCCCCGTGCAGGCAGAGCCGCAAGCTCTTCCGCGGAATTTGCAACAAAAAATCTGTCATCCTCCAGTGCAAGTGCCACAGCGTCCTGTACTTCGGACAGGGCGAGGATATCGGCGTCGCCGAGACGTCTTGAGACGGTGAGCTCGACCTGACCTGTGAGATTATTTTTAACATAAGGTTTCATGAAAGAAATACCCCGCAGCCGTTTACATATATTTTTTTGGCGGAAGATGTTGAAAAGAGTGATCCCTCGCAGCGGCAGGCCGGAATTCCACAGGTCCGGGCGAAGTTTTCGGCAGTTATAGCGAGATTGCAGCTGTTGCCGACAAAAACGGCGCTGTCACCCTCGCGCGCTTCGGGTATCTTCGACAAATCGACAACGAGATGACACATTGAAGAACTGCCAATCAGCGGTGCGAATTTTCCGCGAATTGCGACGGTTATATCCTTGCGCTGCAAAAGCGCAGGCAGAGAACCGTACCCCGCAGCCACAACCCCCGCTCGGCGAACATGGTTCATGTCGGCGCAACAGTCATAAAGGGAGAGCGGTTCACGGCTTGAGAATATGCGCACAAGGGGAGCGGTTATAGACAGCACCGGGCGCAGCGGGGCGAGCTTTTGGTTTGCAAATGACGGCAGTCCGAACAGCGCTGTGCCCGAGCGGACCGAGTCGAACAGCAACGAGGGGATATCGAGTGCCGCGCTCGTCGCAAGATGGCAGATCGAATCGCAAGACAACTCGCGCGCGGCACGGCGAGCAGAGGAAAAACGTCGGGCAGCCTCGGTTGAAGGCTCTTTGCGGTACAGACCGGGGCAATGAGAGAAGACGCCATACAGTCTGAGAGAGCGGTGTTCTCGCAGAAAAATGAGAGCCTCTTGGTACTCCGCTTCACCCATGCCGATCCCGCTTCCATCCAAGTCGAGCCGCAACTGAATGCGTGAGCAAGGCGCGGTGCATGCGATTTCCCGAAGATGGGGCAGACGGTCGATCGATAGAATCACATTTTCGGGGAATCTTGTGATGTCAAAGCTCTGCAGCGGGCCGATTGTCATGATGTCGCGCCGCACGCCGGCGCGCAGCAGCTCGGTTGCTTCGCTGACAGACGATACCGCAAAGGCAAGTGCGTAAGGCTCGAGCGCGAGGGCGCACGAGGGAGAACCGGCGCCGTAGGCATCGTTTTTAAGAACGGCTATGAGCGGTCGATCGGTTTTTCGGCCGATCCAGAGCGCGTTGGAGCGCAAAGCGCCGAGATCACATGTGCATGTGAGCACTGTTTGCAGCCCCCCTTTTCTTGCACATACTATTCTTGCGGTGTCTGGCAGGTGCGAAAACTTGAGAAAATCCGCCGGAGAGTTTATAATAATGCAACAATACTTCACGGGGACGCCTCTTAATGTATGAGAGGCGAATGGAGCTTCGGTTTGGATAAAGAACAATTGATGCTGCTCGTCGCCGCGGCACAAAAGCGCGACCCTGATGCATTTGCATTGCTCTATTCACATTACAATAACCGGCTGTACAAGACTGCCTATTACCTCATCGGCATCGCAGAGGATGCTGAGGACACAGTGATGGAGACACTCGCCGACGCCTATGAGAGTATAGGAAAGCTGCGTAGTGCGGAGGCGTTTGAAGGCTGGATATTTAAGATATTGTATAACAAGGCTCGCCGCAGAAGAGGCGCGGTCTATTATAATGCAACATCAGAGCTTCCCGAGACGATGCAATCCGATGATGTAGGCGAGATAGAGATAACGGACAACCTCGATTTGCAGCGTGCGCTCGCGACGCTCTCACAGGAGGAACGTTCGATAGTTGTTTTTGGTGTTTGCGACGGATATTCATCTCAGGAAATAGGAAATATCATGTCGCTCAATCCCAACACGGTGCGGTCGAAACAGATGAGGGCACTTGCCAAGCTGCGCGGCATTATGGAAAGGGAATAGGGATAAAGCGGAATGAACGAGGATCTCAACATCTTTGAAGAACAGCTCAAACATCGGTTTGAGGAAGTTCCGCTGCCCGCGTCACTCGAGCCGCGAAAAATTGCGGATTTTCTGCGAGATAAACCCGAGATAAAGGTTGTGCACACCTGGAACCGGATCGCGCGGATCGCCGCGTCCTTTGCTGTTGTGGTGGGCATTGCGGCGCTGTCGATCATCGCACTGCGAGAGGGCAACGGAAATATTGATAAGTCGAATAAGCACAGCGAGGATGAGTTTTATACGCAGAGCGCATACGACGCAGGAGTGAACGCCGAGTCGTCGGGAGAACACACTGCGGACGTAACGCAGGCTTTGCCCGAATCTTCACCGGATTTGCGCGGAGCGAAAACTGTTGTGAACGGTGAGTTTGTGCCGGGAAAAGAGATAGAGCCCGCTTTGGGAGAGGCGCTGTCCGCCGCTGTGCTTGAGGTGAACACCGTGCGCAGACAGGGTGAATTTGCGGCAGAGACACATGAGGTGCTCGGAATGGTTGACGGCGGCAACGCCGTGACGGTTTATGCCGTTGCCATGTGGCGGGATTACGACTTGGGGCGCGATGGTAAGCCCTCGCTCGTTTCACAGACGCAATCACCGGTTGCGGTTACTTTCAGCTCGTCGGTGGACGGGTATGCGCTCGCAGATTATTGGACACCAGAGGGCGTCGATATGCGAGAGAGCGAATTGCAGGAAAGCTACCCCGCACAGCTGTGCGAGGCTGCAATTGATTACAAGAGTTTTGCCGCAGATCAGGCGACGGAGTGTGATGAGAAAGCGGCCGAATATTTTGCGACGAGATAGTCCTCGCTGAGAATATTCCCGAATCAGGTGTCATATGAAAAAGCTATTAGTGGGAGCCGTGTTGCTCGTGTGCGCGGGGTTTGTCGCGTTTTTTGTGAAGGACATGATCGATCGCCAGCATCCGGAGTATGCAGTGACGCAGCTGACGGTCACCGCAGACACGAAAGATGTCGCCGTGATCGTGGCCGGATTTGATTGGGCATTTCCCTTTGGAGGGCGGGCAAAGCGCGAGGCCGCAGATATTGTGGAACAGTATCCTGTTCCATCGGTGCTGCTCGGCGGCGAGAAGCTCGAACTCATTTTTTCGCAACCGATTATCTCGCTCTCGGTGCGCCGTTCGGAGAGTTACAGCTATGCGCTTTCCGACATTGGCGGGGATCTCACAGTTCCCTTTGAAAACGGCGCATATCTCTACGAGGTGAATGCAAGCTTTGAACAGGGATCAGTGCTCTATTATTTTTATATTCTCGTTGAATAAAGTTAAAACAGTCCCCTGTCTGACACTCGCGCATATAATGACGTGAACCGAAGACAAGGGGGTTTTGTTATGGGAATGGGTCATCTTAGAGTGGAGGTAACAGCGGCCGAGGAGGCGCTGCCACTCATTTCATATGTATCGGTAACACTGTCTTGCGGCACAACGATCTCACTCGTGTCCGATGCTTCGGGGCGCACCGAGACCATCGATATTGCCGCGCCCGACGCCGAGCTCTCTCTCGATCCGCTCTTTGAAGGGGAGGTTTACTCCACCTGTGACGTCACTGTGCAATCCCCGCGTTACCGCAAAGTGATTGTCCGTGCAGTGCAGGTGTTTGACGGACAGACGAGCATTCTGCCAGTTTCGCCCGAGCCGCTCAATGTGGATCCGAGAAGCGGCATATTCAACACGCCAGAGATAATTGAAATACCGCCCAATCACGTCAATTCGGGCAGCTCGCAGGAAGTCCCGCCCGAGGGCATGTCTCCTGTAATACTTGATCTTGTGGCGATTCCGCAGAACGTGCGCGTGCACCTCGGACGCCCCGACGCAGGAGCATCCAACGTGACCGTCTCTTTCTCTCACTATATCAAAAATGTCTGCTGCTCTGAAATTTATCCAACGTGGCCGCGCAACGCGCTCATCGCCAACATCTATTGCCAGATATCTCTTGTGCTCAATCGCTTTTTTACCGAATGGTATCCGAGCAGGGGGTACTCGTTCGATATCACAAACTCGACGAGTTTCGATCAGTATTTCGTCTATGGCCGCAATATATTTGATAACATCAGCGAGATAGTCGACGAGATATTCATGACCTATATAAGAAAAAGTAATTTCATCGAGCCTTTTTACGCGGAATATTGCAACGGAACGACGGCCACGTGTCCCGGACTCAAACAGTGGGGCACCGTCTCACTCGCGGATCAGGGATACAGTCCGCTCGGAATTCTGCGTTACTACTACGGCAGCGGAGTGTCGCTGTATGAGGCTCCTGTGGTACAGGGGGCGCAGTCGTCCTACCCCGGCAGTCCGCTCTCGGTCGGAAGCAGCGGCAGCGCGGTCGTCACAATTCAAAATCAGCTCACGAGAATACGCGGCAACTACCCTCTGATTCCATCTCCCGGAACTGTCGACGGGGTGTTCGGGGCAGCGACGCGCAGCTCCGTTATGAAATTCCAACAGCTGTTTAACCTCGCCGCAGACGGTATTGTCGGGCGGGCAACGTGGTACAAAATATCGTACATATATACAGCGGTCAAAAAACTGGCCGAGCTGACGAGCGAGGGTATCACCAACCCCAACATCGTCTATCCGCAGCCGAGCGTGATAGTTCGTTACGGAGATTACGGCGAGGATGTGACGCTCGTGCAGTTCCTCCTCAACTCGGCAGCTGAATTCTATTATCAGCTCAGTCCCGTTGGGGTGGACGGAGTGTTCGGAGGTACGACAATGGCGGCGGTCAAGGCTTTTCAGACATTGCGCGGCCTAGTTGCTGACGGCATTGTCGGGCAGCTTACGTGGACGCAGCTTTATGAGGTCTTTTATTCTTACATGAATGGCGGCACGCCCGCTAACCCGCCATATCCTGGCACGGCGCTGCGCGTTGGGAGTGTAGGAAACAGTGTCGGAACCATGCAGCGCTATCTCAATGTGATCGGAATATATTTCACAAGCATACCCAAGCTCACAATAGACAGCAAATTCGGGAACGGAACGCGTACTGCGGTTATTGTGTTTCAGGGGCTGTTCGGGCTTGCGACTGACGGCATAATCGGGCCGGTTACATGGAATCGGATTGTGACGGTATATCTAATCGTTTCCGAATACTGATATCTCTCAAGCGGAGGAAGTTTAATATTGGATAAAATGACAGTTGGACTCTTCAACGACTCATTCCCGCCGACGATAGACGGAGTCGCCAATGTGACGGTGAACTACGCCCGCATAATAGAGCGGGATTACGGAAGGGCAGTCGTCGCGACGCCGTATTATCCGAACGTGACAGACGATTATCCTTTTGAAGTTGTGCGATATCCGAGCGTATATATTAAAAATGAATATGGATATCGCGCGGGCTATCCATTCGATCAAAGGGTGCTCTCAAGGCTTGAGCGGGAGGGGATAGACATTATCCACTCCCACTGTCCGTATGTCTCAACAGTGCTGGCACGCGTGTTGCGCTACGCTACGGGCGTGCCGATTGTGTTCACTTACCACACGAAATTCGACATCGACATTGATAGGGTGTTTGCGAGTGACGCGCTGCGGAGAGCTTCGATAAAGTTTCTCATCGGAAACATCAACGCCTGCGACGATGTCTGGGTGGTCTCCCAAGGGGCGGGCGAAAACCTGCGGAGCCTCGGTTACGAGGGCGATTTCATCGTGATGGAAAACGGAACAGATTTTGAGCGGCGGCGCGCCTGCGATGCGGATGTTGCCGAATTGCGTGCCAAACACGACATAAAAGAGGACGAGACGGTCTTTCTCTTCGTCGGACGAATGATGTGGTATAAGGGAGTCAAACTGTCGCTCGACGGGCTGCGGGCAGCAAGGGAGAGCGGGGCGAAGTGCAGATTCATACTCATAGGAAAAGGTCCGGATTTTGACCCGATATCCGATTATATCAAAGAGCTGGGAATGGATGACTGCTGCGAAATGACCGGCGCGATCTACGATCGCGAGTTGCTGCGGACCTATTTTACCCTTGCCGATCTATTTCTTTTCCCGTCTTCATTTGACACGAACGGAATTGTCGTGCGCGAGGCGGCGGCCTGTTATTGTCCGAGCTTGCTGCTGAGAGGGAGCTGTGCTGCTGAGGGTATCTCGGACGGGGAGACGGGGATTATCGTTGACAACGACGCGGTGCAAATGAGGGACCGCATTCTTTGGGCGTGTGATAATCAAGGCAAACTTGCCGAGATGGGCTCGCGCGCCGCACAGCAAATCTATATCTCATGGGATGACGCGATAGCAAAGGCATGCGCGAGATACCGCGAGGTGTTGGGCAGGAAAGATCGCACACGTGAGGACGAGCATACCTTGCGCGAGGCGTGGGGCACCGCGTTTGAACAGCTTGTCGACAGCGTGTCATTCACGAGAGATCAAATGCGGGAACTCATGTGGTCGACGCGCGACCGGGTGGATCAGCTCATGGGTCAAGCAGGGCTGAAGCGCTCGGGGAATGTGCGCCTCGGGAGAGCGAGAAAGCTGAGACTTGCCGTAAAAAGAGCTGAGATGAAAGGAAAGAGAGTTTTGCATCACCGCAAGAAAAGTGACAAAAAGAACTGAATTGAGGATACGGCAACCACTGTGCGAGTTGGTGGGTCGGGGTTTATCGAAAACTTGAACGTGACTTCGCCGTTCTTGATGTTTTGACACCGATATCGGCTTTTTACGGTCGCTCGATGCGTGGGGGATACGCCAAAACAACGATTTTCAGCGCATGTGAACGAGCGGATTTGCCAGTTTATATTTGGCCCAAAATATAGACAGCGCAAAACTTCGGGTTCAGGTTCCATATTTTTGCAAAGCTCCGTCTCTCGACGAAATCTACTGTAAGTTTTGACGTTGCTCACATGAACACCAATCGGGAATCAAATGGTCTGTCTTTATGACAGAGACTCTCACTATTTTGGGATTATGCCAAAGCCGGGATGCATAAAGGCATCCCGGCTTTGTTTTGTGAATGGTGGTTACGATTTTTTGCAAAAACAAAATTTGTGTGATGGAGACGGAAAGCGCGCGTTCGTTTTTGGTCTCCTTTGAAGATAGAAAACAATCCATTACAGCATTGGCGGGCGGTGTCTTGGGATGCGCCGTAACCGCAAAAGAATGGCATGTGTGAGGCGCGATCAGATTTTGCTTGTGCAGCGCGATATTTTGGCGACGACAATCGTGATATCATCGCTCGCATTGCGGTTATTTTGTGCTCGTCGAACCAGCTCATCGCAGATTTCCTGCGGGCTGTTTCGGAACATCAGCTTCAGCGTCTGCTCGATGTAAGGGCTGTCGGAATTAACCGCACCGTCGCTCGCCATCACGACGACGTCTCCTTCCGAGAGAGCGAGATTGCTCTCACTCGACACGACCCGCTCAAGTATTCCGACAGGCAGAGTACGGCCGTCGATTCGAGTTACATGGTTTCCTGTCAGGCAGAAAGTCGGCGCCGCGCCCGCCTTAAACAGACGCAGCTCGCCGGAGAACACGTTGAACGACATCACGTCAAGAGTGCAAGCGGTCTCGCTGTCCTCGCGCAGTGCAAGCGCCGAATTTGCAAGCTCGGCAGCTCGTTTTATCGGAAAGCTGCTCTCAAGCAGCCTTGTCAAAAACGCACAGCACACTGCGCCGTCGCGCGCCGCAGTCTCTCCCGTGCCCATTCCATCGGACATAATCACGTGCACGTTGCCTGCAAGATCGGTGCAAAGGCTGTAAACGTCTCCGCATACCCGACTGTCGGCGCTGACCTGCGCGACCGCTGTCTGAACTGCAAAAGCCGGCTGCTCCGAATAGCTGAGCAGCATGCTGCCGTTTCGGCTTTCAATTGAGGGCGGTGAGAGGGTGCGTCCGGCGATCATTGAAAGACCCATTGTGAGACGGCGCAGCAGCGGATCGGGCGGTGAATCCGCAAGAGTTACTGTGATGTGGGGACGGTTGGAGGAATCATACACAAAACCGGCATTTTCAACAGGGAGCTGAAGCCGTGCCGCACAGTCGTAGACGCGTCGGCTGCGGTGCTCATCCCACTGTTTAAAAGAGCAGAGCTCCCCTTTGGCAGATTCGAGCATGTCGCACACCGCGATAAACTGTTTTTTCAACATGCTTTTATAGAGCTGGGTATTTTCAACTCGGCGCATATAGTCGAGAAATCGGCCGTAGCCTCGATTGACCTCGGCTCGCACCGCCGAGACATTCATGCAGCGTGAGCGAAAAAGCTCATCGAAATTCTCGTCACTGACTCGCCCACCCGATTGAAGTGCCGGGGTGAGTTTAACAAAAGTCTGCGAGGTGTCGTCATAGTGTTTAACCCAGCAATATGACATGAGCGCGCACTTGCGGCACACGCTCTCGGCAACATGGCTGTAAAGCTTGTCGGTGTCGCAGCGGGTGCTTTTGAGCTCGACTGTTTTGTCAAGAAGCGCGGTTATGTCGCGCAGCGAGTTGGACATGCACTCCAGCCTCAAAGAGAGAGACGCGCTCGTGCCGGCGAGGCTGTCGTTAACAAAATCGCTTTTCGTGTCGGCGGGGCTTTTGATGGGCAATACCAAGAAAATCAGCGCGCCGAAAAACACCTCTGACATATATGTAACGGCGAAGATATAGCTCGGGGCTGCGGTGCAGAGCAGTGTTGCCGCGAGCACAAACACGAGGCAGAGCACAGCCCGTCCGCGTTTTTTAAACAGAGAGGCGAGTGCTCCTGCTATGCACAGCCCCGCCGCAGCAAAAGCAAATTCCGGTTCGGCGAGCACGACGGCGCACGCGGTTCCGCCATAGGCCATTATGTCGAACGGAGAGTTGAGCAGACTCGCGGCAAACAGCGCTCCCGCGAAGCAGAGTACCCGCCCGAGAGAAAACGGACCCACAGATACAGGCATTAGCGCCATGAGCACGCTCGAGAGCGCGAGCGTCATGCAAGCTTTTTGCACGCTGCTGTATTCAAGTATTGCCCGGCGTCTGTGCAGAGAATCGAAAGAGACACTGTAAAAATATGAAAATGCGCCCATGAGGGTCAGCCCCGACAGAGAGACGAGTACACCTTGTCCGGAGAAGCTGCCCGAGAGTGCGAGTACTGCGAGCTCGACGAGCGCTGCAGTGGAGAGCGCGGTGACGAGGCAGGGAAGAAAAAAACTTTTTTTGTAACGCCCCCGAGAGATTCCCGCAAGAATCCAACGCAGCGCCGCAACAACCCCCGCGGCGGCGACGTATGCGGTGCTTCCCACTGCGGCTCCGGTCCAATGGCTCAACACAAAACCGACGAGCGCCGCAATGGCAAAGCGGTCGGATGCGCCGACAACAAGCGCGAGCCCAAAAGGATACAGACCGGCAGTGAACGGGGCGCGTGCGAGCAGGACAGCGAGAAAGCCCACCGCCAGCTGCTCGCCGGCAGCGCGTGCCGCCGAAAAAATTACAGAGCTGTTCGCTCGCGTTTTCGCAAGTGCGATGACGTCCCTCGGTGCTTTGAATTTCATTTTTATCTACCACCCGATTTTTTAAGTGGACACAAGTATAACAATCGCCGATGGGCAGATGGTGTCGATTGAAACGCGCGTAACCGACGGCTTTTTGCCGCGTATTGTTGAAAGCAATCGCGGCGAAGGCGATATATTTTTTTATGACAAAGTGTGTAGAGCTGCGAGGATAATGCATGACCGCATATTTCTATTTTGGAAAGCGTACGGTGAAGCTTGCATATTGCGGCAGATGCTGCAAACGATATAGATTGAATATTACGGAGAGGATTGAATGCCGATTCAGTGAAAAATAAAGACAAAAAAGCGGAACGCTCTTTTAACAAAGAAGCGAACCGCCTGCATGCAGGATGATTTTATACCTTGCCGCGATTTATTTCCGCTGCCAGTATTTTTTGTCAAGCGCCCGATACTGCACTGCCTCGGCGATGTGACGGGCGTCGATGAGCTCATCACCGGCAAGATCTGCTATCGTGCGAGAGACTTTCAGCACCTTATCGTAAGCTCGCGCGGACAGCCCGAGAGAGTCGAATGCCCGTGCTAAGATTCGCTCTCCCGCGCTCGTAAGTCGGCAGTGTTTTGAGGTGAGCTCCGAGGTGAGTTTGGAATTGCAGGGGATTTCGGGGCAGCGCTCGTGCTGAAGAGCGCGCGCCGCGACGACGCGAGCGCGAATCTTAGCTGAACTTTCCACAGGGGCAGAGCCTGAGAGAGATTCATAATCCACGGCGGCGACCTCAATATGAAGATCGATCCTGTCAAGTAGCGGACCGCTTATGCGGCCGAGATAGCGTTCGACCGCTCCCGGAGAACAGGAGCAGGGCTTGTCACTGCCGAAATTCCCGCATGGACAGGGGTTCATAGCCGCGACAAGCATGACCGAGCATGGGTATGTGAGCGCGCCCGCAACGCGTGAAATCGTGACTTCACCATCCTCGATGGGCTGGCGAAGGACCTCCATTGCCTGGCGGGAAAACTCCGGCAGCTCGTCGAGAAAAAGAACTCCGCCGTGCGCGAGCGAGATCTCTCCCGGTTTTGGAATTGAACCCCCGCCGGTAAGGCCTGCGGGAGAGACGGTGTGATGTGGGGAGCGGAATGGACGCTCGGTTATGAGTGTGTCGCGGCGGCCGAGCGCGCCCGCGACAGAATAAATTTTTGTGGTTTCGATGGCTTCAGTATACGAGAGCGGCGGAAGTATTGTCGCCAGTCGCTTTGCAATCATGCTCTTGCCCGCACCGGGCGGCCCCACAAGAAGCGCATTGTGTCCGCCGGCCGCGGCAATCTCGAGCGCGCGGCGCGCGGCAAGCTGTCCTTTAACATCGGAGAAATCGAGAGAATAGCGCTCGAGAGAGCGATCAAAGACGAGCGGCTTCACGGGGGAAAGGGGGCAATCGTCCATCAGGTGGGCGATAAGCTCGCGGATGTTCCGCACGCCGTAAACTTTCATGTCGCTTGCAACGGCGGCTTCGGATGCGTTTTCGGCGGGAACATAGAGCGACTTTATACCTGCTTCCCGCAGCGACAGCGCCATTGGTAGCGCTCCGCAAACCGGACGAAGTTCACCCTCAAGCGACAGCTCACCGAAAAAAGCAGAGCTTTCAAGTTCGGTTTGGAGCTGGCCGGAGCAAAGCAGAACGCAAAGCAGAATCGGAAGATCGTAGAGCGGGCCGGTTTTCCGTTTGTCAGCGGGCGCGAGATTTACGGTGACGCGGCTGACAGGGAATGAAAATCCCGAGTTGCGGACGGCGGCTCGCACTCGTTCCCTCGATTCGCTGACCGATGCGTCGGGCAGCCCGACAATGTCGAACGCGGGCAGGCCGTTGCTGGCATCGGACTCGACGGTGACGGCATAACCCTCCAGCCCATAAAGTCCCGCGCTCATGACACGCGCGTACATTAAACCACTCCCTAGCGTCTGTTTTTGACATTATACGCCAAACAGATGCGTTCGGGCAAGTTCGAGGGCAGGTTTAAATACGGAAGAACGTTGACATTTATCGAGATAGCGGTAAAATTGATTTATATTATTGGCGGGTCGGAATCCGCGAAGGGAAATGCAGATGTATAAAATTGTAGCACGAAAAGAGCTCAACCCCACGGTGACTCGAATGGATGTTGCCGCCCCACTCATCGCGCAAAAAGCGCGTCCCGGTCAGTTTGTGATCCTGCGACCAGATTCGGACAGCGAGCGCATACCACTCACCGTGGCTGCGACGGATCCCGAAGCGGGCACAGTAAGTATAATATTTCAGATTGTCGGCGAGACGACGATGCGCCTCAACGCAAAAAAAGTCGGAGAGGAACTGAGTGACTTTGTCGGACCTCTCGGTCGGCCGAGCGAGCTTGACGGACTTCACAAGGTTGCGGTTGTCGGTGGAGGCGTCGGTTGCGCAATTGCATACCCCGTTGCAAAAGAACTGCACGAGCGCGGCTGCGAGGTGCATTCTATTGTCGGATTTCGCACAAAAGATCTCGTGATTCTTGAAGAGGAGTTTCGCGCCTCGAGCGACCGATATGTGCTCATGAGTGATGACGGAACCGCAGGCGAAAAGGGACTTGTGACCGACGCGCTAAAAAAGCTTATCGAGAGTGGCGAAAAATATGACGAGGTAATCGCCATAGGGCCGCTCATAATGATGAAATTTGTCTGCAAGCTCACAAAAGAGCTGGGAATCAAGACAACTGTTTCGATGAACCCCATCATGATTGACGGGACAGGTATGTGCGGCGGCTGCCGTTTGAGCGTTGGCGGCGAGACAAAGTTCGCCTGCGTGGATGGCCCCGATTTTGACGGTCATCTTGTTGACTTTGACGAGGCTATGGCTCGTGGAGCGGCCTACAAAGAATACGAGCAGAAGCACCGGGAAGCGACCTGCAATCTTTTTAAGGAGGTGCGGTAAGATGGCCAACATGAGTCTTAAGAAAAACCCGATGCCGGCGCAACCTGCCGATGTCAGAAACAAAAACTTCAGCGAGGTGACGCTCGGCTACGACGAGGCTACCGCGCTGGACGAGGCTTCGCGATGCCTCAATTGCAAGAACAAGCCCTGCGTTTCGGGCTGCCCTGTCAAGATAGATATTCCGTCTTTCATAGAGCGTGCCGCCGAAGGAGACTTCGACGGCGCTTACGACGTCATCTCCCGTTCCAGTTCACTTCCCGCCGTGTGCGGAAGGGTGTGTCCGCAGGAGAGTCAGTGTGAAAAACACTGCGTGCGTGGGATCAAGGGAGAGGCAGTCGGAATAGGTCGCCTCGAACGGTTTGTGGCAGACCGTCACGCCGAGAGCGATGCTAAGGGCGAACCGATATCCTCCCCGAACGGACATAAGGTGGCAATTGTGGGCTCGGGCCCCTCTGGCCTTACATGTGCGGGCGACCTCGTCCGCCGCGGATATGATGTGACGGTGTTCGAGGCGCTGCACCTTGCAGGAGGCGTGCTTGTATATGGCATACCGGAATTCCGTCTTCCCAAACGCATCGTCGCGCGCGAAATTGAGACCCTCAAAAGTCTCGGCGTCAAGGTTGAGACAAACATGGTCATAGGGCGTGTGCTGTCGGTCGACGAGCTGTTTGAAAGGGGATTCGACGCGGTGTTTATCGGCTCGGGAGCAGGACTTCCGAGTTTTATGAACATACCCGGTGAGAACCTGAAGGGCGTGTGCTCCGCGAATGAATTTTTGACTCGTGTCAATCTCATGAAAGCATATCTTCCCGAAAGCCAGACACCCGTTCAGCACGCGAAGAATGTCGCGGTTGTGGGAGGCGGCAATGTCGCGATGGACGCCGCTCGCTGTGCTCTGCGCCTCGGTGCCGAAAATGTATACATCGTCTATCGCCGTTCGCTCGAAGAACTCCCTGCACGAAAGGAAGAGGTCGAGCACGCGGGTGAAGAGGGTGTGCAGTTTAAACTGCTCTGCAATCCCACAGAGATTTTGGCTGACGAAAATGGCGGAGCTAAGGCTCTGCGCTGTGTCAGAATGGAACTGGGAGAGCCTGACGACAGCGGCAGGCGCAGACCGGTTGCGATCGAAGGTTCGGAATTCGAGCTGGAGGCCGACTGCGTTGTCATTGCGATCGGAACGTCGCCCAACCCGCTTATAAAATCCACAACTGAAGGCCTTGAAACCAACCGCCGAGGATGCATTGTCGCACAGGAGAGCACCGGAGCGACATCGCGCGAAGGAGTTTTTGCGGGTGGTGACGCGGTGACGGGGGCTGCAACGGTCATTCTCGCGATGGGTGCGGGCAAGCAGGCAGCCGACTCGATAGACAGGTATATTAAAGCAAAAAGCGAATAATTTTAAGTTATAGAGCAAACCAAATAACGGCGTGCGGGGGCACAGCGCTTCTCAGCGCCGCGTGGGAGGACTTTTACCATGAATTATCGCGACATTTACAACAGATGGCGTGAGTGCGCTCGCGAGACGGATCTTGCGGAGGAACTTTTGGCTGTCGAGACCGACGAAGACGCAATCAAAGAGAGATTTTGCTCTGAGCTTGCATTCGGCACAGCGGGGTTGCGCGGTATTATCGGAGCAGGTCCCAACCGGATGAACGTGTACACGGTACGGCGCGCGACGCAGGGGCTTGCCGACACGGTCAGCGCTCGCTACGGAACAGGTGCGATCGCGATAGCCTATGATTCGCGCAACAAGAGCAGGGAATTTGCCCGCGAATGTGCGAGAGTGCTTGCGGCAAATGGTCTCACTGCCTATATCTACGACCGACTTATGCCGACGCCCATGCTGTCCTTCGCGGTGCGTGAGCTGCGCGCCAAGGCGGGAATCATGATAACCGCGAGCCACAACCCCGCGCAATATAACGGATACAAAGCATACGGAGCGGACGGTTGCCAGATGACGAGCGAAGATGCAGACGCGGTCTACGCGCGCATTCAAAAGGTTGACGTGTTCGACGGGGTTCGCCTCATGCCGTTCGACGACGGACAGGATAAGGGCTTCATTAAATACATTGACAGACAGATAATCGAGCGCTATTACGATTGTGTCAAGGCGCAGCGGATCAACCCGGACATCTGTGAGCGCTACCCGATCAAGCTTGTCTATTCTCCGCTAAACGGAACGGGAAATGAGCCGGTTCGCAGAATTCTCGATGACATAGGTGTCGCTGATATCCACATAGTCAGTGAACAGGAGTTGCCGGATGGAGATTTTCCGACATGCAGCTATCCCAACCCCGAGACTCGCGAGGCGCTTGCCCTCGGACTTGAGCTTGCCAAGGAAAAAAAGGCGGACATATTTATTGCAACCGATCCCGACTGCGATCGCGCGGGCGTGGCGTTTCGCGGTGAGGACGGATCTTATCGAATTCTGAATGGCAACGAGATCGGCGTGCTGCTGATGTGGTATATATGCAGCGAGCGTAAAGCTAATGGAACGCTGCCCGAGCACCCCGTTGCAGTTGAGAGCATCGTGTCCACAGCGCTCGCCGCCGAGATCGCGAAAGACTACGGTGTGGAGATGCGCCGAGTGCTCACAGGTTTCAAATATATAGGCGAGCAGATACTGCTGCTCGAGCAGTCCCATGAGGAATCGCGCTTTATTTTCGGATTTGAGGAGAGCTGCGGATATCTCGCGGGAAGCTACGTGCGGGATAAGGATGCGGTGCTCGCCTCGATGCTGCTGTGCGAGTTGACCGCCCGGCTTAAAGGACGCGAGATGACCGCAGTAGACATGTTATACAAGCTCTTTGAAAAATACGGATTCTACAAAAACAGTGTCGAGAGCTTTGAGTTTGAGGGTTTGGACGGCAAGGAAAAGATGACGAAAGTCATGAACGGGTTGTACGATAATAACCCGCGTGAAATAGCGTTGCTTGCGGTGACGACGGTTTGCGACTACCGCACACAGGTAAGAAAAAGCGTGCTGATGGGCGTTGAGTCGCCGACGAATCTGCCGAGTGCCGACGCGATTGAGTTTGTTCTTGAAAACGGCGCATCGGTCATGGTGCGCCCGTCGGGCACCGAGCCTAAGATGAAGGTGTATCTCACGGCAAAGGAGCACTCGGAGGCTGAGTCGGACGCGGTGCTGACCACACTCGCGGGCGCGATTAAAACCCTGATTGGCGTGTGAAATCATCGCAAGAATCGCAGAAAAGGTATTGCAAAGAAAATCACTTTATGGTATCCTATCTAGGCAACTGTGGAAAAAGAGGTGAAGGACTGTGAAAGAGGGTATACACCCGATCTACGAGGATACGACAATCACCTGCGCGTGCGGCGAGGTTATAAACACGAAATCGACCCGCAAGAACATTCGTGTTGAGATATGCTCGAAATGCCACCCGTTCTACACCGGCAAGCAGAAGCTTGTCGATACAGGCGGACGCGTTGACAGATTCAAAAAGCGCTTCAACATGGAATAATCAACGAGGGGCACGGGAAACCGTGCCTTTTGTTTTTTCGTTTGGTAAATTGTCATATAAAGGAAGTTTTGGGTTTTCGGAGGTGCTATGGACGACGGATACCTGACAATTGCACAGCGCGCAAGTTTCGAGTTTTCCGAAAAACACTCGCGTTTTATCGGATGCTGCGCTGCTGTCGCCGACGAGGGAGAGGCGCTTGAGTTTATCACCTGTGTCAAAGAATCTCACCGGACGGCAAGCCACAATGTCTGGGCCTATCTGCTCAGGGAGCAAAATCTCTGCCGATATACCGACGACGGAGAGCCAAAAGGGACGGCGGGTCTGCCGGTATTGGATGTCCTTAAAGGTTTTGGCGCCGTCGATGCGGCCGTTGTTGTCACGCGCTATTTCGGAGGAACGCTGCTCGGCACGGGAGGATTGGTCCGCGCCTATTCGCAAGCGGCGCGAATGGCGCTCACAAATGCGGGCGTTGCCGAGATGGCGCTCTGCGCGAGGCTGTCTCTCGAGTGTTCTTATTCAGATTACGACCGTGTGGTAAGGCTGCTTGAAAGTGTGGGTGCGAGCGTGAAAAGCGAATTTTTGGACAGCGTTGAGATGACGCTGCTCGTGCGGGAGCGTGATGTGCAAACGGTTACTGGCAAGTTGTGTGAGTTTACCGGAGGCAGGATAATCCCGAGACTTATTGAGAAACATTTTGAAAAAGTTGGAGGACAAAAGAGGATATAACCGTATCGCGCGGTATAAGAGAGTGTAAGGAAGGTGAGGTTTGTGAACATTCGTGAGAGGACTGAGGAGATCGAGCGCGAGACGCTGTGCGAATGCGCGGCCAAAAGCGCGGATAGCCGGGGACGGGCCGTGCCTGAAGAAAAGTGTGAGATGCGCACTGACTTCTGCCGTGACCGAGACCGCATAATCCACTGCAAATCTTTCAGGCGCCTCAAACAGAAAACGCAGGTCTTTGTTGCCCCTATGGGCGACCACTACCGCACTCGGCTCACGCATACTCTTGAGGTGTCGCAGATAGCTCGGACGGTTTCACGCGCGCTTCGGCTCAATGAAGATCTAACAGAGTCGATTGCCCTGGGGCACGATCTCGGCCACACCCCTTTTGGTCACGCGGGAGAGCGGGCGCTCGACACGCTGTGCTCCGGTGGGTTTACCCACTATGAGCAGAGCGTTCGCGTGGTTGAGCGGCTCGAGCGCGATCGGCGAGGATTGAATCTTACATACGAGACGATTGACGGGATTCGATGCCACACAAAAGAAACCTGGGCGCAGACGGTCGAAGGGCGGGTAGTGCGATATTCCGACAAGATAGCATACCTTAATCACGACATCGAGGATGCGATATCCGCGCAGGTTCTGCGGGCGGATGAGCTTCCCATCAATGTTAGAAAAGTGCTCGGAGAGGGCAAATCGCGAAGGATAACCACCCTTGTCAACGCGCTGGTGTATGGGTTTGACGGCGAGCTGCACATTGATGGAGAGGTCGGAGAGGCCTATGAAGCACTCAGTGATTTTATGTTTGGGAGAATATATCTCGACAGAGCGGGCGCCGCGAAAATCGAGGAGAGCAAAGTGTTTGGTCTTGTTGAATTGCTATTTCACGAGTATTGCTCCGCACCCGAAAAGATGCCGGAGTTCTATCGCGTGATCGCGCGGGAAGATGGAACGGAGCGCGCTGTCGCCGATTATATTTCCGGAATGACCGACGCTTTCGCAACACACTGTTTTGAGGAGATGTTTGTGCCCAAGTCGTGGTCGCTGCGATAGCACGGCGAACGGATCACAAATATCGCGTTGTGGCAGGGGGGGTGAGAATATGGCGCTGCCGCAGACTTTTTTGAACGACTTGCACGACAAGAACGACATTGTGGAGCTCATCGGCGCTTACCTTGCAATCAAGCGGCGGGGAAGAACTTATTGGGGGCTGTGTCCGTTCCATAATGAGAAGACACCGTCTTTTGTCGTCTACCCCGATACACAGTCTTTTTACTGTTTCGGTTGCGGAAAAGGCGGAGACGCGATAACGTTCATCATGGAGCGTGAAAATCTCGAATATATCGAGGCGGTTCGTCTTCTGGCGCAGCGTGTGGGACTGCCGATGCCCGACGACGCTGACGATGGGGCATTCGCGCGCAGACGCAGATTGCTCGACGCCAACAGAGAGACCGCAAAATATTTTTTTAAAATGCTGAATTCCGACGAGGGCCGCGCGGCACGCGGGTATATGCGCAAGCGCGGTCTGGATGACGCCACAATAAAAAAATTCGGGATCGGATTTGCGCCCGAGGGCTGGAATGAACTGCGCGACCACATGAGAAAATGCGGATTTCACGATGCCGAGTTGGTTGCGGCGGGTCTGTGCTCCCAGAGCCAGAAGAACGACGGGGTGTATGACTTTTTTCGCAACAGGCTCATGTTTCCGATAATCGACGTGCGCGGGCAGGTCGTTGGATTTTCCGGGCGTGCGCTCGGCGAGGATTCTCGCAAATACGTCAACACTTCCGATACCCCGATTTATAAAAAGAGTCGCACGATATACGCGCTCAACATCGCGAAGAGCAACGATTCCCGTTCGATTATTCTCTGTGAGGGTCAAATGGACGTAATTGCGTTGCACCGAGCGGGATTTTCAAACGCGGTTGCTGCATGCGGAACTGCGCTGACGGAAGAGCAGGCCCGCATGATATCGCAGTATGCCGACGAGGTTGTGCTCGCTTACGATTCCGACGAGGCGGGACAGAAAGCCGCAAGACGGTCGATTGAGATATTCAAAAAAACCGATCTCAACGTGAAGGTGCTGCAATATGACGACGCGAAGGACCCGGATGAGCTTATCGTGAAGTTCGGACCCGAGCGCCTTGCACAGCTTATCTCGGATGCGGGAAATGCAACGGAATACGAATTGCTGCGCGCGCGCAAAAAGTATGAGATAGACACCGATTCGGGCAGAGTGCAGTATCTCAAGGAGGCGGCGCAGATACTCGCGCGCGCCCCTACACCAACAGAGAGGGATCTTTACGCAGGGCGCGTGGCAAGCTATCTTGATGTCGGTAAGTCGGCGATTCTCCAACAGACAGAACAAATCCGACGGAGTGCGGCAGCTAAGAACAAAAAGCGTGCCGACTCTGATTTTGCCAGAACGGGCGGCGGAAGATTTGATCCCCGCGCGATTGACCGTGAGCATCTCGGTGAGGCTTCGGCGCAGCGCAGACTCATTGCACTTATCTTTACAGCGCCGGATCTCTGTGGCAGAATCAGCGGACGTGTGACCGCAGCTGATTTCATTTCAGAGGATGAGAAAGCAATTTTTTCTGCCCTGGTGAAGCTTGTGGAAAGCGGAGAGTTTTTTGGATTTCAGTCAATATCGCCACTGCTCACGAGTGGTCAGCTCTCGCTGCTATCGGGCATGATTGCGGAGACACAAGGTATAAATTTCACGGCGGAAGACGCTGACTTTTACATCGACAAAATAGTTCGGGGCAAGAGCGCACCTGACGATGCAAAGATAAAAGAGATGGCTGCAGACGAACTGCAAAAATTAATCGAAAGCAACAAACGAAAAGGCGGGACGAGCTGATGGGATCAGAAAAAAAAGCTACACTAATAAAGGATTTAATAGAACAGGGCAAAAAACGCGGTAAACTTACAACCAAGGAAATTAACGACGTGCTCGAGGAGATGGATTTCGATGTCGAGCAGGTGGACAAGCTCTACGACACTCTCGAGGGGCACAACGTTGAGATTGTTGAGGACCTCGCGAGCGAAAATCTCGAAACCAATATCGCAAAAGAGGTCGACGTCATTGAGGCGGCGGTGAGCGAGGGAATTGACGATCCTGTTAAAGTTTATCTCAAGGAGATCGGGCGCGTGCCGCTGCTGACGCCGCAAGAGGAGGTCGATCTCGCGATAAGGATGGCACAGGGAGACGAATATGCGAGAAAGCGCCTTTCGGAGGCGAATCTGCGTCTCGTTGTCAGTATAGCGAAGCGCTATGTCGGGCGCGGCATGCAGTTTCTGGATTTGATACAGGAGGGAAACCTCGGCCTCATCAAGGCTGTTGAAAAATTCGATTATACCAAGGGATTCAAATTTTCTACATATGCGACGTGGTGGATAAGACAGGCAATCACACGCGCAATCGCCGATCAGGCGCGCACAATTCGCATTCCTGTGCACATGGTTGAGACAATCAACAAAGTTAAGAAAGTAAGCTCTCAACTCCTTCACCAAAACGGACACGAGCCGACCGCCGAGGAAATAGCGGAGGAGATGAACGTCTCGATAGATAAAGTTCGCGAGATAATGCGCGTGGCGCAGGAACCTGTCTCGCTTGAAACCCCGATCGGCGAAGAAGAGGACAGCCATCTCGGTGATTTTATTCCTGATGAGGATGCCCCAGTTCCCGCCGAAGCCGCCTATCACACGCTGCTCAAAGAACAGCTCGGAGACGTTCTCGGAACGCTTACCCCGCGAGAGGAAAAAGTGCTTCGTCTGCGTTTCGGGCTGGAGGATGGACGTCCGCGCACGCTCGAAGAGGTCGGCAAGGAATTCAACGTCACCCGCGAGCGGATAAGACAGATTGAGGCGAAGGCGCTTCGCAAGCTGAGACATCCCAGTCGCTCAAAGCGGTTGAAAGATTTTCTGGATTAATCAAAAGAACACCGAACAAATCACGCGGAGAAAGTCGTGCGGGGTGACATAACTCCGGAGAGCGGAAAGTGATCCTTTCTCGTTTTACTGCGAGGCATGTGCGAACCGAACTCAAATCCGGGTCTGCAAATGCAGTGGTGTCCGACACCGATAACACAAGTTTCACGGCGCTTATTACAAAGCCTTTACATCACGGACATGACTGTTGTTAATGAGGTGCTGCGCTGAATTTCAAAGACAAGAGTGAAATTAAGGTTGTTGAATGGCGCGAGCTGTTCTCGACAAGAAACCGCACAAATCACGCGGAGAAAGCCGTGCGGGGTGACATAACTCCGGAGAGCGGAAAGTGATCCTTTTTCGTTAAATTGTTGTGTCTGGAATAGACGGATCGATATTGGCGTCCCAATCAATGGGATGTGGCCAGTTAAAAAATACAGGGATTTTCCGCTAAGCACTCAAAAGACCTGCATCGACAGCCTAAACATGTTTCAAGCGACGAATTTTTAGATTGTTGGGGGAACGAGAATCAGCGAGCGAGCTAAGACGATTTTTCACGGAGAACATCGGTGAAAGAGCTGCCGGTTTGTTCGGTAATGGAGATTCCAAAGAAAGGCTGCTTGCAGATTTGCCAAAATGACGCAGTTTCCCAATCGTCCGCGGCGGCGTTTCCGCGCGCTGCCCGGCGGTATCCGTCGCTCGCGGCGACCACTTTTCGGCCGTAACGGAATCACGATAACCCACAAGGCAGGAATTAGCGAGCGGAAAATCTGAGGAGATAAACACTTATGTATATAACACAGGAGGCCGATTACGCCGTGAGAATTGTCTGCTGCCTTGCGAAAGACGGCGGCAGAAGAGACGCAAAGTTCATTGCCGAGCACACGGGGGTGTCGCTGAGATTTGCACTAAAAATACTCCGAAAACTTGTGGCCAGCGGGGTGACAGTATCTTTCAAAGGCCGCTCCGGTGGCTATGAACTTGCAAAATCCCCAGCGGAGACGACACTGTGTGAGGTGATCGAAACCGTCGACGGTCCCTATGCGCTCTCGCGCTGCTTGCGCGATGACAAGCACGACTGCGCTCATGTCGCTCCCGGCTGCTGCGACTTCCGAGATATTTATATGGATATTTCAAAGACCATCACTGACAAGTTGAGCAAGGTCACGTTTGACAGATTTTTATGATCATATAATACAGAAAGTAATATCCGCGGCTAAAGGGGGAAACCACTTTAGTCGCGTTTGCGCCCTCTGGAAGATCGGGCAAAAACCGATTGTGAATGCGGCTTGTAAAATTAAGGTTGGTTAACTTTTACGCTGAAGCCAACACCGCAGTATACGGATATCCTGACTGTGCGGTTAAATTGCGAGCGATGGTTTTTGGATTTGATTGATCTCGTGAATGAAATGCCCGGCAGACAACAGCATGCTGTCGTGCAATCAACTCCGCTCATCATATCATTCAAGAAGCGAAGCCAATTGGGCAGAGAATTTCGGCTTTGTGCGAAGTGCGGAAGCAGAGCCAAGCGGCGATGCTTTCAACGCGGCGAGCAGTCTGAAACAGAAGTGGAAGTTGGTCAGTGTGACATTTTTTAACACAGCCGCAATCGATGTGCCTTGAAAGCAAACACGCAATAGCGGATGCACATACACACGGACGCGTTGTGAGAATAATTAGTTTTATGTTTAGCTTGACAATATTTTCTTGCTGTTGTATTATATAAAATTGCCCTTAGAACGGCAATATGTGCAAAAACGGTACAAAAAAATGTTAATAATCACCAAACGAGTGACTGAAAACGAGCCGATTCCCAAAATTGTTTGTGTATTATGTATAGGTTATAAAGAAGAGGAACAGGAGTGAACGCTACATGGTAAACGTGCATCCGGTGCAGCTTGGCAGAAATGAGAGAATGAGTTTCTCACACATCGATGAGGTTTTGGAAATGCCCAATCTCATAGAGGTTCAGAAGAACTCATATCGTTGGTTCCTCACGGAGGGACTGAAAGAGGTCTTTCGCGATATCTCGACCATAGAGGACTACACAGGAAGCCTTGTGCTCGACTTCATTGATTATCGCCTCGAGGAAACACCCAAATATTCTGTTGAGGAGTGCAAGGAGCGGGACGCGACCTATAACGCGCCGCTTAAAGTGCGCGCGAGGCTGCTCAACAAGGAAACGGGCGAGATCAAGGAGCAGGATATCTTTATGGGGGATTTCCCGCTCATGACCGACAGCGGGACCTTTGTCATCAACGGCGCGGAGCGAGTTATCATCTCGCAGCTCGTGCGCTCTCCCGGTGTCTATTACGGAATGGCCAGGGATAAATCGGGTAAAAAGCTTTTTTCCTCAACCGTGATACCTAATCGTGGCGCGTGGCTGGAGTACGAGACCGATGCTAACGACGTCTTTTTCGTGCGCATAGACAAAAACCGTAAGATGCCGGTAACGGTGTTTTTGCGAGCTCTCGGGCTTAGCTCCAATGCGGACATCATCGATTGCTTTGGGGAGGACGAGCGCATTCTTGCGACGCTCGATAAAGACCCGACGACCAATGTTGAAGAGGGCATGCTCGAAACCTACCGCAAGCTTCGTCCGGGCGAGTTGCCGACGGTTGACGGCGCGCGCTCACACATCAACAACCTGTTCTTCGACGCGCGCCGCTATGACCTCTCGCGCTTCGGCCGCTATAAATACAACAAAAAGCTCTCGCTTTCTCCCCGTATATATGACCGCACCCTCGCCCGAGACGTGATTGACACACGCACGGGTGAACTGCTCGCGAGTGCAGGGGACGTGCTGCCCCGGGAGCTGAGCGATGAGATATCTCGCCGCGGCATCGACTCGGTATTTTTAACTGTTGAGGATCCCGATACGAAAGAGAGCCGCGAAGTTAAGGTCATCTCTAACGGAATGGTCGACATGGAAGACTTTGTTGACTTCGACGTCAGGGCGATCGGCGTAAATGAAAAAGTTCGCTTTTCTACCATGTGCGAAATTCTCGACGAAACCGACGATGAAGAAGAGCGCAAGGAGCTTATTAAACAGCGTCTCGATGAGCTTATTCCCAAACACATAACGCTCGACGACATCCTCTCATCAGTTAACTATATCTGCACACTTGCGTGCGGAGTCGGCACGATCGACGACATCGACCATCTCGGCAACCGCAGAATCCGCTCGGTTGGTGAATTGCTGCAAAACCAGTTCCGTATCGGGTTTGCGCGAATGGAGCGCAATATACGCGAGCGCATGACGTTGCAGGCTCAGGATACCGAGAGCATAACCCCGCAGGCGCTCATCAACATTCGTCCTGTCGTCGCGTCGATTAAGGAGTTTTTCGGATCGTCACCGCTCTCGCAGTTTATGGATCAGACCAATCCGCTGGCAGAGCTGACGCACAAGCGCCGCCTATCGGCGCTTGGACCCGGAGGACTCTCGCGTGACCGCGCAGGATTTGAAGTTCGCGATGTTCATTACAGCCACTACGGCCGCATGTGCCCGATTGAGACCCCTGAAGGCCCGAATATCGGACTCATTTCCTATCTTGCGACATTTGCGAGAATCAATGAATACGGTTTCATTGAAGCTCCCTACCGCCGCGTCGACAAAGTGAACGGCCTCGTGACGGAGGAAGTCGTCTACATGACCGCCGACGTCGAGGACGAATATGTCGTCGCGCAGGCGAACGAGCCGCTCGACAAGGACGGACGCTTTGAGAAAAAACGCGTCAACGCGCGACACCGCGACGAGATTATCGAAGCCGAAGCAGACACCGTCGACTTCATGGACGTCAGCCCTAAGATGGTCGTATCAGTCGCGACCGCGATGATTCCATTTCTTGAGAACGACGACGCGAACCGCGCGCTCATGGGATCAAACATGCAGCGTCAGGCCGTCCCACTGCTTCAGGCCGAAGCCCCGATAATCGGCACGGGAATGGAATATAAAGCCGCCATTGACTCGGGCGTCGTCGTCATAGCGAGGCGCACGGGAACGGTGAGCAGCGTCTCGTCCAGCAAGGTCATCGTCGATTGTGATGACGGCACGAGCGACGAATATAAGATCATTAAATTTCTGCGATCCAACCAGTCGACATGTTTTAACCAGCGCCCGATAGTGAGCGTCGGCGACCGCATCCAAAAGGGAGACGTGATCGCGGATGGCCCCGCCACGAGCAACGGAGAGATTTCGCTGGGCAAAAACGTGCTCATCGGATTCATGACGTGGGAGGGCTATAATTACGAGGACGCCGTCCTCATTAACGAAAATATAATGCGCAACGACGTGTTCACCTCGATCCATATCGAGGAGTATGAAATTGAAGCGCGCGACACCAAGCTCGGGCCGGAGGACATCACCCGAGATATCCCCAACGTGGGAGAGGAAGCGCTCCGCGATCTCGATGAAGAGGGAATTATACGTATAGGAGCAGAAGTGGGTGCGAACGACATACTCGTCGGCAAAGTCACGCCCAAGGGCGAGACCGAGCTCACAAGTGAGGAGCGGCTGTTGCGCGCTATCTTCGGAGAAAAGGCCCGTGAGGTGAGAGATACAAGCTTGCGCGTGCCCCACGGTGAGTACGGCGTCGTGGTCGATGTCAAGGTGTTCACCCCTGAGAACTGCGACGAACTCAATCCCGGAGTGAACAAAGTTGTGCGCTGCTATATCGCGCAAAAACGCAAGATCAGCGTCGGAGACAAAATGGCGGGACGTCACGGAAACAAGGGCGTCGTGTCACGCATACTCCCGCAGGAGGATATGCCTTTTCTGCCCGACGGCACCCCGCTTGACATCGTGCTTAACCCGCTCGGCGTCCCGTCCCGAATGAATATCGGGCAAGTGCTCGAGGTCCATTTGGGCTATGCGGCAAAGGCGCTCGGCTGGAAGGTTATGACCCCTGTCTTTGACGGAGCGAACGAATATGACATCATGGACTGTCTGGAGCTTGCGGGACGCGAGCGCGACGGCAAGACATGGCTTTACGACGGGCGCACCGGAGAGCGGTTTGACAACCGAGTGACGGTCGGATATATGTACTTCCTCAAACTGCATCACCTTGTCGACGACAAGATTCACGCGCGTTCAACCGGACCATACTCCCTCGTCACCCAGCAGCCGCTCGGAGGCAAGGCGCAGTTCGGTGGGCAGCGCTTCGGAGAGATGGAGGTCTGGGCTCTCGAAGCCTACGGAGCAGCGTACACGTTGCAGGAGATTTTGACTGTCAAATCAGACGATGTTGTCGGACGTGTCAAGACCTACGAGGCGATTGTCAAGGGGCAGAACATTCCCAAGGCGGGAATACCCGAGTCATTTCGCGTGTTGATTAAGGAACTGCAATCGCTCGCGCTCGATGTCAAGGTGCTCGACGGACGCGGCGACGAGATCGACCTCAAACAAAATCTCGATGATGACGATATCGGTCTTTCGCCCATGGCGGGTGAGATGGCGCTCGTTGAGGTTGAGGAAGAGCTTGGCGGATACACAGTAGAAGATCCCGAGGGGCTCACTGTTGACGACTACACAGAAGACGGGGAAGAAGATTTCTTCGAAGAAGAGCCTGACGACGAAAAAAGCGCAACCGTCGAAGAAGATATTTAAGGAGGGCCTTGATTAATGGATCATAACGTATTTGAGTCGATTAAGATCGGCCTCGCTTCACCAGAGGAAATTCTGGGCTGGTCGTACGGCGAGGTCAAAAAGCCCGAAACGATAAACTACCGCACGCTCAAACCCGAGCGTGACGGACTGTTCTGTGAGCGCATTTTCGGACCGACTAAGGACTGGGAGTGCCATTGCGGAAAATATAAGCGCCTGCGTTACCGCGGCAAGATATGCGACCGTTGCGGAGTTGAAGTCACAAAGGCAAAAGTGCGTCGCGAGCGTATGGGACACATCGAGCTTGCGGCTCCGGTATCGCATATATGGTATTTCAAAGGCATCCCGTCGCGTATTGGACTGACGCTCGACGTAAGCCCTCGCGATCTTGAAAAGGTGCTCTACTTCGCGGCATACATCGTCACCGACCCCGGATTCACGCCGCTCGAGGAGAAACAGCTCCTCAACGAAAACGAATACCGCGAAATGCGCGAGCGGTATGAAGACGAGTTCAAGGCATCTATGGGCGCTGAGGCAATTCGCGAACTTCTCGCGAAGATCAATCTGGAAGAGCTTTCGGAAAAGCTCATTGAGGACATCACAACCGCTTCGGGACAGAAGAAAATTCGTCTCCTCAAACGGCTTGAAGTAATTCAGGCGTTCCGCAACAGCGGAAATCGCCCGGAATGGATGATACTCACCGTTGTGCCCGTCATTCCCCCCGATATCCGCCCGATGGTTCAGCTGGACGGCGGACGCTTCGCGACGAGCGACCTCAACGATCTCTATCGCCGTGTAATTAACCGAAACAACCGTCTCAAGAGACTGCTGGAGCTGGGAGCTCCCGATATAATCGTGCGTAACGAGAAGCGTATGCTTCAGGAAGCGGTCGATGCGCTGATCGACAACGGCCGCCGCGGACGCCCGGTTACAGGCCCCAACAACCGGCCGCTCAAATCGCTCTCTGACATGCTCAAGGGCAAGCAGGGACGTTTCCGTCAGAATCTGCTCGGCAAGCGCGTCGACTACTCCGGACGTTCGGTCATCGTCGTCGGACCTGAGCTCAAACTGTACCAATGCGGACTGCCAAAGGAGATGGCACTCGAGCTGTTTAAGCCGTTTGTCATGAAGCACCTTGTTGAAAACGGCAGTGCCAACAATATAAAGAGCGCCCGCAAGATGGTCGAGCGCATGAAGCCAGAGGTCTGGGACAGCCTTGAAACCGTCATCAGCGATCACCCTGTGCTTCTCAACCGCGCGCCGACACTTCACCGACTGGGCATTCAGGCATTTGAGCCGGTGCTCGTTGAGGGTCGTGCACTCAAGTTGCACCCGCTCGTCTGCACCGCGTATAATGCCGACTTTGACGGCGACCAGATGGCAGTCCACGTTCCGCTGTCCGCCGAGGCGCAGGCAGAGGCGAGATTCCTCATGCTCGCCGCAAACAATCTGCTCAAACCGTCAGACGGCCGTCCCGTCACCGTCCCGACACAGGACATGGTTCTCGGATCTTATTATCTCACGATGGTGAAAGACGGTGACAAGGGAGAGGGTAAGGTTTTCCGCGACGTGGACGAAGCTATGATGGCCTATGCCGACGGAGATGTCTCACTGCACGCGAAGGTGAAAGTGCGTCTCTACCGCACGATTAATGGAGCGCAGCAGCACAGGGTCATCGACACCACGGTGGGCCGCATCATCTTCAACCAGCCGATCCCTCAGAATCTCGGATTTGTTGAGCGCACCACCGATGACGACCAATTCAAGCTTGAAATTGATTTCCTCACTGGCAAGAAACAGCTCGAAAAGATAATCGACGCCTGCATTCGCGTGAACGGAACTGCGATTACAGCGGAAATGCTCGATGCCATAAAGGCGCAGGGATTCAAATATTCAACCCGCAGTGCGATAACGGTTTCCATTTCGGACGTCGTCGTCCCGCCGCAGAAAAAGACCCTTATAGCGGAAGCGGAAGAGGTAATCGACAACATCAACCGCCAGTTCCGCCGCGGAAACCTTTCCGTGAGCGAGCGCTATAAAGAGATAATCGAGACGTGGCAGAGAACTGCAGACCTCGTGGCAGATGCGCTCAAGGACAACCTAGACGTGCACAACCCGATATTCATGATGGCCGATTCGGGCGCCCGCGGCTCGATGAACCAGATCAAACAGCTTGCCGGAATGCGCGGGCTCATTGCGAATACATCAGGCAAGACAATCGAGATACCGATACGCTCGAACTACCGCGAGGGACTGAATATCCTCGAATACTTCATCAGTTCGCGCGGAGCGCGTAAAGGACTTGCGGACACCGCGCTGCGCACGGCCGACTCGGGCTATCTGACACGCCGCCTAGTCGATGTCTCGCAGGATGTCATAATCCGCGAGTGGGACTGCGGTGCAACAGAGGGTATAGAGGTCGCCGATATTAAGGACGGCAACGGAGTGATCGAGTCGTTCGGCGAGCGTCTCATAGGGCGTTATCCTGTTGAGGATGTCTACAACCCGAAGGACGGCAAGCTCATCGTTCACACCAACATCATGATGGGTGCGGAGGAAGCCGACGAGATAATCAAGGCCGGCATAACCAAGCTTAAGATTCGCTCGGTGCTCAACTGCCGTTGCAAGCACGGCGTGTGTGCGAAATGCTATGGCTCCAACCTCGCGAATGGCCGCGCTGTCGGTTTGGGCGAGGCGGTCGGAATAATTGCCGCACAGTCGATAGGCGAGCCGGGCACACAGCTCACAATGAGAACGTTCCACACCGGCGGAATCGCGTCGGAAGAGGATATAACTCAGGGTCTGCCCCGTGTTGAGGAACTGTTTGAGGCGCGCAAGCCCAAACCTAAAAATCTCGCAATTCTCTCGGAGATATCGGGCGTTGTGACCATTGATGACAGCAAGAAAAATCGGTATGCCATCGTGACCGGCGAAGATGAAAACGGCGAGCCTGACGAGCGCAGCTACCTTATCCCTTATGGTGTAGGCGTGCGCGTGGATGACGGCAGCGTGATTGAAAAGGGCGACATGATCACCGACGGCCTTGCAAACCCGCATGATATTCTGGCCATAAAAGGCAAGCTCGCGGTTCAGAACTACCTCATACGAGAGGTTCAGAGCGTTTACCGTTTGCAGGGTGTTGATATCAATGACAAACACATCGAGGTAATTGTTCGCCAGATGATGCGCAAGTTGCGTGTCACCGATCCGGGCGGCAGCGCTTTGCTCACCGGCACACTGGTCGACGTCAGCGAGCTCGCGGCGGTTCGATCCGACATGGCCACCCGCACCGACTCAGAGGGCAACGAGCTCGCGCCCATCGAGACCGAGGCTGTGCTGCTCGGAATCACCAAGGCATCGCTCGCCACGGACAGCTTCCTTTCGGCGGCCTCGTTCCAGGAAACGACGCGCGTGCTCACCGACGCGGCGCTCAAGGGCAAAACCGACCCGCTGCTGGGACTCAAGGAAAACGTGATCATCGGCAAGCTGATACCTGCGGGAACGGGAATGGATATCTTCAATTCGGCGGAGTATGAGAAGGTTTAGTGCACTCATCGATGCTGCAAGATCAGATGTAGTAAGATTACAAAAAGGTAAAACCACACAAATATCTTGCATTTCAATTGGTACTATTATATAATCATAAGGCTGCGGTAAAATCGCATAACAGACTGATTTTCGAGAGCAAAATCTCGATTGTCATAACAAAAAACGAAGAGGAGGTGAAACATTTGCCGACATTCAATCAGCTCATTCGCAAGGGTCGTGAGGAGTCAACATCCAAATCAGCGTCGCCCGCATTGCAGAGAAATTACAACACGATGAAGCGCGAGTACACAGAACAGAGTTCTCCGCAGAAGCGCGGTGTCTGCACGACAGTGAAGACGATGACCCCTAAAAAGCCGAACTCTGCGCTGCGCAAGGTCGCCCGCGTGCGGCTCACGAATGGCATCGAGGTCTGGGGTTACATTCCCGGCGTCGGCCACAACCTGCAGGAGCACAGCGTGGTTCTTGTTCGCGGAGGACGTGTCAAGGATCTGCCCGGCGTGCGCTACCATATAGTGCGCGGAACTCTGGACACACAGGGCGTCAACGGCAGAGGACAGGCACGTTCTAAGTACGGCACCAAACGCCCGAAGAAGTAACCAACAAACACCGCCGAAACAGGCTTTCTATATACCGCCTGTCTTTGGCACGCTACGGGAACGGATTTTCAATAGTCCGCTTTCGAGTACCGACGAAATCATCACTATGTGAGGGAGGGAAGAAGACATGCCGAGAAGAGGCACTATTCCAAAACGCGACGTCTTGAGCGATCCGCTTTACGGATCAAAGATGGTCACGCGCCTCGTCAACAGCATAATGTACGACGGTAAGAAGGGCGTTGCCCAGAAAATCGTTTACAGTGCTTTTGACATTATCAAGGACAAGGGCGGTAAAGATCCGCTCGAGACATTTGAAAAGGCGCTTGAGAACATCATGCCGGAGCTTGAGGTCAAAGCGCGCCGCGTGGGCGGATCGACATATCAGGTACCGATGGAGGTTCGGCCGGAACGCCGTTCAACACTCGGTCTGAGATGGCTGACCAGCTATTCGCGCTCAAGAAACGAGCGCACAATGGCCGAGAGGCTCGCGGGCGAGATACTCGATGCCAGCAATGGCACGGGCAACGCTGTTAAAAAGCGCGAGGACACGCACAAAATGGCCGAGGCCAACCGCGCGTTCGCGCATTACAGGTATTAAATTTTACGAAAATCAGTTGCATTATAACGCAAAGGAGGTAGATTATGCCGAGAGACGTTTCACTCGAAGCCACACGCAATATAGGGATCATGGCACACATAGATGCAGGTAAGACGACCACGACCGAGCGCATATTATTCTATACCGGAATAAACCACAAACTCGGAGAGGTGCATGACGGCGCGGCCACGATGGACTGGATGGAGCAGGAGCAGGAGCGCGGCATAACAATAACCTCTGCAGCCACCACCACCTATTGGGAAGGCTGCCGCATAAACATCATTGACACGCCGGGACACGTCGATTTCACCGTTGAGGTCGAGCGCTCGCTCAGAGTGCTCGATGGCTCGGTGACAGTGTTTTGCGCGAAGGGCGGCGTCGAGCCGCAGTCGGAGACCGTGTGGAGGCAGGCGGATAAATATCTCGTGCCCCGCATGGCCTACGTCAACAAGATGGACATCATGGGAGCCGATTTTTATCGCGTTGTCGACATGATGCGTGAGAGACTCAAATGCAACGCTGTGCCGATACAGATTCCGATAGGTGCCGAGGACGATTTCATCGGGCTCATCGATCTCGTTGACATGAAAGCGTACACAAATTTTGAGGGAATCAAGCAAGACGTGGTCGGCAGCGACATACCGGCCGACATGCTTGAAAAGGCAAAAAAGTACCGCGGGATGCTGCTTGAAGCGCTTTCGGATATTGACGACTCCATCATGGAGAAATATCTCGAGGGCGAAGAGGTCTCAATTGAGGACATCAAGCGCGCCATTCGAAAGGGAACCATCGACAACACCATCGTCCCAGTTGTTTGCGGAACTTCATATCGCAACAAGGGCGTGCAAAAGCTGCTCGATGCGATTATCGATTATATGCCTGCGCCGACCGACGTCCCGTCGATCAAAGGCGTCAATCCCAAAACCGAAGAGGAAGAGCTTCGCAACAGCAATGATGACGAGCCTTTCTCAGCACTGGCGTTTAAAATCATGACCGATCCGTTTGTCGGTAAACTCTGTTTTTTCCGAGTCTATTCGGGAAAGATAAACACTGGCAGCACCGTGCTCAATTCGACAAAGGGCAGCAACGAGCGCATTGGCAGAATATTGCAGATGCACGCGAACGACCGCAAGGATATAGAGACGGTTTATGCCGGGGATATCGCCGCAGCAGTGGGACTGAAAAACACCACCACAGGCGACACGCTCTGTGCGCTGAACGCCCCGATAATTCTCGAGAGCATGGAATTTCCCGACCCTGTTATCAGAGTTGCGATCGAGCCTAAAACCAAAGCGGGACAGGAAAAGATGGGCGTGGCGCTCTCCAAGCTCGCCGAGGAGGATCCGACTTTCCGCACCTATACCGACGAGGAGACAGGGCAGACGATAATCGCAGGAATGGGCGAGCTGCATCTTGAGATAATCGTCGACCGTCTGTTGCGGGAATTCAAGGTGGAGGCAAACGTCGGAACGCCGCAGGTTGCCTATCGCGAGACCATCCGCAAGAGCGCTGATGTCGATACCAAATACGCGAGGCAGAGCGGCGGACACGGTCAGTATGGCCACGTCAAGCTGCGCATCGAGCCGGGCGAGACCGGGAGCGGATACGAATTCGTCAATGCCATAACTGGCGGATCAATTCCCCGCGAATATATCGAGCCTGTCAATCAGGGCATCAAGGGAGCTATGAACGCGGGAGTGCTCGCGGGATATCCCGTTGTCGACGTCAAGGTGACGCTCTACGACGGAAGCTACCACGAGGTCGACAGCTCGGAAATGGCGTTCAAGATTGCAGGCTCCATGGCTTTCAAGGAAGCTTGCAGGAAGGCGCAGCCCGTTATTCTTGAGCCGATTATGAAAATCAGTGTGATCGTGCCCGACGAATATATGGGAGACGTTATCGGAGATATCAACTCGAGGCGCGGACAGATCCAGAGCATGGATGCACTCACCGGTGCCCAGCAGATACACGCGTTTGTGCCGCTCTCTAACATGTTTGGATATGCGACAGATATGCGCTCGAAGACGCAGGGCCGTGGGCAGTATTCGATGGAGCCCAGCCACTACATTGAGGTTCCGAAATCCATTGCAGAGGCAATCACTGTTACACAGCGTAAAAACGGTTGATTTTAATCCGGGAGGCTTGAATTTAGTTCGCTTTGTTGTTACAATGACCAATACAATGAAAAATAAGTAAAATTTAAAACGTTTGGGAGGACGAATCCAATGGCTAAGCAAAAGTTTGACAGAAGTAAGCCCCATGTGAATATCGGCACCATCGGCCACGTCGACCATGGCAAGACCACGTTGACCGCCGCCATCACAAAGGTTCTCGCTAAAAAAGGATATGCCAAATTCGAGTCATATGACATGATCGATAAGGCACCTGAAGAGAAAGAGCGCGGAATAACAATCAACACATCGCACGTTGAGTATGAGACCGAGCAGCGCCATTACGCTCACGTCGACTGCCCGGGACATGCTGACTACGTCAAGAACATGATCACCGGTGCGGCTCAGATGGACGGCGCTATCCTCGTTGTTTCAGCGGCTGACGGCCCGATGCCCCAGACACGTGAGCACATCGTTCTCGCGCGTCAGGTCGGTGTGCCTTATATTGTCGTTTTCATGAATAAGGTCGACCAGGTCGACGATCCTGAGTTGCTTGAGCTTGTCGAGATGGAAATTCGCGAGCTGCTTTCCGCTTATGATTTCCCCGGCGACGATATTCCCATAATCAAGGGCTCTGCTCTGCAGGCGCTTGAGTGCACCTCCGAAGATATAGCTGCTCCCGAGTACGCCCCTGTGCTCGAGCTGATGGATGCTGTCGACACATATATCCCCACCCCCGAGCGAAAGGCTGATCTGCCTTTCCTTATGCCTGTTGAGGACACGATGACCATTACCGGACGCGGAACCGTTGCCACCGGCCGTGTCGAGCGCGGCACAGTTAAGGTCGGCGAAGAAGTCGAGCTTATCGGTCTGACACACGAAATCCGCAAGACAGTTGTCACCGGACTTGAGATGTTCCGCAAGACCCTTGACTTTGCCGAGGCCGGCGATAACATCGGCGCACTTCTGCGCGGTGTTCAGCGTGCCGACGTTGAGCGCGGCCAGGTTCTGTGCAAACCGGGCTCCATAAAGCCCCATACCAAGTTCCGCGGCCAGGTTTATGTCCTTAAAAAGGATGAGGGCGGCCGTCACACACCGTTCTTCAACAACTATCGTCCTCAGTTCTATTTCCGCACGACTGACGTTACAGGCGTGGTTGAGCTTGCCGGCGGCGTTGATATGTGTATGCCCGGAGACAACATCGAGATGGATGTCGAACTCATCAACCCGATCGCCATTGAGGAAGGTCTGCGCTTCGCTATCCGCGAAGGTGGCCGCACCGTTGGTTCGGGAGTTGTCATCAAGATAAACGAGTAATTTGCAATAATTGAACAAGCCCTCGTCTTAAAAAGGCGGGGGCTTGTTGTAAATAAATGACGGCAAATCAGAGAGGCAACCAGAAGGGAGAGCTGGGATATTATATGGCGGAGATTCTATACGAGGGCCTGACCTTCGACGACGTGCTGCTCGTCCCGCAAAAATCGGATGTGCTGCCAGACGGTGTGGACGTCCGAGCACGACTGACGGAGAAGATAACGCTCAATGTTCCGATTATGAGCGCGGGAATGGACACGGTAACCGAAGCTGAGCTCGCTACCGCTATGGCGCGCGAGGGCGGAATCGGTATAATTCACAAGAGCATGACTATCGATGAGCAGGCCGAGCTGGTCGCAGAGGTCAAAAACGGAGAGCTACGCTATCCCACCGCCGCGACTGACGCGAGCGGACGCCTGTTGGCAGGTGCTGCGGTTGGTGCAACTGCTGATGTTCTCGATCGGGCGGGCGCGCTGATAGCGGCCGGTGTCGACGTCATAACGATTGACACTGCTCACGGGCATAGTCAAAACGTTATCGATACTGTAAACAAGGTAAAAAATGCATTTCCCGATCTGCAGGTCATTGCCGGCAACGTTGCGACGGCTGAGGCGACTACCGAACTGATTAAGGCCGGCGCCAGCTGTGTCAAGGTCGGCATGGGTCCGGGATCGATATGCACAACGCGAATTGTCGCGGGTATCGGCGTCCCCCAACTCACTGCAATAATCCGCTGCGCAGAGGCAGCTGACAAGTATGGCATTCCGATCATAGGCGATGGCGGAATCAAATTTTCCGGTGATATTGTCAAAGCGATAGCGGCCGGCGCATCTATTGTGATGATTGGCTCGCTGTTTGCGGGAGCGCTTGAAAGTCCTGGAGAAGTCGTCAATATCGGCGGCAAGCGATTTAAGGTTTATCGCGGTATGGGCTCGACGAGTGCGATGAAAAAGGGCAGCGGAGATCGCTATTTTCAAAGCGGTACTAAGAAGTTTGTCCCCGAGGGCGTTGAGGGCCTTGTCCCGTTTAAGGGAGAGCTGCACGACATGGTGTATCAGATGGTCGGGGGTCTGCGCTCAGGCATGGGCTATTGCGGAGCTCGCGATATATCAGAACTGCGCGGACACGGTCAATTTGTGCGAATTTCCGGTGCGGGGCTGCACGAGAGCCATCCGCATGACATAGCTATAACAGGCGGCGAACCGAATTATCAGAAATCGGATATTTAAGGTGAATTATGAGGGAAATGATCATTGTCGTCGATTTCGGCGGACAGTATAACCAGCTTATAGCGCGCCGTGTGCGTGAAAACAACGTTTATTGCGAGGTTGTACCTTACACGAAAGCGCTTTCTGAAATTAAGGAAAAGCATCCGCTCGGCATAATTTTAACCGGAGGTCCCCGCAGCGTTTATGCGGATGGTGCCGCTGCGACCGATTCCGAATTGTTTGAGCTTAAAATTCCAATTCTGGGAATCTGCTACGGTGCGCAGCTTATGGCTCATCAGCTGGGCGGGAAGGTTGAGCGACAGGATAAACAGGAGTTCGGGAAGGTGGAGATTGTCGCCCAGCCCGGTAGCTTTGTTGGGAAAGTCATGGAACGTGATTGCGGTTGGATGAGCCACAACGATCAAATTACGGCGATACCGGAGGGATTCACCGTTGCGGCGAACTCCGAAAATTGCCCTTTTGCCGCAATTGAAAATAAAGCCAGGGGACTGTATGCAGTGCAGTTCCACCCCGAAGTCGAGCACACGCCATTTGGAAGCCGATTGATTCGCAGTTTTTTATATGACATCTGCGGCTGTTCGGGAGACTGGACGGCAGAGGATTTTGCAAACGAGAAAATTGCGCATCTTAAGTCGGAGCTCAACGGCAAGCGAGTGCTCTGTGCGCTGTCGGGCGGTGTGGACAGCACCGTGGCGGCAGTCCTCGTGCATCGCGCAATAGGCGACAGGCTCACCTGCGTCTTCGTTGATCACGGTTTTATGCGTAAAAACGAGGGCGATGAGGTCATGTCAACGCTCGGTGAGCAGTTCAAACTCAACGTCGTTCGTGTCAATGCCCAACACCGTTTTTTGGATAAGCTCAAGGGGATTACCGATCCCGAACAGAAGCGCAAGCTTATAGGGGCAGAGTTTATAGCGGTTTTCGATGAGGAGTCTGCAAAGCTCGGAGAGCAGGACTATCTGCTTCAGGGAACGATCTATCCCGACATCATCGAGAGCGGTATCGGTGACGCGGCGGTGATCAAGAGCCACCATAACGTTGGCGGTCTGCCCGACAAGATGAAGCTCAAGCTTTGCGAGCCGCTTCGGCTGCTTTTCAAAGATGAGGTTCGTCGTGTCGGTCGCGCGCTCGGCATTCCGGATTTCATAGTGGATCGCCAGCCATTCCCCGGCCCGGGGCTTGCGGTTCGCTGTCTCGGAGAAGTCAACGAACCCAAGCTGCGGCTTCTGCGCGAGAGTGACGCGATACTTCGTGAAGAATTTGCGATAGCTGGACTGAACAAGACGGTGTGGCAGTATTTTACCGTGCTGCCAAATCTGCAAAGCGTCGGGGTTATGGGCGATGAGCGCACCTATTGCCACACGATAGCGATTCGCGCGGTGATGTCAACAGACGCGATGACCGCGGATTTCGCGCGAATCCCTTATGAAATACTCGCAAAAGTGAGCAATCGCATCGTCAATGAGATCAAGGGCGTAAATCGCGTGGTCTACGACGTTACGAGCAAACCCCCCGCCACTATAGAGTGGGAATAAAAATTTAGTGTTTCATCAATCTCGGAAATCCTTTATATTGCAGGGATTTCCGAGATTTTTCTATTTTAGTGGCTGCAAATTGACTACATAAAACCGATTTTTTGTAGCCAGCGGCTCAAGGCATTATGCTGTCAAGCTGTCTGTGCAACCTCTGCCTGCTCCTGCTTGTTGGGATACAGGTGACTAGGTGTCCATCGTGATCTGTACCTTTTCGTGACCGAGCAGCTCCGCAATCAGCAGCGGCGAAAATCCCATCTCCACAAGTAAGCTGGCGTGGCTATGACGAATATTGTGCACCTGAATCCGTTCACGTCCAAAACCTTGAAATCGTTCTCCATTTCGTGATACAGGAAACTCTTAGTGTACGGGAACAGCCTGTCATCGGATTGCAGCTCGTATCAACGGGACATATACTCCTTGAGGCAAATATTCAGCCCCTCTGGAATAGGAATGGTGCAGCTGCTCTTTGGCCTTTTCGGAGAGGTCGCGATGTCCTCGCCGTTCAGCCTTTGGTAGCTTTTGTTGACCGTCAGAGTTTTCTTCTCAAGGTCAATGTCTGCCAGTGTTAGTGCAAGCATCTAGACCTCCAGGATATCGGTATAAAGTACATTGTCATGAAAATGATGTAGCTTGCAGGGCTGTCCCGGATAGCCCTCAATAAAGGTGTGGAACTCGCTCTTTGTCCAGAACACTATTTCGTCTGCTTTCTTCTTTCCCAGACCGCCCACCTTGTGGCAGGGATTTTCTCCCAGCCTGTAATCTTGACCGCATAGTTTAAAATCGCCGTAAGCTGGTTGTTTATGGTCTTGAGATAGGTTTGGGAATAGGGCTTGCCGTTTTCGTCCCGGTAGCCGGTCAAGTTGTTTTGCCACTTACAGATTTCGGTGAGCCAAATTGCGGTTAACGGAATTTTTCCAATGTTCATGATGTACAGCGTGGAGGACACACCCAATTTACACTTCGCAAGCGTTGCTGGAAAGATTGAAAATGGTCTGGACGAGCGGCTTGAAAATTTTATGCACGAACACCCGTATACAAAGCTGATTATCATTGACACCATGCAGAAAATTCGGGAGATGGGGGCGAGGCGTACAGCTATGCGGATTCCTGCCAAATGATAGGCAAGATGAAGCAGTTTTTCGATAAAAACGGCATCTGTCTGACACTTGTCCACCACAAACGCAAGACGCCATCCGAGGATAAATTTGAGATGATTTCCGGTACAACAGGTTTGACGCGGCTGCGCGATGGCGCATTTGTCTCCCAGAAAGAAAAACGCACCGACAGTGCCGCTGTTCTGGATGCAGTAGGGCGTAATCCGCCAGATCAGAAGATTTTGTTCGGGACGAATAACACCCTGACGTGGGATTTCGACCATGCAGAACGGGGTCTTTGGAAGGAGCCGCCAGACCCGATGCTTGAAGCGGTGGCTAAACTGTTGACACAAAGAAACAGTGAATGGGCAGGCAGCGCAACAGAGCTGACCGGCTCGCGTGGTCTGGATGTCCAGCCAAATGCGCTGACAAAAAAGCTGCATATAAAGTCAAGCAGATTGATGCAAGACTTTAATGTTCGGAATGAGAACTGCCATACCCGCACAGGCAGCGTTATCGAACTGGAGCTCATAAGAAGCAGAGGTGTGACGCCAGTGACGGTGGTGACGATGAAACAAGGAGTGGGGGCAGTGTTTAAAACACCGTCACTATCGGCGCGTCCGCCGCGGAAATGATTGGATAAGAATTGATATGAAAAATCTGCAAACACTTTATGAGCTGTTTGTGGACATGGGGTTATGCCACCTGCGTGGCGAAGAAGACTGAGACGAGGAAATCCGGCATGGCCTGGTGTGAAAGTGGGATTCCATTCTAAGCCGTCAGATTTACTCTCAGTACAAAGCCACCCCAACCGAGGAACAGCGGGAGGCAGCCCGTCAGGAATATCTTGATTGCCGTGGAGTGAGTGCCACAAAGCTACCGCTTGCTCGCATTGGGAGCTATAACAGGAGCGTGCCACGCTGCTGTGGTCGGCAGACAGGGAAACAAAGCTGGTGTATCGCGTTTCACGATAGCCCTCACCGTACCCTCGTCCCCGTCTCGCAATCTGCAGATTTCGAGACGGACAGGCAGGGAGACTCTCAAAATTTCTCTGCCTGTGGGCGGCGGATAATTGAACAATTTGATTGTGAAAGCAGACGTCGGTCCCCGAAGAAGCCGCACACCCCGTTCCCCCTCGAAGAGCTCACGACATATTCATAACGGCTCAACACGGCGGGGCTGGAACAGGAAAACGCAGCTCTCCATGGCAAACTGCGCAGCTCTGAAGCGGCCATTGAATAAAATGGCCTTTGGCAGAAATAAAACAAAAACACACACAAGGGACGATGCTCGGTAATTCCGTGTAGAGCCGAAAACCGCCTTTTATCCGTTGGGAGTGTCCCGAATGAAGCCTGCATCGTTTGTATGCTCTCTATTGTAAAATCCGCAAAATTGCACGGCTTTACAGCCGATAAAAACTAATCGAAATTGGAGGTAATTATTAAAACAGGTCTTTCCAAGAAATAAAAGACAATGAATATCTGTTTTAATGAGCACAGCCCGATAATTGAGGTCTGTACTTACAATAGCGATCTGAAAAACAGACGGACCAAATATGTCGAGCAATACCCCCGCGAGGGTAGGCTGATTGATGATGAAAACGGCTGCCTGACTTTTGAAATTAAAAAGGGACGTTTAGGTTTCAAACTGACAGCGCCGTACAGCGAGGAATGTCGCAAGGCTGCTGGACGGCTGGCGAAAAAAGAAAATCTAAAGAAAAGATAAGGAGAATGGAAAATGAGAGTAATATCATGCGAATTCAATATGGATACCGCCTGTGTGGATCTTCGGCCGACAGATGGTACGCTGATCTCCATTGACTGTACGGCTGTGGAAAACGAGGTTGCCGACAATATGTATCAGCGGTCAGAGCCGGATTGGCTTATTTACAACGCTCCTCTGGGATACGTCGGTTTGATTCTGTATGATGACCCGGAAACATATTTGAAAGCAGTCACCGTTTGTATAAACCATTTGAAATCTAATTACAGTGCCGCCTGCGGAAACTTTCGTGGGCGGAGCTCTTTTATATATAATTGAAAGCGAAGTTTCAATATGTGAATCAGCGCATTGTATTTACGGTCAAAATATGCGATAATATTCACTGAAAATTTGATGCGAGGTGTATGACTATGCCAGTCAGCTATAACAAGCTATGGAAGCTTCTGATCGATAAAGGTATGAAGAAGGTCGAGCTAAGGGATGCCGCCAATATAAGCTCAGGTACGCTTGCGAAGCTTGGCAAAAATGAGAGCGTCACGACGGATGTATTGGTGCGCATTTGTCATGTTTTGAATTGCGATATAGGGGATATTATGGAAGTCCTACCCGATAAAAAATAAGCTTAAGTCGATGCTTATTCAGGAAGGAGGCCGCGCCATGCAGCAAACGCCGTTTCATGCGTATTACACGGCAAGGGTGCTGGATAGCCTGTCGGAAGACGACAGGTTTGTTCCTGTGTTTGCGTCCTCCGACATTCAGGTTTACCCGTTCCAGATCGCAGCGGCGAGCTTTGCTCTGCGTTCCCCCTACCAAAATGGCGCGATATTGTGCGATGAGGCCGGTATGGGAAAAAGCCATGAAGCGATGCTTGTCATATCGCAGAAATGGCTGGAGGGACAAAGCCGCATTCTGCTGGTGATTCCCAACGCCGATCTGCTGCGGCAGTGGACAGAGTTGATTGACCGCTATTATACGGTTCCCTATGTGGTCTTAACAAACCGCAAGGAATGGAGCGAAGCTGCTTCCGATGAAAATCCCAATGCATTTGAGCAGAGTGTCATCGTCATCACAACCTATGACTTTGCCGCCGATAATGAAGCGGCTGTCTCAGCTGTGCGCTGGGATTTGACCGTCTTTGAGGAAGCAAGCGCTCTCTCACCCGTTT
This sequence comes from Oscillospiraceae bacterium, assembly GCA_036645935.1. Classification (GTDB taxonomy): domain Bacteria; phylum Bacillota; class Clostridia; order Oscillospirales; family Ruminococcaceae; genus JAUNBN01. The sequence goes on along the minus strand of JAVXNE010000001.1, from coordinate 227,748 downwards.
ATCAAGAGGACAACAAACAGGCAAAGGCGCTAAAACGCATTGCCGCAGACTCCTTTAAGCTGCTCCTGACAGGCACGCCCATCGAGAAAAATATCATGGATCTGTATGGGCTTATTTGGTTTATCGACGAGACCGTGCTGCCCCACGAACGCGAATTTCTCGCGCGTTATCTGCGCCGTCCGGAGAATTACCCGGAACTTGCCGAGCGTGTGCGCAAATACTGCTTTCGCACCCTGCGCTCTCAGGCGAAAGCCTACGCCAAGGTGCCGGAACGGATTCTCATTACTGATGAATATGTGCCATCCCAGCCGGAGCAAAGGCTCTACGAGCTGCTCTATGCCTACATAAACAAGCCGGACAAGCGTGCGTTCCCGGAGATGAAGCAGTACGATTTGGCTCTGCGGCTCCTTAGCCTACAAAGCTCCTCCACTGCCGCGATTTTGCAGACCATTCGTGGCGTTATCAAACGGCTGGAGACAATGCAGGATGCGCAGGGCGAGCTTGCCCAGTGGCAGGAGATACAGTCCGTGGCAGATAGCATCAAACTGGATTCCAAAACAGAAAAGTTGTTTACCGCCCTGCAACGCGGCTTTGCCTTGATGAAAAGGTGCGGCGCAAACAGAAAAGCAGTTATCTTTACCGAGAGCGTGGAGACGCAGAAAATGCTTCATACGCTGCTCTGCCAAAATTATAAAACCCTCCAATACAATGGTTCTGCGGACTACTCCGCTATTCAAAATTTTAAGGAGGGCGGCGAAATTCTGCTCACAACCGATAACGGCGCAAAGGGCTTCAATTTGGAGGAAGCCGCCTTTGTCGTGCATTATGACCTGCCCTATAACACGCTGAAAATGGAACAGCGTATTGACCGCTGCCAGCGGCTTGGGCAGGAAAACGACGTGCTGTCTCTTGCCTTTATCAATAAAGATAATTTCTCCGACGTGCGCAAGCTGGAGCTGGTGAACAAGCGTACATTGGTGACAGATGGCGTGTTCGGCGTCAGCGACGAGGTGATTGGCGGCTTTACGGACGACCTCAATGAAGCCTTTCGGGTGATTTCCGAGCGCAGCCGCACCAAGGCGCAGATTGAGTCTGAGCATCAGCAGACGCTTTTACAGCATGAAACGCAAAACCGGCAGCTTGTCTCTGCCGCTGAGGACGTGCTTTTTACCACCTTCACTCGCGAGCTTGCGGACAAAGTGAAGCTCACGCCCCGCTATATAAGCGAAAAGGCGGCGGAGATAAACGCCGCCCTGTGGAGCATCGTCAAGTGGTTTTTTGAGCGCTATAACGCGGCCCATGACGAGTGCTATTTTGAAATTGATGAATCCGCTGGGACGATTGTGGCGACAAAATATAAAACCCTGCCAACCCTGTTTTACTACTGGGACGGCAGCCGCAACAAGAAATATCAGAGCCTTAAAGCCTACGGTATGGCAAAGGATTTCAAGCCACATTATGGCAGAATTACACTGACCAGCATCGTTGGACGCGGTGTGATTCATGAGCTGGAATGCGCCGATACCGGAACTTTGACGGTGCAGCCAGGTATTGAGCCATGCGAAATTGCGCTCTATACCGTGGCAATGACATCATCTGATAATCAAACAGCGCAGGAATATGCTGTTCTTTGCGGAAAAACCGAATCCGGTAAAATACTTTCGGAGGACGATTGCCAGACCATTCTTTCATCACCGACAATACACTTTATAGAAAGCGAGCACAAATCTCCCCATTGGATGAAAAGTGGAGGCAAGCCTCATACTCTTGACCGTTTTGTCCCCACAGATGAGTTGCTTGCAAGGCAGGCAGAAAAACTCTCTCCCGCACAGTCGGAAGAAGTAGACAAAATGAAGCTGCGCACCACGGCAAAGAAAAACGCCCTTACCCGTGAGCTTGCGGAGCTTGACACACGTGTAAAGACAGCGGAAGCAGAGCGTACCGAGGTCACAAACGACCGTCTGAAACTGCTGGCGCTGGAAAAGAAAGCAAATCTGCTCCGGCAGGAGTACATGAAAAAGGAGGAAAGTCAGTTTTTAGACGCCATGCGGCTGGATTTGGAGCTGGAGCGTCAGATCAAGGAGTTTACGGAGAAAGAAAAGCTGACCGCAAAGGTTATGAGAGAATTTATTTTGAAAGTGGAGGCGCAATAATGGCAAACAGTAGGAGACCTATTACGGCGGCAGAAAGTGAGTTGTTGTTTGGGCAAGTCGGAGGTATATGCCCTATTTGCTCCACTCCTCTGACTTATATAAAAAACGGAAAGCCGCAAAAGAAGTATCAGATAGCACATATTTATCCTCTCAATCCTTCTACTGCGGAGAGTTCCTTACTGAGTAGCGAGAAACGTCTTTCCGAGGATGTGAATTCGTTAGACAATCTGATCCCTCTCTGCCCTAATTGCCACACGAGATTCGATAAGCCGAGAACTGTGGATGAATATCGTACTTTGTTTGCAGTCAAAAGCCTTTTTATCCAGGAGCAAAGCATCAAAACATTATATGGGAATTATTCGATTGAAGATGAGATAAGAGAGATTATTAAGTCACTTACAACACAGAATTTGGGTGAAAGCGCAAGCCAGTTGGAGTATACGGCACTACATGTAGATGATAAATTGGCTTCCGGTTTCGATCAGATTTTAAGAAAACATATCAAAGATGATGTTACGCAATATTACAATTACATAAAAGCGCAGTTTTATCACATAGAGGAGATAACCCCAGGAAAATTCGACTTAGTTGCGGGACAAATTAAAACCTTCTATTTAAATGCGAAAATAAAGAGCGGCGATCAAGTGGTCATTTTTAATAAAATAGCTGAATGGATTCAAACGCGAGTGGGAAATTGCTCGCTTGATGCTTGCAAAGTGATTGTTGCATTTTTTATTCAGAATTGTGAGGTGTTTGAACATGCTGCCAAATAAAATCGTAAGTATAGCGGATAGTCTCATATGGAAACTTCCATATATTCTGGATATTGTACGGCAAGGAGAAATTACAGTTGAAAACTTATTTTCATCTGTTTCTCAAAGATTTGATGATGCAAGCGAGTTTATTCTCTGCCTTGATACCCTTTCTCTGCTTGATCGAATTGAATATGACGATAAGTATGAGGTGATTAAATATGCTGACTGAAATCAAGTCTGAGGTGTTTGCGGAAAAGACCGTTGTTTTTCACGAAGGATTGAATGTAATCCTTGGGGATAGTGCAGCATCAAACTCCATTGGAAAATCAACTATGCTAATGATAATTGATTTTATCTTTGGTGGTGATACCTATATAAAAAATAATCATGATGCAATAGAGAAGCTCGGAGATCATTCTTTCAGATTCGCGTTTTGTTTTAGCGGGGAAATGTTCTATTTTACCAGGTCAACAAATCGGTATAAATATGTGTCTTGTTGTGACGAAGGATACGATGTAATTACTGAAATATCGCTGGATGACTACAAAAATCTGCTAAAAGAACGCTATCAGCTGGAGCTTCCGTTCGCTTCATTTCGAGAGATCGTCAGTTTGTTTTCTCGTGTTTGGGGAAAACACAACTATGATATTGATAAACCACTGCAATTTTCAGGCGAAGCTGCAAAAACCGCAATTGATCGTCTTATCAAACTGTACAATAAGTTTTCCAGCATAAAAGCACTGAACGACCAAATAGATGAGTTGAGCGAACGAAAAAAAGTTCTCAATTCGGCGGCAAAAAAGGATTTCATTCCTTCTGTCAATAAAACACAGTATAGACAAGCCTCTGCAAAAATTGATGAGATAACACTTGAGATCGAGTCGATTTCATCAGATATAGCCGGAATTAAGACAAACTGCGAGTCGATTGTGTCTAAGGAAATGCTGGAATTAAAGCGAAAAAAGAGCTTGCTACTGGAGCAAAAAAATCAATATAATGACAGGCTGACTAATGTTAAGATCAACTTAGCAGCAAAAAATCCTGCGCTAAAAGCTCAGTTAGCTCGACTTGTCGAGTTCTTCCCAACAATTAACATGGACAAGTTGACCAGTATTGATAATTTTCATGCTGGAATCAGCTCAATCCTTAAAGAATCATTAAAAGCTACACAAAGTGAGTTAGAAGCAGCTATTGAAGTTCTTGATTCTCAGATTAGTGAGCTTGATTCTCAAATGGACGAAATGATTGATTTGAAAGATGCTCCCAAATACACTGTTGAGCGGCTGCTTGAGTTGGCTGCACAAAAATCGCAATATGAAAAGGCCAAGGAATTATTTGAAAAGAAAGAGAGAATCGAGGCTGAGCTTCTTTCTGCCAAAAAAGACTTTATACAGATAAAGGGCAGCGTATTGGCAGATATACAGAGTCAGGTAAACACCAGTATGTATGATGAAAACAAGCTAATTCATACAGACGGTCGCCGAGCTCCTGACTTGCAACTGAAGGATACCTCTTATGATTTCAAGGTCTTCAACGATACGGGAACTGGCAAGGCATATGCAAGTTTGATCACGTTGGATTTGGCAATTTTTAACACAACACAATTGCCCTTCCTGATTCACGATACAATGCTCTTTAAGAATATTGAAAATACCGTGTTTGAGAACATCGTATCTGTGTACGCCAAGCAGAAAAAACAAATTTTTATTGCTGTAGATGAGGCGACAAAGTTTAACATGAGCACGCAAAAAATTCTAACGGCGGGCCGTGTCCTTCAGTTAGCATATGACAAGACTTTGTTTGGAATCAACTGGAAAGTTGAGGAGGATAAGTAATATGGACAATTACAAAATAGACGGACTTTCGATGAACCTTGAAGCGGCGAACATGGACAAGCTGCGCACTGTGTTTCCCGAATGCTTTGCCGAGGGGAAGCTGGACATAGATAAGCTGCTGTCCCTTTGCGGCGAATACATCGACAACGACTTTGAAAAATACAAGTTTGAATGGAAGGGCAAGGCGGAGTGCCTGAAGCTGGCGCAAAAGCGCTCCACCGGCACGCTGCGCCCCTGCCCGGAGGAAAGCGTTAACTTTGACAATACGCAAAACCTCTATATTGAGGGCGACAATCTGGAGGTTCTCAAGCTGCTCCAGACCGCCTATTATCGCAAGGTCAAGATGATCTATATCGACCCGCCCTATAACACCGGCAATGATTTTGTCTATGCCGATGATTTTGCAGACCCCATGGCGCGGTACAGAGAGGTCACACAGCAGACCACGAAGAGCAACCCCGAAACCATGGGACGCTTCCACACCAACTGGTTGAACATGATGTACCCCCGCCTGCGTCTGGCGGCGAACTTGCTGCGGGACGACGGTGTGATTTTCATCAGCATTGATGATAACGAAATTACAAATATGAGAAAACTTTGCGATGAAGTTTTTGGCGAGGAAAACTTTGTTGCACTATTGCCACGTGTTACAAAGAAAGCTGGGAAATCAACGAATGCTATCGCGCGAAACAATGATTATATACTTGTATACTCAAAATCTAACGCAATTAAATTCAATCTTCAAAACCATACTGACGAAGGTTTCAAAAATAGCGATGAGTATGTAGAAACAAGAGGCATGTATAAATTAAATCAAACACTCGATTATGACAGTTTGCAATATAGCCAAAGCTTAGACTACCCTCTTGAAATAGATGAAGAGATTTTTTACCCCGGTTCTTCTTTTGAAAAATATCAGGAAAGAAAAAATGGAGTATACAGCCGTGCTGACTGGGCTTGGCGTTGGAGCAAAGAACTTTTTGAATTCGGATACAAAAATGGTTTTGTAGTGATTAAACATACATCAACGGGCGCAAGGATATATACAAAAACATATCAGAACGCTCAAATTGAAAAGACAAACGATGGCTTCCGCGTAATTCAAACTGAAAGAACAAAACCTCTTTCATCGTTAGAGTTCGTTGAAAATGAGTATTCTAATGATAATGCAAAGAAAACATTGCTGTCTGTTTTCAATACCTCGCCGTTCGATTATTCTAAGCCTGTTTCTTTGATAAAATACTTGGTGGCATTTTCAACTGCAAGTGACGACATCATCCTCGACTTCTTCTCCGGCTCCGCCACCACTGCCCACGCGGTGATGCAGCTCAACGCCGAGGATGGCGGCAACCGCCGCTACATACTGGTGCAGCTTCCTGAGGTCTGCGACGAAAACAGCGAAGCCTACAAAGCAGGCTATAAAAACATCTGCGAAATCGGCAAGGAGCGCATCCGCCGCGCGGGCATCGCTATGATTGATAAGCCAGCTACACTAACTGCCAAACGCCATTTAAGAGAGCTTGAGTTAGATGAAAAGCCAAAACAGCTCATTCACAACAATCTCTATTCGGAAGAATTGAATTTTGAGGTTAACGTTTACAAAACGGATTCTCTGGACGTCGGTTTCAAGGTATATAAGCTTGATACCTCCAACCTGAAAACATGGGATTCCGAACCGATTGCTGATGATGACCTTCTCACGCTCTATGGCCGCATGAACCAGATGATCAGCCGCGTCAAGCCCGATCGCTCTGATATGGATATGATTACGGAAATCATGCTGAAGTTGGGCGTGCCCCTGACCTACCCGGTAGGCCGAACCGAGGTGAACGGCAAAGCCATCTATGCTGTCGGCGCGGACTGCCTGCTGCTCATCTGCCTTGCGGAAAACGTCCAGCCCGCCGATGTGGAGGCCATGGCCGAATACGCCCCCGCAAAGGTCATCATATCCCGCGACAGCTTCCAAGACGATACCGCTATGGCCAATGCCTACTATATCCTGCGGGATAAGGGCATTGAACTGAAATTAGTATAAAGAGAAAGGATGTGTCTACGTATGGCATCATTTAGAAAACCTAATATGTCTCAATTTAATAGTGCAAGGAGCAAATTAAAGTCAGCTAACAATCAATTTCAGCGGGAAGCTAATAAAGCAATTCGAGACTTGAAAAATTTAGAATCAAAAGCTCGTTCGGAAAGCAATAAATTGCGGTCGTATTCTACTCCATCAATTTTAACTACAGGATCAAACGCTCAACATGTAACTGCAATTTATGATGCATTACATGAAAATCAGGCATATCAGCTTTCTGCGCCACGGGAAATTAGGGATATATTTATCTCATACGCGCACGAGGATCGGGATAGCTTTGCGCAACCACTTGTTGCTGAGTTGGAAAAACGCAATATTTCCAGATGGTATGATGATGAGCAAGCGGTTAGCATGTGGGGGCGAAGCCTGAGAGAAGAAATCGACAGTGGAATTAAGATGTCAAGATTCTGCATGGTCACGTTTTCAAAATCATACTTTAAGAAATATTGGACAAAACGAGAACTTGACGGAATTCTGATGAAAGAACGCATTGATAATGGGCAGATTCTCCCGATTTGGCATGGCATCGATGAAAAAGATATGTACGAATTTAGTCCTATGTTATCAAGCATGATGGCATTTTCGACCTCCGTATATACTGTTAATGAAATTTGTGATGCGATAGAATCTAAAATCCGAAATACCAATCAACAAAAACCAGATGAATGTTAGTAGATATATGCGCACTCGTACATATTTTAAAGTAGGCATGAAACAAATAGGTGGTGAACCGCATGAAGCTTAAATTCAAAAATCAGGACTTTCAAACCGATGCGGTCAATGCCGTTGTTGATCTGTTCGCCGGGCAGGAAAAGACACGCAGCACCTTTTCGGTTGTGGAAGAAAAGCAGCTTTCCATGATGAACGAGCTGGGCATCGGCAACGCCTTATACATAGCGCCGCAGACGCTGTCGGACAATATGCACACTGTGCAGCAGCGCAATCATTTACCCATGACTGATTTGGGCGTGAATGCCGAAGGGACAAGCGGTGCAGCGTCACGCTGCCAGTTTTGCATTGAGATGGAAACCGGCACAGGCAAGACCTATGTCTACACTAAAACCATCTTTGAACTAAACCGCAAATACGGCTTTACCAAGTTCATCATCGTTGTGCCGTCCGTGGCGATCCGGGAGGGCGTGTATAAGTCCTTTGAGATTACGGCTGAGCACTTTGGGCTGCAATACGACAATGTACCGAACCGGTATTTCATCTATAATTCTGCCAAGCTTTCCGATGTGCGGCAGTTTGCCACCAGCGCCAACATTGAGATCATGATTATCAACATCGACGCTTTCAAAAAGACTGAAAATGTTATCAACCAGTCGCAGGACAAGCTGAACGGCGAAACCGCCATGCGCTACATCCAGGACACAAATCCCATCGTTATTATTGACGAGCCGCAGAGCGTGGACAACACCGCAAAATCCAAAGAGGCCATTGCCTCTTTGAATCATCTGTGTGTGCTGCGCTATTCCGCCACCCACCGCGAGAAAATCAACCTGCTCTACCGCCTGACCCCGGTGGATGCTTACCAAATGGGGCTGGTTAAACAGATTTCCGTTTCGTCCAATCAGGTGGCGGGCGGCTTCAATCAGCCTTATGTACGGCTGCTCGCCGTATCGAACGACAAGGGCTTTCGCGCGAAAATCGAAATTGATGGTAAAGGCAAAGACGGAGCTGTTTCTCGCAAGACGCTGACGGTCAAGCCGGGTGATGACCTGTTTCTGCTCTCAGCCGAGCGGGAGCTATATGAGGGCTATTCCGTTGCCGGAATCGACTGTACACCGGACTTTGAGCACATTGAGTTTGGCAATACAGAGGAAGTGGCTCTGGGCAAGGCAATCGGAGATGTGGATGAAAGCATCGTCAAGCGGGCACAAATTCGCCGAACGATTGAAGCGCATTTGGATAAAGAACTGCGCTATACCGACAAAGAAATCAAGGTGCTGTCCCTATTCTTTATTGACAAGGTGGACAAATACCGCCACGAGGACGGCACACCGGGCGTCTACGCCAAGATGTTTGAGGAGTGCTATGCGGAGCTGCTGGCGAAGCCGAAGTATGAACCGATTAGGGAGCGGTTTTCCGCCGACGTCGTCAAGGTTCATAACGGCTACTTCTCGCAAGATAAAAAAGGTCGTTTGAAAGATACCCGTGGCGATACGCAGGCGGACGACGATACCTATAACACCATCATGCGGGACAAGGAGTGGCTGCTTTCCTTTGAGTGCCCGCTGCGCTTTATCTTCTCCCACTCCGCGCTGAAAGAGGGCTGGGATAATCCGAACGTGTTTCAGGTCTGCACGCTGATCGATCAGAAATCCACCTTTACCTGCCGCCAAAAGGTAGGACGTGGGCTGCGCCTGTGCGTGGGTCAGGACGGCGAGCGGATTGAGGACAAAAACATCAACATTCTGCACGTGATGGCCAATGAGAGCTTTGCCGACTTTGCCGACACGCTCCAAAAGGAAATCGAGGACGAAACCGGCGTGAAGTTTGGCGTGTTGCAGCTTGATTTGTTCTCCGGCATGGTTTACGAGGATAAGCGTGAGGTAGAAAAGGCAGTGACAACCCAGCAGGCGCAGCAGCTTGTAGAGGCGGTTCGGACAATCGCGCCGACAGCGGACAGCAAGCCAACAATCGCTGATTTGCGCCGCGCCATTGCAGAGCATCAGGTGGAATTTGCGGCGGAGCTTGTGCCGATTTTGCCGAAGGTGCAGGAAGTTCTTGCACAGAGTGCTCCGGAAGCTGTCGCTTCTGTCGAAGCACTTTCTGACCTGACCTATACTGAAATGGTGGTTGAAGAAAAAGAAGTTACCTACGAGGATGCACAAGCGCTCATGACCCACTTTGAACAAAAGGGCTATATCACCAGCAGCGGCAAGATGAAGGATACCATGAAAAACGCGTTGAAAGCCGGAACGCTTGACCTGCCAAAAAAGTATGAAGCGGCCCGGGAGCGGTTTGAGCAAATCATCGCCAATGCCGACCGTAGACCTCCGGTGCGCGATGCTTCCCGTGATGTGGTGGTTCGCATCAACAAACAGCTGATGATTTCACCTGAATTTTTGGAGCTGTGGAGCAAAATTAAGCAAAAAACAGTCTATCGCGTCAATATCGGCACCGATAAGCTGGTGGAAAACTGTATAAAGGCATTGCGTGATATGCCAGCCATAGCAAAAACACGGCTCATCTCCCAGACAGCAGACATTCATATCGAAAAAGCCGGTATCTATCACACAGAGCGTGAAACACGGACCATGGACATAGCCGACTCCTATCAGACACTGCCCGATCTCATCACCGCCATCAGCGATGAAACCCTGCTAACGCCCACCACGGTGAACCGGATTTTGATGGAAAGCGGACGCTGCGGCGATTTTCTCAACAACCCGGAAGCATTTCTGGAAAAAGCAATGGAGATCATTCGCAACAACCGTCACGCATTGGCCATCGACGGCATCAGCTATGTGAAACTGGATGGGCAGGAATACTTCATTCAGGAGATTTTCGACTCCGCCGAGCTGATCGCCAATCTTGACCGGAACGCCGTCAAGGTGGAACACAGCGTGTATGACTATGTCGTTTATGACAGCAGCTCGATTGAGCGTCCCTTTGCCGTAGCTCTTGACAACGACCCGGACGTGAAGATGTTCTTCAAGATTCCTGACCGCTTCAAAATCGAAACACCCATCGGCACCTATAACCCGGACTGGGCGGTGTACCTCACTGCGAACGGCGAAGAAAAGCTGTACTTCATTTTGGAAACCAAGGGCAGCACCAGCTTCATGGATTTGCGCACCCGCGAGCAGCTGAAAATTTATTGCGGCAAAAAGCATTTTGAGGCACTGGCAGACGGGATTCAAATGCAGGTTGCGACAAATTGGCGAGAGGTTAAAGCTTCGCTTTAAGTTTAAGTCAGACAATCTTGTGATACGAAAAAAGATATAATATAATTCTTGGGAACAAGAGAAATTGCCCTATGCCTGCGGCGACACAACGGCAACAAAAAATCAGATAGCCCAAACTATCTCGATGATAAAAGTAATGTAAATAATCCAGGCAAAACCCCATCAGCAAAACGGTTTAGAACACTTCTAACAGGAGCGAGTAGGAGCAAAAGTCTTACATCCCTGCAAACTTTGCATTTATGCCGCAATACGTTCATAGAGACACGATGTGAACCTTATGACAAACAGGTACGGAACAGTAACAGAATAGCATAAGAGCGCCCCTTTGACAGTTGCCAAGGGGGCGCTCTTTCATTCCTCTGTAAAAACAAAACTCAAATCAACCGTTTTCGAAAAACGGCTTCGGATGGAAGAACCTTACGGGCCGATTAAGGTCATGAATTTACAGAAAATGGATTGCAACTGCGCAAGGCAACACAAACTAAGAGTGCCTTCGTTTCCTACGACGCGCCGATGAAAATATTATATTTGGCAACCATGTGAATATTACGGAAAAAGGATCCTGGCATCCCGAAACTGGAGCACTGTTTGGGGCCATTTCATGATCTATTTCGCTGACAGAGTTCAGATAACGATCTGATTTTTAATTCTATGGCTTTGGACTTCACACAAAATTTTACGCACTACCATTTCCTTGACACTATGCTTTTCATTGGAAATTTTACAGAAGGAACAGATCGAGAGATACAAGTAGTCGATGGTCAACAAAGATTAACGATCATTACAGTCCTTGTCTCTGTATTATCAAGTTTTCTTATGTTAGAACGGCCTACCTTGAGCAAGCAAATTGTCACTTGCATCATGACAGAAGATGATGACGGAAATGAAGTTCGTATTTTAAAGAGCAAGACCAATTATTCTTTTTTGCGCGCTTTATTCAAGAAAAAGAGAAGAAAATAAAACAACAGTCTGACAGCGAAGAAGAGATATGCATTAAAGAAGCTTATGACTATTTTATGTCTCAGCTAAAAAAATGATAAATTAAAAACACATCTAAAACAAAAATATGTAAAGGCGGAGGTTGATCCTTGATCGGAAGTTGATATTTTCAAAGCGATACGTGACTTAAGTGCTTAATGAGGCTTGTTTTTATCTCTACTGATAAGGAACAAGCAAATAAGATTTTGAAGTCTGATAGCTCTTTTTTGTTTTATATGAATTAACATATCTGTTTGAAAACAGCTTTTATTTCTCAATCTTATCCCAAACGCTGTTGTCGTGAACAAAGCTTTTGTTATTGCTTATTTCGTGATAACTCCCAAATGTTGATATGCATATTTTTATAGTTTGTTAAGCCAATTCTGACTCTAATATATTGTTTGATTTATGATACTTCAACATCATCCCAGTTAAGCTATGGAGCGGGTAATATTTTCAGCACTGTTGGCGATAGAAATACTATGTTTTCTGCAAATATATCTTAATAACTTAGATGAATATGTGTGTGTAACCTGTCAATAACTGAGATCAGTACATTTCTTCCAACAGCACCGTAAATATATCTTGATAAAGTTTCAAATGCTTTACCCTGCTTTTCAGGGAGAATTATTTCAAACTCGCTATTAAGAAATAGAATAATCGATTTGTCATAATAGCAATCCCGATGTGCTGTGTTTGGGTGATTTTTGAATTGCGTTCTCCGGATATTTGCTTTTGGATTTTAAGTAGTTTGTGCTTTTTTGGAACATGGATAGTGAAATCAACTGCTCTTTTATTCCAACTATCACCCTTTAGTCGCGCATAATACACAATGCCTATATTGTCGCATTCCGTTTTACAATTTAAAAAACAAAAGTATATCACATACTGTTTTTTGCAGGATATGCTTTTATCATTCTGTTAAAGGCAGACGCATTTGCAAATCAAAAATCCCATCGTCTTTTGTGATTTCCATCCAACCACCGTACTTTTCAGTTATGTAGCGCAGAATATCAAGGCCAAAGCCATGGATATTGACATCCTCATCTGTGTGTCGGGACGGACAGTTTTCGTCGTATGGGTTGCTTTCCCTAATGAGGAGAAATCCGTGTGCGACACTGCTGCTCAAGCTTGCGCACCGCGCTGCTTTTTCCGGATAAGAACTCAGAGCGGAGATTGCGTTGTCCAGAATATTGGCATAAATGGAGCAAAGGTCAGTGTCTGAAACAGGAATCTCCATAGGAAGCTGCAATTCACACGAGAGCTCGACACCGACGTCGCGCGCGTCGATAAGTTTGTAGTTGGTGACTGCATTGACGATAGGATGTCCGCACAACTGCTTGTCTTCGTATCTCTCAAGCATCCCGGATATAACAGAAAGGCTTTCTCTGGCGCCAGTCGAGTCCTTTTTGTCGAGAAGCAAGCACGCTGTGATCAGTTGATTTTTGAAGTCATGATTGATCATATGCTGTCGTTTCGTTATTGCGGCGATGCTTTTCAAGTGTTTCATGCTGCTAATTTGCTGCGCTTCCATCAGCTCTATGCGCTTTTCCAAAAGCGTTTTTTTGCGAATATTGTCCAGAGTAAATAAAAGTGACAGGTCACCGACAAGCGAAAAAATGCAGCCAAACAACAGCAACACGCTTTCCCAGTTTAAAATATAATCGGATTTTGAAACGATAATAAATCCACAAACAAATAAAAGTATCTGTGAAACGGGAATCAGGGCAAACAGCATCCAATCTGAACGCTTATTTTTCGTGTTCTTTATCACGTGGTAAATCCAAAGGACAAGATAGCATAAGATGAAATCCAGCAACAGTGAAAGTGCATAAATTCCGGTGGCAAAAAGATAATCTCCGAACTGTTCTTGCAAATGCCAATTGGAACTCATAGTAAATAAAAAGCTTACCATATTTTCACAAAATAACATTACACAGGCTTCAATGACTTTGTGCACAAAAAAAATCAGAATTTTTTGCCACAAGTGTGCTTCAAAAACGACGAAGAGTACCGAGAACTGAAAAACAAAATAAAACAGAGTCAGAGCATAAAACCAGGGATCTGAGCCCAAAAAAGGAATATAACGCAGCAGGCCAACGATTAAAAGCCCTGCGAACATGAACAGATTGATGGCAACCTTTTTGTGTTTGAATTTTTCCCTGTATGGGATAAAAGCAGCATAAAACCACAATGCGATAAAAACGCTTGCATTGTTCAGTATTTGTTGGATGAGCGGAAAAATTAATTGCATGTCATGTTTCCAATCAAATATTTAGAAAAAGCATCTTTGATACTCCGAGTTTTGCCGCCGGATATCGTCAGCAGATTTCCGTTATTCAGAACTACAGTCGCTCCGACGATCTTATTGATGTGGGCCATATTAACGAGAAAGCTTTTGTGGATGCGAAGAAAATCCGGATAATCAGTGAGGCGTTTTTCGACAAGATCAAGCTTTTCCCGCACGGAAATCTCCGTGTTGTCCGATAAATGATAGAAAATTCGGTGTCCCAAACTTTCCACATAAACAATGTTGGAAATCAAGACGGCATGGACAGCGTCTCCGGTTTTGAGCATCAAAACATTACTTTGTGCCTTTTTACATTCGTTAACGGCCTTTTTTAACGCATTTATGAGCTTGTTCGGGCAGATCGGCTTCACTAAATAGTATATAAAATTAGAGTCGGAGATGTCTCTTGAGTATTCATTAAAAGCGGTAATGTAAATAATTTTAGTTTCCGGGGCGCTTCGGTTAATAAATTGTGCAAACTTAATTCCGTTATTTTCTTCTGGAAGATCAATGTCTGTGACGAGCAGGTCAACGTGTTTCCCACCATCCATCATTTCTCTCACATCCCGTGTGGAGCAGCAGCTGAAAACAGTGTGTGGGACACGCATCTTGTTCAATGCACTATCAATATCGCTTGAGAGAGCCTCACCTAAAATCCGGTTATCATCAAGGACTATAACATTCACAATATTACACCTCATGCGATTTTGAGAAGTATAACACAAAATGACCTAATAACAAACAAATTTCCCACCAAAAGTAGCAATTTTGCTGTTAAATAGGTTGATTTTGTCATATTGCGGCACAGGAGCGTTGTTTATTGTACAATTTATTATAATGATTCGGTTGATTTGTGCCGCGCCACACTACACAAAAACGCACGGCAAAGAGTGAGACGTAGGTTCGATACGCACTGCAAAGGGCGGCTACAGCAGAAAGAGGGGAAATTGCTGTTACGCGCTTAGATAAAGCTTGAATATTTCCAATGGAAACGTATCTATAAATTGTCTCAAAACAAAAAAGAAGGTATTAAAGAAGGTATAACGAAGGGTAACTGATGAAACAGTTACCAGCAAAAGTGTTCGTGGTTTTAATTGCGTTTGCCTTGTGCATATTGATGTGTTCTTGCGGAAATTCGAATGGAAAATTTGAAGGCACATTTGTTGAGGGTTCGGAGGCCTTTATTTTCAGAGACGATGGCACATGCAACTATGTAGTGCACATTTTTTGACGGATATAGATGTTGAGGGAACATGTAAAAAAAACAGACGATGGAGTCTGTAAAATGGTATTGGAAATAGATGGAGAAGAGTTCCATTTCGTTGGCGAGTTCATTAATGAAAATAGAACGTCTGTCAGTTCCGATTGGGCGGCGTGGACCACAAGTACATATATCTGATTTCAGATGCTATGTGTTTTGAATTACTCATTGCAGCGGAAGGGGAAACAGTTATGTTCATTGCTGAGTTCAACAAACAAAAGGCAGAGATAGAATTAAGTAAAAATACAGAATTGATGTTTGAAAAAGTCAATATAGCGGAACAGACAATCATTGCATTAAAAGAAAAAATGGCTGATACCATTTTTGAGGACTGGAACAGCGATAGGCTTGACGCCGAGTTTGTCAACAAACAGTGCTCTGAAATACTGCGTCAAACCGAGAACATTAAACAAGCAAACGCATTGATCAAAAAGGAGCGGGAAAATTTTGAACAAAGCTGCAAAGAATATAATGAATATTTAAAAAAATGTCAGGAGGAAGCTGACAAGCATCTTGAGTCAGAGAACAAAAACGCGGAAACTGCCGAAACTGTCAAGGCATTTAAATTCTGTACCAAATGTGCGGCTAAAAATAATATCACTGCGAAATTTTGCCGCGAGTGCGGAGCGAAATTTTGAAGGGAGCAAAAGCCATGTATTGTATAAATTGCGGAGCAAAGCTGCAGGACGACATGAAATTCTGCGATGAGTGTGGGGTTAAGGTGAAAACATCCGTCTCTGAGCAGATAAAAGCAAAAGGCGATTTAGCACCGACACGGCTTGCAGTGAGCACAGAGCGTTCGGAAGCTTCGCCCCAAAATGACGTTGGTGTGCAGAAAACCGTTGTGCCAAAGATGGCCAGTCACAATGATGCAGATAAAGATCGTGATTCAAAAGGGTTAACGTTGGCGAGAATAATTCGGATCATTGCCGTTGTGTGTCTGATCTGCTTTTTCATTCCTATGTGCACAGTGTCCTGCGACGGGGAGCTTTTGGCAGAACCCAGCGCATGGCAGATATCTACAGACAGTGTTAAAAATGCAGATGGATCGGACATCTCTTCTGAAAATTTGGATTCGATGCCGTGGTTACTCGTTGTGCTCATGACAACAGGTATCTCGTTTTTTGCCATCACAACTTACATGGACAAAAACGACAATCCCCTTTTAAGTGTAATAGGCTTTCTCTGCGGGGTTACGGGATTTATATTGCTTTCGGTTGCTAACGGAAAAATCACGTCCTACTGTGAGGATTATGGAGCAGATGTCACGTTCAATATGATATTTTACATATCTCTTATCGGCAATGCTCTGATAGCAGCAATAAATGTATATATTTTAAGCAAATCAAAATTTGCGCATTCGGATAAATTAGGCACGGACAATAACGCGTGGCATTCGCAGTAATACTCGAGGTATTTGTGCTTTTTCTCGCTGTTATTCTTGAATATAACACCAAATAATTTGACACAGGAAGGATAGTTCTGCGTGTAATTTTATTAAGGATGCCTAAAAACAGGATGAGGGAACACAATGAGAAAATGCAAAAAATGCGGATTTGAAAACAGGAGTGACGCCAAATTCTGCGGGGAGTGCGGGGCAAAGATAGAATCTGAAAATATGTCGGATTTAATTCCGCACAGTGAATCTGACATGAAGCCAAAAGAGGTGGCGTCAAAACCCGGATATGTGAAAGCAAAGTTGATTACAATAGCGATATTTTGCCTTAAAAGCAAAATTTTTCTCGCAATGCTCGCAACTTTTGTTATAGTTCTTGTTGTCTTTTTTGGGATAAGCAATGCGGACAAATCCCAGCCGTATCTCGTCGTGAATGACGACGTGAATGGCAGAGCATATGCTTACGATTTAGACAGCGGGGATATTGCTGTGGAATTGGGATCGACGGTCAGACAAATTGTCTATGCAGATGCCAATTCTTTAAAACAGCTATACATAACCGACAACGCGCTGATTCTCTACGATTTTGCACACAAAACTCCTACGGCAGAAACGATTGCAACCGTCGAAACTAATGGGTGCTTTGGACGTGTCGCCATCAGCGACGACGGAAAGCGCATTATGTATTGGTACGATGGTACGATTTATTTAGTTGAGAATGGAAATAAAAAACCAATTGCGAGTCAGTTGTGTGATGTGTATTGGTATAACAGCAGCGTTACTGACGCTGCTTGGTTAGCGAGCGACGGCAGTACATGTTTTTCGACGAACAAAGGAGAAAATACAGGGAGTCTGCCTGACAGTCCGGAGGAACAGCATCCAGGCGGCATGGAATTCGTAGTAAAATACAGCGAACATGAAATATTGTACGTAACCGAGTCCGGTTGCGAAAACGGAATCTTATTATCAATCTATTCCTATTCTATAGACACCCAAAAAAGCATTTTAATACAACAGGTTGCGAGACCTGATTCAAGTAAGTCTTCAGTAATTTCATCAATGCAGGCAGTCAACGACTGTTCAACTTGTTGCGGAAACTACGATGCTGAGTTTTATCAAAACAGCAACGGCGGAGTAGATATTGTTTTGGACAATGGGTTTGAGTTCCGTGATGTGTATAGTTTCGACGCAGTTGATGACCGTCGCATTCTGTTCCTTTGTGATTACTCTAATGAGCTCATTTGGTTTGACGGAAAAGAGTCTCGTTCTTATATCGTCGGAAAGGAAAACTATTCTTTGATTGCTGGGCTTTATACAAATAAAGGAAACGATTATGCTGTTTTAAATCAAACTTTATCTGAGCAGAATGGTAGTCACCGGGCGGTATTAATTAATTTAAAAACCGGGGAGGAAACCGTCATTGGCGACAGTGTGCCTTATAGGTTAAGAACGCGTGATTTGCAGTCTTGGGTCTTTGGACACTTTTGGTATTTGGAGTTTATCACATATACTGACTAATGATAGAAGATTATCGTGAAACAGAAAGACAGAGCTCATGCGAGGAGAAAGAAATGAAACCAGAAACACCAAATTTCGGTAAAAGCTTTTACGAAAAAGATAAAAACAGCGTAAGCGAGCCGCTTGCGGAGTCACGCACAAGCAGCAACACGGAAAGCCCGCACAATACAAGTGACGCTCCGTCCCAGTTGCGGCCTGCGATGGGTTTTAAAAAAACTTCACCTCAAACCTCAAAAACAAAAAGCAAGATGGCAAAAAAGTTATGGATTATCTTAGGCGTTATAGGGGCTTGTCTATTGACGGTTGGCGTTGCTTTGCTTGTTGCAAACCCGGTATTTAAGTTTAATGCGGCCAAAAATGAAAACGATTTTGACACGGCGGCAGCGATATATAATGCGAAGATTCAAGGAAGTGATGTCAGACGGTTTTTGGTGGACAAAGCGGTGAATAATGACATAAATCAGCTTGAACTCAGCTATCAGACAATGGAAAAGAACTATGATGATACGCTTTCAGAGCTTGATTTTTACAAAAAACTTCATGGGTTTGAGGATGCTTGCAGCGGTGCGATGAAAGAAATTGAAAACGCAAAAGCCTCCTTTGATGCTTATGAAAAGGGTCAAAAATTAATTGATGGGAAAAAATATGAAGCTGCAATAGGCGAGTTGGAAAAGGTGACAGAAAACAGTCCCAACTACAAAGACTCTCAATCAAAAATAGAAACAGCAAAACTCAGCATGAAAAAGGAGGTTTTTTTTCAAATTGATAAGGCAGACCCCGAGAAGCTGTCTTATGAAGAACAGCTGTCACTGCTAAGCGGGCTTGAAAACGTTCTCGGAGCGGATGATGAAATCACGGCAAAATCCGACGGCATCAAGGAGGTTTATCGCTTGCAGGTATTGCAGAAGTCGGAAGCATTGTTGAAAGAATCCGGAGTTTTATCAGCGACCGATCTGATTCGTTCGGCGCTTGCAATTTTGAAAAATGACGAGACTCTTTTAGCAAAGATAGACGAATATAGTGTATTGGCTCCGATCCCGATTGTCAGCCTTGAAAGTTATTCTTATACGGGAAAGGGACTCAAACATATTAGTTCTGATGAAGGTTCGCGAAAAGACAATCTCGGCAACGAATATGCGGTGGATGAAACAATTATCCAAACCGGATCAATTGCCTCAAATACATATTATATTGACGGACAATATACAACAATAACAGGAAGAGTTTATCTAATGTTTCAAAGACGTGCTCACACGTTACATATGTATGCTTCTGTTTTTCGAATCTATGGGGACGATGCCCTGCTTTATGAAGCTCCTGAATTTTACTCCGGTGTCAATCCTGTGGATTTCAAGGTGAATATTAACGGTGTGAAGTATCTGAAAATTGAAATGGGAGAAAGACATGGATTAGATATTATCGCAGCGACAAATATCATGCTCAATAAAATATAGTCAATTCTTAAGGACAGTTGAACAACAATAACACCACAGAAGAAATTTGCACGAGTGATTCACAGGCAATTTATGTCGGCGCTACTTTCAAAGCAATTGAGCAAATTGATTTTTGGCGTGTAGAATATTCCGGATTTACTATACCCGCTATACTTCGAAACAATGTAAACTGCAATTTGGCGTTTCCATATAAAGCAGACCTTGATAACAAAATGGGCAATACATCTTATGATGATCTGAAATCGCAGATTGACAGTGATGAATATTATTGCAATCCCACAATAATGCTATTAATGGAATTGTAGGTGGCCAAAAATACAAACTTCAAGAGGTTAAATGTTTTAGTGCGGATTGCCTTATGCAGTTTAACGAGAATGAGCCGGCAACCATTTCGTTTTACAACGGAACCGAATACCATGAGTTGCATAACACCGCTTGTATGCGATATGCAATAGCTTAAGGTGTCCATTTCGGTTTATGCGGAAAAATCAACAGAGGGATACTTTTCATATGATCTCAGTTCTCTTCCTTCGGGAGATATGTGTTTTTCACATTTTTAACACGAACAAACGGAGAATTCGAGGCTAAGGACATCGCCGACAGCTATTAGCTGCATAAAATAGCAATTTCGCAAGTGACAATATTATTTTCCGCTTTTCAACACGATTTATAGTGTTGAAATCGATGACACACTTTTCGCAATGGCAATTCCCAACCGAGTTTCAATTAGTTAAATCTCTTTAAAAAGATGGAAGAACAATACGCAAGAAAAATGTTTCAATACATATAAGGACTTGTGGCCTGTGAATTGCAGGCGGCAAGTACTTTAACTTTACGATGATATGGAGTTTGTTGTATTGATCAAGGCAGTTAATCAGCTCAAACAAATCTTGCGCCGCGATTACAGATGGGAAATTAAACAATAAAACAGATGCAAGGAAACGTTGAATTCGAGAGAGGCAAACCTCAAAACAGTGAGTTGATGAGCACAGGCGATATTCACAAACAGCTTTCGATAAACTCAAATTTCCGCCCAGACAGATCTTTGCAGTGAAAGGAAATTAGTTTGTGTTACGCCGCAAATAGGTTGACATAATTTTTCTCAAAGAATATAATAAAACAGCAGTTTCGAGGCGGGGTGAGATGCCCCACCGGCGGTTATAGCCCGCAAGCCGTTAACAACGGCACGAACCGGTGAAATTCCGGCGCCGACGGTTACAGTCCGGAGGAGAGAAACGGCTTTGCGCCGCGTTTTTGCGTGCGCGGGTCAGCGCCTTGAAGCCTCAAGAGCGCTTTTTTTGCGCCATTTTATGAAAAGAGGTTTCTTAAGTTATGAGGTCAAATGAAGGAATCAAAAAGCTTGCAAGATTGGGTATGTTGACGGCATTGTCGGTCGTGTTTATCGTGCTTGTCCGCATCCCGTTTCCGCCTGCGCCGTTTCTCGTCTACGATCCCGGCGACGTTCCCATTCTCATTGCGGCGTTTCTATACGGGCCGTGGCACGGAGTAGCGATGACTGCGCTCGTTTCGGCAATACAGGCGTTCGCACTGGGTGGGGACGGCATCATCGGAGGTGTCATGCACTTGTTCGCGACGGGGGTTTTCTGTCTCGTGGCGGGGTACATCTACCGATCGAACAAATCAATGAAGTCTGCGGTGATTGCGCTCATCGTGGGATCGATCTCGATGACGGCGGTCATGGTCGGCTGCAATCTCGTGCTAACGCCAATTTTCCTGGGACAGTTGATTGAAGATGTCGTGCCGATGCTGCTGCCGATAATAATTCCGTTCAATCTTCTGAAGTCCGGAGTTAACGCAGTGATAACCTTTATCGTCTACAAGCCTGTGCACAAGCTGTTCAACAAAGTGGGGCGCAAAAAAGACAGCCAAAACGCATGATGTTTCAAACCCGATAAAAAGAGACGGGTATTGACAATTTTCGTGACTTTGATATAATGCAACACGACAATTAAATATCTTATCAAGAGCGGCTGAGGGAACAGGCCCTGTGAAGCCCGGCAACCTGCGCATTGCGCAAGGTGCCAAATCCTGCGGCGGTCGCCGATAGATAAGGTTTACTTTGAACCTCGTTTGGTGTCCTGTGCCAAGCGCGGTTTTTATTTTATGGAGGAAAACATGAGCGAAAAAAGACACCTGTTTACATCGGAATCGGTTACAGAGGGTCATCCCGACAAGGTTTGCGATCGCATATCCGACGCGATACTCGATGAGCTGCTCTCGCAGGATCCGCGTTCGCGCGTCGCCTGCGAGGTGCTTGTGAAGGACAACACCGTCGTGCTCGCGGGAGAGATTACGACAACTGCTGCGGTCGATTATGCTGCGGTTGCGCGCGAGGCGATCAACGAGATAGGCTACACTGAAGACTGCGGCTTTTGCGGCGACAGCTGCGAAGTCAAGGTTATGCTGCGCGAGCAGAGCCCGGATATCGCAATGGGTGTGAACGAAAAAGAGGACGGGCTCGGCGCGGGAGATCAGGGCATGATGTTCGGCTACGCGTGCGACGAGACCGAGGAGCTAATGCCGTGGCCAATCATGTTGGCGCACAACCTGACAAAAGCGCTGACAGAAGCGCGAAAAAGCGGAGATATCGACTATCTGCGTCCGGACGGAAAATCGCAGGTCACTGTCGAGTATGAGAACGGTGAGCCGCTGAGAATAGACACGGTCGTGATAAGCACTCAGCATGCCGCCGACGTAGATATGGAGACACTGCGCCGCGATATAAAAGACAAGGTCATACTTCCGTCGCTGCCCAAAAAGCTCATCGATGCGGACACAAAATATTTCATCAACCCCACGGGCCGATTCGTTATCGGTGGTCCGGTTGGAGACTGCGGACTGACAGGACGAAAGATAATCGTCGACACATATGGTGGATATTCACGCCATGGCGGCGGCGCGTTCTCCGGCAAGGATCCGAGCAAGGTGGATCGCAGTGCCGCTTATATGGCGCGTTATATCGCGAAGAACATTGTCGCGGCGGGACTTGCAAAACGCTGTGAGGTTCAGCTCGCATACGCGATAGGCGTGGCGAAGCCGGTGTCGGTGCTCGTTGAGACTTTCGACACCGAAACAGTGCCGTGTGCGGCCATCGAGGCTGCGGTGAAGCAGACATTTGACATGCGCCCGTCAGCTATCATCAAAATCCTCAGACTTAACCACCCTCAGTTCTCAAAGCTTGCCGCTTATGGACACATGGGACGCAACGATCTCGACGTCGAGTGGGAGCGCACGAATAAGGCGGACGAACTCAAAGCCGCGGTGAAGCTTGCACTGAAGTAGCACTGGATCGCCCACGCTCATAGTATGACCCGAAGGATTTAATTTTTCGGAGGCGTCGGTATGAGTGTTGATCTGCTTATCCTGTGTGTGCTCGCGGCGCTCGGCGTGAGTATGCTGGCACTATGTGTTTACGAGCACATATGGAGAAGCTCGATGCGCGGCGCGCTTGTGTGCGTGCTCGGAGTGCGCAATAAAGACGAGGCGGTGATTGACCAGTTGCGCTCGGCAAGAGCAAACTCGCTATGCGGACGCATAGTCGTGCTCGATTTGTGTGGTGGAGTGATTGGAGCGTCAAAACTCGTTGAAGATGGACTTTGTCTTGAGGTATGCACCCCAGACAAGCTCGGAGAGGCGCTTGAACACATCATTGTGGACAGTGCAGGGTAGTGATGTTCGCTTGAAAAAAATCCTGAAAACCCTTATCATTGAGATGAGGGTTTTTATATATGGAAGTTCCTGAAAATGAGCGGATCAACGGCACTGTTGAAGACATAATGTATCGCAACGAGGCGAACGGATACGCCGTTATCTGCCTCGATGCCGGCGGCGATCCGATTACGGTGACCGGTTCACTGTATGGTGTCGCCATCGGTGAAGAGCTGACAGTGTGGGGCAAATACACAACCCACCCGACATATGGGCCGCAGTTTTGTTCGGTGGCCTGCGAGCGGGTGCTGCCAAGCTCTGCCACAGCAATACTTAAATATCTCTCGGCGCGCGTTTTAAGCGGTGTCGGGCCGGCGACAGCGCGCAGAATGGTGGACGCGTTTGGAGACAAAACGCTGGATGTAATCGCACAAACTCCCGAAAAACTCACTGCGCTAAAGGGCGTTTCTCTCGAGAAAGCGAAGAAAATCAGCGAGGAGTTCCGAAAAATATACGGTGTGCGGGAGACACTCGCGAAGCTGGGTGAGCTCGGAATCGACACCGACGTGTCTCTCCGGCTTTACCGCTCGTTTTCAGATGCCGCGCCGGAGCTTATATCCTCCAACCCATATCTGCTGTGCGGAGAACCGGCGTCGCTGGAGTTCTCGTTTGCGGACACGCTGGCAACCCGCTTCGGAATTGATGGTGTGCATCCTGACCGGCTGCGCGCAGGTCTTGTCTATGCACTGCGGCATAATCTCGAAAACGGCCACACTTGTCTGCCTTCTGACAAGCTCATCGACAGGGTCTATAAATTTCTTGATGTTGACAGGGACAGCGTTGAGATAGAGCTGTATAATGCGATAGATGCGGGGCTGCTCGGAATTGCGGCTATTGCCGGCGAGGAGATGATATTTCTGCCGACATATCTGCGCGCCGAACGCTTTATCGCCGAGCGGCTTCGGCTGCTCGCGTCGCTCAAATTTCGAAGCGCAGACGACGCAAAATCACAGATAGACGAATTTGAAAAACTGAATTCAATTGCATACGATCCGTTGCAGCGGCGAGCGATTGAGCGCTCGCTCACGGGCGGGTCAGTGGTGATAACCGGCGGACCGGGAACAGGTAAAACCACGGCGCTTCGCGCGATCATCGAGCTGTGTGAGCGGGGAGGCGACGAGGTGGCGCTGTGTGCGCCCACAGGACGAGCGGCAAAGCGGCTCAGCGAGCTTACCGGCAGGGAGGCGAAGACGGTTCACAGACTGCTGGAGGTCGATTACAGCGATGGCTCTGAGCTGCGCTTTGTGCACAACGAGTTGGATCCGCTCAAATTCGACGTCGTCATTATAGACGAGATGTCAATGGCTGATTCTCCGCTATTCGAGGCGCTGCTGAGAGGATTGCGGCCACAATGCAGACTGATAATGGTCGGAGATTTCAATCAGCTTCCGTCGGTCGGCGCTGGCAATGTGCTGCGAGATTTGATAGACAGCGGTGAATGTGAGACGATAGAGTTTCAAAAGATATTTCGACAGGCGGCGGAAAGCCTCATTGTGGTGAACGCCCACGCGATAGTGGATGGCATTCCGCCCGAGCTGGACAGCCGCGACAGGGACTTTTTCTTCCTGCGGCGCGAACCGGAATCGGCGTCGCGCGCCATCTGCGATCTTGTGGCACGTCGATTGCCCGCGGCTTACGGGTTTGACCCGTTTGCGGATATACAGGTTCTCACACCGTCGCGTCAGGGCGTGCTCGGCACGGTTGCCCTCGGCGAGCAGCTGCGCGAGCGGCTCAATCCGCGTGCGGCAGGCAAAAAGGAAATAAAAATAATGGGCAGGCTGTTTCGCGAGGGAGACCGCGTAATGCAGGTTAGAAACAACTACGATGTTCAGTGGGTTCGCGACGGCGGCGAAACGGGCAAGGGGGCGTATAATGGTGACCTCGGTCTCATCGAGAGCATCGACACACATGCCCAGACGATAACGTGCATATTCGATGACCGCCGAATATGTTATCCCGCCGAATTTGCCGTTCAACTCGAGATGGCGTATGCTATAACGGTGCACAAGAGCCAGGGAAGCGAGTTCACCGCAGTGGTGCTCGCACTCGGAGATTTTTCGCGCAAGCTGTGCTATCGAAATTTGCTCTATACCGCCGTGACGCGCGCGAGAGAGCTGCTTGTCATCGTCGGAGACGAGGGAAAGCTGCTTGCAATGGTGGAAAATGATCGCAAGACACTGCGCTATACCGGCCTTAGCGCTTTTATGAAAGGCGAATCATGACGGGGATTTCTCGCCGAGAATATCTGATGCAGCTGCTCTTTCCGCCGCGCTGTCTTTTGTGCGGGGACATCTTACCCATTCAATGTTATTGCGAGCGTTGCGCACGCGAGATTGAAAGTCTGCGAAGGACAGGCGACAGCGCAAATCTCACCCGATTGAACGGGCGGGCGCTCGGCGCGCTCGACGGCGTCTGTGCTTCTTTCGTTTACGCGGACGGCATAGCGGATGCTGTTGCTCGGTACAAATTTCGCGGGGAGCGCTCGCTCGGCCGCGATATGTCGGCGCTGATGGCGGGTGACTTTTTGCGGGTGTTTTCAGATGCAGCCCTGTCAGCAGGTGATTTTTTTACAATCGGTGTTCCGTCAAAAGAGATAAACAACGATCACGCACAGCGACTTGCAGATAGCTGCGGCCGAATTCTCAAGATGAAACGCGCGCCGAATCTGCTGATTAAGATACGCCGCACCGAAAGACAGCACGAGCTGGGTGCAGACAAACGCGCGAGCAATCTTGCGGGAGCATTTTCGGTTCGGAATTCAAAACGGCTTGCGGGGGCAAGTGTGCTGCTTGTCGATGACGTCATAACGAGCGGCCACACGCTCGGCGAATGTGCGGCAACACTCAGAGCGGCCGGAGTTGCAAATGTGTACGGACTCGCGTTTTGCGCGACGGCGGACAGACAGTGAAAGCGCTTGATTTGTCGGGCGATTTAAGATATAATCCCAGATGGTGCTAACAGTAACGGAGGGTGTAATCATGGCTGAAAAGAAAAGAAATGTAGCGGCGATTTTCCGCCCGATCGGACCGATCGGGGTGCAAACGGGGATTTCGGACGCGTGTGTCGCGGTAATTGCGGGCGCTGTCGCCTGTGTGCTGGGACCGAACGCAACCGTTACCGATATAAAGCGCTCATCAAAACCCGAAACCAGACACAGTGTTGTCGACGGTCGTTCTGCTTGGAGAGCTGCGGGTTTAAGCGAAGTGACAAGGCCATTCTCTGGAAGATAATATCGTGCAAAAGTGCGGACGTCGGCTCTCACGGGGCCGACGTCCGTTTGTCTTTCGGACGAAAATATGGTAAAATAAAAGAATACAGACAATACACGCATAATTGGAAGCAAGGTTGAATAATGGCATTACACGACGAATTTATCAGGCTGCGCAAGCGCTACATCGAAAGCTGTTTTAAAACGCTCAACGAGGTTCAGCGCTCGGCGGCGTTCGATGTTGGAGGGCCGCTGCTGATTCTCGCGGGGGCGGGAAGCGGCAAGACCACTGTCGTCGTGAATCGAATCCGCTATCTGCTTGAGTTTGGCGACGCATATACCAGTGATAAGACAATCCGCGAGGTGACACAGGCCGACATTTCCGCGCTCAAGTCTGCGCTCGAGCTGTCTACGCCGCTGACCGACGGACTTTTGCCTCAGATGCGGACGGGCAATGTCAAACCGTGGAATATATTGGCAATAACATTCACCAACAAGGCCGCTGCCGAACTTAAAGGACGAATCTGTGAGAGCGTCGGTGCGCGAGGAAACGACGTGTTCGCGTCGACGTTCCATTCGGCCTGTGTTCGATTTCTGCGCCGAGACGGCGACAGAGTTGGATTTCCGAAAAACTTTACCATATACGACACAGACGACACCAACCGTGTGCTCAAGGCGATATACAAGGACAACGATATAGACGACCGAATATTTTCGCCGCGCTCGGTTAAAAGTGCCATGGGGCGTTATAAAGACACGATGACGACGCCGGCTGAGGCCCGCGAGCGTGCTGTTGCACCGGGAGAGCGGAGAATCGCGGAAATATATTCGCTCTATCAAGCGCGGCTCAAGTCTGCTGGCGCGCTTGATTTTGACGATTTGATTTATTTTACGGTGCGGTTGCTTGAGAGCGCAGACGATGTTCGGGAACACTATCAGGACAAGTTCAAATACATCATGGTCGACGAATATCAGGACACAAGTTTCGCGCAATACCGCCTCATAGAGATGCTGACGGGGCCGAGCCGCAACCTCTGCGTTGTCGGCGATGACGACCAGAGCATCTATCGCTTTCGCGGTGCGACCATCGAGAATATTCTGGGTTTTGAGCGTGCGTTTCCAGGTGCGCGCGTCGTTCGGCTCGAGCAGAATTACCGCTCATCCGGCAACATCCTCGATGCGGCAAACGAGGTCATTTCACACAACGAATCGCGCAAGGGCAAAACGTTGTGGACGAGTGGCGGTGCAGGAGAGCCGGTTGAGGTTCACAGTGCTGCGAGCGAGCTGGACGAGGCGGCATTTGTCGCGCGCGAGATAATGAAAAACGCGTCTGGAGGCGTTTCGCTTCGCCGTCAGGCGGTGTTATATCGGATGAACGCGCAGAGCAATGCGCTTGAAAACTATTTTATGCGCGCGGGACTGCCCTACAGAATTGTTGGCGGAATGCGGTTCTTTGACCGCTCGGAAATCAAAGACGTGCTCGCCTATATGTGCATTGTGGAAAACTCCGCGGACGATCTGCGGCTGTCTCGGATAATAAATCGACCGGCACGCAAAATAGGGGAAACGACGCTGGCTTTGATTTCCGAGATAGCGTCGGGTCTCGGAGTCTCGATGCTTGAAATCATTCGCGATGCCGGGGCTTATCCATCCCTTGCGAGGGCCAAAGCTCCTCTATCGGAATTTTATGCAATGTATGAGCGCATGTGCGAATCTCACGAGAGCGATTCGCTGCACGATTTTACCGATACGCTGCTCGACATCACAGGATATCGCAACATGCTGATTGAGCTGCGTGATGAAGGGGCGACAAGGCTTGAGAACGTCAACGAACTGTTGTCCAGCATTGCGAACTTCGAGCGCGAAAATCCGCAGGGCGATCTCTCGCTCTTTTTGGAGGAGGTGGCGCTCATCTCAAATGTCGACCGCTATGACGAAAGCGCCGATGCGGTAGCGCTCATGACGCTGCACAGTGCCAAGGGGCTTGAATTCGACTGTGTATTCATGGTTGGCATGGAGGAGGGCGTGTTTCCCGGAGAGCAATCGCGCCACGATGAGCACGAGGTAGAGGAGGAACGCCGCCTCGCCTATGTGGGGATAACGCGCGCGAAAAAGAAGCTCTATCTCACACGAGCGAATGTGCGAATGATCTTCGGACAGACGCGGCGCAATCCCGAATCCCGTTTTATATGCGAGTTCTCGGACAAACTGAAAAAAGAGACGGGCGAGGTTTTGCGCAACCCGTCATATGGTGCACACGCGAATGAGAGCGGCGCACAGCGGGGCTACCGCTCGGCCAATGAGCTTGCGAACCGATTGCTTGATAAGGACGCGCTGCCGCGTGTCGGCAGAGCGCCAAAGGTTGCAAAAACGGCTGGAAGTTATGCGCAGGGTGACCGTGTCGAACACCGTCTGTTCGGAGCGGGAGAGATATTGACGGCAAAGCCTCTCGGAGGCGACACTCTGCTTGAAATTAGATTTGAAAACGGCGATGTTAAAAAAGCCATGGCAAACTACGCGCCGCTTCGTAAGCTGTAAGAGGGAGATCCGATGAGCGGAAAGCTTGTTGTAATTGAGGGATTGGACGGTTGTGGCAAAGAGACACAGAGCAAAAGACTCCTCGCTTCATTGATTGAGAGCGGCGTGGATGCGCGCGCCATCTCCTTTCCGCGCTATGAGAGCGACTCCTCTGCGCTTGTGCGCATGTATCTGCGCGGCGATTTCGGCTCCAACGCCCGTGATGTCAACTGCTATGCCGCATCCACGTTCTATTCGGTCGATCGCTACGCGAGCTACAAGGCAGAATGGGGCAGCGCATATGAGGACGGCGCTCTGTTTGTGCTCGACCGATACACCACGTCCAACGCCGTGTT
The DNA here is from genome assembly GCA_036645935.1 of Oscillospiraceae bacterium. Lineage (GTDB taxonomy): Bacteria > Bacillota > Clostridia > Oscillospirales > Ruminococcaceae > JAUNBN01. The sequence continues at coordinate 198,292 of JAVXNE010000001.1, read as the reverse complement.
TCAGGGCGCAAAATTGCAAGACTCAGAACGGGACAATTTTTTTGAGTGGCTGTTTTCTTTTGAATACGGCAAGCTCGGCATGCCGGAACCTGACAAGGTTATTTATCTTGACATGAGTCCAGAAACCAGCGGCGCGCTGCTTCGCGGGCGCTACGGGGGAGACGAGAGTCAAAAGGACATACACGAGAGAGACAAGGAGTTTCAGTGCGACTGCCGCGCTTCGGCGCTGCAATGTGCGGCCGTGCAAAATTGGCATATTATAGAATGTGACTCGGGCGGCCGGCTGCGCTCGGTCGACGATATAGCGGCCGACATACTTCGCGCCGCGAGGGAGATTTTATGAGCGGACTTACATTTGAAAACATTGATATAGAACACCGAACGAAGCTGGAGCCGCTGCTTCATGCGGCCCCAGACCGAGGGTGTGAATACACTTTCGGGAATTTGTATATATGGCGCGAGGTTTACGGAACCAGGATTGCACTGACCGATGACGGAATGTGCGTCGTGCGGTTCGATAATGAAGTCGATTCGGGGGCATATCTTTTTCCGATCGGATGCGGCAACCTTAAAACGACGGTTGACCTCATGCTTGAAGACAGCACAAATCGCAAAATACCGTTTACAATAATCGCGGCAACCAAAGCCGACATCGACGTGTTGGAGCAGCTCTACCCCAACCGTTTCGCGTTTCACACCTCCCGGGATTTTGCCGAATATGTCTATGCCACCGATGATTTGATCGAACTGCACGGAAAAAAATATCACGGCAAGCGAAACCACATCTCGCGCTTTTGCGAGGAGTATCCCGATTATGAATTTGTCGAGATTAGCCGTGACAACATCGGAGAGGTGCGCGAGATGAACGAGCGCTGGTATCGCGAAACCATCGCAGAGGTTGGCGGCGAGGATGGGCTTACCAACGAGCACATTGCGGTGAACTCCGCATTTGAGAGATATTTCGAGCTCGGATTTTCGGGGGGATTTCTGTGTGCCGGTGGCGAAATAGTCGGATATTCCATGGGAGAGCCGATCAACAGTGCAACTTTCTGTGTCCATATCGAAAAGGCGTGCTATAATACCAACGGCGCGTACACGATGGTGAACTGCGAGTTCGCGACGCGCTTTTGCAAAGAGTATAAATTTATAAATCGCGAGGATGATGTCGGAGACGAGGGTCTTCGGCGCTCAAAGCTTTCATACTATCCTGCTGCCGTAACTGACAAATACGTGGTACACGAAAAATGATAAGATTTGCAACTGAGGTTGACATTCCGGGTCTTAAAACGCTGTGGACGATGAGTTTCGATGACCCGATAAATTACATCGATTTCTTTTATGACAAGTTGGCGCGGCCGTGCGACACTCTCATTTTTGACGAGGACGGGCAGATTGCGGCGATGCTCACGCTCATTCCCACCGCGCTTGTCTACCGAGATAAGAGTGTGCGCGCAGCTTACGTGTATGGCGCGGCAACCCACAAAAACTACCGCTCGCGCGGCGTGATGACGGCGTTGCTCGCCCACGCTGAGGAGTATGCAAGAACACAGGGATACTCGCTTGTGGTGCTCGTGCCGGGCGAAAAATATCTGTTTGACTACTATAAACGCCGCGGATATTCTGCAGATTTTAACTGCCGTGTGGCGGAAATAAAACACGGCATGCTCCGCCGCGACATCGTTCCCGACACTGAGACGCAAACCGACGCGCTCTCCATTGACGAGCTTTACGAACTGCGTGAGGCGGCGCTCGCGGACATAGCCCACATCGCGTGGAAGCCCGATGCGCTGCGCGGAATATTGCTTGACGCAAAGATTTATGACGAGCATATTGAAAGCTATGAGGGAAAATACGGGCGCGCGTTTGCGATATATGGACAGCACAAGCGAAGGCTGTATATCAAAGAATGTCTCGGGACAAGCGTTGAAGCACAGCACTGTCTTCTGCGGATGTTGCTTGAAAAAATCGATCCGCGTATGGTGACGGTTCAGCTCCCGTTACACTCGGAGTTGTTTATGTTCGAGTCTCAGACGCGGCTGTTCGGAATGGCGAAGCTGCTTTCAGGCAACACCAATATAAAAGATATGGACGCCTATATGAATCTCATGCTTGATTGAGCGGCAATCAGAAAACGCCGCAAGGGGTAAACTATGGTATATGTATTTTTAGCAGACGGATTTGAGGAGATTGAGGCGTTGGCGCCCATTGATCTGCTCAAAAGAGCGGGCATCAAGGTCACGACGGTCGGCGTCGGAAGTACAACTCCTTCGGGATCTCACGGCGTAACGGTGCGTGCGGATATCTCGGAAGACCTGTTTTTGCCGCAGGACAGCATCGAGGCCATTCTGCTGCCCGGCGGAATGCCGGGAACGAACAATCTCGAGCTCAGTGAGACAGTTCGCAGAGCGATAAGGCTTGCCAGCGAAGAGGAAATAACGGTTGCGGCGATTTGCGCGGCGCCGATTATCCTCGCGCACTCGGGAATGCTTGCTGGAAAGAAAGCCACCGTTTTTCCTCAGTTTAAAGATGAACTAGGAAAGAGTTATAAGGATTCCGACGTCGTTTACGACACGCCGTTTCTAACAGCCCGAGCCGCAGGCAGCGCAATCGATTTCGCATTGCGTCTGATTGAGATAATAAAGAACAAAAAAACAGCTAAGCAGGTCGCGGAAGCGATATATTATAAAAAACATTAAAGGTGCCGATTTATGAAGCTTAAAGTAAAAAACAAAAATGCAAAAGGTTCTAATAGGGGAAAACACAACAAAATAAGGCCGGAAAAACGCAGAAAAGCGATCTTTATCGTGGTGCTTGTCATCATGCTTGCGCTGCTTGTTGCGGCGGGTGTGACGGCGCTCGTGTTGTCAAACGAGATCAACGGCAAGCGCACAGGCGAGGCTCTTGATGTTGTCGTAACCGTTCCCGAGGGCGGATCGACCGGGGATGTCGCGCAGGCACTCAAGGACGCGGGACTCATAACATCGCGCAGTGTGTTTAAAATTTACTGCCGCATGAACGACGCGGACGGCAAATTCCAATTCGGTGAAAAGACGCTCAACAAGAGCATGAGCTACGACGCGATGATAGCCGAGCTGCAAAAGGTCACAATTAAAGAAATTGAGACGTTTTCTCTAACCATTCCCGAGGGAAAGACAGCGCTTTCCATTGCGATTATGCTTGAAGAACTGGGTGTGTGCACGAGACAGGAATTTGTTGAAGTTTGCAACACCGATACATTCGAGGTCGGGTTTTGGAACGATATATCAAAGGACGAAAACAAATTTGTGCGCCTCGAGGGGTATCTTTTCCCCGACACCTATCAATTTGAGGTCGGTTCCTCGCTGCACGATATGATTCAAAAGATGCTTGAAAATTTTGAGACAAAGGTTCTGACTCCAGATCGCAAGGTGAAAATTGCGAGCAGTGGCCACACTCTTGAGGAAATCATAACCCTCTCATCGATAGTCGAAAAAGAATCTGTCGGAGAAGACAGTTATGCGATGGTTGCGGGCGTATTTTACAACCGCCTGAACAGTCCCGACAAATTTCCGTGCCTCGAGTCGGACACTTCCTGCGACTGGCGCAAGCGGGATCTTAAGGAACAGGAAGACTACTACGGGGGATATTTCCCCGGCGTGCTGCAATACTATTACGGTGGATACGAGAATGTGCCGCAGGGAACTCTTGACGGATATGATACATTCTCTCACAAGGGGCTTATCATCGGTGCAATCTGCAATCCGGGTCTGATAGCCATCGACGGGACGCTTGAACCGACCAAGAGCGATTATTTTTTCTTCTTCACAGGAGAGGATAAGAAAACTTTCTACTGGTCAAAAACAGCCGAAGAGCACGCGAAGCAGTATGAACAATATGGACCTGCGTGACAGATTGAGCATGAAGAGTGATGGCAAAAAAAACGAACGCGCTCAAAACAGCGGTGCGTTCGGCAGGATATATGACGTCGTGAGAAAGATTCCCCCCGCGCACGTCGCGACATATGGCCAAATCGCGTTGCTTGCGGGAAATCCGCGTTGGTCACGTGTGGTTGGCTACGCGCTACACGTCAACCCAGACCCTGCAGACATACCCTGTTTCAGGGTGGTCAATCGGTTCGGAGAGTGTTCGGGCTCGTTCGCGTTCGGCGGCGCAGGGGTTCAGCGCTCGCTGCTTGAGGCAGATGGCGTTGAATTCGGCCCAGACGGAAGAGTGGAACTCATGCGCTATATCTGGCGGCCGTAATCGCTACAACTTGCGCAGCTCGCATTCCGCCTCACAGCGGGTGTCGGCGGAGAGCAAAAAACCGCCGTTGGCGTCGTACACTTCAAAGTGACCTCTTATGCACACTATTTTGAAGCTCATCTTTCACCTTTTCCGCAGGCAGGCCTGCATTTCGTTGATACAGTGAGCATAACAAAAAAACTGTCCCATTGTATGGACAGCAGAAAGACGGCGGTGTGCGTGGATTTTGAAAAAATTGTAATTTATCTCGTTTTCGGAATATCGGCGCTGCTCGTGCCGGTGTGGCTGCTGCTCGAATATAAACGCGGAGTCACGTCGCGCGCGGAACTTGAGCGGGAAAAAATGGCAGCTGAGCCACGGCAGGAGAATGAGGATTAAATTTTATCGGCAGAGCCGGATGGTTTAGAAGCGCGTTTCACTTGTTTCAGAAAAATCTTTACGCTTTTTTCAGCGTGTTTCCTACTTTGTCGAGACGGGATTGGAAGCAGAAAAAAGAGAAAATGCCTTCAAACTGAATCGATGCAACGGGTGCAAGAAGCTCCGTGTCGGATGGCAGGAGTGAGACCTATTAATGCAATTGGGTTAAAGAAAAAGCGATCGCATCAAGCAATCGCTTTTTTGTTTGCAGAAAAACATTTCAGTGAAAGCATGAGAAAATGCGAATTTGCAGGCGTTTTATGAGCAGACGTCTTTCAATGCAATCAATTTTGCGGCAGGATCCAAACACAGGATATTCGCTTTTTTGAAATTGGAGTTTGATCAATTCTATTTTACAGGAGATTGAAGCTTGCGCTGCATTTTTATGTTTTAGTGCTATTTGTCTGATATTACGTCACGGGTATAGGACCTTTTTAACCTCAACAGTGCGCAATTAAAATTCCAAATCAAAATAGTGGCGCGTCCGTCGCGTGTCGAGGATACTTTCTATCTCAAAAACCTTTGATAGAATCCTTTGAAAATCACAGGCGTTTTGCCGCAAGTCAGTAAAAACTTTGCACAGGAACAATTTGAGAATGCGGCCATATCTCATCGTTGCTGTGATTTTTACGTTGTAAATATAGAGGGAAATAAAAAAAGCTCACACTGCAATATCCAAAGGTATCGCAGTGTGAGCTTTAAAAAATCATTTTTAACCGAAGCGGTTTATTTCAGCTATTTAACGCAAATAAGAACGACGATAACAGTGGATGACCGGAGTGGATTTCAGCAAAACAACTTATAAAGAAGCCCAAAAACGGCATATCCGTTCCTGAATCACCTGGTGAAAAAGCTCAATTTGCAGAATTGCATTAAGACAAAGCAGATGACAGCATCGCGTTAGCTGCGGACGCTGCTTCAGGGTACTTACGAGAGGAAATCATCTTGACAAGCAACCACAAAGGCGCAAATCGTGATTGTGATTTGCTGAAAACACAATAAAACCGGTCCAATCTGCAGCGCACCGCGTTCAACGTGGTGCGCTGGCGAAAACTGTGGATTAGCACTCGTGAATGCTGCTTGCAGCGTTCGGTATGAGCAAACAGCGGCAGAACCTTGAGGGGCACAGCACAAAGAAACAGTGCTGCGTCCGTCCCAAGACGCGGGTGTGCAGTTTGTCTTCGCAATCAAGCGGATTATTTTTCCGGAGCTGTCTTTGGGATATGTTGTTTCAGGTGCTCCTTGAGGCATGCAAATGTTTCATCGCAAATATCGTGCTCTATCCTGCAGGCATCGGCAAACGCGTCGCCCTCGGGAACTCCCAGACCCATGAGCAGCTGAGCTATCACCATATGCCGTTCGTAAACGCGCTGTGCCTCGACACGTCCGTCATCGGTCAGCTCGAGCCGGCCTCCCTCTCCGACTGACACCAATCCGCTCTCACGCAGATTTTTGAGTGCAACACTAACGCTCGGTTTGGTGAAGTTCATGTCGTTTGCAAGATCGACGGCGCGGACGATTTCGCGCTTTTCCTCGAGCATCAAAATGCGCTCAAGATAGTTTTCAGCCGATTCAAACAGCGTCATATGCATGATCTCCGTTCAGAATACAAATTAAGCCGCCCCGCAAAATCCGGAAGCGGCTTTTGTGTAATAATTTTGAAACTGTTATTGTTCGGTCTTGGGAGTTGAATCGATTGCGCTGTCGTCAGGCGCAGCCGCGGCGACATCATAGGGCTGATCGGCATTCACCGAACCGATCACTTCATTTACCTTTGTCTTCGCGGTCTCATAGACCTCTCCGACCTTCTCCTTGGCGACATCGAGAGCATCACCGGCCTTGTCGATTGCCTGATCATAAGCATCTCCAGCCAGCTCCTTGACCTTGACCGCGACGACCTTCCCCGCCTCGCCAACAGCCTTTCCGGCTTTGACGACAGCATCGGAAACGGCAGCCGTGTCGACACCTGCGCTCTCGGCGACCTCTTTGACCTTCGAGCTCGCTTCGGTGTAGACGTCGCTCGCGGCCTTGCCAAGCTCCTGCAGAACGGTGGAGGTTGAAACGTCCTCCGCCTCGGTGGGCTCAGGGGCGTTAGCTCTATTGTCCTCATACTTTTGAGCTACCTTGACGGCTGCAACGGTCGCACCTGCTGCAACGCCCAAACCGAGCAATTTTTTGAAAAATCCCATTTTAATCTCCTTTTTGATGGTAAAATTTTTAAATTTGCGATACCGGCAGTAATAATATTTTGCTATTGCAACAAAATGTTATTCACGATCAGATAACTTTGTCATTTCACGAGAACACCGGTGACAACAGACGACAAACATGCTGATTGCGGTGTCGAAACGTCACACAACGGTTTGTTCGCGCAACCTTAATATGCAGTGTTGGGTGACCACTCATCAAAACAGCTTATCGCATCGAGAGTGCAACACGAAGCGCCGATAATCAGCTGCGTGTCATAAGAGAGGTGCTTCGCGGCGCAGCGTGGTCAACAGACTCAACAGGACATATCGCCGAGAGAATATTGGCACGCGCGCTCAATCGGGACAGGAACGGATTGGCGCACCTGTCAGACAGAGGCATTTGTGCTGGCGAGAAGCGGTACGACATCCTTGATAACCGTTGCAGCATCCGCACTTGTTATTGTCGAGAGAGAATACTGGCACTGTTCAACTGCTGAATACCACGTTGCGACACCGGCGCCCTCGGCGTCGTACGTTTCGAGTTTGTATTTCACTCCATCGGGCAGCTCGACAGTTTCTGTGTGCGTGAAAGTATAATTCATGCCGTCGATCTTTTGAATGCCGGCCTCATCCTTGCAGAGGGCGCAACGATAGGTGTAGGTATTCGCATTGTAGGAAAAATTAATCTGTGCTAACATAATCGATCCGTCGGTGTTTTTGATGTAGCTGTAACGAACGGCGGCCGCGTCTTTAGGGGGCATCACGATGGCGGCGCCGGGGACATTCTGTTGCAGCTCTTCATATGATGCAACTTCAACAACGGGGTTCGGCAGTCCGATTGTTTGATTGGTTTCATCGGGGGTTGTTGACTCGACAGGTGTCTCTGCGGGCGGGGGTGCAGCAGGGGAACAGGCTGCAAGCGCGAGAACGCACATCAGTGCGAGGATGACTAAAGCGATATTTTTTTTCATAATTCACCTTTTTTAATTATTGTGCGTGATGCACCACAATTATATTATATATTAAATTGTGAATGATTCAACATTTTCTCGTTATAACTTCCCAAAATTTGTGAAGGCAAGCAGGAAGCTGCCCATTTTGAGCCTACAAGTGCTTTAGTGGTTAAGAAGAAAGGAGAAAAATTCAATTTTTCAATTCCTGCCGAAGCCGCTCGAGGGTCTTTTTTTCGATTCTGCTGACATAGGAGCGCGAGATGCCTAGCCGCCGTGCCACCTGTTGCTGTGTGAGCGGCAGATCGCCTGAAATTCCATACCGCAACTCAATGATGCGTCTCTCGCGTCCGTAAAGTTTGGTCGCAACCAGTTCGCGCAGCCGCAGCACGTCACAGCGCAGCTCACAGTCATCTGCGAGATCGCTCTCGTCCCGTATGACGTCGAGCATTGTCAGCGGCCCGTTTGCTTCCTCACCCTCAAGCGGATCACCGAGATAGACGGTGCCCCTCGTCTTGCGCTCGGAGCGGAACTGCATGAGCACTTCGTTTTCAATGCAGCGTGCGGCATAGGTGGCGAATCGGGTACCTTTTTCGGGGTTGAATGTCTCCACGGCCTTGATGAGACCGATGGTTCCTATCGAGACGAGGTCGTCCTGCTCCCCGCTTTGAAGATATTTTTTTGTGACGTGAACCACGAGCCGTAGGTTGTGGGAAATCAGCTCGTCGCGCGCACTTCTCTCACCCGCCGCCATGCGTGAGAAGCACTCCCTCTCTTCCGAAGAAGTCAGCGGTCGTGGGAACCCAGTTTGAGACAAATTGAGCGAAAACCATATGAAACCATCGGAAATAAGCCGAATCAGCTCTAAAATCATATTATTTACCCCCCGTTGTAAACAATATGACGTGCAGTGAGCAAAAGTGCGCTTTATTTTTGAGAGCACTTTTAAACCATGGCTGAATATGTCAGGGTATGCGGCTGATGACTGAATAACTGCTGCGGCTTCAGCTTGAAAAGCAATGGTAAAAATGATATTCTAAAATAATAAGAATTGTCGAAAAAACGGGGATGCATTTATGAAGATACTTCCTAACAATCTCAAGCGCCAGTTTGAGCTTCACGCTGCGGAATTTGAAGCGAAGGCGATAGAAGTGCTGCGCAAGGGATGGTACATACTCGGAGACGAGGTTACGGAATTCGAAAAGGAGTTTGCAAACGTCGTTGGCAGCCGTCACTGTATAGGGCTTGCAAGCGGTCTGGATGCGCTGTGGATGTCGTTCAGAATCCTCGGAGTCAGCGATGGTGATGAGGTCATTTTGAGCTCCAACGCATACATTGCGTGTGCGATGGGAATTTCAATGAACGGCGCGACGCCGGTGTTTGTCGAACCAGATGAATATGACAATATCGATGCCGACAAAATTGAGGACTCGATAACTCCGCACACCAAGGCGATACTCGCGGTGCATCTCTTCGGCCAGTCGTGCGACATGGATAAAATTATGGCGATAGCGCAGAGGCACAACCTGCTCGTCGTGGAGGACTGCGCGCAGAGCCATCTGACCTCATGGAGGGGCAAAACCACAGGCACTTTCGGAAATGCCGCCTGCTTTTCGTTTTATCCAACCAAGAATCTCGGCGCGTTTGGAGACGGCGGAGCGGTCACTACCGACTGCGACGAAGTGGACGATGCGCTTCGAGTTTACCGCAATTACGGAAGCCGCGTGCGCTACTATAACGAGATTGTCGGTGCCAACAGCCGCCTTGACGAAATTCAGGCGGGACTGCTTCGCGTGCGGCTCTCGCATATCGCGGAGCTTGGAACCGAGCGCGAACGTATAGCGCAAAGGTATCTCGACGAGGTTGACAACGAACTGATTCAGATGCCCAAAATCCGCCCGGGTTCAAGCATGACGTGGCATCAGTTCGTCGTGCACAGCGAGCGCCGCGACGCGCTTGCGGACTACCTCAGAAGTTTCGACATCGGCACGATTATTCACTATCCCGTTCCCCCTCATCTCGCGCAAGCATACACTTATCTGGGTTACAAAAAGGGAGATTTCCCGATAGCGGAGCGCTATGCTGCAGAAGTTCTGAGTCTTCCTATGTACAACGGAATGACCGACGATGAGCAGAGCTTTGTCATTGACAAGCTCGCTTCGTTTAAAGGATGAGCGCCATTCGGTTGCGCGCGCTCTGCCTCAAGGACGCGCCGCTCATGCTCGAATGGATGGGCGATCCCGCAATAAACAAATTCTTCAGATTTGACGCAAAGAATGCGACGGTAAGCTCGGTTGAAAGCTATATTCGCACATCGTGGGAAGAGAAAACCAATCTGCATCTCGCATGTGTCGACGAAAACGATGAGTACCTAGGCACGGTGAGTCTTAAAAATATCGACAGCGACAACAAAAATGCAGAATTTGCCACAAGTTTTCGAGCGTCAGCTCAAGGCTCGGGGGCGGCGGCACAGGCGGCGCGACAGTTGCTCGCTCGAGGATTCGATGAGCTTTCGCTGCACAGGATCTATCTAAACGTGCTCGAAGATAATGGGCGCGCTATCGCTTTTTATGAGAAACTCGGGTTCGTGCGGGAAGGCGTTTTCAGAAAACATCTGGTTTTGAACGGCATCGCGCGAGACCTTGTAGTATACGGGATGCTGTACGGAGAATTAAATGAACAATTCAAATAAAGTGAAAATGATGGAATTCAAACAGATGGGCGACGCGCGCGGCCATCTTGTTGTCGTTGAAGGAAGCGCGGATGTGCCGTTTGAGATAAAAAGGGTTTTTTACATATACGGCTCGGACGCCGCTGTGGTTCGCGGTCAGCACGCCAACCGGCGCAGCGAGTTTGTGCTCATCAATGTTGCGGGCACGAGCAAGGTCAAGGTACTCGACGGCATGGGGAGCGAGACTGTCTATGAGCTGGACCGGCCGCATGTAGGTATATATCTTCCAACGATGGTGTGGAAGGACATGTACGATTTCTCAGTCGATTCCGTGCTGCTAGTGCTGGCGAGCGAGCACTACGATCCCTCAGAATACATACGCGATTACGCAGAGTTTGCAAGGGAGGCTGCGCTCGATGCCTAAGCTCTCGATTGTTATTCCTGTCTATTTTAACGAGGATAATCTGCGACCTCTTTACGCTGACATTGAGCGCAAGGTTTTGGATGTCGCTGATTTTGGATGTGAGATAATTTTTGTGGACGACGGCTCAAGCGATGGCAGTTGGGCGGTAATTGAGGAGCTGTGCAATCGAAATTCCAACGTGCGTGGGGTAAAGCTGTCCCGAAATTTTGGATCTCATGCGGCGATCTTATGTGGGCTCTCGGAGTCAACAGGGGAATGTGCTGTCGTCAAGGCGGCTGATTTGCAGGAGCCGACCGAGCTTATTCTCGAGATGTACGAGATGTGGAAGCGCGGGAACAATGTCGTACTCGCGGTTCGGGATGGCAGAAACGACGGCGCAAAAAACAATTTTTTTGCGAACCTTTACTATAAAATAACGAGAAAATTCGCGCTGCCAAATATGCCGGAGGCGGGATTTGATGTCTATCTTCTCGACCGCAAGGTTATCGAGGTGCTCGAGCGTATGGACGAGCGCAACAGCGCGCTTACAGGGCAGATTCTCTGGAGCGGATTCAAGACCGCAGAGGTCTACTACACCCGCGCCGAGCGCGAGATTGGAAAGAGCCGCTGGACGCTCAGAAAAAAGATGAGGCTCGTCTCAGACACGTTTTTCAGCTTTACGGCTGTTCCGATAACTTTTGTGTCGGCTGTGGGGGCAATATCGTGTGCAGGCTCGATTTTGTGGGCGTTTTTCGTGCTTGCGAACAAGATATTCGGCAAGATTCCGGTTGAGGGATTCACGACACTCTTCATCTTTCAGCTGTTCAGCTTCGGAATAATGATGCTGACTCTCGGTGTGCTCGGAAATTACCTTTGGCGCTCGTTCGATGCGTCTCGCGAACGGCCTGTGTACATAGTTGAAGATCGCTGTGATGAGTCAGAGCGTCGCCGCGATGCCAAAGTGAATGAAAAAAATCCCGATGAATCTCAGCTCTCGGAATCGGAGCACACGGTGGCTCAAATCCGAAGGGCGACACTCAAAGCAAAGCTCAAAAACAAGGGAGGGCGTGCCACCGTTATCACCGCGAGGATGAAACACGTGCAGCCCAAATAAAAAACAGATTTTTGTTGAGCGATGTGAAACGGCGGAGCTATCTTTTTATTCTATTTGATCATGGCGTCTGTCACCTGCCTGTCGTTATTTGAGCAAGCTTTGTCTTAATGTCGCTGTTCCGGCAATTTGGAATTTGAGCGAAGAGACTTTGTGTCGACGACGCGGCGCGATCCCCTTAAGCTAATTGAATCACAATAAAAGCGATTGCTCGTGGAGGTCGCTTTTTTATTTTTTACAAAATGTTTGCATGAAAGCACGGTGAGAATGCGAAATTTTGCCATTTTTCGTGCAAGAACCCGTTCAATGCAAACGATTTTTTAAAAGAATACGAACAGAGCGCATTTTCCGAAGGCCATACCCTTTAAAGTCACAGATGGAAAACTGCAAGAGATTTTACCTGCGTTTTATATTTTTGAAAAACACTGATTGTGAGCTGTGTTATTCTGACAGGACAAGAAGCTGCATTATGTTGCCGCAAAAACATTAAACTCTCAAAAAAAGGTGGAGGTCACGTTTGCTGTGACTGCCGCCCCAATTATCCGTTTAATACTTGCTGAATGGTACCGTTTGCAATCGGAATTATGTTTTGAGTGCGGGGTAAACACGCGAAACTCAAAGAACCATAAACTTTCCGTATGTGGCGTGCATGATGATTCCGGCGTTTCATGGACAGGTTATCCGACCATTTTAAATTACAGGGATTTTGGACCTTAGCATCAAAAAACATTGCATGAGAAACTTGAAAATGCGTACACAGCCGCATATCCGACGGCCGCTCTGGTTTGATCGGAATGACGTTGAAACACGCAATGACATATTGCGTTTGCGCCCGTAGCTGAGAGAAGAAAAACTCAGGATGCGCTTGCAGAGCTGAAGTCTTTAGCATATTGTGCATGATCTGTGGGGAGCTTTCGCGTATTAAGGATCTCTCGGGGTACAGAGTTTCGCCGCGCGGGTGCGGTGAGCGCGCCGAACACACAAAGCAGCGGCATAACGGAGAACATCGCTCCCGGTTTTGCCTCCCAAAATTCAAAGAAAAGGAACAATCCGAAAACTATCAGCAAAAAGAGAGAGAGCTCATCGGGAGAGCGGCGTTTTGCGGAGAGCACCGCACCGGCAAGTATTATCAGCGAGAGAAGCACCGAGCGCGCCGCAGAGAAAATTGACAGCGGCAATTCAGACGCGCCGCTATATCCCCACTGTGTCCACGAAATTTTGGTTTTAACCCATTGGTGACGCACAAGATCCCCTGCGTTTGTCTCATTCAAAATGCGCGATATCTCGCTGCTCGTGTACTCAACGCGGGAGTCGTAATCGGGCAGCGAAACCATTTTTTGATAATCTTCCTCAACATAAAGCCCATCGTCCTTGAGCGCGACCATCAACCAATATCCGAGCGGGAACAGTTCTTTTTTCTCGTCGGCAAAGTCGATTATCCCACCATTGCGAATGGCAAATTGAAATCCAGTGAACAGCAGTGCGAATCCAGCGGCAAGCGCCGCAAACTGTTTCGCGAATTTCTTGATATCGTTTGTGATAAAAAGATGAATGACGAGCGCGGCAGCAACTATGTTCGCAAGCCCTCCAATCACGGTTGAGACGGCAAGACATCCTCCACACGCTGTGAGCAGCAGATGCCTTGACAAACTCCGGCGTTTGCGCTCACGCGCGACGACATACATCCACACCCCTCCCGTTATGAACGGCATTCCGATCGTGCTCGAATAGTATGAGGTTGTGGTGTAAAACGGCAGATATGAGAATGCGAGCAGTGCAAAACAGAAAGCTCTGGGAGTTCCCGCAAGGCGTCGGGCGATGTCGAACGACAGCGCTATCGAGAGTGCGATGAAGATATCGACGAGAACCATATTTGCGTATATATCGACGCTCGGGCAGATGCCGAGACGCTGCAGCGCGTAGTTGTATAGAGAGAGCACAAAAAGTGTCCCGCGCTGATGACCGTAGCGCAGAAAATAAGGGTTACTGTCGGTGAGGTGTCCAAAATCCACAGCTTCTTTCACACCGGTATGTATCGCTTCAAAATCTCCGCGCGGCACAGGAATGTGAGATTTTCCGTAAAACAGAGAGAACACCATAAGCGATGCGAGAAGCAGATAAAATACGGCGATTATACGCCGTTCGTCGCGCACGCGCTCGAGCAGCGGCAATCCCTTGAAAAGCAGCAGTGCCCACAGCGCGCAGAGCACGAGAGCGAGCAGGGCCGAGAATGCGCTCGCGCAGTCGGTCAGCACGGTGCAAATCGATAGCAGCAGTGCCGAAGGCACGCATAATATTAAAAAAAGTCCGTTCAGAGTTTTGCAAAATTGGGTCGAATTCAGTTCCATACTTTGCTCCGATAAGTATAAAATATAAGCAATATTGCGATTTGTAGTGGTATTTGGTCGTTTTCGGACAATTTTTGCACGAGTTCATTCGAGCAATTGAAGGATGTCGCGCCTCTGTGATACAATATGACAGAAAACAGACAGTCGGAGGATAACTTATGCCAAGCGGATTTAGCGCCATGTTGGCGCGTATGAACTATATAAATCGCTGGGGACTCATGCGCAACACGCGCTCCGAGACGCTGTCCGAGCACTCGCTCGCGACGGCGACGACAGCGCACATGCTCGCCTGCGCGGCGACTGATCTTTTTGACGCGGAAGACGTGTCCCCCGAGCGCGTTGCATGTTGCGCGATTTACCACGATGCGGCAGAGATCATGACGGGAGACCTCCCGACACCGGTGAAATATTCAAACGAGCGCATACGATCCGAATACAAAAAGCTGGAGAGTGATGCGGAGATTCGGCTGTGCTCGATGGCTCCGGACGAGCTGCGCGGCACGATTAGACCCTATGTCACGGGCGAGATGCTGTCACTGCATGAGCAGCAGATAATCAAGGCGGCTGACAAGATATGCGCGCTGGTCAAATGCCTCGAAGAGGAGGGCAACGGCAACACTGAGTTTGCGAGCGCAAAAAGCGCGATTCTCGCGTGGCTATCCAACAGCCAGCTGCCCGAAACGCAATATTTCATAGAAGAATTGCTGCCGTGTTTCAGCTTCACGCTCGACGAGCTGCTGTCGTTGTAGCTCTTGTATCTTGTCCATATTTATACGCCGGGCAGTGAGAGCACGGCCTCGATATAACCCTCGAGATCTGCAAGCGTGCACATCGCGCAAGCCCGCGATCGCAATCCCGCCGCGCCGCGTATCCCCTTTGTGTACCACGCCGCGTGCTTGCGGGCTTCGAGCATCGCGATATACTCACCCTTAGCTTCACACATGAGCGCCGCCTGTTTTCTGAGCGCGCTCATT
Source organism: Oscillospiraceae bacterium (assembly GCA_036645935.1). Taxonomy (GTDB): domain Bacteria; phylum Bacillota; class Clostridia; order Oscillospirales; family Ruminococcaceae; genus JAUNBN01. The sequence continues at coordinate 182,987 of JAVXNE010000001.1, read as the reverse complement.
TTTTGCGCGGAGTCGGGATAAGGCGGGATGGGATTTCCCGTGAGAGATGCATTTATCCGCGCGAACAGAAAGGGATCGCCGAGCGAAGCGCGACCGACAGCAACGGCGTCGCAGTGGGTGTAGTCGAGCATCGCGAGCGCGTCGTCCGGGCTGCGTATATCCCCGTTGCCAATTACGGTCAGGGACACCGCGCGCTTGACTTCGCGGATAGAATCGAGGTCGACAGGAGGGCGGTACATGCGATCTCTCGTTCGGCCGTGCACCGTTATTGCGCAGACTCCCGCCTTTTGGAGCAACTCCGCGAGTGACGGAGCGGTGAGAGATTCCCAGCCGGAGCGTATTTTTGCGGTCACGGGAAGCTGCACGGCAAGCTGCACCTCGCGCGCTATGTCAAAGGCGAGCTGAGGTGTTTTCATAAGAGCTGCCCCCGCGCCGCCCGAAACTATTTTCGGGGCGGGACAGCCCATATTGATATCGATGAAATCGGGAGAGAAATCGCGTTCGGCAATAATTGCGGCGGCTGCCATCATATCGGGCTCGTTGCCGAAAAGCTGAACTCCAAACGGGCGCTCGCTCTCGTGAAAAGCCATCAGCTTCGCGGTTTTTTTGTCGCCGAGCACGAGCGCTTTGGCGCTTACCATCTCGCTTGTGCAAAAGTTCGCACCCTCTTCGCGGCAAAGGCGGCGAAAGGCGCTGTCGGCAGCACCAGCCATTGGAGCGAGAGAGGCGAGACGCTCGATTTTAAAGGTGTTTTTGCTCACGTATTCAATGCCTTTCGGTGACATGGTGTGGGCGCACAGCAAAGGATGGATTTTTGCAGATATCGCGGTGGAAAATGCGAAACGAAGCAGACATTCCGTGCGAAAAATGTGTGGCCGCACACGTTATTTGTTATGTCAGTATACCATATAAGTGCGCGCTTGTGGTATACTAATACCCGTTACCGACCGCAATAACCGACCATGAAAGGCGGCGCTTTTTGATGAAAATGCTCTGTGTTGACGGCAACAGCGTGCTCAACCGCGCGTTTTACGCAATAAAACTGCTCACGACCAAGGACGGAAAATATACCAACGCGATTTTCGGCTTTCTGAACGTGTTGCTCAAGCTGCTTGATCAGTATTCGCCCGATGGCGTCGCCGTCGCATTCGACCTCAAAGCGCCGACATTTCGGCACAAGATGTATGACGGTTACAAGGCGACGCGCAAAGGAATGCCCGATGAGCTTGCGAGCCAGATGACCCCGCTCAAAAACATCATAGAAGCTCTCGGATTTAAAACAGTGAGCTGCTGTGGCTATGAGGCCGACGATCTGCTGGGGACGTTTGCGAGATCGTGCCGCGAGAGCGGGGACGAGTGCTATATAGCTACGGGCGACCGCGACAGCCTTCAGCTCGTCGGCGACGGCGTGTGCGTCTTGCTCACGACAACGCAGCTCGGGCGCGGCGAGACACAGCTCGTTGACGAGAATGGTGTACAAGATAAATATGGCGTCACGCCGAGACAGCTCATCGAGGTGAAAGCGCTGATGGGCGACAGTTCCGACAACATTCCGGGTGTCGCCGGCGTCGGTGAGAAGACCGCGCTCGCGCTGATTCAGAAATTTAAAACATTGGACGGCGTTTATGCGGAAATTGACGACGAAAGCATTAAGAGTGGAGTGCGCCAGCGGCTGAAAAACGGGCGAGAAATGGCATATCTGTCCCGCAAGCTTGCCGAGATAGATTGTGCTGTTCCGATAGACGCAAAGCCGGAGAGTTACCGGCGCTCGCATGGAGATCCCGCACAGGCGGCCTTGCTGCTCTCGTCGCTCGAGATGCACACTCTGATTAAAAAGTTCGGTTTGGATGAAGCTGCCGCGGCGACGCCGCCTGAAGACAAAAAAGAATTGCAAATCCCGCAGATTGATCTGATAGCGATGGACATCGGGTCGATATCCGATTCAATCGGGATATGTGCGATGCAGCTCGACGGTAAATGGCTGTGCTCGATGCAAGGCCGCGCTTATTCGGCGGGGGATGAGGCGCTGCGAACGCTCCTTGAAAGCGGAGCTGACAAGAGAGTGTACGGGTCAAAACGGCTGTATCACGCGGCGGCAGATGCGGGAATCAGTGCGCGCAGCATTAGTTTTGACGTGCTACTTGCGGCCTATCTGCTCAACCCCTCTTCGCACGTCTACGACATTGAGGAGACGGCGCGCGAGTACGCCGTAACACCTGAATTTATATGTGAGTCGGCTCCAGCTTTGGGGGTGCTCTCACCGCTCTGTGATAAGCTCGCGTCGCTGCTCGACGAGCGCGGAATGCGCTCTTTGCACGACGATATTGAGCTGCCGCTCGCCCGTGTTCTCGCCGAGATGGAGCAGGAGGGCTTCCTTGTCGACCGCGAAGGAATACGCAGCTTTGGCGAAGAGCTGGATGGGATCATTCGCGCAGAGCTTGCCGATGTGTTTTCCCTTGCGGGACGTGAGTTTAATTTAAATTCTCCCAAACAGCTCGCACAGGTGCTCTTCGATGAGTTGGGACTTCCCTCGGGGAAAAAGACAAAAAGCGGGTTTTCGACAAACGCCGAGGTGCTTGAGGGATTGCGCGAAGAGCACGAGATAATCGATCATATTCTGAACTACCGCACACACGCAAAACTCAAATCCACCTATGTCGACGGCTTACTTGCCGCCGCCGATTCCGAGGGACGGGTGCACACCGACTTCGTCCAGACCGAGACGCGCACCGGCCGCATCAGCTCGCGCGAGCCAAACTTGCAGAACATCCCTGTGCGCACCGAGCTTGGCGAGAGACTGCGCAAGTATTTTATCGCCAAAGACGGGTGCGTGCTGCTCGACGCGGATTATTCGCAAATTGAGCTTCGGGTGCTCGCGAGCATGAGCGGAGACGAAAAGATGATAGCGGCATTTGAGAGCGGCCGTGATATACACACTGAGACCGCTGCCGAGATTTTCCGTGTGCCGCGCGCTATGGTGACGCCCGAGCTGAGGCGTCGTGCCAAAGCTGTCAATTTTGGAATAGTATACGGAATCGGAGCGTATTCGCTCGCGCGCGATGTCGGAGTCAGCGTGCGGGAGGCTGGGGAATACATCGACGGATATCTTGCGACCTATTCAGGCGTCGCGTCATTTTTGAACAAGACTGTTGAGCGCGCACAGGCTGACGGATATGTCACGACTATGTTCGGACGCCGAAGGCAGCTGCCCGAGCTTGCAAGTTCCAATAAGCAGCTACAAGCGCTCGGACGCAGGCTTGCGATGAACACGCCGATTCAAGGCTCGGCCGCCGATATTATTAAGATTGCGATGATCAGGGTGAGCGAACGCCTCGCAAAGGAAAAGTTTGACGCGAGGCTTATATTGCAGGTGCATGACGAACTGATTGTCGAAAGCGCGAATGAGGACTCCAAACGCGCTGCCGAAATATTGCGGGAAGAGATGGAAAATGCGGCAAGTCTTAAAGTGTCGCTGATTGCCGACGTCAACGTCGGTTCAACATGGTACGATGCGAAATGAGGTAAAGCAATTGACCAATATAAGGCTTGCGACGAAAGGTGATCTTGCGAGGATCGTCTATATAGAGCGTGTGTGCGCAGAGCAGCCGTGGACCGAGAAGCAGCTTTCGGAAGAACTCGAGCACTCTCACGCGCGGCTCATCGTTGCAGAGCGGGAGGGCGAGGTCGTGGGATTCTGTGATATGCATATTGTTGCGGATGACGCGCATATAAACGAACTTGCGGTGATACCCGGGCACAGACGCCTCGGGGCGGCGCGCGCTCTCATGGATGAGGCGCTGGCTCTCTCACGTGCGAGTGGTTGCGCGGTTCTCTCACTTGAGGTTCGTGGGCACAACGTTCCGGCGATTGCTCTGTATCGTTCGTGCGGCTTTGTCCCGAGTGGCTCGCGACGCGGGTTTTATCGCAACCCAGACGACGACGCGGTCTGTATGCTTATACCACTAAACGAGGAAGCGGCGAAGAAAAATAAATGCTGATTTTGGGAATTGAAAGCTCGTGCGACGAGACGGCGGCCGCAGTTGTGCGGGACGGGGTTGAGATACGCTCGTCGATCATCGCGTCACAGATCGAGGAGCACCGTCTGTACGGCGGTGTTGTGCCCGAGATAGCATCCCGCCGCCATATCGAGAATATTGTGGGAGTGACCGAACGCGCGTTGGCCGACGCAGATGTCGCACTCGGGGATATTGACGCGATAGCGGCGACGTGCGAGCCCGGTCTGATCGGGGCATTGCTGGCAGGCTTGAGCTTTGCAAAGGGACTTTCATACGCCGCACAAAAGCCCCTCGTTGCGGTCAACCATCTGCATGGGCATATAGCCTCGCTGTGGCTCACACATCCGCAGCTTGAGACGCCGTTTATCGCGTTTGTCGTCTCGGGTGGACACAGCAGTCTTGTGCGTGCCGACAGCCGCACGAGCTTCACAACGCTCGGGGAGGCGATGGATGACGCGGCAGGTGAGGCGTTCGACAAGGTTGCAAGATGCCTCGGCTTGCCATATCCTGGCGGACCTGAACTGTCTCGACTCGCACTGGATGGTGATTACAGAGCCTACAAGCTGCCCGACCCGCATTCCGACAGACGATTTGACGTGAGTTTTTCAGGACTTAAAACAGCAGTTATAAATATTGTGAACACCGCAGCTATGAAGAACGAACCGCTCGAGCGAGCGTCGCTCGCGGCTGCATTTGAGCACCGCGCGATTGAGATGCTTGCGACGCGCCTTGTCAGTGCGGCGAGCGAGGCAAACTTGCCGGCATGTATCTGCGGTGGTGTCTCGGCAAACTCCGCACTCAAGTCGCGCGCAGGCGAACTTTGTGCCAATGCGGGGATTCCGTTCTTTTCCCCCGATATGAAACTGTGCGGGGATAACGCCGCAATGATTGCAAGCGCGGGATATTTCGATTTTATTGCGGGTTCGCGCGCTCCGCTTTGCCAAAACGCCTTCGCCAACGCGAGAGTGTGACGGAAACAAGATGAGTTCCGACCGCTCTAAGGCATCCGGCGCTCGGGATTGCAGCATGAGCGTGCCTCCGGCACAATGGCGGAAACGCGAATGCCGCGACGTTTTGAATGTGCCTGCGTTCAGAAAATGGATAAAACCGATTTGCATATACGGATGTGTCAGATTTATCAGTGAGAGGGGTACAGCGTATCAAGACAGGGCTGAATTCTTTTAACTTATTGCCACAAGATTGACAACAAAGAAGTCAATTCGGCAAAAAGACGAAATTTTACGGGTAAAGTTTGTTAATTAATTCACAAAAACTGCCTTTGTTGACAGGTATAACGACTTGAATCGCACAATAATTTGGAGTATACTGTATTCGGTGAAAATTGGTCTTGTATTGTTAAGACTTGATTTTTGAACGCGTTGTCCCTTGTGGTGCAAAGAGCGTGCGAGAGCGTTTTTGCACGTCGGTTGGCGAACACGACATCAGTTTCGGGGAAGCGCAAAACGTTCGGCTGTCCGCTGTGGACGGTTTACCGCGAGCGGTCGCTGTGTTTGTGGAGCGGCGTTCGGAACTTTGGAATTTTCAACACGAAACAGGGATTAAGGAGAATTATTTATGACTGACAACCAGCAACTGCTCAAATGGGTCAAGGAGTGCGAGGCACTCGTTAAACCTGACAAGGTCGTATGGATTGACGGTAGCGACGCGCAGCTTGAGGGCTTGCGCAAAGAGGGTATGTCCACCGGAGAGATGATCAAGCTCAATGAGAAAAAACTGCCGGGATGCTACCTCCATCGCAGCGCGCTCAACGACGTCGCGCGCGTCGAGGGCCGCACCTTTATCTGCACCAAGGATAAGGAAGAGGCGGGTCCGACAAATAACTGGATGGATACGCAGCAGGCGTATGACACACTTAGACCAATTTTTGACGGCTGCATGAAAGGCCGCCCGATGTATGTCATTCCATATTCGATGGGGCCTCTCGGCTCGCCATATGCCAAAATTGGCGTTGAGCTGACCGATTCTATCTATGTTGTGCTCAATATGGACATCATGACCCGTATGGGACAAAAAGCACTTGACGTGCTCGGAGATTCCAACGATTTTGTCCGTGGACTGCACTCTAAAGCACAGCTCGACGAAGAGAAGCGCTATATCTGCCACTTTCCCGAGGACAACACCATTTGGTCGGTCAACTCCGGCTACGGCGGTAACGTGCTGCTGGGCAAAAAGTGCTTTGCGCTTCGTATAGCTTCCAACCAAGGACGCCGTGAGGGCTGGATGGCCGAGCACATGCTCATTCTAGGCATTGAAGATCCCCAAGGCCATATCGATTACATCACCGCCGCATTTCCGTCTGCCTGCGGAAAAACAAACCTCGCGATGCTCATTCCCCCCGAGATATATTCCCAAAAAGGCTACAAGGTGTGGTGTGTCGGAGACGATATAGCGTGGATGCGCCCGGGTCCTGATGGCCGTCTTTATGCGATTAACCCCGAGGCCGGATTTTTCGGAGTGGCTCCGGGAACCAACGCAAAATCCAACAACAACGCTCTTGAATCGACCAAGAAGAACGCGATATTCACCAACGTTGTTCAGAATCTTGACGACAACACAGTTTGGTGGGAGGGTCTTGACAAAAATCCGCCCAAAAACTCAATCAACTGGAAGGGCGAGGTCTGGAACGGAGACGAGAGTCTCGGCAAGGGAGCTCATCCAAACAGCCGCTTTACAGCCCCCGCGAAAAACTGCCCGTGCATAAGCTCGGAATTCGATTCCGGAGCGGGAGTTCCGGTCTCTGCAATAGTCTTTGGAGGCAGACGCGCTAAGACAGCGCCGCTTGTCTACCAGTCATTTAACTGGGAACACGGTGTTTTTGTCGGATCGATAATGGCCTCTGAGACAACAGCCGCCGCGACCGGCGCCGTGGGCGTTGTCCGCCGCGATCCGATGGCGATGCTCCCGTTCTGCGGTTATCATATGGGCGACTACTTCCAGCACTGGCTTGATATAGGCAAAACTCTCGGAGACAAAGCCCCGCTTATCTTTAACGTCAACTGGTTCCGCACCGACGACGAGGGACACTTTATATGGCCGGGATTCGGCGACAACATGCGCATTCTTATGTGGATGCTCGCCCGCTGCAATGGCAAGGCCGAGGCGGTTGAGACTGCAATCGGTTATGAGCCCCGCCCCGAGGACATTGATATCACCGATCTTGACGGAATCACTGTCGATACCGTCAGGGATTTGCTTTCTGTGGATAAGGATCTTTGGACGGCGGAGTGCAGCGGAGTTGAGGAGTTTTACGCGAAATTCGGCAACAAACTTCCCAAGGCGCTGGCAAAGCAGCTCAAGGATCTCGAGGCAAGGCTTGCCAAAGTGTAAGAGACTGCCTGCAAAGCAGAGCTGAAATTAAGATTAAAACCGCACCCCGGCTGCTTTGCCGCGAGGTGCGGTTTTTTTATGCGGTGTGTCCACAGTTCGGAAAATGGCAGGTTATCAGGATGATCTTGCTTGTAATGACAACTTTTGTATGATATATTTACAGCGAAAATGACCAATCTAGGAGTCTGTGTGAGATGGGAGGAGGCGTCAGTGAATCTTAGAGCAACTTCCAACAAGCAGCATGCTCTTTTTTTGAGCACTTTTTTATTGTGCCTGCTATTTCTGCTGTATAAAGTTCCCTATGGATTCATTCAGGATGATGAACCGCTTCTTCTCGCAATTGCGAACCGCTTCACATTTGGGGATGCGCCGCTTACGGATGAATGGCAGACGACGCAGATGGTGTGCTTTCTGACATATCCTCTGGTGAAAGCCTACAAGGTTTTGTATGGCGGAACCGAAGGGATAGTGCTTGCCTTCAGATATATTTACATAGTGTATTGGTCACTCACCGCTTTGTTTGTCTATCGAAGGTTTAAAGTTTTTGGCATGTGGAGCATACCCGCCGTTATATATTTTTATCTCTTTGCCCCAACGGATATCATGTCGATGACATATAACGTGATTGCCGTGGGTGGAATGCTGGTTGCAACTTCGATAGCAGCCACGTTTAAAAGCGAGGTGGAGATGCTCGTGGTCGGCATTTTTTTTGCCGCGGCGGTGCTCGGTTCGCCATATATTCTGTTAATATACCTCGTTTGGAGTCTGGCAGTTGCTGTGCTATGCATGCGACAAAAGAAAAAGGGAGCTCGGGGTGGGACTCTCCCACGGGCTATGTCTGTTAAAAGCTGGTTGATGTTCACTGCAGGCGCATGCTTTGTGGCAGTGCTGTTTGCGTTTTTTGTGCTTTCCCGGACTACTGTGGCTTCGTTAATCGAAAACTTGCCGCACGTTTATCTTGAAAATCACCCCCCGAGAGCTATAAAGACTTTGATTGCGCAGTTTTTTCAATATATATGGGAGCGCTATCGCCTTTTGCTGCTTGTGGGAGTGCCGCTCAGTGTTATAACAATGCTTGACGAGCGCAAACTTCAAAGACGAAAAGTGTACTTTACGCTGTCTGTGATTATCTTCGTCATAAGCTGTATTCCGTTGCTTGACCTGAGGGTTGAGCTATATAATTTTAATACGATAATGCTCCCGGTTGCGTGGCTGGGAGTTGAGGCGTATCTCCTTACGAAAAATAGAAATCACCAGCTCTTTATCTGCGGTTGGTGTATTGGAGTACTCTTCTCGTTTTGTGCCCACATTGCCTCAAATACCCGCTGGATTGCAATAAGCATGGGGAGTGTCGTTGCGGGAACAGCGAGCTTTGTCCTAATTGGCGCTATGCTTTCAGAGCTGAGGACGGAGTGCGAATTTTCGGAAAAACATAAAAATACACTATTTGCGCTGGCTATATCGATTGTTGTCATTGCGTTTCAGCTCGGGGCTGAGGTTTACATACGTTATCAGAGAAACAACTATGATTTGACGACCAATATGCTCGATACCACAATATATTACGGACCCTACAGGGGTATCATCACAAATGACAAGACGGAAAAGGAGCATCGATATTACTACGACGAGGTGATGTCATTCGCCAAAATACAATCACCGGAGGATCGCTTGATGGTCGTGACATCAATGCCATGGAGCTATCTTGCGGCTGATATGCCATGCGGAACGTATTCTCCGTGGGGGAATTGGGACGATCCGCTGGGCACGCTGAAGCAATCTTTTGTGTACTATAAGCTGCACCCGGACAAGCGCGCCGACTGCATTTTGATTTTCAAATACGACCCCGATGTCTGCCTGCCGCCGGAGGCGCTCACGCTTGTAGAGCAGAATGGATATACAGTTGGAGAGACCGATATTTCCTACCGAATAGTTGATGAATAACAGCGTGCAAAGCGCGGATAATGTGCAACAGATCGTGGAAGAGCTCATAAAAAAGGCAATGCTGCGATCGGATCATCTCAGCATTGCCTTATTGCCTTAATATTTGCAATTATTTCTTCAGCTTTCCCGCGACGACAAAGCGAACATCGTGGTTTGAAGTGCAGGTGGAGAGCAGGAGTAGCCTGTCCTGTTCGCTCACCTTAACGCCGAAATCGCAGTAACTATTACTCAACATGTAATTGAAAGTCGAGGCAAACTTGGCGCTGTCAGGATTGGGATCTATGTAATCAATGGTAATGGGTATATCGCATGCGGCAAAAAGTTCAAATTCGAGCTTTTCATAGAGCAGATTGAAGCTGATTACGGGGTGCTCGGCGGCAAATGATGGGGATTTGTAGTGCTTGAGCGTGCTGAATTTTTTGCTGTCACTGTAATCGTCAAGCGCGTGGCCGTAGATTATGGAGACGAGATCGAGAGAAGCGCGTCTGTCAGCATTATTGATATAATCGAGAAAATAGCAGCCCCAAACGTCATAATCGGAGCTGAAAGACGTGCGACGCAGATAGAAATCGTTGTCGTAAGACTGCACAACCTCGTCGTCGATATCGCACCCCGGAACAGTGAGCCAGCCGATTACGTCGCTGTTTCTGTTGTATGCCTCTTTAAGCTCACGGCTCACAAATGGCGCGAAGTCTTCTTTTGAATGTGGTTTAACCTCATTTTGTTCGACGGGCGCAGGAGTTGCGAAAACGACCTCAGTGGCAGTGCGGGGTGCGCGATATATATGAACTCCTATGAGTGTGAATAGCCCCACAATCATCACTGCCATAACGGCGAGCAGAGTTGCAAAAACCACATGCTCTTTTTTTGTTTTCATCGCTTTGTCAAGCGTATTGCGAAGGGAAGATTGAAAATCAGGATTTAAATCTGATTTTCTTTTGCCGGAGTTATTGCGATTAAAACAAGCAGCCAAGGGAACATCCTCTCTTGTCATAAAATGGAGTCGTGCAGATGAACAGAATTCGATAGATGGTCAGCACGGGTGGTTCATGTAAATGACATAAGCTAAGGCTCACTGTTATTATAGCACAGCAAAAACAACATTGCAGATTGTTCTTTTTGAATGATTACAAGAAGTTTTCGATGCAAACTTCTTGTTTGGAGTTTCATCGTATGCATTTAAAAAGCGACGCTTAGCAGGAGCTTCCAATATTATGCCGAACGCTGTTTGAGGCACTGAAGAATTCTGTTGAGCGCGGTAGGAATGGCAAGCGTCTCCAGTACCGGCTCCAGTTGAGTTCTGACGTTTTTTTGATGGCTCTTTGAATCTACAGAATGCCCGGCCCGTATTGCATAATTTAGTGTGGTACAATATAATAGAAACAAAGAAACGCAACGAAAGGACGCATATTATGCAGATAACCAAGGACACACTAATCGGAGATGTGCTCGACCTCGACATGGATACAGCAGAGTACTTTCTTGAAATAGGTATGCATTGTCTGGGCTGCCCGTCCGCACGCGGTGAGAGCATCGAACAGGCGTGTGAGGTTCACGGAACTGACGCGCTTGCTCTCGTTGGCAAGCTCAACGAGCATTTCGGAAGCAAATAATCCGGATACTCGCTGGTTGCAACATCAAAAGGGCGCTTATGCCGCAACTGGTTCGGGCAGGCTGTCCGCGGTGCGCGCAAGGCGTCTTTTGTGCTGAGTATTTCGGTTTTCGGAGTCGAGATGAATGAGATTAAGCTTACAAAACGCCTGCTTGCCGCCGCCCAAGCGGTGAGGGAAGGCGCTCGTGTAGCCGATGTGGGCTGTGATCACGGCAAGCTTGCGGCACAGCTCGTGGCGAGCGGCAAATGCCCTGTCGTTATCGCAACCGATATAAACGACAAGCCGCTCGGGCAAGCGAGGGAGCTGTTCCGAGTGTGCAGGCTGGAGGAGCAGTGCCGAGCGCTGCTGTGCGACGGACTCGATGGCGTCGATGGCGGCGAGGTCGACGATGTGGTAATAGCGGGTCTCGGGGCAGACGCTGCGATATCAATTATCAGAAAGGCCGCGTTTTTGCGCGACGCCGACAAGTGTCTGGTGCTCGTGCCATCGTCGCGTCACGGCGTTTTAAGAGGCTGGTTGCTCGAAAACGGCTTTGCACTTGAGCGCGAGCGCGCGGTGTGCGAAGCGGGTAAATGCTATTCGGTAATCACGGCGCGTTTTACGGGGGAGCGCAAGTGTTGCTCTGCCGCGATGCGGGCTACCGGACTGATTGCGGATGACGGACCGGATTCGCGCGCATATCTTAAAAACGAGCGAAAAAGAGCCGAGCGTTTGATTTTGTCCGGAGCATGTGACGAAAAAAAGCGCGCAGCGCGAGAGGTTATAACACATATTGACGAGGTGCTGCAATGATAACCACAAAAGAACTGAATGAGATAATAAATAAAATTGCGCCATACGAGCTTGCCGAGGGCTGGGACAACTGCGGACTGCTGCTCGACTGCGGGCTGCCAATCGACAAAATTTTGTTCGCGCTCGACGCTACCGGAAGCTCACTTGCGCGTGCAAAAGAACTCGGATGCGGCGCTGTTGTGACACATCACCCGGCCATATTCGGCGGAATCAAGGTGCTGTGCGCCGAAGATCCCGTTGTGATTGCCGCGATGAGCCACATATCACTTCTCGCGGCGCACACATGTTTCGATGCCGCTGAGGGCGGTGTGAACGACGCGCTGTGTTCGAAGCTGGGCATTGAAGAGCCAACTCCGATGTTGCCGTTTGGACGTTGTGGCGTGCTCGCGGCGGGCGATGCCGCCGAGCTTGCGGAAAAAGTGAAAAAGTCATTGGGGTGCGAGAGTGTCGCATATGTCGACGGAGGTAGGCCGATCGATAGGGTCGCCGTTGTGGGCGGCGCAGCCGGCGAGCTTATTTCACAGGCGGCGTGGCTCGGATGCGACGCGTTCATCACGGGCGAGCTGAAGCACCACGAGGCTCTCTTTGCACAGCAGATTGGCATGACGGTCATCTCGGCGGGGCATTTTATCACAGAGATCGTCGCGATTAAGACGTTGTGCGAGCGCGTGCAGAGTGAGATAGCGGAGCGCGCGGGATGTCTGATTTACAGTGAAGAACAAAACCCGATAAAGTACCTATAACAGGAGATTATTAATGGCGATTGACGCGGCGATGATATATGTGGCGGCGCGCGAACTGCGTGAGCGGCTCGAGAACGCGCGTATGGACAAGCTTTATATGCCCGCGCGCGATGAGGTCGTCTTTTCGCTGCGCACCCCCGACGGACCCTGCAAACTGCTCGCGTCGGCGCGCTCGGGAGGCGCGCGTGTGCACTTAACACTGGAGGAATATGAGAACCCCGCTGTGCCATACGGATTTTGCATGCTGCTGCGCAAGCACCTTGCGACCAGCCGAATAACAGGATTTCGCACGGTGGACGGGGAGCGTATACTCTTCGTCGATTTTGACGCAATGGCCGAGACAGGAGAGCGCGTTGCGATCACTCTATCGATCGAGCTGATGGGCAGATACTGTAATTTGGTCTTAATCGGTGCGGATGGCCGCGTCATCGATGCGCTCAAAAGAATTTCGGCAGAGGATTCAGACAAGAGGCAGCTTTATCCGGGTTGTGAGTTCACGCTTCCTCCCCCGCAGAACAAGATAAGTTTTATGACAAGCAGCAACGATGAGCTGATCGCGCGCGTCTGTTCGCTGAGCAAACCGCTCTCTGGTGCGCTGCTCGAGACTGCGGCGGGCCTCAGCCCTCTGCTCTGCCGCGAGATAGCGTTTCGCACCGACCCGCTCGACCTTGATGCGGCTTCGATGAACGAGGAGCAGCGAGCGCTCTTTGAGAAAAATCTCTCCTTTGTGAGGGCAGCCGCACAGGGTGAGGGTATATGTCTTAACATTGCGAGCGATGGTGAGCGCGCCGTTGAGTTCAGCTTTGTTGAGTTAACGCAATACGGAGGGTGCTCTGTTGAAAAATTCGACAGTGTCAGCGCGCTGTGCGACAGATATTTCGGCGAGCGTGACCGCGCGGAGCGGGCAAAATCTCGCTCGTTCGATTTGCTGAAACAGGTGAATTCACTGTGTGAGCGAGCTCGAAGAAAGCAGACAGCGAGGCTCTCCGAACGGGATAACAGCGAGCTTGCAGCGCAAAAGCGGCTTTACGGCGAGCTCGTGAACGCCAATTTGCACTCGATAACGAAGGGCGAGCGCAGTGCAAAACTGCTCAACTATTACACAGGTGAAGAGATCGAAATTCCACTTGATCCCACAAAAACCCCGGTTCAAAACTCCCAGAGATATTTCAAGGAATATAAAAAACTAACCACTGCGGCGGCGATGATCGGAAGGCTGCTGACAGACGGCGCAAGGGAGATCAAATATCTTGAATCGGTGAAATATGAGCTGTGCGAGGCGCGCACCGAGGAGGATTTCTCGCTTATTCGTCGCGAACTTCTCGCGGCGGGATATCTGCGTTCCCGCAAGCGAGTCGAGAATAAAAAACTGCGCAAGATGAGCGAATATACCCGCTATCGAACGAGCGACGGGATGCTTGTGCTCGTTGGGCGAAACAACACTGCAAACGACAAATTGACGCTCAAAACAGCGGATAAGCGCGATATCTGGTTTCACATCAAGGACGCTGCGGGAGCGCATGTGGTGCTCGCGGCGCAGGGCGAGAAGCCAACCGATCTCTCACTGACCGAGGCGGCTGAAATCGCGGCATACCACAGCTCGGAGAGCAAGGGTGAGCTTGTTGCGATCGACTACACCGAGGTGCGCCGCGTGAAAAAAGCACCGGGACAGCGTGCGGGTATGGTTATTTACGAAGGACAGCGTACTGCTTACGTCACGCCCAATATCGAAAAGATAGAAAAGATGAAAGAAAAACAAGAGAAACAATAAACGCTTCGGCCGCGAGCCCGCAATGGGCCGTGACCGAAGCGACTTTGAGTCAACGGGAAAGGCTACTCCCGAACCAGAACTCTTTCCACCGCGCCCACGTAAAAACGGTGGTAATCCGATTCGGGGTAGTTATCGCACAGCAGCTGCGGGGCAATAAAATTTTCGGGAGCGATATCCCCGAAATATATTTTTTTGCAAATTAAAATCATCCCGGCTTGCTCAAATACAGGTGCGGAAGTTCCGTATTCAAAGCTCACAGAAAGTCCCGGCGTCGCGGCGAGTTTGTCCTCGTCGCGCCCGCTGTGTGAGCCGAGAAATGCGAGCTCGCTCTGATTGTGTCCGCCGAAAAAGCACAGTGTAAAGCGATCCTCGCGCTCGAGGAACTCGCGGGTAAAGCGCTGCGGACGGACATAAACGGTAGCGACAGGCAAATTCCACAGTGTCCCCAGCTGCCCCCACGACACGGTCATAGTGTTGAAGTTTTTGGAGTCTCCGGCGCTGAGCAGTGCCCATTCTTGGTCGAGCGTATGAAAGGGACGGGCGTTGAGTTCACCGGCAGGTATTTCACGAAAACTCATTTCTATCTCCTTTGTTAAATACTTAAGACTCGGTCCTTTGCATGAATTATATATCAACCTTGTGGCAATGTACACCGTCTTTGAATTCCCGTGTCGCGGCAGGGGAAACCGAAGTATATTTTCAGATCCCGTGTGTCAGAGAAAAAGATGAGACGTATTTCGTGTGAGCGGCACAGTCTTTAAAAAGCTTAGAGCAGCGGCGCGGTTGATTTAGCAATTTAAATATCATATAATAAATCATCATACGCTATGCTGAAAGAGGCGCACAAACTGATGATTTATCTCGACAACGCGGCGACAACACGGGTGAGCGAGGCTGCGGCGGATGCCGTTGCAAAGACGTTGCGAGAGCAATTCGGCAACCCCAGCTCACTTTACGATATCGGATTCGAAGCGCAAAAAACGCTCGAGAGCGCCCGAGAGAAAGTAGCTCGCGCTCTGGGCTGTAAAAGCAGCGAGGTTTTTTTCACTTCGGGAGGTACAGAATCAAACAATCTTGCGATTCTCGGTGCGGCCCGCGCGCGGCAAGGCTGGGCAAACGAGATAGTGATCACGGCATACGAGCATCCCAGCGTGGAAAACTGTGCCCGAGAGCTTGAACGCGAGGGATTTGCGGTGAGACGTATTGCCCCCGATTCTTGCGGAAGAGTGAGTGCCCAGAAAATCATTGATGCCGTGACAGCGAAAACCGCGCTCGTGTGCGCGATGAGCGTCAACAACGAGACGGGCGCGAAGCTTGACGTCAGCGCGATAGCGCGCGAGGTGAAATCCAAAAATCACCGCACCGCGGTGCACTGTGACAACGTTCAAGGGTTTGCAAAGCACCAACTTTCGCTGGATGGCGGAATAGATACGGCCTCTGCGAGCGCGCACAAGCTGCATGGACCCAAAGGAATCGGCGCGCTTTACATACGCGGCGGGTTCAACCTCGATAACGTGCTGTTCGGAGGGCATCAGGAGCGAGGAATGCGTCCGGGAACTGAAAACGTCCCCTACGCCGCGGGCTTTGCGGCGGCGCTTGAGGAGGCAAAGCTATCTGAGACAGACGTTGCGATGTTGCGTGCAAGGCTTGCTGCGGGTCTTGCGAATATCGATAATGTAGTTTTAAATTCCCCTGCAGACGGAAGCGAATATATAGTCAACTTCTCTTTGAAAGGCTGCCCGAGCGAACCCCTGCTGCGCTGGTTTTCCGGGAGAGAAATTTATGTTTCGGGCGGTTCCGCGTGCACCAAGGGCGAGCGCAGCCGAACTCTCGCTGTGATGGGGCTTGACGATTCGATAATAGACAGCGCGGTGAGGGTGAGCTTCAGTACAGACAACACTGCCGATGACGTCGACGCGCTGCTTGCGCTTGTGCCTGAGGCACAGAAAGAATTTTCCCGCGTTCGGAAATAACGCGAGCACAACAAGGAGATTAATGAGAGAGATTATTCTTGCAAAATATGGAGAGCTGGCTCTCAAGGGACAGAACCGACCTGTGTTCGAGAGCGCACTGCTCAAGACGATACGCCGGCGCGTCGCGACTGTGGGCAAGTTCAGAGTTTATAAGGCGCAGTCGACCGTCTATGTCGAGCCGCAGGACGACGAAGCAGACGTCAATCAGGCATTTGAGCTGATGAGCCGTGTGTTTGGCATTTCGGCGCTCAGCAAGGCGGGAGAAGTGCAAAAAGACATCGTGGAAATTGAGCGTGCGGCGGTGGAACGGCTCGGCGGCGAACTCGCTGCGGCAAAAACCTTCCGCGTGAGCGCCAAGCGTTCGGATAAGAGCTTCCCGCTGAATTCTCCGCAGATCGGCTGCGAGCTGGGCGGATACATTCTCGAAAGATTTCCGCACCTCACAGTGGCAATGACAGACCCTGATGTCAATGTCGTCGTCGAGGTGCGCGATTACGCAGCCTACGTCCACGGTGGGAGCGTTACAGGGGCCGGTGGTATGCCGACAGGAACGAGCGGCCGTGCAGCCGTGATGCTCTCGGGCGGAATAGACAGTCCTGTTGCTGCGTTTATGGCGGCGAGAAGAGGCCTTGACCTCGTTGCGGTGCACTTTATGTCCCCGCCATACACGAGCGAGCGCGCGCTCGACAAGGTCGACCGTCTCGCGAGTGTCCTGAGCCGCTGGTGCGGAAATCTTGCGCTTATCTGCGTTCCGTTCACCGAAACCCAGGTTGCACTGCGCGAGAGCTGCCCCGAAGAGTTGTTCACGGTGCTTATGCGCAGGTCTATGCTGCGCATAACCAACATCATCTGTGCGGCCGAGAGCTGTGGCGCAATCATCACAGGCGAGAGTCTTGCACAGGTGGCGTCCCAGACGCTCTCTGCGATAGCATGCACTGACGAGGCCGCCGCAGTGCCGGTGCTTCGTCCGCTTATCGGCAATGATAAAAATGAAATTGTCGAGGCGGCGCGCAGGATAGATACCTTTGATATTTCAATCGAGCCATATGAGGACTGCTGCACCGTTTTCACCCCGAGACATCCCAAAACCAAGCCGCGCATCGACGACATATTTGCGGCCGAGACACTGCTTGACTTAAATTCCCTTGAAACACGCGCGGCTTCTCAGCGCACAGTAGTAATGAAACACTTTTCTGATTGACTTCCCAATTGGAGGCTAACAATATATGAAAGCCGAAATAATATCGGTCGGTGACGAGCTGCTCGCAGGAACTACGGTGAACACGAACACCGCATTTCTGGCTCGCGAGATGTCGATGTTGGGTTACGATGTCCATCGCCAGTGCGTGATCGGAGACAAGGCGCGCGATATAATAGAGGCCGTTAAGGCCGCTGTAAGGCGCAGCCATGTCATCGTGTTCACAGGCGGTCTCGGACCGACAGAGGACGATCTCACCAAAGAGACGGTTGCCAAAGCACTCGGCATGAAGCTCGTGAAAAACGACGAGGCGGAGGAGAGCATGCGTGCGTTTTTTGCACAGCGTGGTCTCGAGATGACCGCCAATAACCTCAAACAGGCATATGTACTTGAGGGCGCAGAGGTGCTGAAAAACAGCAACGGCACTGCTCCCGGTATTTTTGTGCGCAGCAAAAACCAGGCAATAATTTTGCTCCCGGGGCCACCGTTTGAGCTTGAGCCAATGTTTTTGAACGAGGTCAAGCCGCGGCTGGGGCAGATGGCCGATGTGAAAGCTGCTCACCGCTCACTGCACGTGTTCGGAATAGGCGAATCAGCGCTCGAAGAAAAGTGCAGGGATCTGCTCTACGGAGACAATCCCAGCGCGGCTCTCTACGCAAAGCCGTGGGAGGTTCACATCAATATCAGCGCGCGGGCTCGCTCTGATGAAGGCGCACAAAATTTGCTTGAGCAGAAACTTCAGCTTTTTCGCGACAGGCTCGGGGAATTCATATTTTCGGAAGACGACCGTGAGATGAACGAGGTCGTTGTCGATATGCTCGTGAAGTCGTCGTCCAAAATATCGGTTGCGGAGAGCTGTACAGGCGGATTGATGGCATCCAGAATAACCGCCGTTCCCGGCGCGTCCAAGGTGTTTGATCTCGGAACCGCCGCATATTCTAACAGGGCTAAACAGTCAAGCCTCGGGATAGATCCCTCGCTGCTGCGCAAATACACCGCCGTAAGTTCAGCCACAGCTGCCGAGATGGCCAATGGAGCGCTGTCTCGCGGCCATGCCGACGTCGCGGTTGGAATAACTGGGATTGCGGGGTCGACAAACGAGGGATACATCGACAAGCCGGTCGGGCTCGTCTACATATCCGTTGCCGATAAATCCAAGGTTCTCGTCAAGAAGTTCATGTTCGGAAACATGCGCTCTCGCGAGAGCATTCGCGAGCTGTGTGTGCAGAACGCATTCGATATGGTGCGCCGCGTGCTCGGAGGGCTGCCGATTGAGGATGCTCGGGAATTCTCTGTAAAAGACATTGCAGACGTTGACAAAAAAGGCAGGCCCCGTAAAAAATCAAGCCTCGCCGTCGAAAAGGGAATTATCGGCGTGCTCTGTGCCGGTGTGATGTTTTCGGGGATGTTTATGGGCGTGCGCGCGCTCCGAAACCGGTTGGATGAGAGCGTTTACAGCGAGCTTCAAAGTACCTATACATCGGGGCAGAGCGCCGACGCGCTGACGTCATTATTCGAGCAAAACCCCGACACCGTCGGCTGGCTGTCCTCAAACGGCGGCGCGGTCGACTGTGTTGTGGTGCGCGACAAGGGCGATGGGTTCTATTCCAATCACGATTTCAGCGGCTCGAAAAACACGCTCGGCTGCCCTTATATTCTCGAACCGCAGTCGGCACCGGCCGCCGCCGACCCGATTGAAGGCGGGACCTCGGTCGAGCAACAAAACACCATTGTGTACGGGAGAAGCACCGATTCGGGCCAGGTATTCGGCCCGCTGCGCGAGCTTGCGTCTGAGAGCAGCAAGGCTCTTGCCAGTGTTGACTATCTCTTTAACTTTACAACGGCAAGCGGCAGCGCCGATTATAAGATAGCCTCGGTGTTTATCGCAAACGAAAACCCTGAGTTTGGAAAGCTTGATGATTTTTATAAATCGGTATCCTTTCCAGATGCAGCGGCGTTTGAAAATTTTGTTGTCGATCTTAAAATACGTTCTGTTATGACAATTAACACGAGTATCGTCTCGTCGGACAAATTCCTCACTCTCGTGACGGATCTCGACGGATGGCAGGGTGAAAAGCTTGTTGTCGTTGCGCGTCGCGTGCGTGAGGGCGAGACGGTTACGATGAACGACCAGATGTTTCAGAAAAATATGGTGGCTCTCTATCCCGAGCAATACTACAAATTGGCGTCACTCTCGCCCAACATCAACGAGGTGATCGAGCGCGACAAATGGCGCAATTGGTTGCTTGCCAACGAAAAGAGCGCCGGTGAAACCGATCCGGCTGCAACAGTTGCAAGCGGAGGGCAAGTGAAGCCTGTAGGCACTCCCAAACCACAGCCCTCCGACGTGGTTGACGGGCAGAATGTGATAAGAGTCACAATGAACGGCAGTGTGATGACCGACACACCGCTGAGAATAATAAGCAAGATGGTCGCAGCAGAGATGGACGATTCTTACAGCCCCGAGGCGATTAAGGCGCAGGCCGTCGCGGCAAGTTCATGGCTACGCTATTCATACAACCTGACTGAGGCCCCACTTGTGCAGGGCGCGAGCGCGAGCGACAATATCACAGCACTCGTGAGCTCGGTTATAAACGAGGGAATTTATTACGAGGGAGAGATTGCGTTTACACCGTATTTTGCAATAAGCTCGGGCAGAACCAATTCTGCCGCCGAGATTTTCGGCGAGGAGTTTCCATATCTCGTGCCGGTGGACAGCCGATATGACTATCAGGTCAAGGGCTTTACGAGCACGGTTACAATGACGAAGGATGCGCTGAAATCACGCCTCGAGAGCTATTATGCGGTGACGCTCTCGAACGACAATCAAAACTGGATCAAAATCACAACGATGACCTCCGGCGGATATGCCAAAGAGGTGTGGATAGACGATCAAAAGCAGACGACGGGAGCCGAGCTGCGCGACAAATGCCTCGGTCTTGAGTCATCCAACTTCAAGCTTACGTGGAAGGGCACTCAGGCGATTTTCACCGTGACGGGTCGCGGCCATGGAGTTGGGATGAGCAAGGCGGGCGCAAATGAATACGCGCTCGCATTGAACTGGGATTACAAGCAGATACTCGGCCACTATTACAGCGGGGTTACTTTTGCCGAGATGAAGTGGTAATCACTGCCCGCAAAGTTCGGGTGCATGCCGGTTGGATCGGGCGGCTTCTTTAACACTCGTCCCGGCGCTTGTGGCGTCGTGCTGAATGAAGAGACTGTTCGCAGATATTGTTGATAAAGTTGCATTCAAAAAACCGATGTTCGTCGATACGCAATCAGAGTGACATATCCTGAAAAGCGGATCGCGGGCATCGGTTTCTGTTTTTGTCTGTTTACGCAGTGTGACTGCGCCATGTTGCAGGGCGACGGGCAATCAGATTGCTCACATAGATACGGCGTATAACTCAGCGGGTGTTCTGTGCGTATTCATGCCGCTTGGCATTATATTCCTCGCGTCCAATCATGCCGGAGTCAAGCAGACTGCCAAGCTCATCCATCTTCTTGGAAAAATCTTCCGGAGACATTTTTTCAATGCGTTTGTAGATATAGTCGTGACGGGCGGCATAGCTCGCGGCTTGTTGTCGGCCGGAATCGGTTGTCGAGAAAGTTGAATAGCCATCCTGCATGTCCGAGAGCGCGAGAGCGCTATTTGCATCCTCCGATTCGTGGCCCGCATCATCGCAGAGATGCCCTGCTTGAACCACGCGTCCTGCGCCACCGCGCGACCTGCCTTTTTTCTTAATTTGGAACACCGCAATAACTGCTCCGATTATTACAATCAAGAGCAGGACAAATATGAGAATCGATGAATTCGCAAAGACTCCGAAAAGAAAAAACAGTAAGCCGGTGAAGAGAGCCAAAAGAACGGCGACGTTATTCTGCTTTTTCGATCCAGGTTGCCGGGACGTGTATGGATTGGAGAGACTGTCAGCACTTCCGTTAAAACCGTTAAACGAATTGAGATACATATGGTGCGTTCCTTTCTGGTGTCACATGCTTTCGGGCGCATTTATCTTAAGCAGCGCAAGGCAATTTGCAACTACCTGTTTGGTTGCTCGGCAAAGTGCGGTGCGCGCAAGACACAGGTCGGCTTCACAGTCCTTGACACGACAGCTAGTGTAAAAGCGATGGAACATTCCCGCAAGTTCGACGGTGTAGCGCGTGATGCGTGCGGGATCATATTCGCATGCGGCGGCGGTGATCTCAAAAGGCAGCTTCGCGAGGTGTTTGATGAGCGCAAGCTCGTCTGGCTCGCACAGCAGAGAGAGGTCGCATCCATCGAAGTTATCGGTTTCATATCCTTGAGCATCAAGGTTTTTGAGGATGCTGCAAATGCGTGCATGAGCGTATTGTACGTAGTAAACAGGGTTGTCTGAGCTTTCCTTGACCGCGAGGTCGAGATCAAACTCAAAATGGCTTTTCGGCTCGCGCAGATTGAAGAAAAAGCGCGCGGCGTCAATCGGAATCTCCTCGAGCAGATCGGTGAGCGTTATCGCTTTTCCGGTGCGCTTGCTCATGCGGACGGGTTCCCCATCTCTCACGAGGCGGACGAGTTGCATAAGCACGACGTCGAGTTTAGAACCGTCCAGTCCAATCGCGTTCATCGCACCCTTGAGCCGCGAGACGTGGCCGTGATGGTCAGCCCCCCAGACGTTGATGACTCGCTCAAAGCCGCGAACCGCGAATTTGTCATAATGATAGGCGATATCGGCGGCAAAATAGGTGGGAATTCCGTTTGAACGCACGAGAACCTCGTCCTTTTCCGCGCCGTAGTCGGTTGCCTTGTACCAAATCGCGCCGTCATTCTCGTATGTTGCGCCCTTATCCTTTAAAATGCCGAGCACCTTGTTGACAAGGCCGCTCTCATAAAGTGAGCTTTCACGAAACCACACGTCGTAGTGGATGCGGTAGGTCTCAAGATCATGCCGCAACTGCTCAATATTGGCGGGCAGGGCATAGGCGACAAGCGCGTCACGCCGCGCTTGCGGTGCGGCGGAGAGATAGGAATCTCCGTTTATCTCTGCGAACTCTTCGGCGCGACGCGTTATGTCTTCGCCCTGATATCCGTCCTCAGGGAAAGGGATATCGTCTTTATAAAGCTGAAGATAACGCGCCTCGAGAGAACAGGCGAATTTTTCGATTTGGTTTCCGGCGTCGTTGACGTAAAACTCGCGTGTCACGCGCGCACCGGCAGTTTCAAGCACGCTTGCGAGACAGTCCCCGAGTGCGCCTCCGCGCGCGTTTCCGAGGTGCATCGGCCCGGTCGGATTGGCGGATACAAACTCGACCATGATCTTCTCGCCGTGCAATGTGTCGGTTCGGCCATAGCCGTCTTTCTCGCGGAGAATCTGCAATACGACGTCGGAACAAAACCGGCTGTCGGTGAAGAAATTGAGAAATCCGGGTCCTGCGATTTCCGCTTTGGAAAATAGGCTGTCTGCAAGCTTGATCCGCTCGAAGAGCGCTTGAGCTATGTCGCGAGGAGACATTGAAAATGGTTTAGCACTCACGAGCGCGGCGTTTACCGCGAAGTCTCCGTGCGAGGTTTCAGCCGGAAGATCGACCGCAAAATCCGGCATTGGAAAGTCGGGCAGCGCTCCCTCCAATTTGGCTTCATCGAACGCTGCAAGCACAAGCTTGCGAACTTGCTGTTTAGCGGTGGATATCGGATCATGCATTCGTAGTGTTCTCCCTGACAGTAATATTGAGCTCATTTACCGAGACGGCATTTGAGTTAAAATCGAGTGCGTAGCGCAGTTTCAGTTCACCTCCGCGATCTCCCAGACGGTTTTGTATTCTGTCCGCGAGTACACCGATGACAAAGGAAACCTCGCCTGCATCGTAGTGGCAAAGATGCTTTTGCCCCGGTTCAATGACGAGCTCGGAGTTGGTTTTGCCGGATCTGCGAAGCGTTGCGCGCTGCGAGTCCTCAACGACGAGGGTGGTGACATTTCCGGCAAATCCGGTTGTCTCACTCTCCTCGTATTCAATGCAAAAGGTGTTTCCTTTGCGAGAAAAATGTCCCAGCGTTGAGAGCGAGACGTGCTCGGTGGTGTCCGTTGCCTCTTGCTTTCCGTCGATTGTTATGGTGTAACAATTATCCATCACACACCTCTGAAGCATTTGTTGAGTGAAACTGAAAAGATGTCCGCGCGTTTCACCTCGTGGCGCAGCGCGTGCCCCAAAAAGATCTCTCCGAGAGATGAAAAGCCATCGGGATTATCCGAGGTGAAGAGCTGCCACTCTCCTCCGGAATTATTTTCGAGCCCGAGTTTTTCAAGGAAGGACAGCACGTGGATAACCGTCTCGCGCCCGCTGTTTATAAGTGTTGCTCTGCCGTCCAACGCTTCGAAGATGACATCGGAAAGCAGCGGGTAATGTGTGCAACCGAGCAGCACGGTGTCAACTCCGCGTTCGGCAAGCGGTGCGAGATACTGTCTTGCAATTATGCGTGCGACCTCGTTTTGCGAGCCGAAATACCCGTTTTCGACGAGCGGAACGAAGAGCGGACACGCCACGGGAAAGCATTGCAGATCGGGGGATATTGCGGTAATCGCGCGCACAAATGCACCGCTGCGAATTGTCGCGGGTGTGCCGAGCACTGCGATTTTTCCGTTTTTGGTCGCGCTTGCCGCCGCACTGGCCGTCGGACCCACAACGTCGACAAAGGGCACAGAGCACGCTCTCGCGTATCTCTCGGGAAGTGTCGAACTGACTGTTCCGCATGCTGCAATTATAAGTTTGACGCCCTTCGAGAGCAGGAAGGACATGTCCTCAAGCGCATACTGAGTTATCGTCTCGGCGGTGCGCGTCCCATATGGCACGCGTGCTGTGTCGCCGAAGAATATTATATCCTCGCGAGAGTTCAGTTCACCGAATTCTTTGACTGCGGTGAGACCCCCAAGGCCGGAGTCAAAGATACCTATTGGACGCTTATCCATCGATCAATCTCTCTCGAGAGCGAGCGCGAACAGTCGGTCGAGCAGCTCTCCATACGATATGCCGCTCGCGGCAAACATCTTCGCGTACATGCTTATTGAGGTGAATCCGGGTATAGTGTTGAGCTCGTTGAGGTAGATTTTCCCCGTTGTGGCATCCATGAGAAAGTCGACGCGTGAGAGCCCGGCACAGCCGAGCGCGCGGTAGGCAGTTACCGCTGTCTTCTGGATATATGCCTGCTGCTCGGGAGTTATGTCGGCGGGAATGCGGGTGTCGCTGTGTGTGTTGAAATATTTCGCGTCGTAGTCGTAGAATTCGTTTGCGGAAAGAATCTCGCCGACAAGAGAAGCGATGGGATCGTCGTTGCCGAGCACCGAGACCTCAAGTTCTTTTCCGGCGACATTGCGCTCAATGAGCACCTTGCGATCGTGTTTGAACGCGAGCTCAACGGCATCGAGCAGCTCGGCGCGGTCGTGCGCTTTGGAGATTCCGACCGACGAGCCGGCGTTTGCCGGTTTCACGAACATAGGATACCCGAAACGAGATTCCCATTCCGCGGCGAGTGAATCGAGGCTGCTGCGCTGTGAATCGGTGATTAGTGCCCACGGAGCGCGAAGTATTCCGAAATTGTCGAGTATCGTGTTGGCGACCGCTTTATCCATGCAGACGGCGCTCGAGAGCAAATCGCAGCCGACAAATGGTATACCCGCAAGCTGAAACAGACCTTGAATCGTGCCGTCTTCACCGTTTCGGCCGTGCATTACGGGGAATACGGCATCGACGCAAACGCTCTTGTGACGTCCGTTCGGAAGCATCCGAACAATACCATGCACCGAGCGGTCGGGGCTGATGAATGCGGATACGTTGGAGGGCGAATTCTCCCACTCTCCGGTCTCGATGGCTTCCGGTTCTGCGGAGGTTTCAAACCAATATCCTCGCTTGGTTATACCGAGTTTTATGACGTCATAGCGCTCGGAAGAGAGATTGCGCAAAACGGAAGCGGCCGATTTCAGCGAGACCTCATGCTCGCTCGTCACGCCGCCGAAGATTATCGCGACAGTCATTTTCGTGTTCATGGGTGACACCTCAATTTAAGTGTATTTTCCTTTGGGTTTCCGATAGAGTGACGGGCGTTATTTTGTGGATTATCGCGTTCGGCGCGCGGTCGGACAACACAAGCCCGAGATAGCTGCTGCTGGCGCAAAGATAATACAGTCGATTTGCCCATACCTAAACCCCATTATACTATCACATATAACAAAAATATTAAAGAGCGGCAATAAAATCATACAGACGGTATTTTCGGCGCTTATTCGTGTGAGCAACGGCGAAAATTTGCCTATATGCCGGAGAGAGCAAAAAGCTGTTGACATAGGTAGATACGAATGATATTATATGTACACCTCTTTTGCAGGCTTATTTTTTTGTGCGCGTAAATCGCGCCGCCTGAATGAGGGAGGCAATAGGCCGAAAGATAAGGCCGAAATACGGAGGTGCCGAAAATATGACGGTAAAAATCACGCTTGCGTGCACCGAATGCAAGCAGCGGAACTACGACACGACCAAGAACAAGAAGAACACGCCCGACAGATTAGAGCGCAGCAAATACTGCCCGTTCTGCCGCAAGCACACGTTGCACCGAGAGACGAAGTAGGGGGCTGCAAAATGGCTGACAAGCAAAACGCCAAGCCGAGTTTATTCGCCCGCATGGGCAAATATTTTCGCGATACGGCAGGCGAGTTCAAAAAAATCGTGTGGCCGAGCAAAAAGCAGATAGTCAAAAACACCCTTGTCGTCCTGACAATGTGTGTCGCATTCGCGGTTGTTATCTGGAGCCTTGATTACTTGCTCGCGTTCCTGCGCGATCTGCTCATTAAAGCGTTTTAAGATGGGGTGGAATTATGTCCGATGCCGCTAGGTGGTATGTAGTCCACACCTACTCGGGATATGAGAACAAGGTGGCCACAAACATCGAAAAGATGGTTGAAAATCGCCGCCTCGGAGATCTTATCCAAGAGGTGAATATCCCGACCGAAATGGTCACGGAGATCAAGGACAACAAACGCCGCGAGGTTGAGCGCAAGATTTTCCCGGGATACGTGCTCGTGAAGATGATCGTGACTGACGAGACATGGTATATCGTGCGCAACACCCGCGGAGTGACAGGGTTTGTCGGAACGACGACCAAGCCGGTGCCGCTGACGCAGGCGGAGGTTGATAAGCTCGGTGTTGAGCAAAAAAGCCTCACCATCGATTACGAGCTCGGCGACAGCGTGAAGATCACCGACGGTCCGCTGCTCGGGTTTGTCGGCACGGTTGAGGAAATCGACCGCGACAAGCAGAAGGTCAAGGTTACGGTTTCGATGTTTGGCAGAGAAACAGCTGCCGAGCTTGAGCTCGGACAGGTAACTTCGATCTGACTTTATTCGTATGTTAGCTCCACCGATATGGGGCTGCAGAGGGGGCACGCGTAGCGTGTTCCTGTGGGAGGGACGCAAATATTCGATGCGCCCCGATTACACCACTGATTTCGGAGGTAGAAATGGCTCAGAAGGTAATCGGCTACATCAAGCTCCAAATTCCTGCCGGCAAGGCGACCCCCGCGCCGCCCGTAGGCCCGGCGCTCGGCCAGCACAGCGTGAACATCATGCAGTTCACCAAGGAATTTAACGAGCGAACCAAAAATGACGTCGGTATGATAATCCCCGTGGTTATCACGGTTTACGCCGACCGCTCCTTTTCCTTTGTAACAAAAACGCCGCCCGCCGCCGTACTCATAAAAAAAGAGTGCAGCATCGAGAGCGGCTCGGGCGAACCCAACAGAAAGAAAGTTGCAACTATAACACTCGACTCGCTGCGCAAGATTGCGGAGCTTAAAAAACCCGACCTCAACGCCGCAAGCGTCGAACATGCGATGAAGATGGTCGCGGGAACCGCACGCAGCATGGGCGTTGTCGTCGATGACGGCACAGGCTCTGCCGAGCGCGAACTCGCCGCCGCCGCCGAGGCTGAGAAGGCATATGAGGCCGCTGAGGCCAAGGCTGCCGCTGCCGAGGCCAGAGAAGCCGCCGAGACGGTTGCCGAAGATCCGGAAGCGGAAAAACAGGAGGGTGACGAATAATGAAACACGGTAAACATTATGTCGATAGCGTAAAGCTAATTGAAAGTCAGAAGCTTTATGACACCTCCGAGGCTCTTGATATCTGCTGCAAGACAGCAAAAGCAAAATTCGATGAAACAGTCGAGATACACATACGTTTGGGTGTCGACTCCCGGCATGCGGACCAGCAGGTTCGCGGCGCGGTCGTGTTGCCCAACGGCACAGGCAAGAGCATTCGCGTCTGCGTGTTCGCAAAGGGCGATGCCGCCAAAGCGGCTGAAGCTGCCGGCGCCGAAATTGTCGGTGCGGAGGAGCTTGCGGAGAGAATACAGAAAGAAAACTTCATGGACTTTGACGTTGTCATTGCGTCGCCGGACATGATGGGTGTCGTCGGACGTCTCGGTAAAATTCTCGGACCCCGCGGTCTGATGCCGAACCCCAAGGCGGGCACGGTGACCCCCGATGTGGCGAAAGCGGTCGGAGAGGCAAAAGCCGGTAAGATCGAGTACCGTCTCGACAAGAGCAACATCATCCACTGTCCGATAGGCAAAGCGTCTTTCGGTGCCGAAAAGCTCTGTGAAAACTTCGACACACTTCTCGAAGCTGTGACCAAGGCAAAACCCGCTGCATCTAAGGGTCAGTATATCCGCTCCTGTGTAATTTCGACAACGATGGGACCCGGGATCAAGGTCGCGACTTCGCGCTATATGAATCTCGGTCAGACTCAAAACTGAGACTTGACTTAGAGCGGACAGTTCAAGTATAATAATAAAGCTGTTTTTGACCAAAGACAGCAGGTGTGAAAACATAATGAGCCCCCCAAGGGCGGGCTCGCCTGCCGAGGTGAGAACTTTTCAAGGCGCCGCGCTTTTGCGCGCACACGACAAAGTTTGCCCTTCCTCGGCCTCACGGCAGGGGAAGGGTTTATGGTTTTCACCGCAAACTTTTACAAAACGGAGGTGAAAAGAGAAAGATGGCAAGCGAAAAAATTCTCAAACAAAAGCAGGAAGCGGTCGACACGCTCGCTACAAAGCTTTCCGAAGCAAAGTCGATAGTCCTGGTTGATTACAAGGGTATCAGCGTCGAGAGCGACACCAAGCTGAGGTCCGAGCTTCGTGACGAGAACATCGAGTACAATGTAATCAAGAACAACATCTTGCGTCGCGCCTGCACAAAGGCCGGACTTACGGAGCTTTTGCCCGCACTGGTTGGGACGACAGCTCTCGCGATAGGCGAGGACGAGGTTGCTCCCGCACGCGTGATTCAGAAATACGTCACGAAGAACAAAGAGTTTTTCAATATGAAGATGGGTTGCATCGACGGTAAATTCGTCGGCGTGAATGAACTCAAGGCACTTGCGGCGCTGCCTTCACGCGATACGCTTATCGCGCAGACAGCCGGCACACTCAACGGAATCATCGCTTCCTTCGCCCGCGCCATAAGCGAGGTCGCGAAGCTGCGTGAAACTGCATAACTGCAAGTAAACAATTAAACCGAAAGTAAAAATTAACGGAGGATAACACAATGGCTGATATAGCGAAGATCATTGAAGAAATCAAAGGCATGACAGTGCTTGAGCTCTCTGAGCTCGTAAAGGCTATCGAAGAGGAGTTCGGAGTATCTGCTGCTGCAACTGCGGTTGCGGTTGTTGCATCTGCTGATGGAGACGGTGCAGCGGAGGAGAAGTCGGAGTTTGACGTGATACTCGTGAGCGCCGGAGAGAGCAAGATGACAGTTATCAAGGCGGTTAAGGAAATCACGGGACTGGGTCTTAAAGAATCCAAGGAACTCGTTGATGGCGCTCCCAAGCCCATCAAAGAGGGTGTCTCCAAGGCTGATGCCGACGAGATATCCAAGACCCTTACCGAGGCCGGCGCGACAGTCGAACTCAAGTAAGCAAACTGTGTCCAGAAAGCTGCCGCTAATACGCTGCGGCTCAATGACAATGTGACCAAAAGCGGCAACCGGAGTATTTTCGGATGCCGCTTTTTTTTGCTTGACAGAAGGCCTGGGTCAACAAGTCCTAAATACAATTGCACATTTTTGTTGCGGCAGCGATTTTTGGCCGCGCAGCACCGGTTGATTTTGTGCAAGCTGACACGGATGAACCGACGCAAAAGAAATATTTTGACTTGCGCGATAAACGGCGACAGACAAGCGGTAATTGGAAGATGCAGAGGTGAAAATATTTTCCGTGTCTTATGTAGAGGGCAGTCGTGGTAAATTGCCGCAACCCGGTTATAGCTGTTGCACAGGTTTTAAAATACAAAAACACCTGCAACGTCTTTATGAACGTGGCGTGCAGGTGTGAATTTTTGTACTTATGTGAGATCAGGATGTTCTGCCAAACTTGCAGATTCCGGACTTGTCTGCACAAAGCGGCTTGAACAAACAGATTGAGAGATAACGCCGGATTAAGCGTCAAGCGACCTTTTTAAAGATCATTTTTTGCGCAGAAAGAAGCCGTTGTAAACATACTTCGTCTCCTGTCCCATGATGAACGCCTGAGTGTCGTATTTGCCGACTATTCGCTTGAGCTCGTCGAGACGTGCGCTTGATATCTCGCAAAAGATCATATATTTTTCGCAGCCGTAATCGGAACCGCGCACATCGACAACCGTTGCGCCAAAGCCCGCGACGCGAATCGCACTTACAAGTTTGTCGTTGCGGTCGGTGGTGACAATTTGAACTGTGACGTCACCCCTCACAAAACGACGAGCAATCAGACCGCCGATAAACGTGCCTGCGGCAAAGCCCGAAGCATAAGCAATCGCGGTGTAGATGCCGCTTGATTCGACAGCCAGCGCCTGGCGAACGACAAGAAACCACAGAAGCGTCTCAATGAAACCGATGAGTGAGGCGTAAGCGGGTTTGCTCTGCACCGTGAGTACCGTACGAACAGTGCCTAACGAAACATCAAGTATTCGGCAGAAAAATACCTGGAGACATACTATTAAAATTTCTTTAGACAAAGGTGCTGTCCTCCATGTCTTTTGAGTAATTTCGCAATGATAGCACAACCTCCTGTTTAAAGCAAGAAACGCACTATTAACAATTAGTGTTTCAAAACCGCTAAAACAAAGAAGACCCGCTCTTTAAGAGCAGGCCTTTTTCGGTTGGTTCCGTTACGCAGGTTGTACGTTCACAGCGCGAAGCTTGGCGGAATTCTTGGGATCGGGCTCGACTTCAAAAGTGACCTTCTGACCCTCTGCGAGGGTTTTGAAGCCATCAGTCTGGATAGCCGAGAAATGCACGAAGACGTCGTCGCCGCCGTCATCGTTAGAAATGAAACCAAAGCCTTTGTCCGGGTTGAACCACTTTACCGTTCCGTTCATTGATAGAGCCTCCGTAAAAAATATGAATTGAATTCTCCTGCCTCTAAAACAAAAACCGTGTTGCGTAAAACATTGAGCGTTCCAATGAATTACACGAGCACGTGAGTTCATTTGGTACATTCAGAATACGGCGTCATTATAGCACAGATATTTCAACAAGTAAAGTATTGTATAAAATTTTTAATATAATTATTAAATTTTTCTACGACATTGTCCGGCAAAATAGTTGCACACCTTTGTTCCTTAGTATAGTATTAGTGCAAATAAGTATATATACACATAGCAGAGCACAAATATTTATTCTTCTAAATCCGGAGATCATGAGAGGCGGCGGCATTGAAATACTACAATATCAGCTACGAAATTTGCGCGCTTGCGTTTATGATGATGATTTCCGTGCACTATTTCGTGCGCCGTCGCTTTCCGACAAGGCAGGGCACATTCTTTAAATGTTTTGTGTTGATGGGGACGATCAACATCCTGTTGGATATCAGCAGTGCATTCATTGTTGAGCGCGCTGCCGTTATGCCGCGAGCTTTGGTGCTCGGAATAAACTATCTGTTTTATATTTCACAGCTCTCATTGCCGATTATGCTCTACTATTATTCGATGTTTCTCGCGAACAGATTAAAGCTAAAACATATCAAAGCCCTGCTGGTCGGCGTAATTCCCGGTGCGGTCACGTTCGTGATGTTGCTGTCCAATATTAAAACAGCATATTTTTTCTATCTTGATGCCGAGGGAATTTATCGTCACGGCGTGCTGTTTCCATATCTTTATGTTAGCGCTGCCATTTATCTGATTTTATCAGTGGGCACTGTGATCGAGCGAGGCGCACGCATCAGGACAATTGAGCAGCGCACGATAATCAGTTTTAATGTCATCATTGTTGTGGCTGTGGTGATACAGTCGAAATTCCCATTTTTACTGCTCACCGGTGCGGCAACGGCGCTCGCCATAACAATGACATATTTCACGCTGCAAAACGGCGATGAACTCGTCGATTGGCTAACGGGGGCGCTAAATCGCCGTGGATTTATAAATTACATAGAAGAGCAGATAAGATCGGAGCGGAAATACAGCGTGCTCGCGATAGACCTTGATGAGATTGGCAGTGTGAACGATCTGTTGGGGGTAGACGTCGGTGACGAGACGATAGTTGCAGCGACGGAGATATTTAAAGAATGCCTGTGCGGTGGAATTCTGTTCCGCATGGTGGGTGACGAGTTTGTCATTGTGACTCACGATGAGATTGACTGCCGCACGGCGCTGTCGATGGTTCAGCAGCGGCTGAGCCATCCGCTTAAAGTGATGGGCATCGAGCTTAGAGTGTCGGCTTGCATGTGTTGCTGCTATGACACCTCTTTTATAACTGACGTTGCAGATCTGATGAATCTAATAAATGCAACTGTTATCAAAGCAAAGGCCGAAGGTTTAGGGGCGCTGCTTGAGACGGACAGCGAAACCGTCAAAAGCTTGAACCGGCAAAAAGAAGTAGAGCGTGCACTGCGCGAGGCGATTGACGAGGGACGCATTGAGGTGTATCTGCAGCCCATATACGATGCTGCGAGCGGACGTTATAGTTCTGCGGAGGCACTGGCGAGACTGTCTGACAGCCGCCTTGGATCAATATCACCCGGCGAGTTTATACCTCTTGCCGAGCGCACGGGACTGATTAAGCAGCTCGGAAGCATCGTGCTCGAAAAGGTCTGCATATTTCTTCACGACAGCAAGCTGTGTGAGGCTGAGGGGTTCGGGAGCATTGCCGTCAATCTCTCTGTTGTAGAGTGCATTGATGACACACTTGCTGCTCGCGTGCTCTCGACAATACGGCGCTACGGAATCGACCCCGGGAGCATTCACTTTGAGATAACTGAGACAGCGGCAACGTCATCCAATCGCCTTTCCGATCTTATGAAAACGTTGGGCGATGAGGGAATCCGGTTTTTGTTGGATGACTTCGGAATGGGGTATTCCAACCTCGAACGGGTGCTCGAGCTGTCGTTTTGCACGATCAAGCTCGACCGCGCGCTGATCGTGGCGTGCGAGAGCGGCAACAGCAAGAGCATCATTGTTTTCCAGCACATTGTCGGTCTCGCGCGGGATCTCGGAATAAAGACAGTGGCGGAAGGGGTAGAGAATCGGCGACAGGTGGACTTCCTCGCAAATTCGGGAGTAGATTCATATCAGGGATTTTTCTATGCGTGCCCGATGACGATGGAGAGAGGACTTGCGTTTTTCAACGACAACATGGCACAAAAAGCGGAAGAAGCAAAGAAAATTTAACCTTCAGCGCTCCAAATCACAAGAACTGCAAAGATGATTTGCGTCGGTATTGTAAGACTGCCAAGGGGCGAGTTTTTGCAGCGGTGTTGCACGGTTTTAATATCCACACAGCGATTGATTGTTACGCGGTTTCTTGCGATTTTGTGGCCCGACATATTTCTGCGGGCTTTGCCCTAACGGGCAATTGGCTTTAAAACAGAATGAGACGTCTTCCGTCCTTTTTCAAGCGAAGAGGTCGGAGGACGTTTTTTGAAAAATGGGTATCTTTTGTGCCGCTTGATCTCATGGTCATCGCGGAGGAGCGAGGAATGTGCCGATAGGCAGCAGCACATCGAATAAGACACGCGGATAGTGCGGCACGAGAGGAGTTGAGGGCGTGCCTTTTAGATTGTCGATAGGGAGTATACCGTACGGGAGCTGAAAACCTCACCGGGGCGAAGCTCGGTCGTGGGAAATTCCGAATGGTTCGGGGAATCGGGGAAATGCTGGGTTTCAAGACAAATCCCATCGTAACCACGATAGTGAACTCCATCAGAAGCGGCGGGGCATTCACCGAGCCAGTTGGCAGTATAGAGCTGCACCCCCGGCTGCGTCGTCTCGCAGAGCAGAGCGATTCCGCTTTCGGGACAGATTATTCTTGCGGCGCGAGTGAGATTGCCATCACCGCCGCCCGAGATTATGTAGCAGTGGTCATAGCCGTGGGCCATCTCGAGTTCGGCGCAGCCGAGGGAGAGGCGCTCGCCGACAAGCGCACCTGAGCGCAGGTCAAACGCGGTGCCGTCAACGCGGCTTATTTCTCCCGTTGCGAGCGCATCGCTGTTCGATTTGAGATACTCGTCCGCGAAGATTTGGACGACGTGCCCGAGCGCGCTACCGCCGCCTGCGAGATTGAAATAACTGTGATTTGTGAGATTGAGAACTGTGGGCGCATCGGTTGTCGCGGTGTATCCGATAGCGAGTGCGCCGCTCTCGCTCAACGTGAAGCAGATGGTGACACACAACGTGCCGGGATAGCCTTCTTCTCCGTCGGGACTCACGTAATCCATCGCGAGAGTGTCCCCGCACACCGCGCCGCGCCACAGTTTCTTGTCAAAGCCGACATTCCCGCCATGAAGGTGATTGGGGCCGTTGTTCTTTGCGAGTCGGTATTGTTTTCCATCCAGCACAAATCGCCCGCCGGCGATTCGATTTGCGTATCTTCCGACACTCGCGCCCATATTGCCGCAAGGGACAGTGTAGTTTGCGAGCGAGTCGTAGCCGAGGACGATGTCGGTCGGCACGTTTCTCGCGTCGGGGCAGATGAACGAGACGAGCGTGCAGCCGAATTCCGAGACAGTAGCCGTGTAATTGCCTGAGTGAAGTGTGTAGAGCATGACCTCGCGAGAGTCAATATTTCCGAAAAGCTCCACTGTAATCATAAAACGCCTCCAAGGCAACTGATTTTCGTTAAATTATATCACAAAAGGCGGCAAATGTGATATAATTTCGGTCAAAGAAACACAAGACCGCAGGACGGGAAAGCTATGAAACTAAAAAAACCCAAACAAAAAGGAAAATCTGTCAACATCGCGCTCGGATCTCTGATCGTCTGCGCAGCTGTTTTGTTTTCGTTCAGTATTTATAAAATAGCGGGCATCGTTTTGGAATACAGCAAGGGCGCGCGGGCGTACAGCACAATTATGTCCTCGGCAGTGGAGAGCGGAGGGCAGACAGAGGGACAGGACGAGAAAAACGCATTTCAGGTAATCGATTTTGCAAAGCTCTATTCGATCAACCAAGACTGTGCGGGCTGGATACAGATTCCGGACACCAATATCAATTATCCAATGGTTATCGGCACGGACAACGACTATTATCTGCGGAGAACCTTCGAGGGCGAGAGTTATATCGGAGGGGTTATATTTGTGGATTATCGCTGTGCTCGGGATTTTTCAGGACGTAACACGATAATTTACGGCCACCACATGAACGACGGCACAATGTTTGCGAATCTTGCAAAATTCACCGATGTTGCTTATCTTGAAAAACACCCTCAAATATATATCTATACGCCCGAATCGCTGCGCGTTTATGAGATATTCGCGGCGTGCAAGACCGATATACTAAACTCCTGCTACACCATTGAATTTGCTGGCGACGATACTTTCATGCGCTGGGCAGGCGAAATGCAAGCGCAAAGCATTCATGACATCGGCGTTCCGGTCAGCTCAGCAGATGAGGTCATAACCCTCTCAACTTGTACCAACGTCAACAAGGCCGATCGCTACATCGTTCAGGCAGTGCTGGTGGAATCGCGAGCGCTGCCGGGTGCTTGACGTTGGGAATGCGCATAATAATAGAATATACGTGATATCAACTCTGCAATGCAGCCCCGGACGGGCGGCGTTGCGGTTTTTTTAAGACCGGTTTTTACATATTGCGCACCGAGCGCGCGATACAATACTGTCATCGATGAAACGATCCGCAACGCGATGCCAAAAGCATAGTCATCCCGATTCAGCGCGTGTGACGGGGGCTGGCCGGTTGAGAGCAAATGTCTTTCGCGGTGCAAAAAAATGTCACCTGAAAGCTGTCGACGATGGGAAATGACTCATGCTTCGTGCGAGCGGGTTGAAAACAGGTATAGAAGGCAGTCGTGCTGATTTCAAGCCGAGCGGTTTATACGTATCCGATTTATAGTCAGTCCACTTTGGCTGCGTGCGCTTATCGTGCCGCACTGTTGCTTTTTCTGTGAGGTGCGGCTGTAATCGTAAATTGCCGGGACGTGTTTGATTCCGTTACCGGAGAGGCAGCTGCGCGGGACGCTAACTCGAAAAATGTTGATATGTCTTACAAAACACAGCGGTAATAATCTGATGAGGTGTCGCAGATGAGAAATTATCAAAGCATTGTTGACGACTGGCGCTCGAGCGAGCTGATGAATGAAATTGAACTCGACAAGAGACTGCGGGAGTTTCGCATACTGTTTGCATATCATTCAGGTCGTCTGGAGTGCGACGGCGTGACGTATTCCGACACGCGCGAGTTGTTCGAGCGCGGGACGGTGAGCGATTTCACAGGTGAGGTGAGGCCGCTCGTCGCGCAGCTCTGCGTCAAGCGGTGCGACGCGATGCTCGCCCGTTGTGCCATTTCCCGCGAGCCGCTGACTGTCGAGCTCGCGCAGAGAGTTCACGGTGCGCTGACTGCGGGCGCTCTTGATAACAGCTACTATACAGAGGGCGACGAGGAATATGGCGCGTTCAAAAAGAGTGACGGTGTGAGGGGTTCGAGTGCGCTCAAGGTCGAGATGGATCTCGGAGAGCTGTTCGATGAGATAAATTCATACTGCGGCGAAGAAACTATGATAGCGGCAGCGTATCTTCACGCGCGGTTTGAGTACATATTTCCGTTTGCGGACGGCAATGGAAGAGTCGGAAGAGCGCTGCTAAACTACTATC
Organism: Oscillospiraceae bacterium; assembly: GCA_036645935.1. Classification (GTDB taxonomy): domain Bacteria; phylum Bacillota; class Clostridia; order Oscillospirales; family Ruminococcaceae; genus JAUNBN01. The sequence continues at coordinate 146,486 of JAVXNE010000001.1, read as the reverse complement.
TGATCACCCACGGACATCCCCCACTTGTCATTTTCATAAGCGAGCGCGAACTCTATCTCGATTGCCTTGCCCGCTATGATGAGGACGAGGAGCTGGATCCGCTTGTTGAGCTGTTGAAATACGAGACGGTGAGAACGTGGGAGGGAAGAGTGTGAATCGGTCGTGCAGTGTCGTTTTAAAATCCAAGTCACTTGAATTCGCGTGAAGCATTGCGAGGCGCTTTACGGATTGGCGCAGTGAGTGAACACGCAAAGAACACGCGTTTTGCGAGGGCAATCCCGTTCTGCAAAGACAGTGCCGCGCTCAACATGGGTCTCTGTATTGAAATTGGATTTGCAACGGGACACATGGGTTTGGTATAATCGTAACAATACCTTGTAGAAAGGGATTGTGAATGATATATAAAGCCGACGCCCCGAACCCTAATCAACGCCCGAATAAACGCCGCAAACGGCGCTCGCGTCTGCTACTTGTTCTGTTGGTCTCGTTGGTCATAACTGCGCTGATTGCAGCGGCAATTATAATTGCATCCTCAAGCGGCAACGGGCTGTCTTCGCTCGTGTCCGGACAGCTGTCTCAGCTTCCCGCGACAGGAGACAAGGACAAGCCGCAGCGTCCGCCGGAACTGTCAGGAGAGACGTTTACATATAACGACGAGACACTATATGCTGCGGCGGGAGTTCGCAAAAACGAGTATTCCGATGCGGGATTTAAGTATGACGACAAGGGAAGGCTGACCTATTCTGCCGATGGAAAGACGGCAAAGCTCGGAGTGGACGTATCGTCGCATCAGGAGAATATAGATTGGGCGGCGGTCAAGTCGAGCGGGGTCGATTTTGCGATGATACGCGTGGGCTATCGGGGCAACACCGAGGGTAAACTGAATCTCGACAACACCTATCACCAAAACATGCGAGATGCCGCAAACGCGGGATTGGATGTCGGAGTTTATTTCTATGCACAGGCCATAAACGCAAACGAGGCGCGCGAGGAGGCTGAGTGGGTCATCGACCTGCTTGAGGGTTATGAAATCAGCTATCCCGTTGTCTACGACTGGGAATACGTCTTCGGCGACACGCGATCTGCCAATGTGGGCGGGGAGACCGTGACGCGCTGCTGCGAGATGTTTTGCAGTGCGATTGAAGAAAAAGGCTATACCCCGATGCTGTATTTCTACCGCGATCTTGCCTACCGCACGTTGGATTTGAGCCGACTTGCAAAATATGATTTTTGGCTTGCGGAATACAATGAAAAACCGAGCTTTTATTACCACTTTGAGATGCTGCAATTCACAAATGCCGGAGAGGTGAACGGAATTGATGGCGGGGTTGATCTGAACCTCTGCTTCAAGGATTACGGCGCTTAATAATCCTTGCCATACATCCGAAAGACGAGTATTATATCCACAGAGTGTGTGAAAGGGGGAACGCCCCCATGTTTGTAAAACCAAAAACAAAAACAACTCCTGACACTCAGCATCAACCCGATTCCGATGGAGAGTTCACTATCGGAACAGGGCTCGCGAAGCGTGCGAAAGCCGAGAGTGCAAATCTTGGCGAGGAACAGCTCGACGGACAGCTTGCGTTTGACGATGTTGCCAAAGCAGGACAGGATGACGAAGCCGAATCCAAAAATCCTGAGGATATCGATAAGACTCAAGAGTTTGAATCGCTTGGGGTTCGCGAGTCTGATGTTCTGATAAAAAAGAAGAGAGTTACGCGTGACCGAAGTCTTGTGCGAAAAATGGCGTGCGTCCTTGCGTGCGTGTTGTTGCTCGTTGCTGCATTTGCGGGTGTCTGCGTGTTTGTTGCAGAGCCGTGGATTGAGCCGAGTGTCGACAGCTATATGGGACCCACGACCATAAAACTTGACGGCGACACGCTAAGCGTCGGAGAAGTTTATCCAATTGAAATCACGCTCGGACCTAACGAGAAGATATCTTCGGTGACGATAGACGCCGATCTTCTGAGCTTCGACGAGAATCTCACACTGACCGCGCTCGGCGAGTATTTCGGCACTGACATGGTGATCACAACCAAAGAGATACGGGTGACTCAAAAGGGCTACGAGCGAGATATCGTCATTTTCGGCATCGATGTGACAGAAAAGTTTTTCGAGCTTCGCTCAAAGCTGCGTGCGAGCTTTGGAATTGAGGCAGTCGAGACTCCGCGAACCGAGCTGCGCGAGATACATGTCTACGAACAGCATCTTTCCATTGTCGGTGTTCCGCATTCCGAGCAGACTATCGCAACGGAGATCGAAGCGACCAAGACGCTCGATGTGATTATCGATTCACTTGACCGTGTGTCGGGACAGACGGCGATTTTGCGAAGCGAAAATCCCGAAGTTGCGATTGTGACACCGGTCAGCTATGATAATTCAGGGTGTGATTTTGTCATAACGGGGATTTCCAAGGGCAGCACTCGTATTTTCGCCGTAATCGGGTTTTGGAAGCAGGTGAGCGACGAGGAATATGCGGTCTATCTTGAGACGCTGCCGGAAGATTATGACGGAGCGCTGCGCGAGAATGAGATTTTCGTCGCGGTGCGAGATATTATTTATAACGTGAACATCAAGGAAAAACCCATTCGGTATTATTATTACAAGGGACGACGTTACGCTTATTGACAGGGAAATTTCCCCAATTCAGCGACAGATAATCAGTGCCGCCCGCCGATTTGTTAATCGGTGGGCGGCACTTTGATTTTGCAGGGAAACCACCGGCTGTGCCGGTGGCAAGTCCAGCTTAAGCGTGGGATATGAAATAAAAACTCCTTTTGATATAATAAAAGTGCGGTCTGTCAACTGCACCCAAAATATTAAAAGGATGACATTCAGCAAAGATGATCCTTTGCTTTGAGTTTAAGACAGCGTGGGCAAGTGTGTGATGAAGCTGCAGGTGAATGCTGTGAATTCGAAAACACAAACAAGTGAGGCAGAAATTTGCACACTACTCAATATTTTCATCACCATCAGTGAGAGGCATTTTCGTCGCTCGAACTTTGGATATGCGGTGCTCATCTATCTCGCAGGCGGCGAACAGCCATCCGTCCGCTTGAGCGCTCGGCCGCTCACTGCTTGTAGGAAGCCTTCCCAACTTATCGATGATGTATCCCGATATAGTGTCGCAGTCTCCCGCGTCGGAAAACTTCATGTCGAGCGCGTCGGAGACATCGTCGAGCGAAGCGACTCCCTCAAGCAGATATTCCCCGTCACTGACGCGGCGAATCTCCTCGTCCTCGTTGTCGTATTCATCCTGTATCTCACCGACGATGCTCTCGAGTATGTCCTCCATGGTCACAATTCCCGCGGTGCCGCCGTATTCATCGACAACCACAGCGAGCTGAAGCTTGCGGTGACGAAATTCCTCAAAAATGTCCTTGCAGTGCGAGCTTTCCGGCACATACATGACCGCGCGCAGATATTTTTTGATTTCAAATTGCTCGGGACGGGAGACGACAAGTCCCAGCAGATCTTTCACGTTTAGCAGACCGACGATGTTGTCGACCCCGCCGTTGCAGATCGGAAGTCGCGAGTGTCCGTTGTCGACAGCCGTTGAGATTATCAGTTCGAGCGGCGAGCTGATGTCGAGCGCACTTATCTCTGTGCGGTGGGTCATTATCTCGTCGGCAGTGAGGTCATCGAACTCGAAGATATTGTGCAGCATCTCTTTTTCGCGCTGCTCAATCGTGCCGTCTTCCTCACCGACATCAATCATCATGCGAATTTCTTCCTCGGTAACTTCGGGATCTCCCGCGTTGGGATCGATTCCGATGAGCCGCAGAACCCCGTTTGTCGCGCCTGAAACCACAGCCACGAGTGGGCGGGTTATGAGGTAGACGACGCGGAGTGTTTTTGCAACGGCAAATGAGATACGCTCGGGGTTGCTCATTCCGATTCGTTTTGGCACGAGTTCACCGAATACGAGAGTCACAAATGACAGCAACAGCGTGATGACGACAAGAGAAATGATGCGGACAACCGATGGGGAGACCCCTGTGCCATCGAACCACCGGATGATGTAATCCACAAAGGTATCGGCCGCGACTGCAGAGGCAAGCAGCCCCGACAGAGTTACCCCGACCTGAATTGTGGCAAGAAATTTGGACGGCTGCGCGGTGAGACGACGGAGCGATTTCGCACGTTTGTCTCCATCCTCGGCCAGACGGCGGAGTTTCGCGTCATTGAAAGATATGACCGCTATTTCACTCATCGCAAAAAACGCGTTTAGCAGAACGAGAAGCAGCAGCAAAACAATATAGCCTAACGGACCGCCATCGGGCATTAATAAACTCCCCTTTATAGTGAACATGGTTTGATGATGAAATATTCTACCACATTATGGTCGGCAATACAAACTCTGAAACGTGTCGGATTTGCAAGAGTTTCGCTGTTGTTGCAAAGACTGAATTGTGTTACAATTATACCTCATAATACAAGCGCCAAACAGGGAGATCAATGGAACTGCGTAAAGAAAACAAGCTCGGAACTCAGCCGATGGGGCGGCTGTTGCTCGGAATGTCACTGCCCTTGATGGTTTCTATGTTCGTCCAGGCACTCTACAATATCGTGGACGGAATTTATGTCGCTCAGCTTTCGGAAAAAGCGTTCACGGCGACATCACTCGCGTTTCCCGCGCAGATGCTCATGATATCGGTCGCGATAGGCACGGGCGCGGGTGTAAACTCGCTGCTCTCGCGACGTCTCGGAGCAAAGGACTACAAGGGAGCAGACCACTGTGCGACAAATGGGCTGCTGCTGTCCTTTGTAAGCTATGCCGTTTTTTTGATATTCGGTTTGTTTTTCGTCCGCCCGTTTTTTGAATTGTTCACAAAGGACGCTGAACTGATACAGCTCGGAACCGACTATCTCTCGATATGCTCGACATACAGTCTTGGCGTTTTTCTGGCAATTACAGGGGAGCGTTTGCTGCAAGCGACCGGGAAATCGTCTCTCAGTATGATTTCACAGCTTGCGGGAGCGCTCACAAACATAATTCTCGACCCCATTCTCATTTTCGGTTGGTACGGCGCTCCGGAAATGGGCATCAAGGGCGCTGCAATCGCGACGGTCATCGGCCAGTTTGTCGGATGCTTTATGGCGCTCGCGCTAAACTATTTCTGCAACAGAGAGATACGCTTTGAGTTTAAGGGATATCGACCCCATCTCTCGACCATTCTCGACATCTATCGTGTGGGCGTTCCGGTAATTGTGCTCAACGCGCTAGGATCGGTGATGACGATCGGGATGAACGGAATTCTCATAGCTTATTCGACGACCGCCGTCGCGGTCTTCGGAGCTTATTACAAGCTGAACAGCTTTATATTTATGCCGGTTTTCGGGTTGGTGCAGGGGTTGGTGCCGATAGTCGGCTACAACTACGGCGCACGCAGACCGGATAGGATCGTACACGCGGTGAGACTGTCGCTGATATCGGCAGTCTCGATAATGGTTGTGGGAATGCTCGCGTTTCTGTTGTTTCCCCAGACGCTGCTCGGAATATTCAAGGCCGGCCCTGAAATGCTCTCGATCGGGACGCTTGCGCTGAGAGTGATCAGCATCACATTTCCGCTTGCGGCGATCGGAATCGTCCTCAGCAACATGTTTCAGGGCATCGGAATCGGCACAATCAGCCTCGTCAACTCCTTTCTGCGCCAGATTGTTGTGTTGCTTCCCGCGGCATTTCTGCTCGCGCGGTGGGGAGGGCTTGATCTGGTGTGGTATGCTTTCCTCATCTCCGAGAGTATTTCGCTCACCTACAGTATTGTGATGTATAAAAAGGTGTACGAACTGAGAATTCAGCCTCTCTTCGATGAGACGCGCTTCAAGGAACAGGCAGAGATGGAATTTATTGCGGGGTCGAATTCGCATGACAGAGCATAAGTGAGGTATTTAAATTGAGCATAAAAGAGATGACAGTGGAATCGCTTTCTGAATCGCTCGCCAAAAATGTGCCGTCACCGCTTTGCGGAAATGCAGTGGGGGCTGTGAGTGCGCTCGCGCTGTCGCTGGGGGGCGTTGCCTCGGCACTGCCACTGGTGATGCACGAGAAAAAACCGGATGCGGGAGAGACACCGCGCAAAAAAGCCAGAGAGCTGCACGATCGCTTTTTCAGCCTTGCAGACAGCGATGAAAAAGCGCAAAAGTCGATCGTCGACGCGCTTCATGCTCCGGGGATAACTGCGGAGCAAAAACGTCGGCGGCATCTTCAGTATAATGATGTGGTATTTGATGGCTGCAACGTCTCGCTTGAACTGATGAGAGCGTGCGGCGAGGCGATAGCGCTGCTTGAAGAATACTCTCATGCCGAGAGCGATCTCATCAGAGCAGCATGCGCCGAAGGACTTGCGCTGTGCGCCGGAGCAGTTCGCGCGCTTGCGGTGGAAGTTTACGCAAGAGCCGCAAGAATGGACAAGGGTGCTCGCCGCGAGAGCCTCTGCCGTTCGGCGCAGATCTTGACCGACATGTACGCTGTTACGGCGGACGGCAGCTACACGAAGCTTGCCGCAGTGCTTGCAGGAATAGAAGACAAGACAGAGCGGGGGATTATATAAATTTGGAATACAGAATTAGAAGAATTACCGCAATTGGCCTGCTTATTGCGGTAGAGGTAGTGCTCTCGCGCTTTTTGTCGATTGCCACGCCGTTTGTTAAGATAGGCTTCTCATTTATTCCAATTGTCGTTATAGCATTGCTCTACGGTCCATATTGGGCGGGTTTTTCAGCGGCTGCTTCCGATCTTCTCGGAGCGATGCTTTTTCCCATAGGGGCATATTTTTTCGGATTCACAGTTACATCCTTTCTCACCGGCGCAGTCTTTGGACTGTTTCTTTTCGGGAAACCGTATAAATTTATAAACGGGCTGCTGGCTTCGCTCACCGTTTGCGGCGCGCTGAATTTTGTGCTCGACACAATATGGCTCTACATCATGATGGGCAAGGGTGTTTATGCTTTTTTGCCTGCGAGGGCGTTTAAGGTGGTTGTGATGTGCGTCGTGCAGACGTTGTCGATAGGCTTGATTTTCAAGCTGTGCGAGCCGATTATACGCAAGACAATTGACCAGAAAAAGCGTTCGTTGCGCTCGGCCTCGCGCGAATACTTTAAAACCAATGCGTCCAAACGCGCGGAAATAAGCACGGCTGTCGCCGAGCAGGTTGTATCACTTCCCGAATTTGCGGCGGCAAAGACGGTGTTTTGCTATATCGGAACAGAGCGCGAGATAGCGACCGATGCCATAATATCGGCGCTTCATGCCGACGGAAAATGCGTGTGTGTGCCGCGCTGCGACGGTGCAGAGTCGATGAGCGCGAGAGAACTTCATATAGGAGATGAGCTTGTTACCGGCAGATTCGGTCTGATTGAGCCGCTGGAGAGCGCGCCGATCGTCCCGCCTGAGAAAATAGATCTCGCTATTGTGCCGAGCGTCGCGTGCGGGCGTGATTTCAACCGCATCGGCAACGGCGGAGGATATTACGACCGATACCTCGCTTCTTGCACGGCGTTCAAACTGGCGCTCTGTCCCGATGCTCTGCTTGCCAGAACGCGGCCTTGCGGCGCACACGATATTAAGATGGACGTTATCGTGACCGAGTGCGAGACACTGAAAAACAAGAACGCGGCAAGAAAACCACTCTAAAGGATGGCATGTTGTGGCATTGACACCCTCCGAGAAGATTGCTTTTGATGCCTCTTTTGACGCTTTTTGTGAGCAGGGAGAAATGACATTTTTGAGCGGAACGCCGTGTAAATGACTCAGACTGTTATATTATTTGGCGGGTTCCCGTGTGAGAGTGCGGGAACTTTTTTGTGCCGTGGATATGAATCGGCATTCATGCAGGGCCGGTGGCACGGCAGTCAAAAAACAAGAAGGAGCATTCGTAATCGGGTTTGAGGGAAACCGAAAAACGAAACACGGTTTGAATTGCCAAAGTGAGGTGGTGAATCCGTGTTGCTACTCGCTGATGGTGCGCCGGAGCCGCCGCTGCACTCAGAAGTGATCGTCTCTCGACACTAAACGATGATTTATTTCATTAAGGCGCTGCTGCCAACAATTGCCCGGGATATCTGTGGCTGCTTGCCGACAGAGGGTGAGACATTCACGCGATCTGCGCCTGCAATCGGGAAGAGGAGTGATTTTTCTTTTAGCGAGCGGGGAAAATCGTTGGCATAAGCTGCAATCAAGCTTTGATTGTACGATGGGATTTCACTTGAATATCGCCGTCTTTCAATACCCGCTGAATGCGAGGTGCATAGTGCAAAACAGATAAAGGCAGGTGTCGGGTTTCCCGATACCTGCCTTTGAAAAATCACAGAAAACAAGCGCAAGAGCGCTATTGAATTATCATTCGAGACCGATTTTTCGGCGCACTTTATGCAGAGTTTTGCAGCAGAGTGCGGAGGCTCGCTCCGCGCCCTGTGCGAGCACAGCTTCGAGGTAAGCTTTGTCCGCTGAGATGCGCGCGTATTCCAACTGCACAGGCGAGAGTGCCGACGAGACCGCTTCGCCGACCGCAAGCTTGAAATCCCCATAGCCAATGCCGTCGAATTCGCGTTCAATGTCATCAAAGCTTTTGCCGTTTAGTGCCGAATATATCGACATCAGGTTGACAATTCCAGCTTTGTCGTCAGACGCGCGAACCTCACAGCCGCTGTCGGTGACCGCACGTTTAAATTTGCGTATGATGACGTCGGAAGAATCGGTCAGCATTATCTTTGCGTTGTCATTTTCGTCCGATTTGCTCATCTTGCTCGAAGGGTCTTGGAGGGACATAACCCGGCCGCCGACCTTCGGAAAATACCCCTCGGGCACGGTGAAAACGTCGCCGTATATTCCGTTAAATCGCTCGGCAACCCCGCGCGCAAGCTCGAGGTGCTGTTTTTGATCCGCACCGATCGGGACTAGGTTTGCCTGATACAGCAGTATATCGGCCGCCATCAAAACAGGATAGGTGAAGAGGCCCGCGTTGATGTTGTCGGGGTGCTTGAGCGATTTGTCCTTGAATTGTGTCATTCTGGACAGCTCACCGAATTGAGTATAGCAGGACAGTATCCAAGCAAGCTCGGCGTGTGCGGACACGTCTCCCTGGATGAAGAGAATGGCGCGCTCGGGGTCGACTCCGCAAGCGAGCAGCATCGCGGCGGCCTCGCGAATCTGGCGGCGCAGATCGGAGGGATTGTGGCGTATCGTTATCGAGTGCAGGTCGACAACGCAATAGACGCAGTCGCATTCGCTTTGTAATTTGTCCCAGTTACGAATGGCTCCGATGTAATTTCCGAGCGTAAAGCCTCCCGTAGGCTGAATCCCGCTAAAAACGCGCGGTTTCTTAGTGTCATCCATATTATTGCAGCTCCTCGCATGTTATTGTCGTTTCCGCCGATGTCACGGGTATTTTGTTATTATATAGCTATGGGGGCGATCTCGTCAATTGACAAACGCGTGTGCGGGAAATACAATTAGCTCAATAATGCAAAAGGGGAATAAGAGTGAAAAAAGTTAGAACGCGCTTTGCGCCCAGTCCCACAGGGTATATGCATGTCGGAAATCTGCGAACTGCGCTCTATGCGTGGTTGCTCGCGCGCGGCGAGGACAGGGGAAGCTTTATCTTGAGAATTGAGGACACCGACCGAGAGCGCTATGTCGACGGTGCGGTTGACATCATCTACAACACGCTGCGCGACGCAGGGCTTGATTGGGACGAGGGCCCGGATATCGGAGGCGAATACGGCCCTTATGTGCAGAGCGAGCGCATGGCGAGTTATATCGTGTATGCGAAGCAGCTGATCGAAAAGGGAGAGGCATATTACTGCTTTTGCACCAAGGAAGAGCTTGAACGCCGCATCGGTAACGATGAGGCAAACGGCGGGGTGTCGCGCTACGACGGTCTGTGCAGAGAGCTTGCGCCCGAGGAGATCAAAAGACGACTTGCGGCGGGAGACCCATATATAATACGTCAAAAAATGCCCAAAAGCGGAACGACGAGGTTTGTTGATCTCGTTTATGGGGAAATTGAAGTCGACAACGCTGAACTTGAAGATCAAATTCTGATTAAATCCGATGGCATGCCAACTTATAACTTTGCGAACGTGATTGACGATCATGCGATGGAGATAACCCATGTTGTTCGCGGCAACGAATATCTTTCGAGCGCGCCGAAATACAACCTGCTCTATGAGGCGTTTGGCTGGGAAGTGCCGCAATATATCCACTGTGCCCCAGTCATGAAAAACGAGCACGAGAAGCTGTCCAAGCGCAACGGTGACGCCTCCTATCAGGATCTTGTTGCAAAGGGTTATCTTCCCGCCGCGATAATCAACTATCTCGCGCTGCTCGGTTGGTCGCCCAAGGGAGAGCAGGAGATTTTTTCGCTCTCCGATTTGGCGCGCGAGTTCAGCGTTGACGGAATTTCAAAATCTCCCGCAATTTTCGACGGCGAAAAGCTTAAATATATAAATGGCGAGTATATTCGCGCCCTCTCGCCGGAAGAATACAAAGAGTATGCTCTGCCATATATTAAACAAGCAGTAAAAAGCGATATCGATGTCGACACGCTGTGCGCCGCGATGCAACCGCGCACCGAGACCTTTGCCGACATCCCCGAAAAACTGGGTTTTATCGACACGCAGCCTGAGTTTTCGAGCGAGCTCTATTTCAACAAAAAGATGAAAACGGATGTCGACACGGCGCGTCCCGCACTCGAGGCGGCGCTGCCTGTGCTCGAATCGCTTGAGAGCTGGACTCAAGAAAGCATACACGAATCGCTTTTTGCACTCATTGAAAAGATGGAGGTAAAGAACGGATGGCTGCTGTGGCCGCTTCGCGTCGCGCTGTCGGGCGTGGCGGTCTCTCCGGGGGGAGGGGTTGAACTCGCGAAGATTCTCGGTCGCGACGAGAGCATTGCGCGAATCAAAAAAGCGCTTGCGCGTCTGTGAGTTTGAGCGTGTTCGGAAGGAATGGGAGAATCCGATTCGGGCGGTGCCGCTTGCAGTGAACGCGCCGATAAACTCTCACCGGACAAGTGCTCTTCTGAACTTCGGACAAGAGAGCGGACGTCATCATGGGTAGAAAATATGCGACCTTGATGAGCGATGGAGGCAAAACCAATGTGATTGCAAAGCGCCTAAAGGACTGCGTTCCGAATTTGGTTGTCAGATGTGTATGTGGGGCTGTCAAAAACTCGGACATACAATCGGGTATATTGTTCAAACGCATAAATTTTCAGCATGTTCAAGACGACGGCTTTTTAAAAAATGTATCTGCCCAATAGTGATGGTGAACGGAAACCCGAACCGATGGATGCAACTCTTTTGCGTGTTCGTTGTTTTCCGGATCGGGGAGTACAGAGAGCAACAGAAAAGTCCTCGCAGAGAATATGTAAAAAAACAACGACTGAGATAACAGATTGAGAAGGGAATTATCATGTCTATTGAGAGAGCTACGGAATGGTTAAAAAAGTTCGGGGTTGACGGAAGAATACGCGAATTTGAAATCAGCAGCGCCACGGTGGAGCTTGCGGCAATTGCAGTTGGCGTCGCGCCACAGAGAATCGCAAAAACGCTGTCATTCAAAGTGAACGACGCGCCGATATTGATCGTTGTTGCGGGGGACGCGAAGATAGACAACTCGAAATACAAAGCGCAGTTTCACACCAAGGCAAAGATGCTTACCCCCGAGGAAGTTGTGGAGCTTGTCGGACACGCAGTGGGCGGAGTGTGCCCGTTTGGCGTGAACGACGATGTGACGACATATCTCGACGAGTCGCTGAAGAGGTTTGACACTGTTTTTCCCGCAGCGGGCAGTGACAACAGCGCAATTGAACTTACATGCGACGAGCTGTTTGAGTTCTCCGGAGCAGCGGCGTGGATTGACGTCTGCAAACTTCCCGAATAAGATGTTTGCTGTGCCGACTGATAGCATATCAAAAGGCCCGGAAGCGGTGAGATTTTGTTTGATGCGATCGGGGAGAGACAGCCTACTCGTACGGGAAAAGCACCAAACCATCCCCGTTTCGATGGTAATCACCGTCGCTCACGGCGCGCTGGCAAAATAGCTCGCGAAGAGCGAAAGGTGTTGTCAGGTAAAGCTGCAGTTTGAGGGTGGTTTTCAATTTTCATAACGTAAAAAAGCCCATTCACAAATAACTGTTATGTTTAATACGGTTACCGTCGCCGTTGCAGACGGGATAACGAGCAACCCACCGCACAAAAAATCCGTCTTAAATGACTTTGCAAGTCATTACAGGGGCGGATTTTTTGAATTGAATTTTTTGTGATTTTCAGAGCGCACTTCCAGCGCCGCTGCGATCGATATCCTCAAACTACGATCTTATTTGAGATGCGCCGTCTGGGCAGATGAAGAGTGACGATGCTTCGCTATTATATTATCGAATCCTCGAGCGGCGCGGGACTATCGACAAGTCCCAGCCGTTCGTCGATCAGCTTGAAGCGATATCCCCGAGCGAGGGTCTGATTGATGAACTCGTTCAAGATAGCGTCGTTGGTTGAGCTCACCGCGTGCAGCAGATATATTGCGCCCGGGTGAAGCGCGCTGTTTATTTTGTTCAGCGCCGCTGTCGGGTCGGGTTGAGCGTCGGTGAGCCAGTCCCGATAGGCAAAGCTCCAGAAAATGCTCTTGTACCCGAGAGTGTTGACAAGTTCGAGCGAGTGTTCGGAAAACTCTCCCATGGGGTAACGAAACAGCGTCATCTCATAGCCGTATTTTTCTTTCACAAAGTTGTGGAGCATCATGATTTCAGAGCGCTCGCGCTCGTCGGAAACGTCGGGCATCGAGGGGTGTTTTACAGTGTGATTGGCGAGCGTGTGTCCTTCGAGAATTATTCGCTCAACGATAAGAGGGGCTTGATTTATATATTCCTGAGTTGCAAAAAACGTGGCTTTGACGTCGCTTTTTGCGAGTGTGTCAAGAATAGATCCGGTGTAGCCGTTCTCATAGCCGAGATCAAAGGTCAGGTAGATGACCTTGTCGTCTTCCGGAAAGATGAAATACGCGCCGAGATCGCTGTATTTGTTCTGCGCCGAGATGCTGTCGACAGTCTGATTCAGCTCGTTGACGGCATTTCCCGTTCCCCACCCGATTTTTGAATGGGACAGCTCGCGGCGCGGAACGGTGTCGCTATCCGAAGAGACTGGCGTCTCCTTTGCTTTTTCACTTAAAACGGGAGGATCTTCCGCCTGTTCGTGCATTTTGATATCGCTGGCATAGCCGTAAATCACAGCCGCGAGCACAACAAATAGCGCAAGCAACGCTAAAAGGACAGATTTGAGTGCATTCATAAATAAAACTCCTTTGGTTGAAACCGCAATCAGCTTCGGTTATTTTGCCAAAAGAGCTTTTTTATATTTGATGTAAATACTGGAATTACCGCGCCTCAATGACGACGGCGACGTGCGCGGGCATGCATATTGCGTAGTCATATTCGTCCCCGATCCAACCGAATCCCTCACAGAGCTTGTCGGGACAGTGAGAATCGACAAATCTCAGTTTGCCGTCCATGACCTCAAGCGTCACGGGAAGCACGGCGTCAATCCTGTAAATTTTGTTGCGAGCAAGGTCAATTCGCGCGACCGCGGCCCCGTCGACGCTCACGACTGCGACGTTTCCTTTGGGAAACAGCGAGAAGATGGCAAGCGAAGCGACGCACAGCAGTACGGCTGCGCATAGTATCACGACTTCTTTTCTTTTCAGAAATGCTTTATTCATAGGAGCATTTTAACACAAATTATTGAACCGTGAAAGATTATGTTTGGAATAAAGTCCAATTCCTCAGCGAGCGCCGATTGTGGTATAATATCCAAACAGAATATATGTTGCCGACCGTGTTGCACGCAGATGCAATGGCTTTAATTTTATTGCTTTGAGGAAACCGAGACGAGGCGAATTCAGACGACAGGGTCTTTAGATATGTGATATGATGCGCATAAATAATGAGATCCCGCTCACGCGACCGTCGCTTTGCACAGGCGAGACTCGGTCATGGCGTTGGGCAGACAAGTTTCGATAAATCACAGTTCGGTTGTGACGCAGAAAATAAAATACCCTGGAGGCATAGACAATGGCGGGAAGCTACACCGAGTTTGTCAGCGCGCACGAGGGAGATATAAAACGCGATATCAAGCGTCTTATCGATATAAAAAGCGTTAAGGACGAACCATCTGCCGACGCCCCGTACGGCGAGGGGGTTCGGCGCGCACAGCTTGAGGCGATGAAATTTTGCAGTGAGCTGGGCATGGAGGTTGTCGACTGCGACGGCCGCATTGCCTATGCGCACTATGGACCGGAAGAACCATACATAGGCATAATCGCACACATCGACGTCGTACCTGAGGGCAACGGCTGGGAGAGCGATCCTTTTTGCTGCACCGAGCTGGACGGATTTCTTGTGGGACGCGGCGTGCTCGATGACAAGGGCCCGTTCGTGGTCGCGGCATACGCTGTTAAATATCTCATCGACAACGACATTAAGCTCAATTATGGCATCAGGCTCATCATGGGACTCGATGAAGAGACGGGTATGGGTGATGTCGAATACTACAAACAAAATTACCCGCAGCCGATATTCGCGTTCACGCCTGACGCGGCGTTCCCCGTTGGACACGGAGAAAAGGGTCTGTTTTCGGCGAACCTTGTTTCTCCCGAGATCGATGACGGGGCGATAACAGAGCTTCACGGTGGAGTTGCAAGCAACGTGGTCGCCGACTATGCACGTGCGCTGCTTGCAAAGCCTCTCGCGGGTGTCATGCAAAAAGCCGCGATCGGGAGTGACGATATCACTGTGAGTGAGTCCGAGGCGGGGGTGCTCATCGAGGCGAGAGGACGCGCGGCACACGCCGGCAAACCGCACAGCGGAATCAACGCCAACCACATCCTCGCAGGGTTTCTCGCCGAGAGCGGCGCGCTTTCGAACACGGAAAAAACTGCCTGCGAATTTATTGCGAGGGCGAGTTCCAGCTTCGACGGAGAACAATTCGGCATCGCGTGTGACGACGGGATTTTCACCCCGCTGACTGTGATAGGCGGAATTTTTTCAAAAGTCGGAAACCGTCTTGTGCTGAATATCAACAGCCGCTATCCCACGGTCACCACAGCTGATGAACTTGAACGTAAGATATCGCAAGTCTGTGCGGAAAGCTCGTTCACGCTTGAGAACATCGATGGCAGCGCGCCATTCTACATGCAACCCGACTGCGATGTGATAAAGCTGATGTGCGGCATCTACAACGAGGTCACCGGCTCCGACGAAAAGCCATTTGTGATGTCCGGAGGCACCTACGCGAGAAGGCTTTCAAACGCCGTATCCTACGGCCTTGAATTCCCCGACCAGGAAAATGAGGATCCCGAATGGGTCGGTTCATGTCACATGAAAAATGAGGGACTCAAAATTGAGCGCGCGAAGCTCGCGTGCGAGATATATATAAATACGCTCGTCAAATTACAGCAGGTAAAATTCTAAACAGAAACACGGGTGAACACCCAACACAGCGCACATAGCGAAAGGATTTTTACATGAAGAGACTGCTGCTTGTAATAGATATGCAAAACGATTTTATCAACGGAACGCTTGGAACAAACGAGGCGAGCGCGATCGTGGATAAAGTTGTTGCAAAAATACAAGGTTTTGACGGCGAAATCATGTATACTAAGGACACACACACGGTCGATTACATGAAAACGTGTGAGGGGCGCAATCTGCCTGTGCAGCACTGCATCAAAGGCACTGACGGCTGGAGGCTTCAGCCCGATATCGAAAAAGTGTTTCTCGATTTGCAGTGTGAGGGCGTGGAAAAAGGCACTTTCGGCTCAAAGGATCTCCCCGAAATAATCATGAAAAAGTTTCCTGACGGCCTGGATGAAATCGAGCTTATCGGACTGTGCACCGATATCTGTGTGATTTCCAACGCGCTGTTGCTCAAGGCGTTTTTTCCCGAGGTCAACATCTCTGTCGATCAGAGCTGCTGCGCGGGCGTGACACCGGAGAGCCACAAGACGGCGCTTGAGGCAATGAAGATGTGCCATATTGATGTAAAATAGCGAGTCTTAAAAGCGGTAGAATAATCCAAAAGGGCGGGATGGATTTATGAAGACCAAGCTGCTGTTGTTTGCCGCAACCGAAAAGGGCTGCAAAACGCTCAGGACGTTGCTTGAAAAATGTCCGGAAACGCTCGCGGCGGTCGTTTCATTTCGCGATAAGCTCGTGGACAAGGATTACTTTGACGACATCAAAGCGCTGTGCGACAGGTATGCGGTGAGATTTTTCGTCAAAACGGAATTTGACAAAATCGAATCAAGTTTTTTGGACGAGGCGGGCGTTACTCTCTCGATTCTTACGGGCTGGCGCTATCTGCTGCCACTCTCCGATTACGAGCGAAGAGGAATACCCGTTATAATATTTCACGATTCTCTCTTGCCGAGATATCGCGGCTTTGCCCCGACGGCGACAGCGATATTTTGCGGCGAAAATCTCCTCGGCATGACGGCGCTGTTTGCGGACGATGAGATGGATACGGGAGACATAATATTGCAAAAATCCTTCAAAAACGATGGCGAGATGAATGTCGCAGCGGCGATTCACAAGCTTGCGGAGCTGTATGCTGAAGCGGCGCTTGAGATTATCGATTTGCTCGAACACGGGCAGTTGCGCGCGACGGCGCAAAATCATGCAGACGCTACCTACAGCATCTGGCGTGACATGCGTGACTGCGAGATAAACTGGAACGACAGCGCAGAAAAAATACATAATTTCGTGCGGGCAGTGGGCAGCCCTTACCCCGGCGCATACACTTATGGCGACGTCGGAAAGATTGTTATTCGCAAGACGAGCGTAGTGACCGATATTTTTTTTGAGGATCGCGCTCCGGGCAAGCTATGGAAACTTGAAGGCGGCTGCCCGATTGTCGTGTGCGGCGAGGGAATGCTGAAGATACTGTCGGCCGAGAGGGAAGACGGTTCGTCGGCTGACTTCACACGCTTGCGGGTGCGCCTTGGAAGTTACAGAAATTAGCGAAAAGTGACATAAATCACTCTTTGTATAGTCCGCAATTTCGGGGAAAGTGCGAAATCTGAAAAAAGTGCTTGACGCGAGCGGTTCGGTGCGGGTATAATCGCAACAACATATATCGAAAATCGGCAGTGAAGAGAAGAGTAGCGAAAAGCGACGTCTTGAAAGAGAGCCTGTGCACAGCTGAGAGCGGGCAGACAGAGCAATCGTGAACATGGTCTCGGAGCCGCGCACCGAACGTCTTAGGACGTAAGGCTGCGACGGGATTCGCCCGTTATAGCGACAGGGTATCAAAGCTGACTCTAGCTCGTACCCGTTAAGGCGGAGCGCTGTGAGGCGCACGCGAATTAAGGTGGTAACACGGCATCGTCCGTCCTTATTTTTAAGGATGGGCGTTATTTATTTTGCAACAAGACCAAGGAGAGTGTGATGACAGCAAAAAAAGAGATGGAAGCGCGGCCGATGATTGAGCTTGATGGTGTCAGCAAGACCTTCTACACCAAAGACGGTGAGGTGGCTGCGTGCAGCGAGATAAGCTTCAGCGTCAAACAAGGTGAAATTTTCGGAATAATCGGATTTTCCGGTGCCGGCAAGTCCACGCTTATCCGGTGCATCAACCTGCTGGAGAAACCGACATCGGGCAGTGTTACGGTGAATGGAGCGGATCTCACGGCGCTGCTGCCCGAGCGAATGCCGCAGGGGGAAAGGCAGGCGCTTTCCGCGAGTTTTAAGCGTCGGTCAGAGCAGAGGATGGCTCGGGGCAAACTGCTCGTGGCCCGTCGCGATATCGGTATGATTTTTCAGCAGTTCAATCTGCTCATGCAAAGGACAGCGCTGCAAAACATCTGTTTTCCGCTACTCATCTCGGGCGTTGACAAAAGCACCGCACAGGCGAGAGCTCTTGAATTGCTCGATACGGTGGGGATACCTGATAAGGCAAACGCATATCCCGCACAGCTTTCGGGCGGGCAAAAACAGCGCGTTGCCATCGCGCGCGCTCTCGCCACAGAGCCGAAAGTTCTGCTGTGCGATGAGGCGACAAGTGCGCTCGACAATGCGACCACCGCGCAGATTCTTACTTTGCTCAAAGAACTGAATCACAAGCTCGGCATCACAATCGTTGTGATCACGCATGAAATGAAAGTGATAGAGCAGATATGTTCGCGCGTCGCAATTATGGACGACAGCCGCGTCGCCGAACTCGGAAAGGTGAGCGAGGTGTTCGCAAGACCCAAATCGGCGATCGGACGCAAGTTGATTTTTCCGGACGGACAGCGAACCGAGATATTCAAAGGAGGACGGAGCCTTCGCCTCGTGTTTGATGGTGAAAGTTCATTTGAGCCGGTTATCTCCAACATGATTCTCGAGTGTGGGGCGCCGGTGAATATTCTTTACGCTGACACAAAGGTTATCGACGGTAAGGATTTCGGACAGATGGTAATCCAGCTGCCGGAAAACGAGACGGCCGGAATGCGAATGCGCGCATTTCTAGACATGAAAAAAGTCAACTATGAGGAGGAATTCGTCGATGTTCAGTGAGGAAATGCTGGCAAAATTGCTGCCGATGCTCGGATTGTTCGGAACCGGAATCCTCGAAACTATCTATATGACTGCCGTCTCTACCGCATTTGCTTATCTCATAGGTCTTCCGCTCGGGTTGGTGCTTGTCGTCACAGACAAAGAGGGAATAACGCCCAAACCTATTTTAAATAAAACTCTCGGTCTCGCCGTAAATGTGCTGCGCTCGGTGCCGTTCATCATTCTGCTGGTTGCGCTGCTGCCATTCACCCGCATGATTGTCGGCACAACGCTCGGCTCGACAGCGATGATAGTTTCCCTTGTTGTCGCGGCTTTTCCGTTTGTCGCGCGGCTGGTTGAAAGCTCAATCAAGGAAGTCGACCGCGGAGTCATTGAAGCCGCGCAGTCGATGGGCGCGACGCCGTGGCAGATCGTCTCGCGCGTCATGCTGACCGAAGCGGCGCCGTCGCTGCTGGTGGGTGCGGCCATCGCAACCACAACCATTTTAAGCTACTCGGCAATGGCCGGAATAGTTGGGGGAGGCGGTCTCGGAGGGATCGCTATCAACTACGGCTACTATCGCCGCCAGGAGATAGTGATGCTCGTCGCTGTCGCGTTGCTCGTCGTGATCGTGCAGGTATTTCAGGAGTACGGAATGAGAATTACTCGAAAAATCGACAAACGCCAAAACGAAAACTAATTTATTTCAGGAGGAAACAAAAATGAAAAAACTGCTTGTGATCGTCCTTGCCCTCGCACTGTGCCTTTCGCTTTTTGCCGCTTGCGGCACAAAACCCGAGGCGGAGACCCCAAACGAGCCCGTCACCGACAAGACCATTCTCAAGGTAGGCGCATCTCCCACACCACACGCCGAGATACTCGAGCAGATCAAGGAAGCGCTTGCTGCCGATGGCATCGAACTGCAGATCATCGAATACACCGACTATGTGCAGCCCAACAACGCTCTTGAGGCCGGCGAGATTGACGCAAACTACTTCCAACACAAGCCCTATCTTGACTCGTTCAACACCGAGTACGGTACACATCTTGTGAGCGCGGCCGCTATCCACTACGAGCCGCTCGGAATATACGCCGGCAAGTCCGCCTCCATCGACGCGCTACCCGAGGGCGGGAAAATTGCGGTTCCCAACGACGCGACCAATGAGGCGAGAGCGCTGCTGCTGCTCGAAGCCAACGGCATAATCAAGCTCAAGAAGGACGCGGGAATAAATGCGACAAAGCTTGATATCGCCGAGAATCCCAAAAATGTCGAGATACTTGAGATCGAAGCAGCACAGATAGCGCGTGCTATTCAAGACGTCGACCTTGCGGCAATCAACGGCAACTACGCAATACAGGCGGGTCTCACAACAGCGGACGCACTGGTCATCGAGGATAAGGACAGCGTCGCCGCCGACACCTATGCGAACATTCTTGCAGTGAAATCAGGAAACGAGAACAACGAGGCAATTCAGAAACTTTGCGCCGCGCTCAAGAGCGAGACAGTGCGTAGCTATATCACTAAGACCTACGGCAACGACGTGATACCGAAGTTCTAATATACGTCAGCAAATATCACAGGAAACAGCTTCGGGCGGGGCAATTCCCTTCCGAAGCTGTTTCCTGTGCGCCGGCCAAAAGCGCGCATTTTCCAAACGGCATTATCCGTAGTGTGCGTGCCGAGCTGTCTTGAAATTCATAACAGCTATCAAAGGATGTAAACGCACCCGCACAAATTTGCTCGCGGATGAGTGATTGCAGCTGTCGTTGTTGTTTTACCGCATCAAATATAGTATTATTGCGTTATTCAGTTAAGGAGAAAGAGGTGCTACATGTTCGTACAACACGCGAGCGCAAAGCAGGTGACAAGACGATTTACACTGCTTGAGGCGTCTTTTTACCCGGCGTTTTTTCTGTTTGAGGGAATGTATGCCGAGATTATGCACGGCTTCGGTTATGGCGACGCGTTCATAGGGGTAGCGCTCACCGCAATTGGGGTGTCATGTTTTATTATGCAGCCGATAATGGGATACATAGCCGACAAAACGCTGAACTACCGTGCGATTTTCATAGTGACCCTCGGTGTTGCGGCAGTGCTCTTTCCGCTTTTCTTCAAATTTCATTCGAGCAAGGCGATTGTGCTCTCCTTTTCGGTGGTTGCTCTCGGAAGCATAAAAACTCTTTTTTCGCTGATGGATTCATGGATAACCAAGATGCAGAAGCAGGGAATGGCCATCGATTACGGCCATCTTCGCTCGGTGGGCTCGATTGCATACGCGTTTGCGGCAGCAGGGCTCTCACAGGTAATGATGCTTTTCGGTATGGCGAGTGCAGTTCCGCTGTATTGGGCACTGTTTCTGTTCATGACGTTTGCAATCATAAGGATCCCAAACCCCGAGCGGATGAACGACGAAAAAGTATCTTTGCGCTTTGCGGCGGGGGTTATATTCCACAACAAAAACTATCTCGCACTCATCATTTGCGGTTTCCTTGTCGCTCTGAGCAACTCGTCGATGCTGTCATTTTACGCGCGCTTCATCTCCGAACTCGGAGGCAGTGTCGGCGTGATCGGAATAGGCTATTTTCTGATGGCATTTTTTGAGTTTTTTATCGTCAAGAATTTTACAAAAATAGCGGACAAGGTCGGCACAGACCGGATTCTCGCAATCGGCATGATTGGAATGGGCGTCAAGGCTCTTGCGTTCTCGCTGTGCACGAGTGTGACCATGGCGCTAATCATAACACCGATTATGCAGATGATATCATATGCGCTGCTCATTCCCGGAATTGTCCGATACATCAGCGAACAGATACCGCGCGAGTTTCTCGCGAGCGCACTCATCATGTATGAAGCGAGTTGTCTCTCTCTCGCCCAGATAATAGGCAGCACGTTTTTTGGCGCGGTGGCAGAGGCGTCAAGCGTGCGCACAATGTTTGCGATTTTCAGCATTCCGGCGTTGATAGGCGGAGTGGGATTTGCACTTTATTGGCACATCAGCAAAAAGAGAGAAATGCTTGTGGCGGGGTCGACCGAGCAGGGCAGTGCGATTGACATCAAGGCGGCGGAAATTCCCCATTCGACTGATTGATTGCTCGTGTCAATGCTCCCGACGGACAATCCACAAAGCACAAGATCATTTAAATAAGAGCGATTCACTGTCGATCACGGATCTTCCAATGTGGGCACAAAAAGCTCTGTCGCGCCAGGTTTTGCAAATTAAATTGCGCCTGAAAACATCTCCGCATAACCATAAAAAACACAGCCGCTACGCGGAGGATTCCAACGCATTTTCAGATTGCTTACTTTTCATACTTTTTGCGGCTTTGCACACAAAACATTTCAATTTTTCAAAACACTGTCAAGGTTTTTTGAAATAAGGACAGCAGCGAATGCACTCCGAACGGGAAGATTTTACGGCTGTGGATTTCAAGGAAATCATGCGCTTAAAACATGATGTCGTTTGCAAACGAAGTTATTAGGTAAGCGTCAAAAAGAGTTAAAGAAAAAGCAATAAGCGACAGAAAAAACCGCCCTTTGATGGCTTGAAGCCATATTGAGGGCGGTTTTTCGTGAAGATATATTCAGCGCGCAGCTACCGCAACAACGCTTTTAATCCGGAGACTTTTTCAGAATACCACGAAGAATTTCGCGATGAAGAGCAGCGAGAGAATTATTGTCAGCAGGGAAACTTCTTTGCTCTTGCCGGTCAGAAGCTTGATGATTGAATAGGCAATGAGACCGATTCCGATGCCGTTGCCGATCCCGCTTGTGCCCAGCATGAAGATGAGCAGCAGCACAACAGGCACGCTCTGGGAGACATCGGTGTAATCCACTTCTTTGAGAGAGCCCATCATGAGCACGCCGACGAAGACGAGAGCCGCCGATGTTGCGGGGGCGGGAATCAGTCCCGCGATGGGGGCGAGGAACATGGCAAGCAGGAAGAGCACGCCGGTCACGATGGAGGTGAGACCTGTGCGCCCACCCTCTTCAACGCCCGCCGCCGACTCGATGTAGGTTGTGACTGTTGATGTGCCGGTGCACGCTCCCGCGCATGTCGCGAGCGCGTCGGCAAGCATGGCCTCGTTCATATTCGGAAGCTTGTCGTTTTCATCGAGCATATTGGCACGCTTGGCAGTCCCGTAAAGAGTGCCGATTGTGTCGAACATGTCGATCATGCAGAAGGTGATGATCGTCATCACTGCGGAGAAGATTCCGATGCTGAACAGGGTTTTGAAGTTAAATTTAAAGAATGTGAGATTGAGCATGTCGGCAAACGGGGGCATAAAGCTCGCTCCGGCGAGCGAGGCAAACGGATTGCTGCCGAGAATAAAGCTGCCGATCCAGTATACGACCGAGCCAATTGCCATGCCGAGAAGAACCGAGCCCTTGACCTTTTTGTGGTGCAGAACGGTTATCGCGAAAAGACCGACAAAGAAAGTGAGCACATAGAGGATCATTACCGGATACTGCTCGCCCATCGCCGCTGCCGTGGCGCTCGGACCCTGGCTGAAGAAGTTGGTGAGCATATACCAGACATTGGAAAAATCGGGGCTGAAAATACCGGCGTTGGAAGTGAGCCCGATATTTATGAGCATTAGACCGATTCCTGCGGGAATTCCGAGACGCACAGCCGTCGGGATGGCGTCGACGATTTTCTCGCGGATTTTGAACAGCGTGAGTGTTGTGAAGAGCACGCCCGAGATGAGAATGATTGCGAGACCCGCGGGAAACGCCTCTTCATACGAGATTGCCGCCGCGGCCGCTATTGAGGCGACAACGCCCGCAAAATAGCTGTTGAGGCCCATTCCGGGCGCGAGGGCAAAGGGCTGGTTTGCGAGAAGCCCCATGAGAAAGGTGCCGATAGCCGACGAGAGAATCGTCGCGAGGAACACGGCGTTCCACATAGGCTCACCCTGAAAAGCCCCCGAGATGAGAGTGGGGTTGAGAGCGATGATGTATGCCATGGTCATGAAAGTGGAGACGCCCGCGACGATCTCGGTGCGGACGGTTGTCCCATGTGCTTTGAGCTTAAAGAACTTTTCCATTGTGCAGCATATCCTCCGGATTTTTTTTACGGGGGCTGTACCCTCCCCCGCAGACAACAAAAAATACAGCCGCGCTCGACATACGATCGGGAACGCGGCTCATACAATACCATGGAGACACTGTGCAAAAGCGACCGCTTAACTCTGACGGGTGGAATTTGAGGAAGGCAAAGACCTACGCCGTCAGGCGAGGCGCAATTCGCGCGAGTGACCGATAGCAAGGCCGTTTGCGGCGGCCGTGTAGAGACGTCGGGACCGTATTACCCGATATATATCAGTCGTATTATGTTGTTGGTAATAGTGTACTATGCTCTATATATTGTGACAATAGGGATATGCGACAAAGATTTAGCAGCCCTTGCCGCTTTAATCATGATATTGCGACAAAATCCGAGAGGAGGCGTCTTTACCGATATTTGAGCGCGAAGATAAAAAAACTTGACATCTCTCGGCGCTGTTGTTATTATAATACCCGACGACAAAGAAGCACGCCCGTGCTCACCGTGCGTTTTAAGCTGACGCGACGGTCGATGTGAAAACTTGGCGAACTTGTTCGCGGAAGATTTCTGTTGTGCGCGGGATTTATCCGCGCTTTTTGTTTTATCATAATTTGGAGGTGCATCCCTATAGCAGCTAAGGACCAGCTTGCCGTCAACGAGGCCATTAAGGCCAAGGAAGTTCGAGTGATCGATGAGGACGGCAGTCAGCTCGGTATCATGACGTGTGCCAAAGCCCTTGAAACGGCGGCGGAACGCAACCTCGACTTAGTCGAGATTTCACCGGCGGCAGCCCCGCCCGTCTGCAAGTTCATGGACTATGGCAAGTTCCGCTTTGAAAAGCAAAAGCGCGAAAAGGAACAGCGCAAAAACCAGAAAGTCGTGGAGCTGAAAGAAATTCGATTGTCAGTCAATATCGGAGAACACGATTTCGAGACTAAGGTCGGTCACGCGCTGAAATTTTTGCAGGAGGGTGACAAAGTCAAAGCCAGCATCCGCTTCCGCGGACGCGAGATGGCGCATGCCTCCCGGGGCAATATCGTCATGGCTCGGTTTGCCGAAGCGGTAGCCGAGCACGGCAGTGTCGAGAAAGATCCCAAGCTTGAGGGACGCTCGATGCAGATGGTGATTACCTCGAAAGCAGCAAAGTAACTTTAGAGAGGAAAAAGTACAAATGCCCAAGATGAAGTCGCATAGCGGCACAAAAAAACGCATAACAAAGATAACCAAGAACGGCAAGATAAAGAGAGCTCACGCTTTTCGTTCGCACATCCTCAACAAGATGACGACCAAACGCAAGAGACATCTGCGTGCCCCTGCTTACGTGGATAAGACCAACGCGGCAAACATTAAGGTTCTCGTACCCTACAAATAAGCCGAAGACCGCATCGGATAATCTGATATTTTAGGAGGCACAACAACATGGCTCGCGTAAAAGGCGCGATGATGACGCGCAAGAGAAGAAAAAAGATACTCAAGCTTGCAAAGGGCTATTTCGGCAGCAAGCATACACTGTTTAAAACAGCGAAACAGGCCGTATATAAGTCCGGCAACTATGCGTATGTCGGCAGAAAGCGGAGAAAACGTGATTTCCGCAGACTGTGGATAACGAGGATATCGGCGGCTGCTAAGCTAAACGGTATGAACTACAGCACATTTATGAACGGGCTTAAAAAGGCTGAAATTGAGCTGAACCGCAAAATGCTCAGCGAGATGGCAATCAACGATCCCGGCGCGTTTACAGCGCTTACCGAAAAGGCAAAGGCCTCGCTCTAAATCATAAACATGCCCGCACGCGCAATACGCGCGTACGGGCTTTGTGCGTATTTGGGGGTGACAACTCCGCTTGATACGCGTATAATAATTACAAGAAACTACATAATATAGGCGACGGCGGCGCACGCAGATACTTCACCGCGCCGCCGTTTGCGCATGATTTTTAAAAGAGAGTGCTTATGCCGGAAGAGATAACAAGCCGTACTAGCGAGCGGGTAAAAGACATTTCAAAACTGTGCGCTGACAGCAAGACTCGAAAGGCGCGCGGACTCTGCGTTGCGCACGGGTTCAAGCTTTGTCTTGAGGCGGCGCGACACGGTGCGCAGATCGAGGAATTTTGGGCGACGCCCGATGCGAGGGCTCGCTTCGAGAGCGAATGCCGTGCGCTCGATTCTCTCGCAACCCGCTCGGTTGTGATGACAGATAGTGTCTGCGCGAAACTCACTGAAGACAAAAGTCCTCAAGGCGCATTTGCGGTTTTGAGGATGCCGGAGACACTCCCACACGCTGATGCAGAGCGCATGCAGC
The DNA here is from genome assembly GCA_036645935.1 of Oscillospiraceae bacterium. Taxonomy (GTDB): domain Bacteria; phylum Bacillota; class Clostridia; order Oscillospirales; family Ruminococcaceae; genus JAUNBN01. Next base: position 120,610 of record JAVXNE010000001.1, on the reverse strand, counting down.
GTGTGCTCGCGCTCTGCGGCGTTCAGGATCCCGCGAACGTCGGAGCCGCGCTGAGGACCGCAGCGGCGCTCGGCTATGCTGTGGCGGTAGATCGGAAGTGTGCGGATCTGTTTGCGCCAAAAACACTTCGCGCGTCAATGGGCGCTGCTTTCGCGCTCAAAATCGTTCAGACTGACAATATGCCGGAACTGCTCCGTGAACTTGCGGGTTTTGGCTTTGCCACTTTTGCTGCGGCATTGCGGGACGGCGGCGAGATGCTTGGAAAATTCACAGTGCCTCCAAAACTCGCGCTCACGATAGGCAGTGAGGGCGCGGGACTCCCGGCCGATGTGATTGCCGCATGTTCGCGCTGCGTTGAAATTCCCATGACGGGCGCGGTTGAAAGTCTGAATGCAGGCGCCGCAGCGGCGATACTTATGTGGGAGCTTCGGATATGAGCGACAGGACGATATACTGGATATGGCTGTCTGAAGTGCTCGGGCCGTGCAACGCCCGAATGCGCGAGCTGCTGCACGAATTTGATTATATCAAGGAAATTTACGACAACCGGCAGAGCGCCACGCTCGCGCGCTCGCTTTCCCCCGTGGAGTATAAGACAGCGCGAACGCTGTCGCTCGGGGACTGCGAGCGGATTCTGAACGACTGCGAGAGTTTCGGCGCGCGTGTGCTCTGCTATGCGGATGAGAGTTACCCCGAACGTCTGCGCCAGACCCGAATTCCGCCTGCTGTGCTCTATGTCACGGGTGACGTCGCGGCGCTGTCGGGTGTGTGCGTTGCCGGAGTCGGGGCGAGGAATTCAACGAAATACGGGCGAGATTCGGTAAGACGGCTGTGCGAGCCGCTCTGCCGCTCGGGAATTACAATCGTTTCCGGTCTTGCTCATGGTATCGACGCCGAAGCGCACAGGACGGCGCTCAAGTGCGAAGCGAAAACCGTGGCTGTGCTCGGAACGGCCATTGACGACACCTATCCGAGAGACCATGCCGAGTTGCGCGCGCGAATTGAAAGCTCAGGCGGCTGTATCGCGAGCGAGTATCCTCCCGGAACTCCTGCACACCGCGGAATGTTTCCGCGGCGCAACCGCATAATTTCGGGACTGTCGCGGGCGATAATCGTCTTTGAAGCTGCAAGGCGCAGCGGGACGATGATAACCGCCAATTGGGCGCTCGACGACGGGCGCGAGGTTTTCGCAGTGCCCGGGAGCATTTTTTCTCAGAACAGTGAGGGAACCAACCGCCTGCTCAAACAGGGCGCAGCGCCCGCTACCGACGCTCTAGACATACTCGAATCAATCGGTGTCGCGCCGATCTCGGAATACATTCAGACAACGCTCGAACAGACCACGCCCTCACGGGAAATTAAAGGTGCACGAAAGAAAATTTATGACGCTCTTGCGGATTGCGAGCTCGACTGCGACGCGCTCGCGGCCAAAACGGGTCTCCAGCCCGGTGAGCTGCTCGCGGAACTGTGTGAGCTTGAAATGGATGGCGTCGTCGAGACGCTGCCCGGCCCAAAGTACAGAAGAAGCTGAATAACCGAATTTTCCCTATGCGCGGCCATTGCACGCCAATACTACTTCAGGACGGTATCGAAACTTATGTCAAAGCTTGTTATTGTGGAGTCTCCCGCCAAGGCGAAGACAATCAAAAAATATCTCGGCAAAAATTTTGAAGTTATGGCCTCGATGGGCCATATACGTGATTTGCCGCGCAATTCGCTCGGCGTTAACGTCGAAAAGGAATTCAAGCCCCAATATCTAAATATAACGGGCAAGGAAAAGCTCATAAAAGAGCTGCAGACCGCCGCCGCAAAGAGCGACGAGGTGTTTCTCGCAACCGACCCTGACCGCGAGGGTGAGGCGATTTCATGGCATCTTGCATACCTGCTCGGTCTGTCTGTAGACCAGCCGAACAGAGTGACGTTCGGGGAGATAACCAAAAAAGGTGTCGAGATGGGGATGGAGAACCCGCGCGAGATTGATATCGATCTTGTGAATTCTCAGCAGGCACGGCGCATACTCGACAGAATCGTCGGATATAAGCTCTCGCCGTTTTTGTGGCGCAAGGTGCGCCGAGGCCTGTCGGCAGGGCGCGTGCAATCTGTTGCGGCAAGACTCATTGTCGACCGCGAGCGCCTTATTGAGGCGTTTATTCCCGAAGAATACTGGACGATTGACGCGGTTCTGCGCCCGTCCGGTTCTCAGAAGCTGTTCACCGCCAAGCTGCGAGGACAGAAGGGCATTGGGGCGGACGATTTTAAGATTGAAAACAAAGAACAGTGTGATTCGGTGCTTTCTGCGCTTGAAAACGCCGAATTTGTCATATCGGATATCAAAAAAGGAACGAGGAAACGAGTCCCGGAGCCGCCGTTCATAACATCGACGCTCCAGCAGGAGGCTTCCCGCAAGCTCGGATTCACCGCGCGGCGCACCATGCGCGCGGCGCAGGACCTCTACGAGGGAATCGACATTGAGGGGACAGGATCAACCGGGCTTATCACCTATATGAGAACTGACTCCCTGCGCATCTCGGACGACGCTATTGCCGCCGCAAACGGCTTTATCGAGCAGGAGTACGGCGATAATTATGTCTGCAAGACCCAGCGCGTTTACAAGCGCAAGGGCGCATCCAACGTGCAGGACGCCCATGAAGCGATTCGCCCGACCGACGTGACGCTCACCCCCGAAAAAGTCAAGGCTTCGCTCACGGCGGATCAATATAAAATATATAAACTCGTCTGGGATCGCTTTGTCGCAAGCCGAATGAACGACCAGATTCTCGACACCTCAACGGTCAATATTGAGGCTGGAGAGTATCTTTTCCGCGCGACGGGATTCACCGTCGTGTTCGACGGCTTCACAAAGCTCTATGAGGTTTCGACCGACGACAAGCCCGAGGGCGCGATGACCGCACTTCCCGCGCTCGAAAAGACGACAGTGCTGCACAAGAAAGAGATAAAACAATCACAGAAATTCACGCAGCCGCCCCAGAGATTTACAGAGGCGTCGCTGATCAAATTCCTCGAGGAAAACGGCATCGGACGCCCGTCAACTTACGCACCTATCATATCGACCATAATCGACCGAGGATACGTTGAGCGCGATCAAAAATCGCTCAGACCGACGCCGCTTGGCATGGTGGTCACCGACATAATGATCGAACAGTTTCCCAATATTGTCGATGAAAAATTCTCGGCGGGAATGGAAAAAAGTCTCGATAAGATCGAGGAGGGAAAGGCCGACTGGGTAAAGACACTGGACAAATTCTACAAAGACTTTGCCAAGACGCTCAAAAAGGCCGAGACTTCGCTCGACGGACAGCGCATGAAGGTTCCCGAAGAGGAGACCGACGTCGTGTGCGAGCTGTGCGGGCGAAATATGGTTATTAAAACAGGCAGATATGGAAAATTCCTCGCCTGTCCGGGATTTCCCGAATGCCGAAACACAAAGAAGATAGTGACCGAAACCCCCGGATTTTGCCCGAAATGCGGAGGAAAGGTGCTCGTGCGCAGATCTCAAAAGGGACGCGTTTTTTACGCCTGTGAAAAGGGCAAGGACTGCGGATTTATGAGCTGGGACGAGCCGAGTGCCGAGCGCTGCCCACAATGCGGCGGTAGCCTGTTCAGCAAAAAAGGGAAAAACCCAATGCTCTACTGCGCCAAGGAGGGCTGCGACTATTCACGCGTGCACAGCAAGGACGACGACAAATGAGCGACGTCCGCGTGGTAGGAGCGGGGCTTGCGGGCTGTGAGGCGGCATTTGCGCTCTCTCGAGACGGCTTTATGGTCGAGCTGTGTGAACAGAAACCCAAAAAGCACTCGCCCGCCCATATTTCTGACGGCTTTGCAGAGCTTGTCTGCTCCAATTCGTTTAAGAGCGCCCGCCCCGACACGGCGGCAGGTTTGCTCAAGAACGAAATGCGCGCTCTCGGCTCGCTCTGTCTCGCGGTTGCGGACAGTTGCGCGGTGCCTGCGGGCGGCGCGCTCGCAGTGGACAGAGAGCTGTTTTCGCACGGAGTGACAAAGGCGATCGAAAGCGAACCTAATATCAAAATTGTGCGATCCGAAATAACCGATATAGACGCCATATTTCCCACCATAGTGGCGACGGGGCCGCTCACGGACGGCGCGCTTGCGGATCGGCTGTTTGCGCTTTGCGGGCAGGGAGCGCTCTCGTTTTACGACGCGGCCGCACCCATTGTCACCGCAGACAGCATCGACATGGAGCGGGTGTATGCGGCGTCACGCTACGGCAAGGGCGACGCCGATTATCTCAACTGCTACTTTGACAAAGAGGGCTATGAGGCGTTTCACGCGCTACTCGTTTCGGCGGAGGGCGCGGGTGTTCACGGCTTTGATTTTCACGTTTATGAGGGATGTATGCCGATCGAGAAATTGGCGAGCCGTGGACTTGATGCCGCGCGTTACGGCCCGATGAAGCCGGTGGGGCTTATAAATCCTAAGACGGGACATCGGCCGTGGGCGGCGGTTCAGCTGAGAAGGGAAAACGCCGAGGGCACGCTATATAACCTCGTGGGGTTTCAGACAAACCTTCGCTTTTCAGAGCAGAAACGAGTCTTTTCGACAATACCGGGACTTGAACGCGCGGAGTTTGCCCGCTATGGCGTGATGCACCGCAACAGCTTTGTGAATTCTCCGCTCGCGCTCGACGGATTTCTCGGAATCAAGGACAGCCCGTTTGTGCTCGTGGCGGGACAGCTCACCGGTGTCGAGGGATATATGGAGAGCGCTATGTGCGGGATGTTCGCAGCGCGGTTTATGAAGGACAAGCTGCGGGGGCGCGCGAGTGTGCTTCCCCCGCCCGAGACGATGTGCGGTGCGCTGCTGCGGCATCTTCTGTTTGAAAATAGAGATTTTCAGCCGCTGGGCGCGAATATGGGCTCGCTTCCGCCGCTCGGTGAAATGATAAAAGACAAGCGGCTGAGGTATGAGGCTCAAAGTGTGCGCGCACTCGCCGCAATGGAGGGTTATATATATGAAAATTGCAATTGACGCTTTCGGAGGGGACGACGCACCGCTCGAGATAATCAAGGGTGCCTCTGAGGCGCGGGAGTTCCGGCAGGCGCTTGCGCTTGTCGGAGATATCGCTGAAATAGAGCGCTGTGCCGCCCAAAACGGCATCGATATCAGCGGAATCGAGATTGTTGGCTCGTCATCTGTGATGGACATGAACGATGAGGCAAAAGCGGTGCTCAAATCGAAATCGGACAGCTCGATGGGCGTGGGGCTCCGGCTTGTCGCCGAGGGCGGTGCGGACGCGTTTGTCAGCGCCGGGCCGACCGGCGCTCTGCTCATGGGAAGCACGCTGCTCGTGCGGCGCATCAAAGGTGTCAAGCGTCCGGCGCTCTGCGTTGTGCTGCCGGGCAAGACGTCAACACTGCTCATCGATTGCGGGGCGAATGCCGAGTGCCGCCCCGAGATGCTCGTGCAGTTTGGCGTGATGGGATCGCAGTATATGCAGGCGGTAGTTGGGACGAAAGAGCCACGTGTCGCGCTCGCTAACAACGGGGCTGAGGAGAGCAAGGGAACCGAGCTGCAAATCGAATCGTATAAGCTGCTCGCAGCCCGTGACGATATCCGATTTGTCGGCAATATAGAGGGGCGGGATATACTGCTCGGAGCGTGTGACGTCGTGGTGTCCGACGGTTTTACCGGGAATATAATCCTCAAGACGGTTGAGGGCGCGAGCTCAATGCTCTTTTCCGAACTCAAGGGAGTTTTTTATCAAAATATCCTAACCAAGCTCGCGGCGGCGGCACTAAAACCTGCGCTGCGTCAATTTAAAAACAGGATGGACTACACAAAATATGGCGGAGCGCCGATAATAGGACTGCAAAAGCCAGTTATCAAGGCTCACGGCAGCTCGAACGCACAGGCGATAAAGAACGCCGTGCGGCAGGCGATAGCGTGGGGCGGATCGGACATGGGCGAGCGGATAGCGCGCGCGTTTGAGACCGAACGTCACAATGACGGCGATTAATACTAAAATGGCAGAGGCAGCGTGACGATGAGGGAAATTGAGCGCAATATAGAATATGAATTTCGGGACGCGGCGCTGCTCGAAGAAGCGCTGACCCATTCAAGCTATGCAAACGAGCACGGACTCGGCAGAATTGCGTGCAACGAGAGGCTGGAGTTTTTGGGGGATTCGGTGCTCTCAACGATAACATCAGAGCACCTGTTTGCACAGCTTCCCAAACTGCCCGAGGGCGAACTTACCAAACGGCGCGCTTCGCTTGTCTGTGAGGGCGCGCTCGCGCGATATGCGGGAGAGATCGCGCTTGGTGAACACATCATGCTCGGAAGGGGTGAAGAAAAGGGCGGTGGATCCGGCCGGCCTTCGATCCTTGCCGACTGTTTTGAAGCGGTGATTGCCGCGATATACCTTGACGGGGGATATGAGAGCGCAAAGCAATTCGTGCTGCGTTTCGTGCGAGCTAAGGAAGCGGTTGATGGCGAGGAGCGCGATTACAAAACCGAGCTTCAGGAGATAGTTCAGCAAAATCCTGAGGAGCGTCTTCGCTATGTGCTCGCGGGTGAGAGCGGACCCGATCACGACAAGATATTCAATTTCGAGGTGCATCTTAACAGCAACATCATCGGGAGAGGCGTCGGCCACAGCAAAAAGCAGGCTGAGCAAAATGCCGCCCGAGAGGCTCTTGAACTTATGGGACTGTAAAATAAGCATCATTATGAAACTTAATGCAAAAGGGGAACTGTTTTGCGTCTGAAATATATTGAAATACAGGGATTTAAATCTTTCCCTGACAAAACACGCGTTGCGTTTGAGCAGGGCATGACCGCAATAGTCGGACCCAACGGATCGGGCAAGAGCAACATCAGCGACGCGGTTCGCTGGGTGCTGGGCGAGCAGAGCACCAAGTCTCTGCGCGGCGACAAGATGGAAGACGTGATCTTCGGGGGGACACAGCTGCGACGCCCAATGGGGTTTGCGCAGGTTTCGCTCTGCCTTGACAACAGCGACCGACGCTTGCCCGATGCCGACGATCAGCTCATCGTGTGCCGCCGGTTTTATCGCAGCGGGGACAGCGAATACCTGCTCAACGGTGCGACCGTTAGGTTGCGTGACGTGCGCGAGACGTTCATGGACACGGGCCTCGGACGCGACGGTTATTCGATAATAGGACAGGGAAAAATATCGGAGATTGTGGGAGCGAAGAGCACCGAGCGCCGCGAGATATTCGAGGAGGCGTCGGGAATTGCAAAATACCGCTTTCGCAAAAACGAGGCGTCTCGCAAGCTTGCGGCTGCAGAGGATAATCTTTCCCGATTGCGTGATATACTCGACGAACTGACCGCGCGTCTTGCGCCGCTTGAGGAACAGCGCAATCAGGCTCTGCGTTTTATCGAACTTTCGGATGAGAAAAAAAGCCTCGAGATAACGCTTTACTGCGATATAATCGAGCGCTCGCGCGACAGCTTGCGCGGGCAGGGCGATAAAATCGATGTCGCAAAACGCGATTATGAGAATATAGAGGAACAGATAGAACAGTTGAGCGAGCAGACCGAGCACTATCACGAGCTGAACCGAGAGCGCAACGTCGCCATCGAGAGGTATAATGAACAGATACTCGAGACAAACGAGGCTATTTCGGCCGCGGAGCGGGAAATTGCGGTGCGCCGCAACGATATAGGACACGCTGAAGGTCAGATAGCAGAGCTTCGCAGTGCGGTGCTCAGCATGAGCGACAGCGGAGGCGGATTTAACGCGGAAATTGAGGCAAAGCAGTTTTCAATCGATGAAAAAAATGCGGAGCTTACGGCGTTGGACGAGATTATCTCGAAGGCCCAGTCCGAATTGGATTCGCTCATCGAAAACAATGGGATAAGCGATCGGCTGCGCGCGGAAGCCTCGAAAAACCTCAGCGCGCTGCAAGCGAAGATCACCGATTTACGCGTCGATTCGGTGTCGGCTGTGTCGTCGGTCGAACTGTTTAAAGAGCGCGCGCAGACCCTCGAATCGCAGCTGCCCGAAGTGCAAACACGACTCGCGCAGGCGAAGACAGAGCGAGCGGAAAACGAGGAGTATCTCAGCGAAATAAAGAGAGATTCCGCCGAATGCGACAACCTCATCAAGGGGTATACAATGAAGCAGGACAGCCGTGCTGCAAAGCTGTCCGAGATTGCGGCAGAGCTTGAAAAGAAACAGAGCCAAATCAGTGAGGCTCGCAACCGCGCCAACGTGCTGCGTGACATGGAACACTCCATGGAGGGTTTCACGAACAGCGTCAAAAAAGTTTCCCAGGCCTCCGATCAGCGGGAGCTGCGGGGAATAGTCGGCACGGTGGCGTCGCTCATCACGGTGAGAGAGGGATGTGAGCTCGCGGTTGAGACGGCGCTCGGAGCGGCGGCGCAGAATATCGTCGTCGCAGACGAGCGAGCGGCAAAGCAGGCGATTGTATTTCTTAAAGAGAACCGCGCGGGTCGAGCGACATTTCTGCCGCTCGACACGATTAAGCCCTCTCGTTTTGACGACAGAGTGCAGCTCTCACAGCCGGGTGTCGTGGGTCTCGCGAGTGAGCTCGTCAGTTGCGACGCGCGCTTTGGGGACGTGATGAGCAGCCTGCTCGGGCGCATAATCGTCGCAGAAGAGCTGGACAGCGCGTCGGTGCTCGCAAAAAAGCTCGGCTATCGCTACCGTGTTGTCACGATGGACGGACAGGTGATCAACGCAGGTGGGTCATACACAGGTGGATTCACCGCTCGTTCAGCGGGAATCTTTTCCCGAAAAAGTGAAATTGAAAAGCTTGAGGCAAAGGCAAATGAGATCGACAATTCCTGTGCCTCAACGCGCGCAGAGCGCGACAAGCTCGCGTCCGAGAGGACGGTTCTGGAGGCTCAGATACAAGCGGCTTCAGCTGATCTTGCCAACCACGCAGAGGATAGATTGCGAGTTCAAACACGCCTTGCTCAACTTGAAAGTGAGGTGCAGAGTTTCGAGAGTTCCGTCGCAGCAATTGAGAGAGAACTCGAAAAACTCGCGGCAGACCGCGCCGAAAAGGAGCGCCGAACGGAGCAAAACGACGAGAGACTCCGCGACCTTTTAAAGGAGGCAGAGCGACTTGAGAACGAAAGCGGCGGAGATGGTGCTGACGACTTTATGAAGTGCCGCTCGGAACTTTCCGAGCTACTCTCCGAGCGGCGCATTGAGCGCGCGGAAAAGCAAAAGGACATAGAGAGCGCGAATTACGCGATTGAGCAGTTTGAAAAACAGCTCACGGATGCTAAAGGACGCGCAGGAGAAATCGAAAAGACGATTGCAAGCCTTGAAAAGGACAATCACGACGCCGAGCAGACCATTGCTCAAAAGCAGGCCGAGATGGAGTCGCTCGGCAGTGCAATTGCAAAATACCGTGCGGATATCGATGCGGCTGTGAGTGAGCGCGCGGGCAATGAGCGCGAGATAACGGAGACACAGGCGCGTTATGCAGAACTCACAAGACAGCGTGAGGAAATTGCACGAGAGACCTCGCGGCTTGAGGAGCGCAAAGTTGCGCTGCAATCCGAATATGATTCGGCAAACGCCAAACTCTGGGAAGAATACGAGCTGACGCGGGCCGAGGCGCGGGGACTATGTGTCGAGTTTGAATCGATAACCTCCCTGCGGCAGCAGGTCGCATCGCTTCGCTCTCGCATACGCTCGCTCGGCAATGTCAACGTCGGAGCGATAGAGGAATTCAAGGAAGTCCATGAGCGCACGGAATTTTTGGGCGCGCAGGTGTCCGATGTCGAGCGCTCGCGCGCGGATTTACTGAAACTGATAGACAGTCTTGAAATTGAGATGAAGACGATATTCACCGCGAGCTTCAACGAGATAAACACGCGATTCCGCAAGACCTTCGTCGAGCTTTTCGGAGGCGGAAGAGCAAACCTCTATCTGTCCGATGAGAGCGATGTTCTGGAGAGCGGAATAGAGATAGATGTTCAGCCTTCAGGCAAGGTTATAAACAATCTTGCGGCGCTGTCCGGAGGCGAGCAATCTCTCGTTGCGATTGCAATTTATTTTGCGATTCTAGGGGTGAATCCGTCGCCGTTCTGTATACTGGACGAGATTGACAGCGCACTGGATGAATCCAATGTCAGCAGATTTGCAAACTATCTTGCGCGTGTGACCGAGCGAACCCAGATTATCGCGATCACCCATCGCCGCGGAACGATGGAGGCCGCCGATGTGCTGTACGGCGTCACGATGCAGGAGGAGGGAGTCTCCAAACTGCTGAGGCTCGATGTCGATGAGGCACGGCTCGTCATTGCAAACTGACGGCGTGCACCGATAGTGCAGGCGTGCTGTGATAGAAACACAAGCCGCCGGGATTTAATTGAAGAGGATACAAATGGGATTTTTTGAAAAATTGTCCGAGGGACTTAAAAAAACGCGTGACAGTGTCATTTACGGGTTGCACGGCGAAAAGCCCGATGAAGAATTTTATGATCGGCTTGAGGAACAGCTTATAATGAGCGATGCTGGCGCTTCGGTTGCGTGTGCTCTGGTGGACGAACTGCGCGTGCAGGTGGCAAAAAAACTTGTGACCGACGGAGATGGCGCGCTCGCGCTGTTTAAGACACTTTGTGCTGAGCGTCTCGCGGCGGAAGAACCGATGCTTTTTTCCGGCAGTCCCACGGTGGTTATGCTCATCGGAGTGAATGGGGCAGGCAAGACGACCACGACGGGAAAGCTTGCAAGTCTCTATAAAAAGCAGGGAAAGAGCGTCCTGCTCGCCGCAGCTGACACCTTTCGCGCCGCGGCGACAGACCAGCTGCGTGTTTGGGCGAAGCGTGCCGGAGTAGAAATGATCGAAGGTTCAAACGATCCGTCGGCTGTAATATTCGACGCCGTGTCGAGCGCAAAAAAACGTGGGATAGATATTGTGCTTGCCGACACGGCAGGCAGGCTGCACAATAAGAAAAATCTCATGGAGGAGCTTGCCAAAATGAGCCGCATAGTCAGCAAGGCTGCGGACACGGCGAGTATTGAGACACTGCTTGTGCTCGACGCCGTCACAGGGCGCAACGCGCTCAATCAGGCGCGCGAATTTGCGATCGGCGCGGGAGTTAGCGGGATAGTGCTCACCAAGCTCGACGGCTCCGCAAAGGGAGGCGCGGTATTCTCCATTAGAGACGAGCTGGGAATACCGGTGCGCTATATCGGCGTTGGCGAGGGTATTGAGGATCTTGACGTATTCGATGCGAATCAATTCTGTGAGGCTATGTTCGGATGAATAAAAAGTATATCGGAACCGAGTTTGTCGCCGCCACGAACAACGAGCACAAACTGAGTGAACTTTGTGAGATATTAAAAACCGTCCACTGCGGCTGCATTTCGCTGTGCACAGCGGGGGTGACTGTCGACCCGGAAGAGACGGGATCCACCTTTTCAAAAAACGCGTATATCAAGGCGAAAGCTGCGTTTGACGTGACGGGAAGAGCGGTTATCGCTGACGACTCAGGCCTCTGTGTCGACGCGCTACATGGCGCTCCGGGAGTTCACACCGCGCGTTATGCCGGAGGGGACTGCGACAGTGAAAAAAATATCAATAAGCTGCTTGCAAATCTGGATGGACTGCCGATAGAAAAGCGCGGCGCTCGCTTTGTGAGCTGCGTATGCGCCATATTTCCGGACGGCACCGTGCTGCGCGCGGTGGGCTTTGTTGAGGGATACATCGGATTTGAACGTTGCGGAGAGGGCGGGTTCGGCTACGATCCGATCTTCAGGCTGCCCAATCATGAGAGTTTGGCGGAGATGTCCGCTGCGAGAAAAAATGCAGTGAGTCACCGCGGTCGCGCGGTGAGAAAGCTGGCGTTCAAGCTTCGTGGAATAACAAAAACAAGAGGAGAATTTGATGCTTACAGGTAAACAGCGCGCTGCTCTTCGCAGTGAGGCGAACGGGATTGAAACGATATTTCAGATAGGAAAGGGCGGCATAGACGACGCGCTTACACAGGGTGTCGGGGCAGCGCTCGCAACGCGCGAACTCATCAAGCTGCGGGTGCTCGATAACAGCGAGTTTTCCGCGCGCGAGGCATGCACACAGATTTGTTCGGCACTGTGTGCCGAACCCATTCAGGTTATAGGCAGCCGATTTGTGATATATAAGCGCAACGACGAAATCAACGCGTTCAAAGATATTCTTGCTTTTTAATCGACAGACATGAAAACGGGATTGTGATTTTGAAAAAGTTACTTGTTTACGGCGGCGCGTTCAATCCGCCGCATCTCGGCCATGAACGCATATTGCAAGCCGGCATCGACTTTATCCATCCCGATGCCGCGCTTGTTTTGCCGAGCTGTATTTCCCCGCACAAGCAAGTTTCGGGTGTTCCGCTCGGAATCCGTGCGCTCATGTGTCGGGTGTTTGAAAAGATTGACCCGTGTGTCAGAATATCACTGCTTGAGCGCGCGGGCAGGCACGACAAGAGCTACACGCTGAAAACGCTGATCAGGCTTAAAAAAATATATAAAGACACCGAGCTGTTTCTTCTTATAGGCAGCGACATGCTGGTGACATTCGAGGAATGGCACCGATTTCGACGTATATTACCTCTTGCAACACTCATTGCCGCAAGCCGCACGGGGGACGATCACATGGCGCTTGAGCGGGAGTGCGCGCGGCTCAAGCGTATGAGAGGAAGGGTGCTTCTGCTCGATTACGACCCGCTTCCGATGAGCTCGAGCGAGATACGAAGGATATATTCCGAAGGCAAAGATGCACGGGAGATGCTCGACCCGTATGTTGCCGATATCATTGACAAATTCGGCCTTTATCGATAGGGCTTAACTGTTAATCGCAAATGTATGTGGGAGAGATGGAAATGACTTCAAACGAGGCGAGAAAACAAGCGAAAGCGCAGCTGTCCGAAGAGAGATTCTATCACACCGAATGTGTCGCTCGGGCGGCAGAAGAGCTCGCACAGCGATTCGGCGCAGATGTGGAGCGCTCGCGCACGGCGGCCTATTTGCACGACATACTCAAGGAGCGCAACCGGGACGATTTATTGCAAATGCTGCGGCGCTCTGATATAATAAACTCTATGTTAATTGAGAGATGCCCCGCGCTTTGGCATTCTTTTGCGGGCGGGGAGTACGTTGAAAACGAGCTGGGCTGCGACCGCGAGATAGCGGATGCGGTGCGCTACCACACTGCGGGGCGTGTTGACATGACGCTGCTTGATAAGATCGTGTTTCTTGCCGATTATATCTCGGAAGATCGCGATTTCCGCGGCGCGGATGAGGTTCGCGAAATTGCGAAGGATTCTCTCGAGAGCGCCTGCATGACGGCGCTGCGCAATGGCCTGATTCACCTGTTCAAACAGTACAAATTCGTCAACGCAAGTTCGGTTGACGCTTACAACTATTTCGTTATCACGGAGACTGAGTAGATGGCAAACGAAAATAACAATGAAGTAATGAACGAGAACGGCGCGAACATGGCGAAAGCCGGAGATATCGGCGCGGCGGCTAAAAGCAAAAGAGGCAAATTCAAGGAAAAACTGAAAAAAAATCCGATGGCTCGTCTTGCGGTGGTGCTCGTTGCGGTGGCGCTTGTTGCGTCAATTGTGATTGTGGCACTCACAATTCAGCCGTTCGGCGCAGGAAGCCGCATAAAGAACGAGTGGAAAACGCCGAGCTATCTGCGCGAGAAGACGCTTAACATCCTCGTGTGTGGCGTGGCATTCGATTCGCAGGGTGACGAGGAACATCAGGACAAGCTCACCGACGTCATCATGCTCGCGAACTTCGACCGCGAACAGGGAGCGGTGACGCTGCTTCAGATTCCCCGCGACACATATGTCGGCGAAGACCTCGTTCAGTATGGGAAGATAAACGGTATTCACAACTGGGGTTACAAGGACGGCTCGATGAAACCTGGAATTCTGCCGCTCATCGACACAGTCAACGAGCAGTTCGCGCTTCCGGTGGACAACTACATCCTTGTGACGATGGAGGGATTCCGCAAGGCAATCGACATGCTCGGAGGAATTGAGGTCACAATACCCGAGGCTGTGGATTTTGGGAACGGCACCGTCCTTGAGCCGGGCACTCATATGCTGGATGGCGCGATGGCAGAGCAATTTGTTCGCTACCGCGACGCGTGGACGGGGGATATCTACCGCATAAACAACCAAAGATATTTTATGGGAGCGCTCATGAAACGTCTGATGGCGACCGATTCCAAAGAGATGGTCAGTCTTGCGAGCGCGATTTACCCTTATCTTGAGACAGACTTTTCCCTCAACGAGGTCATCACACTCGCTCGCGAGGCAAAGGGAATTTCGGCCGATAAGGTTCGTCTCATTCAGGTTCCGGGCGAGGGTGTGCAGCGTTATGGGAAATACGGAGTCGACGTGTTCAGCGTCCACAAAAAGGCGCTCGCTGATCTGCTTAACGAATATATGCGTCCCTATTCTGACGACATTTCCGAAACCGATCTTACGGTGATTGAGATCAAAAATACAACCACCGATTACGACCATGCGGGCGGTCTGCTCGGCGAATACAGTTGACGCAGACACCCGACAACAACGGAGGAATTACCTTGACGCCATTAGAAATCGCGAAAGCTGCGGCAAAAGCGCTCGACAGCAAGCTCGGGCGCGAGATTAAAATTATTAAGATATCCGATCTCACAGTGCTCGCGGATTATTTTGTTTTTGCGAGCGGTAACAGCGCAACACAGGTCAAAGCACTCGCAAATGAGGTCGATTTCACATTGGGAAAACTCGGCGTGAAAGCGCTGCGTACCGAGGGATACGATTCGGGCGGTTGGGTGCTTATAGATTTCAACACCGTCGTGGTGCATGTTTTCCGACCGGAGACCAGGGAGTTTTACTCGCTCGAGCGGCTGTGGGCAGACGGCGAGGAGATAGACGCGGGGTTGGAAGCATAAGAAGCACCTCGCTTTTCAATATCAAAAGGTTGTGAATGAAAGTCGTCACTCGAAAGGAATTGAGACCTTGGATTACGATTTTAAAACAATAGAGAAAAAATGGCAGCGCGTCTGGGAGGACGAACAGACGTTCGCCGCCGAGAACGACAGTGATAAACCGAAATATTACGCGCTTGTCGAGTTCCCATATCCCTCAGGGAACGGGCTGCACGTCGGGCACCCGCGTCCCTATACCGCGCTCGACATTGTCGCGCGCAAACGTCGCATGCAGGGGTATAACGTGCTGTTCCCGATGGGCTGGGACGCGTTCGGCCTGCCAACGGAGAACTTTGCGATGAAAAACCATATCCACCCCGCGAAGGTCACTCACGACAATGTCGCTCGCTTTAAAGCGCAGCTTCAGTCGCTCGGGTTTTCTTTTGATTGGACACGCGAAATCAACACGACCGATCCCGAATATTACAAATGGACACAGTGGATATTCCTCAAGCTCTACGAGCGGGGACTTGCCTATAAAAAGGAGATGGCCGTCAACTTCTGCACCTCCTGTAAGGTTGTTCTCGCCAACGAAGAGGTTGTTAACGGAGGCTGCGAGCGCTGTGGTGCCGCAGTTGTCCGCAAAGTTAAAAGTCAATGGATGCTCGCAATAACCCAGTACGCCCAGCGGTTGCTCGACGATCTCGACGGCGTCGATTACAGCGAGCGCATCAAAGTTCAGCAGAGAAATTGGATAGGCCGTTCAACAGGTGCTGAAGTCGTTTTCGGAACGACGGCGGACGACGAGCTGCGCGTGTTCACGACGCGCCCGGATACTCTTTTCGGGGCGACTTATATGGTCGTTGCCCCCGAGCACCCTCTTGTTGAAAAATGGGCTCCGCTACTTCAAAATGCAACCGATATCGCGGCATACCGCGACGAGGCGGCGCACAAGAGCGATTTTGAGCGGACTGAACTTACTAAGGACAAAACCGGCGTCAAGCTCGAGGGCGTGAGCGCGATAAATCCTGTCAATAACGCGGCAATTCCGATTTTCATTTCCGATTATGTTCTCGCGAGCTATGGAACGGGTGCTATCATGGCCGTTCCTGGGCACGACGCGCGAGACTACGAGTTTGCAAAAAAGTTTGACCTTCCGATTATTGAAGTCGTCGCCGGCGGAGACATTGACAAAGAGGCGTTTACGGACTGCGAAAGCGGCGTGATGGTCAACTCGGGAATGCTGGATGGTCTGTCCGTTGAGGACGCCAAGGCAAAGATTAAAAGCTGGCTGATTGAAAACGGCAAGGGTGTTGAAAAAGTTAACTATAAACTGCGCGACTGGGTGTTTTCCCGTCAGCGCTATTGGGGCGAGCCGATACCGATTGTATACTGCGACAAATGCGGCGAAGTTGCATTGCCGGAAAGCGAGCTGCCGCTGCTGCTGCCCGAGCTTGAGGATTATGAGCCTGCCGTTGACGGGCGCTCACCTCTTTCGAAAATAGAGTCGTGGGTCAACACGACATGTCCGAAATGCGGCGGTCATGCGACTCGTGAGACCGACACGATGCCGCAGTGGGCGGGTTCGTCGTGGTACTTTTTGCGGTACACCGACCCACACAACACGGAAGCTCTCGCGAGCAAGCAGGCGCTCGACTACTGGATGCCGGTCGATTGGTACAACGGCGGAATGGAGCACACGACACTCCATTTGCTCTACTCCCGCTTTTGGCACAAATTTCTTTATGACATCGGCGTCGCTCCAACAAGCGAGCCCTATGCCAAGCGCACGAGCCACGGCATGATACTCGGAGAAAACTCCGAAAAGATGAGCAAGTCGCGAGGCAACGTCATCAACCCCGACGAGATCGTTGAGAGCTGCGGCGCAGACACGTTGAGGCTCTATGAGATGTTCATGGGCGATTTTGAAAAAGCCGCACCGTGGTCGATGAGCAGCATGCGCGGGTGCAAACGCTTTCTCGAGCGCGTGTGGGCGCTGCTCGACATGACGGTTGCGGGAGATGAATTTTCGCCCGAGCTTGACGCGGATTTCAACCGCACGATAAAAAAAGTCGGCGACGATATAGAGACACTGAAATTTAACACCGCAATCGCATCGCTCATGACGATGATTAACAAAATATCCGAGCAAAAGAAAATCACCAGGGGAGAGCTTCGCGTTTTTTTGCAGCTGCTCAACCCGTTTGCACCTCACATAACCGAGGAAATGTGGCAACTTGCAGGGTTTAAGGGGCAGATAGCACATCGCGAGTGGCCCAAATACGACGAAAGTCGCTGCGTCGATGATATTGTTGAGATCGCAGTGCAGATAAACGGCAAGCTGCGCGACACAATTCAGGTGGCAGCCGAAGCAACACAGCAAGAGGCGCTTGCGGCTGCGAGAGCTTCCGACAAGGTCTTACGTGAGCTTGAGGGCAAGAATATCCTTAAAGAAATATACGTTAAGGGCAAAATTGTCAACATCGTGGCGAAATAGCCTGTGCGGAATAAGCTGTAATAATTCAAGGAGGAAAAAACGATGTCGGCGTGTAGAAATTTTGAGTTTCTTCCGCTCATCATGATGGCGGTTATATACGGCGCAATGTTCATCGGCATGCTTGTGGATTACATATTCAGAGCAATTGGGCTTTATGCAATCTCGGGAAAATTAGGCGTGGATAACGCGTGTCTTGCGTGGATCCCCTACGCGCGCCACTATCAGCACGGCGCGATAGCGGGATCGATATCGCTCGGCAAACGAGAGATAAAAGACCCGGGAATTTGGATGCTTGTGATCCCGCTCGCAAGCGGAGTCGCGTTGGGTGTCGCGTTTATTCCTGCGATAATCGGCGTGCTTTTTGGGGTCGCGAGCGCGCACATTGGAGCTGCTGGCATATCAGTGCTGTGTGGAATTGGAATTCTGGGCGCGGTTGCGTTAGCTTTTAAGGCCGCAATCTCGGTCTTGCACGCGCTTGTAAATTACCGAATTTACAACCGCTACATGACGGACAATCTCGCGATATTACACGTGGTGCTCGGCCTTGTTGTCCCGCTCTATGAAGCGGTTTTTATCTTCATGCTGCGCAACAAAGAACCGACTTCGGATGATGCAATTTTAGCGCCATCTGAATGTTGACAAGTGGATGCCTGTTATGTATAATATTAATGTTGCGAAAAAACGCATCAGGGTTGGCACCCTTTTTGTAAGGGGGGGTAGGCAGTGTCTGAAATAAGGATAAAAGATAATGAAAGCTTGGACAGCGCGCTTCGCCGCTTTAAGCGTCAGTGCGCGCGCTCGGGCGTTCTTGCAGAGGTTCGTAAGCGTGAGCATTACGAGAAACCCTCTGTCAAACGCAAAAAGAAGTCCGAGGCGGCTCGTAAGCGCAAGTTCAAATAAGACTTGTATATGAAAGCTCCGACCCTATCGAGGCGTCGGGGCTTTTTTATCGCCGGAGCGGTTTGAACGCGGGACGCAAAAATGTTATACTTACACGAGATACTCGGAAAGGACGGCCTGCGTTGATAGCTGATTATTGTTTTGAGGGCGTATGCGATATCTCTGCGGAATTTCTTGCGTCGCGGGGAATAACTGCACTGATTCTCGATGTCGACAACACGCTCACACACGATCATGACTCCGAGCTACCGGCTCACATTGCGGCGTGGCTGCGGGATATAGAGAGCGCGGGTGTGCGCGCCGTCATTGTTTCAAACAACGACGAATATCGCGTAAAACCATTCGCGCTGGAGTGCCGTTTGCCGTTTATCGCAAAAGCCGGCAAGCCGTTGCGTAGCGCGTTCGATAAAGCGCGCGCGATGCTCAATTGCGAGATGGGGGAGATTGCCGTTATCGGGGATCAACTCTTCACAGATATGGCTCTCGCGCGCGCGGCGGGCTGCATCGCCATATTTGTCGAACCCATGGGTGCGGATATCCTGCCGTTTGTGCGCTTTAAGCGCGCGCTCGAGCGGCCGTTTATGAAACATGTGCGACGCAGGAGTATAGACCAGTGAGCGAGTTTGCCTCCTTTGGTCCTGCGGGAAATTCAGACAGCTTTGCCCAGCTCGGCTACAAAAGCTTCTGCGACATACCCGAATATGTCGTGCGCATGGGACTGGACGTGTTTGAATATCAGTGTGGGCGCGGTGTGAAAATTTCAGCCGAGGGCGCCGCAAAACTCGGACAGCTCGCCGCCCAATCGGGTGTTACGCTGAGCGTTCACGCGCCATATTACATATCCCTTTCGGGCGTTGAGGAAACAAAGCGCAAGAATTCCGCGAGATACCTGCTTGAGAGCGCTTCCGCCGTTCGCGCGATGGGTGGGCGGAGAATTGTCCTGCATTCGGGAAGTGCCGGAAAGCTGGAGCGCGGCGCAGCGCTTGAACTCGCAAAACAGACGCTGGGTTTCTGCCTTGCAAGACTTGACGAAGAGGGGTATTCCGACATCACGCTCTGCCCCGAAACGATGGGAAAGCTCGGACAGCTCGGATCGCTTGACGAGGCTATTTCGCTCTGCGAGATTGACGATCGGTTGATACCGTGCATTGATTTTGGGCACCTCAACGCGCGTACTCACGGTGGGATAAAAGGTGTTGACGATTATGCGGCGGTGCTCGATGCGATTGAAAATCGGCTGGGACATGAGCGACTTCGGGTGTTTCACTCTCACTTCAGCAAGATAGAATACAGCGCCGGAGGAGAGGTTAGGCATCTTCGTTTTGACGACAGCGTCTTTGGACCCGATCCGCTTCCGCTACTCAAGCTTGTCGCCAAGCGCGGCCTTGCTCCGACATTTATCTGCGAGTCGGACGGCAGCCAGGCAGAGGATGCCGCGTGGATGAAAGCGCGTTACTTCGAGTGGCTTTAATCTATTCAAATAACATTGTACACAGAAACTTTGCGAGGAGAAACGAAAATGACCAGAATCGACCGTCTGCGCAAAAAGCTGCCCGAAGATTTCGAGGCGGCGCTCGTTCAAAATGACAGCAATCGTGCCTATCTTGCCAATTTCAGCTCGAGTGCGGGAACGATTGTCATAACGCCGAAGCACGCGTGGCTACTCGTTGATTTCAGATATTTTGAAATGGCGAAAGCGCGGGCAGAGGGCGTTGAAGTGCTGCTGGTTTCGGATTCTCAGCGCACAATAGGCGAACTTCTGGACGGCGAGAGCGTGACACGTGTGATGATAGAGAGCGAGACAAGTCTCGGAACGCTCGCATCTCTTAAAAAGAGTCTCAAGGGACGCAAATTCCAATGCGATTCGGTTTTGTCAAACGCGATTGCAGAATTGCGAATGATAAAGGACGAGGGTGAAATTGAGCTAATTAAAGCGGCTCAGGCGATAACCGACGCTGCGTTTTCGCACATACTCGGATACATTAAGATCGGTGTCAGCGAGCGCGATGTCGCCGCCGAGCTTGAGTATTTCATGCGCAAAAACGGCGCGGACGGAATGGCATTCGGCACAATCTGCGTCAGCGGCAAAAAGACCTCATTGCCCCACGGCAAACCCGATGAGACCAAAATTGTCCGCGGGGCACTGCTGACAATGGATTTTGGCGCGCGCAAGGGCGGATATTGCTCTGACATGACGCGCACCGTCGCGGTAGGAGAAGCAGGAGAAGAGGAGCGCAAGATTTATAACATCGTGCTGCGCGCTCATTTGGAGAGCATGGCTGCTGCGCGCGAGGGCGTGCTTGGCTGCGAGCTTGACAAGATAGCACGCGACATAATCTACGGCGAGGGATACGAGGGGTGTTTCGGCCACGGACTCGGACATTCTCTCGGACTGGACATACATGAGCCTCCCAGAGCAAACACAAGCGGAAACACCGCGCTCAAGAGCGGCATGATGATGACAATCGAGCCGGGAATCTATCTTGAGGGGCGTTTCGGCGTTCGCATTGAGAACATGATAGTGATACGCAAGGATGGGTTCGAGAATCTCACGGCAAGCCCGCGCGAACTCATAACGCTTTAGACTAAAGCAGACCTTGATAATGTGATTGATTTTTGTTAAAATAAACGGGACACAATATAAAGGAGTAATGGCTATGATTTCAGCCGGAGAATTTCGCAACGGAGTGACTTTTGAGGAGGACGGCAACGTCTACCAGATAATCGAGTTCCAGCACGTCAAGCCCGGCAAGGGTTCGGCGTTTGTGCGCACAAAGATACGCAACGTGATAAACGGAGCGGTCACTGAGCGCACTTTTAACCCGAGCGATAAATTCGAGAACGCCTACATCGACCGCAAGGATATGAGCTACACCTACAACGACAGCGGAATGTACTATTTTATGGATAACGAGAGCTATGAATCCATACCCGTGGCCGAGAGCGATCTTCCGGACAGTTTTCGCTTTGTTAAGGAAAACATGAATGTCAAGATCCTGTCGTACAAAGGCAGTGTGTTTGGAATTGAGCCGCCGAACTTTGTCGAGTTAAAGGTGACACACACCGATCCCGGAGTTAAGGGTAACACGGCGACAAACACGCTGAAGCCCGCAACGCTCGAGACAGAAGCCGAGATAAAAGTCCCGCTCTTTATAAACGAGGGCGACACGATCCGCATTGATACCCGCACAGGCGAGTATATGGAGAGAGCGTAAAGGAGAACACAAAATGTCAGTAACAGAGAAGATTGCTTTTTTAAAGGGACTTATCGAGGGAACAGATCTTGATCTGGAGCCCAAAAAACAGAAAATTCTTGACGCCATAATTGACGTTCTCTCGGAGATGGCAAACAGTGTCGGTGAGATTGATGAAGACATGACGACGCTGTGCGACGAGGTAGAGGATATATACGGCGAGCTCGATTCCATCGAGGACGACATAGACGAGCTTTTTGGCGAAGAGGATGACGACGAGCAGTTTATGTATGACGTCACCTGCGCCAACTGCGGCGAGACAGTCTGCGTCGATGAAGACACCGTGCTGGACGGCGAGATGGTCTGCCCGAACTGCGGCGAGACAATTGAATTTGACCTACAGTGCGACTGTGCCGACTGCGCCGGCGAGGACGATAAAAAGGAATGTCAGGAAAACAAAGAGAAAAAAGACTAAATGACCTGAAAATAACCGGCGGAGCGATGATATTTAAGTTGCTCCGCCGCTGGTATTGGGAAGGTTTGCAATATGACTAAACATCGAGATGACAGCACATCAGACAAAACGACAAGCGCGCGCAGAAGGAAAAAAGGCAAGGCGAAAAACGGCGGCGCGAGTTTTGGCGTACGCTTTAAAAAGAAACTGTGGCGATGGCTGCGCAGGCTTGATGCGTGGACGACAGAATCTCGCCGTAACCGGGTTATCACGGCGGTTTCGGTGAGCCTTGTGGGTGTGTTGATCGTCGGCGGTGTTGCGTGGGGAATCGTCTCTGCACTGCGCGGGGGATCCGATTCGGGCGAAGGAATGACCTATGTTGAGGAGAAACCGGTCGCAAATTATGTGTTTGTCGACAAGGGCGAATACGAGGGAACACTGCTTAAAAAGACCGACGATGCAGGAGAAAAATACCTCAAGGAGACATTGTTTATAGGCGACAGCAACATGGCGCGCCTCACAATGTATGGTCTGCTGGGGTATGCAAATGTGATCGGTATAGAGTCGATGGGAATTCAGGGAGTGACGGGATCGCCCTCTGTTTATTTTGCGGGTCAGAACGAACCGGTGACCATTCCCAGAGCAGTGTCACTCATGAAGCCTCGAAGAATAGTTTTCAACTTCGGCACGAATAATTTGCTCGGCAGCGACATAGAGGAGTTTATTAAAAGTTACGACTACGCCCTCAATCAGATAAAAGAGGCATATCCATATTCGGACATTATAATAATGGCCGTACACCCTCTAGGTGAAAAGCGCTCTAACACCGATCTCAAGCAGAAGATGGTGGACGATTACAACCTTGCGCTCATCAAATATGCAAAAAAAGCGGGTTATCCCTATCTGGACACGGCGGAGGTACTAAAGAGCGAAAGCGGATATCTTAAGGAAAAATTTGCATATTCAGATGGAATTCATCTGACAAAGGAAGCGCTCAATGCAGTGCTTTCCTATGTTCGCGTGCATAGCCATATTGTGGACGACGCGCGCCCAACCCCGATCGGATCGGTGGCGACACAGGTTGCGCCTCCGCCAAAGCCGGTTGAGGAGGGGACAAAGTTTGATCCCGCGCTGGTTTCGAGTCAGGCGGTTGCGATGTTTACGGCGAACGGATTCACAGCCGATTCGGGACACTCCGAGAAGGCGATTGTCACATGGAACTGGGCGTGGCCAATAGACGGGTCAAAGCCGGGGACAGAGAACAATGTTGCACAGAATCTATACAATGCGTATATTGCACAAAACAGCGTAAAGACAGGCTCTGTTGTTGTCAGCGTCAGCTCGAACTCGGCGGAATACGTCTTTACAGTGAGCGTTTACTCGACAGCCAAGCACGAGCACACATATACCTGGGTCGTAAGTGCTGATGAAAAGACGCACACCGGGACGTGCACAAACACAACGGCGGGTTCATGCGACGCCAAAATACTCACACACACACCCAATTGGGGTGCGTGGACGACCGATGGAACGACGTGCACAAGGGCTTGCAAGGCCAGCGGCTGTACGCTCAAGGAAACTCACAAAACCGTGTTGGGAGACAAGGTCACGCAGACAACCGCACCGACTGCAACAACCGACGGCGCGGGCTACAAGACCTGCACGGTATTGGTCGGCGGTGTCCCCTGTGGTGCGAAGCACAACGTTGTCATTCCAAAGACCGGAACGCCCACAGCGCACACACATGCCTATTCATGGGCTGCCAATGCGGACGGAACCACGCACATCGGAACGTGCACGAGCACCGTTGGAACTTGCGATGCAAAAACGGTGACCGAAAAACACAGTTATGGCGCGGATGGGAAATGCACTAAATGTGGATACGTTCCGGTGCAGCACACTCATGTTTGGAGCACTGACTGGAAATTTGACGCGACAAACCATTGGAAATACTGCACGGGTGAGGGTTGCAAAGCAACCAGCGAAGTAGCCCCGCACAATTTTGGCGACGACGGCACAGCGACGAAGTGCACAGTGTGCGGTTGCACCAATCCAACCCCACCCCCAACCCCACCCCCAACCCCACCCCCAACCCCACCTCCAACCCCACCTCCAGCGCCACCTGGACCATGATGGTTTGCGGTACTGAGAGTTTGCATCGCAGTTTGCCGCATAGGCGCTTAGCGAAGTCTTGAGGAAAGCTGAGCAGCCATGGGGGTGTGAGCAGAGACTCGAGGGTTCCTCTGTCAGCTCCCTTGGTTGACGCAAATCACGCCAATCGGGTATGGTGCGGCATCGGTGCTGTCGCCATATAACAACAATTAACCAGAGCGCGGTCGTTTTTGTCAAACGGCTGCGCTCTGGTTTTGAGAAATTGCTCATTGCTTTTTCTTTTTTCGGGGCTTTGGTAAAGGGGTCAGTGGCTCCATTACAGAGATAATCTCCCGGCTGAAATTGGCATCATCGATATCAAGTATATAATGTTCCTTTGCGCCATCATAGGGAAATCCTTTAGGCGAGTTCTGCATCTTGCCAGCGAGACATTCAAGCTCTTTTACGTACACCGTGTTGTCGCACACAAGAAGAACAGGCTTGTCGTTGACATAAACCATATATTCTCCAAACATTTTCCTATAACGCACAAACCCAACGCCGCAAATCTGATCGCAGACATAACCGATAAAATCAGCTGAAGTGGCCATGATTCACCTCTTTTGGACATAGTGTTTTTGCGCGCTTTACACGCGGACACTGCACCGCGATTTATTATATTAATTGGGGAGCGCATGAAGGTGCAGAGCGCAATGTGTTCTTTCCGCAGCATATTGCAGCCGGAATTAGATGACAAAGCGACTGGCGCAGCACAGTCTTGAAAAGCGTTGATTCACTTTTCAATTCACTGTGTTTGCATGCTGCGCGAGCAACCCCCACCGAAGGGAAACAGGTTGCGGCGTATCTTGAGATCACGTCGGTGCTTTCGGTGGTGCAGCTTCAGAAAAGGCGTTCTGCTACATAAATGCGCAAGGCAGTGAGCTGAGAAAATTGATTGCGCTGCATGGAGCGTACGAGCAATGAGCTTATATGAATGCTACCAAATCGAATGCCGCTTGTAAATATTTCGGATTCAAGTTTGAACTGATGGCAAAACGGCCAAATTGCGGATATAATGGCGCGTTGCGGGCGTTGCATACCGAATTGCGGCAAATGCGCCAAACGGAAGATTGGTTTCAAAAGAACTATCAAAAATCAGCGGCAATCACGTTAATTGTGGTTGCCGCTGATTTTTGATGGTTTAAATTACATGTTACGTCCAGAGATTGTGATATCGGCTAAAATGGCACGCCGCATCAATCGCTTACAGTTTCTCAGAGGCCGCGCCCTTGAGCCAGATATCTCCGATATCGAGCGCGCTGTACAGCCCGGATTTATCGCTCTGCTTGATTATGCGAGCGTTTGCGCCAAGCGAGGGGTCGTTGGAAAGCAGCTGCACATGCACCTTGTCTGCAACGGCGACACCGTCTTTCTCCTGCGTACTGAGAATCTGGATAAAAACCACATGGCTGTCGCTGGGGTTGCCGTAATATATCTCATTGTTACACCGCACGAGCGGCCGTCCCTTGTAACTTAGAATATCAGACATTAAATCAATCCCTTGCTGTTTTAATTGTTCTCTTTATCGAGAAAGTCGCGAACCATCGCCCGCAGCATGTCGTCGCGGTCAAGTTGTCGCATGAGTGCGCGGGCGTTGCGGTTGGTGGTGATATAGGTTGGATCCTCGGATAGAATATAGCCGACGATTTGATTCTCGGGGTTATAGCCCTTTTCTTTAAGTGCATCGTAAACTTCGGAGAGTATCTGCTTTATCTGCGCGTCCTTAGCGTTTGAAAGTGAAAAAGTGAGCGTAGGTTCGAACATATCGGCTACTCCTTTCCATGATATGTTATAAGAATACACCATAACGCGCGGTTTTACAAGTGGTCAGTGACGCAACTCTATCCCTATCTTTGCAAGAGCTTCGAGCACTTTTGCAGTTGCCTTGTCCGCATCCGCATCGGTCAGAGTCTTGAAAAGATCGCGCAGGACAAGGCTGTAAGCAATACTCTTTTTTCCGGAAGGAATCTTGTCTCCGGTGTAGACGTCGAAAACGGATACCTTTTCAAGCAGCTCTCCGCAGTTCTCGCGTATGATCGCTTCGATTGCGGCGCTCGGTATGTCCTCGTCACAAAGGAGCGCAAGATCGCGGGAGAGCGCCGGGAAGCGCGGCAACGGGCGGTAGTGCACCGCTTCAACGCTAAGTTCAAAGAGAGTGTCAATCGGAAGCTCGCAGGCATACACTCGCTCCTTGATACCGTAGTTTGAGCAGATTGTCGGCAGGATTTCACCGATATGCCCGATTTCTTTTCCGCTCACCCAAACGCTTGCGCTGCGGCCGGGATGGTAACTTGCAAGCGTTGTCTCCGGGTGAAATTCTGCGCCCTTGATGCCGCACGAGGCAAGAATCGCCTCAACGACGCCCTTGAGCACGTAGAAATCAAATCCGGCGGCATAGCCTCCCACAATGAGTTTTTTGCGCTCGAAGGGGAGCGTGTTGAGGTCGTCATTGGGGGTGAACTCGACAGCTATCTCGAACAGCCGCGCCGACGGCACGCGTGCATTGTAGTTTCGCGCGAGAGTTTCAAGCATAGAGGGTAGCGCGGTTGAACGAAGCAGAGAGGTGTCTTCTCCAAATGGGTTGCTGATGACAACGGCGCGGCGCTGCGCTGCGTCGGCGGGCAGCGCGATTAAATCAAAACTCTTTGCGCTCATGAAGGAATAGGTGTTTATTTCGTAAAGCCCACAGCCTACACAGGTGTTTGCTATCTCGCGCTCGAGGCGCTGACGTTTGGTTGGTCGCGCGGAAACGATACCGCTCATAACCGTCGTCGGAATGACGTCATAGCCGTAAAAACGCGCGATCTCCTCAGCGAGATCAGCGAATCCCTCAAGGTCGGCGCGAAAACTGGGGGGAGTCACGACGAGATTGTCGTCAACCGAACACTCGAGTGCACGCAGGGTTTTAACCATGAAATCGGTCGAAATATCAGTGCCCAAAAAGGAGTTGATTCTCTCCGGCTGCAGCGGTATATGCGGCGGCTTAGGAACATTTCCCACAGCCTCGCAAAATCCTCCCACAATGTCTCCGGCATCGAGCAGCGCGACGAGCTCGAGCGCTCGCTTAATTGCAGACAGTGTGTTGTTCGGATCAAGCCCCTTTTCAAAGCGGGCAGACGATTCTGTGCGCATCCCTAGCGACTTCGCCGTCATGCGGACGTTAACTCCGTTAAAACATGCCGATTCAAACACGATCGAAGAGGTGTCATCGGTGATTGAGCTGAATTCTCCGCCCATAATTCCGGCTATCGCAATCGGCTTTTCCGCGTCTGCGATAATTGTCATCGAGGGATTCAGCTTGCGCTGCACTCCGTCCAACGTTTCGATTGATTCGTTTGCTTGTGCCCTACGCACGATGATTTTCCCGTTATGGACATTGCGAAGATCAAACGCGTGCATTGGCTGACCCATTTCGAGCATGACATAGTTGGTGATGTCAACAATGTTGTTGATGGGGCGAACTCCGCTGTGGCGCAGCCGCTCACGCAGCCATTCGGGAGACGGTTTGACACGCACGTTCTCCACAACTGCTCCGATGTAGCGTGAGCATGTGTCGGGAGTGTCGTTTTCAACGGTGAGCATCGGTGATATATCTCCGTGTGTCTTGTAATCGGAGGGTTTGCGTTTTTTTTCAGGCAGATCGAATGTGATCGCCGCCTCGCGCGCAAGTCCGTCGATCGACAGGCAGTCGGGGCGGTTGGAGGTTATTTCAAATTCAAACACGAGGTCATCCATTCCGAGAATTTTGGCAATATCCTCTCCAAGAGGGGTATTTTCGGGCAGCACCATAATTCCGTTCTCAATGCACTCGGGATAATCGTGTACCGTGAGTCCCAGCTCTCCTAGCGAGCAGAACATGCCCTCGGAAATCTCGCCGCGCAGCTTGCCGCTTGCGATGTGAGTCCCGTTTGGCAGATCGGAGTTGTCGAGAGCAACCGGAACGACGTCGCCCTGTTTGAGATTTTGCGCACCTGTGACAATTTGCAGCTGTCCGCGTTTGCCAATGTCCGCCTTACAGATCCAAAGATGATCGGAATCGGGGTGACGCTCGAGTGACAAAACACGGCCGGTCACGACGTTGTTAAGTCCGTCTGCTTCCGACGACCAACCCTCGACCTTGCTGCCTGTCATCGTCATGCGATGAGAAAATTCGCGAGGTGAAACGTCGATATCGATATAAGATTTTAACCATTTGAACGAGAGATCCATAATGCTTTCTCCTTATTGTGAGCGCCGAGGGAGCAAAATAACATAAACTTCCACCGTCGCGTGAAATTTTCCGTGTCAGGACATTCTAAAACTGAGAGAGAAACCGCATATCGTTCTCAAACAGCAGCCGCAGATCGTCGATGCCGTAGCGAAGCAGGGTCAGACGGTCAAGTCCCATTCCGAACGCGAAACCGCTGTATTCTTCGGGGTCTACCCCGCAGTTTTGCAGAACTTTTGGGTGGACCATTCCGCAGCCCAGAATTTCGATAAAGCCCTCTCCCTTGCACATGCGGCAGCCCTCGCCGTGACACATGAAGCAGGTTGCATCCATTTCGGCAGATGGCTCTGTGAACTGGAAATGGTGGGGACGGAAGCGCACCGAGATATCCTCGCCATAGAGCTTTTTTGCAAATATATCGAGCGTTCCCTTGAGGTCGGACATCGTTATGCCTTTGTCGACGACAAGACCCTCAATCTGGTGGAATATCGGGGAATGGGTGGCGTCAACCGCATCGGAGCGATAGACACGCCCTGGCGCGATAACTCTGATGGGCGGTCGGCGCGATTGCATCGTGCGTATCTGCACGGGGGAGGTTTGTGTGCGCAGCACTATATTTTCGTTGACATAAAAGGTGTCCTGCGTGTCGCGTGCAGGGTGGCCTTTGGGGATGTTGAGCATCTCAAAGTTATAGCTGTCG
The DNA here is from genome assembly GCA_036645935.1 of Oscillospiraceae bacterium. Taxonomy (GTDB): domain Bacteria; phylum Bacillota; class Clostridia; order Oscillospirales; family Ruminococcaceae; genus JAUNBN01. Next base: position 91,607 of record JAVXNE010000001.1, on the reverse strand, counting down.
TATTCGACTTCAGGGCCGTCAACGACGTCGAATCCCATGCCGAGGAATATTTCCTCGATATCGCCGAGCACCTGCCAGAGCGGATGTCGGCGTCCGAGTTGTGGGTCGACACCGGGGAGCGTTACGTCAAGTTTTTCTCGCAGAAGTTTGGAAGACATAGCGCAAGAGGCAAGTTCTGATTTGCGCTTTGATATATGAGTTTCGATTTCACTGCGCACCTCATTTGCAAGCTGACCCATCGCGGGGCGCTCGTCTGCGGGCAGCGTTCCCATCTGTTTCAGCAGAGCCGTAAGCTCGCCTTTTTTGCCGAGCAGCCGCACGCGCAGCTCCTCCACGGCATCGATCTCCGACACTCTCTCAAGCAGTTCGAGAGCTTCGCGTCTTATTTCGTCAAGTTTTTCTCGCATATTTGTACCTCCGAAGTTAAAATACATGATAGACAGGCGATAAAAAAAGCCCGTCCTTAAAAATTACAGGACGAAGCGACGCTCCGCGGTACCACCTATATTCCGACAAGTTAAAGCCGGCTCTCGCAACCCGATAACGGAGGGTCTCCGTCGTGTCCTACTAGGATGAAAAACCTTTGAGACACACCACTCACGGGTGAAATTCGCGCGCCACATCAATTTTGCAAAAGTCCGCTTTCAGCCTGTGACGGACGTCTCTTCTTATTCACAAAAGCGCGCTACTGTGCCCGGTCACTGCGTTTATTGTTACATACTACCACCTTAATCGTGCCGGTGCAAGCAAAACTGCAATTATTCTGCGACAAAACTAAAATCACAGTGACTGCGTCAACGCGCCGAGATGCAAACTCAAACAGGAGATGCCACGAAGACGATATATGTCAGCTCAGAGCGGCAACCGGTTCAGATGTTTGTTTTGCCGCAGCGCGGTGTCGTCGCTCAAGCGAAACCTTCCCAAAGCCCTGGGCAGTGACAACAAGCTCATAACGAAAAAAGCGCAGCCGGGAGTTTTTGAAATGGTATGAGGCGGCTTGAGCCGCACACCCGAGCGTGCGAAGCGCACGGCAAAGATCTTGCGAAAAACATTGTTCCGAAAAATACACGGTGCAAAACCTCGATTTAAGCAGTCTGAAGGTGGGATAAAGAGTTGCAATCGCACGTGCGGTATGTGATATAATGACCGCAAGACAACCGGAAATGACGACGATAAACATCTCAATTTGCCATTGTCGACAGTTTTTTAGTGACGAGCGCAAACCGATCCGGAACAGCTCAATTGAAGATAATATTAATATAGTGAAAGAAAAAGCATCAGCGCCGATGCGGGGGCGGGAAGGCGGTAAATGATGATATATGGCATCGGTAACGATCTCGCGGAGATATCGAGAATTAAAAAAAGCATGGAAAACGACCGCTTTGCCGCTTTTGTGTTTTCCAAGCGCGAGCGGGCTCTTTTCGCACGCAACTGCGCTAAACTGACAGGGTGTTTTGCTGCGAAGGAAGCGCTTGCAAAGGCTTTGGGAACCGGAGTTAGAGGCTTTTCGCTCGACGAGATATCCGTGCTGAGAGACGAGCTGGGCAAGCCTTATTTTGAGTTTGAGGGGTGCATAGAGGAGATTGTCACTCGCGAGGGGCTCACCGCCCACCTTTCTCTCACCGACACAGATGAACTTTGTTGTGCGTTTGTGGTGCTCGAGAGGCAAACGGCTCGGTAATACAGTGTGCGAGTTCGGCATACAATTGATCTGAAGGGCCGTGGGGACAGTGCGCCCCGCGGCTTTGTTTTATGTGAAAGGCGGAAGACGATGTCGGCAAAGTTAACGGCTGCGGTAATCATATGCGGATTGCTCTGTGCGACTGCGGGCTGCGCAGTGCAGAGCCCGCCAGCATCGCTCGCATCGGTGTTGGAAAAGCCGTTTAAACTGACGGCAGAATACACAAGCGATATGGGAGAGGGCGCTTTTTTCTTTGAGCAGCGTGCACCTGAAAGTTGTTCTATCGAATTCATTGAACCCACAAACATCTGCGGAATGAAGTTGACCCGTGAGGGCGACAGTGTCACGAGCGAGTATTCGGGAATAACAAGTGAGTGTGAGTTTGCGGATTTGCGGCGTTCCAATCCCCTTGTGGCGCTCTCTCGCCTTGCGAGTGCCGCGTGTGTGAGCGAGATCGATGGGGATCGCAAGAGAGATGGAGTTCACTATTTTCTCGCCGACGGTTCAGAACTTGTGGCACTTTCTGAAATTCCCAGAAGCATAATGTTTCCTTATTGCAATCTGACACTGAAGGTGACGTCATTTGAGTATATTTAAGTTTGTGACGATGTATTTTCAAACACAACCGTTGGGAATGCAAACGTGCACCAATAATATTCCGAATGAAAATAATATCGATTGGTTCAAAACAATAAAGAACGGTGGTTCACTGGACTAAAATTAAAAGCCGATTTTAAAATAGCCAATTTTACTGAAGTGCAAATTTTCTGTCAGCCGATACTCATGCAAAAAAATTCTGTGTTTTAAACCCTTCGTTTGCGGCAATAATATCGGTATAAAACGAGAGCCGCCCAGCGGTTTCCAAGCGGGGAAGCCAATGCTGTCTGTGGCTTTCACAAACGGAGAGAGCTCATGAACATAAAGCGCGGAGAGGTTTTTTACGCAGATTTAAGCCCCGTTGTTGGTTGCGAGCAGGGCGGGGTGAGACCGGTGCTCATAGTTCAAAACGATGTCGGAAATCGCCACAGCCCAACCGTAATCGCGGCCGCCATAACGAGCAAGCAAGATAAAACCCGCCTGCCTACCCACATTTCCCTGCGCGCTGACAGCTGTGGGCTTCAGCGCGACAGTGTCGTGCTGCTCGAGCAGGTGCGCACGATAGACAAGCAGCGGCTGAGAGAGAAGATGGGGGAGATAGACACGGGAGACATGCGCCGCATCGACGAGGCCCTCGGGATAAGTTTCGGTCTCGGAACCTACTGACGTGCGGAAAACTCAAATTTAAAGCGCAGAAAATGGCAATTTCACTTTGTCTTCTTGATGCGTGAGTTTGTTTTACACAAGAAAAAGACGCCCGCACGAGGTGTGGGTGTCTTTTGTGTTGAGGCTTGATTTCAAAGAAATGGCAACCCTGTGGCCCGGACATCAACATTGCCGATGGTTTTGAGATTTGCTGTATGGGGAAAATCTGCAGTTGAAAGCATTCCTCAGGCAGCGTTGCCGCAGAATTGTCACGTGTGTCTTAAAGCATCGTTGCGCAGCTTTATTTTTTGCGGTTTTGAAGAAGCTCAGGATGTTCGAGATAGAGGGACAGCTCGCCGCAGGTTGGACAAACGGCGACTTTCGGTGTGCCGACCCGATCGGAGAACAGGCGGTCGGCGTCGGTCGCGACGACAATGCCATATCCTGCACCCTCAACACGAATACCGCAATTTTCAAGCATGTCAGTGCCGCATCTCAAGCATTTTCTCATTTTACTCACAAACATCGTTTGACAATGTTTTCCATTTCCTTAAAATAATACTGCATCTGCATGCAGAGCATAAGCTGAACACGGGCGCGGTAAAGGTTTTGCTCGGGGTAACTCACGGGGAACCTTTTGTTTCCTGTAAGATAGTCACAGAGATAGCGCAGACCGAGTTCGAGAGACATAACGACAGCGCCGGGGGCGAGGGAGGCAGGCTCGGACTTGTCAAAAACAGGACGCATCACATCAATATAGAGCCTCGTCATTTCAGCATAACGGTCGAGATCAAATCGGATTTTCTTCATCACGCGCTCGTCCGGACGACAGAGGCGGCAGGCAGAGTGAACGGCCGCCCCAAAATCGAAGGCGACAAGACCCGGCATAACGGTATCATAGTTGATCAAACACAACGCGCGGCCCGTTTCGTTGTCGAGCAGCACACAGGACATTTGAATGCTGTTATGTACCGCGCGCGCCGGCAAATCCATCGCAAGCAGCGCACCTGTATACCGGAGCTGCTTGAGCAGATAGCTTATTTCATCACGGGCGGTGTCCACAAGTGTCTTTGGGGTCGTTTCAAGAAGAGCGGTGAACTCGTCGAAAAGTTTGGGAGTGTTGTGAAAGTCGGGCAGTGTCCAGTTGAGATCGGAGACAGGAAAGTCGGCGAGTGAGCGGTGAAACAGCCCGACAGCCCGAGCCGCCTCGGCCGAATCCCGCGCAGAGGGTCGTTCAAATAATGGGGTGTGGGCGCGATCGATATAGCGGTAGGCGCGCCACTGCTCGTCTTGAAAATCGAGCCAGTCCCCGCCCTGTGTCGGCGAGATAAATCGCACAAATCGATGCGATTTCGGGTTTTGCTTTTTGAGATAGTTCGACACCGCGAGCGCATTTCCCATCAGTGCTGCTGTGTCGGGAAACGCATCAGTGTTGATTCGCTGGAGCACAACGCTCGTCCCGTCCACAAGGTCCACAAGAAAGCTATCGTGCACGCTGCCGGAGCGAAGCTCACGTGCGCATATAGGTCTTGAGCCCATATCAAATTGTTTTATTATCGGTTCGAGTTGCCGCATTGCTTCACCATCATGTCGGCCGCTTTATAGATATCGCCGCATCCCATAGTTATGATCAGATCGCCTGCCTGTGCGTTTTCAAGGCAGTATTTGCTGATTTCGTCAAATGAATCGAACCAGACCGACCTGTCGATTTTAGCAGCGAGATCCGATGTGTAAACACCCAAGGTGTTGACCTCGCGAGAACCCATTATTTCAGTCATCACGACCTGATCTGCAGCAGATAAAACTCTTGCAAAATCATCGAGCAGATTTAGTGTTCGCGTATATGTAAAAGGTTGAAAGACCGCGAAGATCCGCTTGAAACCCATCTTGGCTGCGGCATCCAGTGTCGCTTTGATCTCGGCAGGGTGATGCGCGTAGTCGTCCGCAATGGTGATTCCACCGAAAACCCCTCGGATTTCAAAACGACGTCCCGCTCCTTTAAAGGAATCGAAACCCGATTGTATGTCGGCGGCGCAAACACCTGAGAGGTGGGCGCACACTGCGGCCGCGGCGGCATTGTGGACGTTGTGCAGGCCGGGAACTCTCAGTTGAAATTTCCCGATTTCGCCGCGTTTGCCGCGAAGTGCAAAGGAATAAAACGCGCTTGAATAATTCTCAATGTCGTGAATGACAAAATCACAGCTCTCGTTTTCACCGAAAAGTATCACGGGACGCGTGACGCCGCAAAGCGAATCGAGTGTATTTTGATCGTCACCATTCGCGACGACGGCGGTTTTGGCAAGATTTGCAAATTTCGTAAAAGAAGCTTTGACGCCGTCGAGCGAGCCGAAATATTCAAGATGATCGGCATCGACGTTGAGTATCACCGAAAGATCAGGGACGAGATGCAGGAAAGTGTCCTTAAATTCGCAGGCCTCAATGACGATGCAGTCTCCCGACCCTTTGCGACCATATCCGTTTATGAGGGGAAGCTTGCCGCCGATAACGGCAGAGGGGTCGCGTTTTGCAAGCATGAATATCGAAACGAGCATAGAGGTAGATGTCGTCTTGCCGTGGGTGCCGCTTATGCAGATGGCGCGATTGTAGAGCGAGCTTATGTAGCCCAGCAGTTCGGCGCGCTCGATTATCGGAATGCCAAGTTCTTTTGCCCGCGTGGTTTCGGGATTCCCCGCGAGGAGCGCCGCTGTCACGACGACAGCATCCGCACCCTCAACGAGGGATGCGTCATGACCTATATTAACCGCAATTCCCATCGCGCGCTCGGAACTGATTATTCCGCCTTCAAGCACGTCGCTGCCGGTGATTTCATACCCTTCGCTGTGCAGTATCTCGACAAGCGGAAACATGCCCGAGCCGCCGATACCAACAAAGTGTACTCGTTTCGCTTCGTTCAGAATCGCCGCAACATCAGTCATCTCAATGCCTTCTTTTTGATTTTTTGATTGGCTACATTAATCAATTATATTCAAAAGACGCTCTCTTGTCTATAATGCAACGGCGTTTTTGTGATACAATGGCCAAATGAAACGCGAATTTACAGTTATGGACGACAGCGAAGGCCTCAAACTCGGAGTGTTCTTGCGCTCCAGATGTGCGATGTCGCTCGCGCTTATACGATCGCTCAAATGCATTGAGGGCGGAATTTCGGTTGAGGGTAAAAATGTGCACACAAGTTATATCGTGCGCGTGGGCGAAAGAGTGTCGGTCGACGTGCCCGACGGCGAATGTACGCTCTCACCCTGCCATCTCCTTGTGCCGATTGTGTTTGAGGGGGCAGACGCGATAGTATACGATAAGCCAGCAGGCATGGCTGTGCACCCGACGCGGGGATACCCGGACGGGACTCTGGCCAACGTCTATGCGGCGCTTTTGCTCGCCCGCAACGAGAGCGGCTGCTTCAGACCGATAAACCGGCTCGACAAAAACACTTCGGGTCTGGTGCTTGCCGCGAAAAACAGATACGCTGCCCCGCTGCTTGCAAAAAGTGCTGCAAAGCACTATATTGCGCTTGCAGAGGGCATAATAGACCGTCGGAGCGGGGTAATTGAAGCTCCGATAGCGCTTGCACAGGGCACAATCATCGGGCGCTGCGTGAGCGAGGACGGACTCCCGAGTGTCACCAGATACACCGTGCTCGAGCGGCTGCGCGGGCATACCCTTCTTGATGTCGAGACACTCACAGGGCGCACACATCAGATTCGCGTTCACCTCAGTCACATCGGACACCCGCTTGCGGGAGACGATCTCTATGGCGGCTCATGCGAACATATAGCGCGCCATGCGCTGCACTGTGTGTCGCTCTCCTTTTGCCAACCGTCCGATGCGGAGATGACAACTCTCCGAAGTCGGTTGCCCGAGGATATGCGGACACTAATCGACAGCTTGCGCCAGAATGATTAGTATAAATCGCTAAATACGGCAGTGGGCATTAGGTTGAATTGTCCAAAATATTAGTGTATAATTGCAAAATATGTTTGACGTTCGTGCCGTGTTCTGTGCACCCCACGTGCAATGCAAGGCGGACCGAGTGAAAACGCAAACATCAAGAGAAAATTGCGGTTGTTACACAATCGGCAACTTTACTGTAAGGAGCTGAGGTTATGCTCGGAAGACCGACCAAAGGCTCGTTCGTTATAAATTCCAAAGGAAACATGCGCCCACACCGCAGACCCAAAATAGGTGTTCATTTGCTCTTGCAATATTTTGTGCACGGGACGGGTGACACTCTTGAATATATCGGGGCACAGCTCGAGCGATCGCGCAAAAATACATGGCGCGCGATTCGACACGGTTTAAAGCGGTCGTGGCGAGGATATCTCAAGGGTGTGCGGACGGTGTTGGGAGTTATATCCGATAAGCTGCTTGATGTGGGAGAGGAAATCATCGCCCCGTTTAAGAAGCTCATTCACAGCGTGCGAAGTCTTTTTATTGTCATAAAGAGCAGCGAGGACAGAGGTATTAAATACACGCTTGAGCGCGTGCGCATGTTCTTTAAATACGGCTGGCTGTGGAACAAGCGGATGATCGGCCGACTGCTCAACTATCTACTGCCGATCGCGAGCCTCGCTGTGTGCGCCATCGTTGTCGTTTCGATGCTTTCACTGAATTACGTGCTGAAAATAAATTACAACGGTCAGACGGTCGGATACGTCAAGGATGAGAGCGTTTACGACAGCGCCCGCAAAATCATCCAGAATCGAATGGTCACCGGTGAGAACAAGAACTGGGGTCTCGGCGCGACGATGAGCATTTCGGTTGTCGACAGCGGCAACATCGTCTCGCAGGACGAGATGGCCGAGGCGTTGCTGTCGGTCTCGGGAGAAGAGATCGTGCAGGCAACGGGTCTCTATGTCGGAGGCACTTTTGTCGGAGCGACGGCAGCGGGAGAACTGCTTGCCGACACCCTTGATTCCATGCTTGCGCCGCAGCGTCAGTTTGCCGCGACGATAGGTGGAGACATAACGGTGAAGTTTGCTCGCGACGTCGAACTTGTAAACGGCGTTTATCCATCGGTTAGTGTTATGCCGTTCGACGAGCTCAAGAGTGTCATTGATGCAAATGAGGCAGACGACGTCTACTATATCGCAAAGGGTGGCGAGCTCGCGGCGGACATAGCGCTGAAAAACGGAATTTCCTACGAACGCCTCGTTGAGCTTAATGGACCTGTTGACGAGACGCTGTCTGATGGGAAGATACTGCTTGTTGCCCAGCATGAGCCGCTGTTCCGCGTGAAATCGGTTGAGCAAAAGGAGAGAGTTGAGCCGGTCGCGTTTAAGACCCAGATAGTTAAAGATCCGCGATTCCCAGTGGGATATCTTGTCACGGTCTCGGAGGGCGAGAACGGTGAGCGGACGATTGTCTCCGAGATAGAGTATGCGGACGGAGTTAAAGTGTCCGAGACCATACTCTCGGAAAAGATAACCAAAGAGCCTGTTCAAAAGGAAATTATACTCGGTTCGCGGCGCGAGGACGGAAGTGGAGACATATCCGTCGCAACGGGCAACCTGATCTGGCCGACGGGCGCGGGATATAGCATAAGCCGAGGATTTTCGGCGACGCATTTCGGCGAGGATATAGCGGCAAAATACGGCACTCCGATCTTTGCGGCGGATAACGGCGTTGTCACAGTGTCACAGGCTACCGATGTGGGATACGGTCTTTACATCGTGATAGATCATCAGAACGGAATGCAGACTGTCTACGGACACAACAGTGAACTGCTTGTCCATGTCGGCGAAACGGTGACGCAGGGTCAGATAATCGCGCTCATGGGTTCGACGGGCAACTCTTCCGGAAACCACCTCCACTTTGAGGTGCGCGTGCAGGGAATCAAGGTCGATCCAGAACTCTATCTCTACGGATGACAGATATTACGGCGTTAAAGGGGCTTAACTGTATTGGAAAAATTCGTTGTCAGAGGCGGAAACCGCCTTTCCGGCACGGTGGACATCAGCGGAGCTAAAAATGCCGCAGTTGCGATACTGCCCGCAGTTGTTGTTGCGGGTGGACCGTGTGTTATCGAAAACATACCAAACATCAGCGATGTCGGCATAATTGCAAAGATAATTTCGACAATCGGAGCGAGTGTGAGGGCTCTCGACAAGCACACGCTCGAGCTGGACACCAGGGGAATTTCAACCTGTGAGGTCCCGCACGAACTCTCGCGCTCGATGCGAGCCTCATATTATTTTTTAGGGGCACTGCTCACGAGATTCGGGGAGGCGCATGTCTCGCTGCCCGGTGGGTGCAATCTCGGCGCGCGCCCGATAAATCAGCACCTTGATGCCTTTGCGGCACTCGGATGCGAGGTTTCGGTTGAGTATGGAATGGTCAATGTCAGCTGTAAAGGCCGGTTGCACGGCGCGCAGATTTTTTTCGACAAGGTTTCGGTTGGCTCGACAATAAACACAATGCTTGCGGCGGTGCGCGCCGACGGGCTGACGGTGCTCGAAAATGTCGCGAAAGAACCGCACATCGTCGATGTCGCCAACTTTCTCAACTCGCTGGGCGCCGATATCAGGGGCGCGGGAACCGACGTGATAAAAATTCGCGGGGTGGAGAACATTGGCACAACTAACTATTCGATAATTCCCGACCAGATCGAGGCGGGAACTTACATGGCAGCAGCGGCGGCGACTGGCGGCGATCTGCTCATTAAAAATATAACACCCAAACACCTGGAATCAATAAGTGCGAGGCTCGAGGCTGCGGGAGCGACGATTGAAGAGTTTGACGATTCGTTGCGAATAACGCGCACAGGGTCGCTCAGAAGCACCCCGGTTAAGACGATGCCACACCCGGGATTTCCGACCGACATGCAGCCGCAGATGTCAACGGTGCTCTCGCTTGCCGAGGGGACTTCGATAATCACCGAGGATATATGGGATAACCGATTTAAATACGTCGATGAGCTCAGGAGAATGGGCGCCAACATCCAGGTTGAGAGCGGCAAGGTCGCGATAGTCGAAGGCGTGCACAGACTGACGGGAGCGCCTGTCAGGGCTACCGACCTGCGCGCCGGAGCGGCGATGATCATTGCGGGACTTGTCGCCGACGGCGAGACCGAGATTGAAGACATTTACCACATCGAGCGTGGTTATGAGGACATAGTTGAAAAGTTCTCGGCAATCGGCGCCGATATCAAGAAGATAGAAACGCCCGACGCAGAAGAGATTGCGAGGGCACAGTGACGGAGGACAAATGGCGCGTTTCGTGACACTTTACAGCGGCAGCTCGGGCAACAGCACCCTTGTGACCGAGGAGGCCGATTCGGTGCTCGTCGATATGGGGTGCAGCTGCAAGCGCACGTTGGGCGCGCTCTATTCGCTCGGTCTTGCTGCAAGCGACCTCAAAGGGATTCTTGTGACCCATGAGCATTCCGACCATGTCTCGGGACTTATGACCTTCCTAAAACACTACCGCGTTCCGGTATACGGTTCTTACCAAACGCTCTGCTGGCTGAAAAACAACGGTGTTGTGCCTGATAAAGCAACCCTCATCGATGTTGCGGCGGGAGATGCGTTTTACATAGGCGGAATTGAAATCAATGCATTTCCGACAAGCCATGACAGCGTCGACTGTGTCGGTTATCGTTTCAGCTTCAAAAACGGAAAGAAACTGGCGCTCGCAACCGACCTCGGATTTGTCTCCGAGGAAGTGCTTGCCGCGCTGTCGGGGTGTGAGCTCGTCGCACTTGAATCCAATTATGAGGACGACATGCTGCTTTCAGGACATTACCCGTATTTTCTCAAGAGCCGCATACGTTCGATTTCGGGGCATCTCTCCAACTCCGAATGCGCGCTCTGCGCCGCACAGCTCGCGCGTAGCGGGACAAAAAGACTGGTGCTCATGCACCTCTCCCAGGACAACAACCTTCCGGAAATAGCGCTCACAGGGGTTTTAAGTGCAATCGAAAACTGTGGCATAGACCCGGCGGAGGTTTGCGTCACTGTTGCGCCACGACACACAATCGGAGAGGAATACGAGATTTAGGGAGCTGTTTTATGCTTAATATAGAAATTGTCTGTGTAGGAAAGACAGGACAGGATTTCATCACAAAAGGGTGCGAGGAATACGCGAAGCGTTCCGCACCTTTTTTTAAACTCAAAATTACCGAGATTTCCGAGACGAGGCTTCTTGACGACAGCCATTCCGGAAGAAAGCGCGTCATAGAAGAAGAGAGCCGACGAATTCTGAAGCTGCTCGAACGCACAAAGGGAATGCTTGTCGTGCTGTGCGTTGAGGGCAAGCAGTTGAGCTCGGAGCGTGTTGCACAGTTGCTCGAGCGAACGTCACTGGAGACAGGGGCGATTGTCTTCGTGATCGGCGGCTCGCTCGGGTTGTCCGACGAACTGAAATTGCGCGCGCATCTTCGTCTGTCACTCTCGGAGCTGACGCTTCCGCACCAGCTCGCGAGGCTCGTGCTGCTCGAGCAGCTCTACCGCGCGGGAACGATAAACAATAATATTAAGTATCACAAGTAGAAAAGCGCATCGTTTGCCAGACGCTGTGTGATGTGGCTGTAAAGGGTGATTTTCACCCTTGCGCTTCGATGAGCACACATAATCGGCATGAGCGCGGATTGCGACGCATATACATAAAACACCTCTGATTATATCGAAAGGGTGTTTAAATCTAATGTACGCTGCGTCAGTTGGCAGAAAACAGCTCGGCAGAACGACAACGGTAATTGCAGCGGTTGTGGTTCTTGCGGTCGTGGCGGTTTTTATCGCCGGGAAGATTAAGGACGCGAAAGAGGGCGGAGAATCGCAGAGCTTCGTAGGTGAGACCGGTGAGCAGCGAGAGGAATTCCTGAGGACTCTCGGAATTCAGGTCGATTCGACCAGCTCGATAGCCGAGGTGAAGGTTCCCGAGGAGTTTGACGAGCGCTTTGCGACCTATAACGAGATGTTGAAAACTCAGGGGTTTGACCTCGAACCTCTGCGGGGTAAGGCCATTAAAAAATGCACCTATACCGTGACCAACAGACCCGAACTCGGCGAGGGAATAAACGCCGTTGTGCTCGTGCGTGCGGGAAAAATTGTGGGAGGGCATCTGCTCAATCCCAAAAACGGTGATCTGCAGCCACTCTCCAAGATTTCACAACCCGAGGAGGGGGGGCCGAGCGGCGCGCAGGACACAATACTCCCGGCAACCCCGGCGGTTGAACGGCCCACAGAAGCTCCGGCTGAGGTTGAGGTTTCGGCCTACCCAACCGAATAGTGGAAGAACCAAAGGGGGACGTCGGTTTTGCTAAGATGAGTGCAAAACGCCGTCCCCCGATTTTTAATTTGAACGAATCTCTCCGTTACGCCGATCGGTGATGATGTAAAATCCGCACAAAAGCAATTGCCAATCAGCTGCGCGATGCGAGTGCGGACATGCACCGCCGGGAGCGTTTTTCAATGCAATGTATTGAACTGGGCGGAAAGCGCGGTGATATCTCAATATGTCTTGACTGTCACCGAGATTAGTTCAACATCCTTTTTGGGGCGATCGCCGCTGTCGGCCTTGACCGTTCCAATCTTTTCCACGATATCCATTCCCTCATACACCTGACCGAACACGGTGTATTTGTTGTCAAGTCCGGGTTGCCCTCCGACTTTTTTGTAGGCGGCGCACACGTCGTCCGCGAATCCGAGCGATTTCATCTCGGCGAGCGAGTCATCCGAAAGCTTAGATCCGAGCACAAAGTAAAACTGACTGCCATTTTGGTCTGCCGCCGTGTTTGCCATTCCAATTGCTCCGGAATAATGGTGAAGCTGTGGTGAATATTCGTTTGCGAATGGATCGCCCCAGATGCTCTCACCCCCGCGGCCTGTTCCCGTGGGATCTCCCGTCTGTATGACGAAACCGCTCACGACGCGGTGAAACAGCAGCTTATTGTAGTACCCGTCCTTTGCGTGCTTCACGAAGTTCTCGACTGCGAGCGGCGCGCCGTCGGCAAAGAAGACCGCCGAAAAGCTTCCGAGACTCGTCTCAAAGACGGCGATTGTATCTCCGGATTTTGGAGTCACGAGTTGTGCGGGCAGAGAAGAGTCCACGGGCGGTGCGGTATCGGACACCGGCGCGCCACCCTCGGGACTGCCTTCCGCGCCCGGATTGGTCGAATCTTTTTTTGAACACCCCAAAAGTGTCATGAGTATAATGATTGCCACGAGCGAGCACAATGTTTTTTTCACGTCGTCCGCCTCCTGAAACGTATAGTTTCCTGCAAGTTTGTATATTATATTAAAGGAATTTTGACACGAACGCAATACCGTTTGACGAAACGATTAAAACGTTGTAAAATCAAAACATCGGAACGTAAAATACGCGAAGGAGAACGTTATGGATAAGGATATAGTGACCGGCGACATCGAGGAGGAGGGCGAATTCCTCGGAGATCTCATTGAGCTGACCGACGAAGATGGCGTGAAGCACTCGTTTGAGCTGGTCGATACCCTCGAACACAAGGGCTGCACGTATGTCGCGCTGGTGACAGCGCCCGAGTCTCCTGAAGAACTCATAGATGGAGACGGCAGCCTCGTGATAATGAAAATTGTCAGTGAGGATGGCGAAGACGAGATTCTCGAGATGATAGAGGACGAGGACGAGTTCGACGAAATCAGCGAGATGTTCATGGATCGCCTGTCTGATGTATACGATTTTGAAGATGAAGACGACGAGTGCAGCTGCGGTTGCGGTTGCGGGGATCAGGACGAGAGTTGCTCGTGCGGCTGCGGCCACGATGAGAAAGACGATGACGATGAGAAAGACGGAGACAAAGGCTGCTCGTGCGGCTGCAAGCACTGACCATCCGTCACAAATGACTGATACCCTGCCTTGTGCGAAGTGTTGCGGTTTACCTTTAATCCGACGCCTTTAGAATAGGGATTTCTGCTTCCGGTGCGGATTGCATGCCCTTTTCGCAAGAATGAGGGAAGCGCGAACCACAAGAGAGAATTTACCCGCCGTCTCAGGACGGATTCTAATCGAGCCGCAGACGGCAAGGCGGGGTTTCAATGACATCAACGAGCGGGCGAACCTTAATGTTCGCCCGCTCGTATTTTGGAGGATAAAATGGACGAGTGGCTCTCGAGACAGCGAAGACTGCTTGGAGACGAAGCGTGTGCCGTCCTTGCCCGTGCCCGCGTTGCGATTGCGGGGTTGGGCGGGGTTGGGGGCGCTGCGTTTGAAGCGCTCGTGCGCGCAGGCGTGGGATCTCTGGCGGTGTGCGACTGTGATGTGTTTGAGCGCTCCAACCTCAATCGGCAAATTCTCGCAACCGAATCTGTGTTGGGAGAGCGAAAGGTGACAGCGGCGCGCGCGCGCGCCATGGCGATCAATCCATCGACAGATATTGCGGCGATCGATTTGCGGCTGGATGAGGGAAATCTTTCAGAGTTCCTTGAGCCGACACCCGATTATGTGATCGACGCAATCGACAGCGTGAGCGCAAAAATAGCTCTTATCGAGGAATGCCTGCGTCGAGGTGTGCCCATTATTTCATGCATGGGTACCGGAAATCGACTGTTTGCCGATTTTGAAATAGTAGACATCGAAAAAACTGCAAACAGCGGCTGTCCGCTAGCGCGCGTCATGCGCCACGAACTGCGCTCGCGCGCAGTCGAGCGCGGTGTCACGGTGTTGTGCGGCAAAACGCCGCCGATCAAGCCGCCGGACGGGGGAAGAAGTCCCGCGAGCATCAGCTTTGTTCCTCCCATTGCGGGCTATATGCTGGCGGGACACGTTGTCCGTGAGCTGATAAAATAAGAGGACTGCTATGTTGTCCGGTGCGAACGATGATTGGATGTCCGCAGGCTGCACAGCCTTTGGACAAGTTTAATATCTCAGCGCTTCCTGTCAGCTTTAAAATCTCGCATTGCAATATCTTAAATCACATGCAGTTATGGACGAATACATAATGTACCGCCGCCGCGCCAACAATAAGCGTGGCGTTATGTTTGCGAGAAAGGCGGCGGGTGAAATGTCATTTAAACCAAAAAACATCAAGCGGCTGAGAGCGGCGGCGGGAATATTCAGCGGACTGCTAAACGGTCTTTTCGGCAGCGGCGGCGGGGTTGTCGCAGTGCTGTTTTTGAGGCGTATACTCAGCAACGAGCGCAAGGCGCACGCCAGCGCCACGCTGATGATATTGCTCATGAGCACAGTCAGCCTCATTCTGTATGCGGGCGAGGGTTTTGTTGATTGGAAGCAGGGTCTCGTTTTCGTGCCGGGAGGGCTGCTCGGAGCGGCGGTAGGGAGCGCGTTTCTCAAAAATATTAAAACCGACAAGCTGCGGCGCGTATTCGGCGCGGTGCTCGCCCTATCGGGCGCGGTTATGCTGTTCTCGTGAGCTGGGTGCTGTGCACAGCCGTCGGAGCGGCGGCAGGAGTTCTGGCGTCGATGGGTTTGGGCGGCGGATTTATCATGGTCGTCTATTTTGCAATATTTACCGAGATTGCCCAGCAGCAGGCACAGGGAATAAACCTTTTGTTTTTTATACCGATTATAATACTATCCGTCATAATTCATCTGAAAAACAAACTGATTGACATTCGCACAGCGTTGCTGTGTGGCGCTCTCGGAGCGGTCTTTGTCGTTCCTGGTTTTCTGCTCGCACGCACACTCGACGGCGAATGGCTGCGTCGCGCGTTTGCGGTGTTCGTAATCGCGGCGGGTCTTAGAGATTTGTTCTCGTGCGCTATTGACAAACCGACCCGCAGAGAATAAACTTACAATATAAGTTAATATTCCGGTAGGCAAGGTTACCACAGGGATACGGGTTGCTGCCGCAAAATGGTGGAGACACCATCAGCTGGTCAGCAGGATATGTCGAAAAACAAGGCATACCCTAATGCAACTTCATCGCCCTGCGAAGCTAAAGCTTGAACGGTGGCGCGAGATGTTTTTTCGCGCGTGAAGTGTGAGATCAATCCCGCGTCATCGTTTATAACGCGGGATTTTATTATTTTCTGATATTGTCAAAGAGGAGGTGCGGGAATGGGCGAGAAAATTTTGGAACTGTTGCGCGGGAGGAGAATAAAAGAACTGCGACAACTGTTAGCAGACGTGAATTCGGCGGATGTCGCCGCAATTGTCGACGAGCTTGTTGACGATGGCAAGATCTCGCGCGAAGAGCTGTTGTTGCTCTTTCGGATTTTCCCAAAGGACACGGCGTCCGAAACCTTTGTCGAGATGAGCTCCGAGACAAAAGAGACACTGATAAAGGGATTTAACGACGTTGAGTTGCGCGAGGTGCTCAACGATTTGTTCCTCGACGACGCTGTCGATATAATTGAGGAAATGCCCGCAGGTGTCGTCAAGCGGATACTTAAAAACGTCGATACGGACACCCGAAAAAGCATAAATCAGCTGCTCAACTATCCCGATGACAGTGCCGGCTCGATAATGACAATCGAGTATGTCGATCTCAAGAAGAGCATGACGGTGCAGGAGGCGTTCGCGCGCATTCGCGCGACCGGTGTCGACAAGGAGACGATTTACACCTGCTATGTCACTGACAGCAACCGTAAACTGCTCGGGCTGGTTTCCGTGAAGGATTTGCTGCTTGCAAATTACGAGGACATTGTCGGCGACATCATGGAGGAGAACGTGATCTCGGTCACTACCTCGGACGATCAGGAACTCGTCGTGCAGGTGTTTGGGAAGTATGATTTCATCGCGCTGCCTGTCGTTGACAGTGAGCAGAGGCTTGTCGGAATAATCACTGTTGACGACGCCATTGACGTAATGCAGGAGGAGTTCACCGAGGACATTGAGAAGATGGCCGCCATAACTCCGACGGATAAACCGTATTTAAAAATGACACCGTTTGAAATTTGGCGTGCACGCATTCCCTGGCTGCTCTTGCTCATGGTGAGCGCGACGTTTACAGGTATGATAATTCGATCGTTCGAGCAGGCACTCGCTGCCCAGATAGCGCTGACTGCATTTATCCCGATGCTCATGGATACTGGCGGAAACAGCGGGTCACAAGCGTCGGTCACCGTCATTCGCGGGCTCACGCTGGGCGATGTGGAATTTTCAGATATCTTTCGGGTGATTTGGAAAGAGACCCGCGTGGCGGTGCTTTGCGGGATAACCCTCGCAGCGGGTGCTTTTGCCAAACTCATGCTGTTTGACAAGGTCGGCTTGGCGATATCGATCACCGTGTCGCTGACACTCGCGGTGACGGTTGCTCTTGCCAAGGTGGTTGGAGGCACGCTGCCAATGCTCTCGAAAAAGGCAGGATTTGATCCGGTTGTGATGTCCGCCCCGTTTATAACGACGATTGTTGACGCGATTTCGCTCTTTGTGTATTTCCGTATAGCGAGTGCGATACTGCATTTAGCAGGCTGAAAAGGTGATTGAACGATAACATTTCACGAACTTGCTGAGATACGTTGTCGCGAGACAGAATATCGCGCTGTGCAGTGGATAAGGTGTGATATTCTAGGAAAAACCGAAGAACCGATTAAATTGTCTGAACAGTCAGCACCATCAGCTGTGTTGTCAGATTGTTCATGCTCAAAATTTGCTGAGCTTTGAGATCAAAATCCTGCGGTCTTTAAAAGACATTGTTGAGGATTTTGAAATAAAGATGCGGCCATTGTGCGTCGGGCGCAGAGGACTTTGTGATTGTGCGAGTTTCAGCTGTGCACCGTGCAATTAGAGCGTAATGATCTTTGCAAGACCACTGTTCGGCAAGCATCATCAAAGACGATTTTTCACTTCATTCGCATCCGCGGGACTGCTTTCAGTCAAACAGAAGACGCGTTCCAATAGGGCAGAACCCTTTTGGAACGCGTCGTTTTTATTGTTCAGCTTATGAATTCGGACCGCAGGTTAGGCCTGATTTTCACATGCCTCGGCCTGCTCACGAAGATAATCAATCACTCCTAACAGGTTGTCACATCTTCTCTCGCACAGCGCGAGCGCGTCGCTTGGCAATTCGATGATGTCAGGAACGACGATTACCGGTATGTTTGCGGCGTGCGCGGCTCTGACACCCGCGAGCGAGTCCTCAATCACGAGACAGCGCTCGGGTGAAGTCTCGGTCAGCTCCGCGGCCTTGAGAAAGAGATCGGGAAAAGGTTTTGCGTGTGCTACCATTCCGTCAAACACGAGTGCGTCGAAGCGACCCGAGATGCCGAGAGTGTCCAGATTGAGATTGACCATATAACCGGTGTTGGAACTTGCCAATGCCCGCTTGAGTCCGAGACGATCCAGCTCGTTCAGCAGTTCAATCACACCTGGTTTAATGCGCTGGTGTCCCTCGCGCACAAGGTCTTCGTACTGCTCGGCATATTCCGCGATTATGTTGCGCCGTACGTGGTTGTCGGGCACAAGCTGTTCGTAATGGGCGGATACCGCAGCGACGTTTTTTCCTATTGTTTTGGCGTATTCCTCGATGGTCAAATCGTGTCCCATCGTTTCGAGAATATCTCGGATAATTTCGTAGGACACTATCTCACTGTCGATGATAACGCCGTCCATGTCGAATATAACGCACTCGATGTTCAAATTTTATTGTCTCCGTATTCTTTGGGCAAATTTTATTTTGCAATCCCGCTTTCCTTGTGCTCTGGGGTTGTCTTGTTGACAGCCTGTACGATTCGTTTGAGCGCGAAGCCGAACAGCAGGCAGACTGCGGCCTCAAGTATACCGTTGAGCCCCACCAGAGAGGCGATGAGTGCAAGCGTGACTTTTTCCGCGCCGATAAAGCTGAGGAAGCTCTCGTATCCTCCAAAGAGCAGGAAAAGCGAGCTCATAAACAGCAGCGTGTTGAGCAGCGCACCGGAAAGGCTCGATATTACATATGCTGCACGCCCGCCCTTGAGTGCCTTGTAAAGCGCACGGAAAATTAGCCCCACAAGAAGTCCCATGAGCACACGCGGGACGACACACAGCACAAAGAGCCTGAGGGGGCTTATCTGCATGAGGAAGACGCCGAGCGGATCGGCTCCGAAGCATTTTGCAAATGTGCACAGCCCGAACACGAGACCGAGCGCAGCACCTATTCCCGGACCGAGCATAACCGCGCCGACTATGACCGGAAGATGAAGAAACGTTATGGCAAAGGGTCCGACAGTCAGATATCCGAGCGATGTGAAAGCAAGCAGCGCAATAAGTGCTGAAAGAATGGCAAAGCGAACGAGATTGCGAACCATATCCTGCTTCATAATATTGTTGTCTCCTTATTTGGTTCGAGGCTGACTGTCGGTCTCGCAGATTATTCGCAGACCGCCGAGCAGCAGTTCACTGTCTCTAATGAGTGGCATAGTGCAATGTGGCGCGACAATGTCGGCAAGTCCTCCGGTTATAACGGCTGTGGCGCACTCGCCCAGTTCAACGCACATGCGCTCGAACATTCCGTCGAGCAGCGACGCTGTGCCGAACACCGCACCCGACATCATGCAATCGGTTGTGTTGGAGCCGATTGTGTGCAGCGGGGCTTTGAAAGACACTCCCGGCAGCAGCGACGTATTCGCGACAAGCGCCTCGGTTGCAATTCGCAGCCCGGGGAGTATCGCTCCGCCGAGAAACGCGCCGTCATGTGAGATGACGGTGAGTTTTGTGGCGGTGCCCATATCAATAACTATGAGCGGCAGCGGATACTTTGCTTTGGCGGCAACGGCCGTCGCGAGAAGATCACATCCCAGCTCACGCGGATTGTCAAGCCGAATTTCAAGGTTTTTATAGCATGAGGGGGTCAGCAACTGGGGGCTGAGTCCGAACACGGTTTCGGCGGCGTCAGCGACGCTCGTCGTAACGCCGGGGACGACTGAACTCACAATCGCATCTGTGACGTCTTCGGGACGCACACCATGAATCTCCAGCACGGCGCGCAGCTCCACAGCATATTGGTCGCTCATACGCCGAGAGTCGGTCGCGGCGCGTGAGGAGAAGACGAGACGATCGCGATCAAAGCACCCGTAAACGATGTTGCTGTTTCCGATATCGATGCAGAAAATCATTTGGGGAAATTCTCCGTTTCTCAGTATCCCGCGGCTCCTGCCTCGATAGAGTCGTCGTGCTCAACCCACTCGGCCTCGACGTCCACCACGGTGAATTCGGTGTCAGTGTCTCGGATTATGACGGTTCCGATACCCGCGTTTATTATCAGCCGCTTGCACATCGCGCATGAGGTCGCGCCAACGACATATCCACCGCCGACAACCTCGCGGCCGACAAGGTAGAGCGTCGCGTCGAGGGTGTCCCTGCGAGCCGCGCTTATGATGGCGTTGGCCTCAGCGTGCACCGAGCGACACATCTCATACCTCTCACCCCGCGGAATGTTGAGCTGCTGGCGTCGACAGTATCCGAGATCGGTACAGTTTTTGCGCCCACGAGGCGCGCCTGTGTAGCCCGTCGCGACAATCTCATCGTTCTTAACTATTATCGCCCCGAAGTTGCGGCGCAGACATGTTCCGCGAAGGGACACGGTGTCGGCAATATCGAGGTAATAGTTGATTTTATCTCTGCGCATGACGAGTCTCCTTTGTGTTCTTAATGAAAGCACACCCAACGGTATTATATAATATTCCTTAACGGGAAATATTTCAAGCACAGCCGTAAAAAGCTGATTTGATGTCAGCCTTATTCCGTGTGCCGGCGCTCGTGAAATTCTGTTATATATGTGGTATAATTGCGGTACAGTGGACAATATGTTGATTTGCAAGCGCAAAACAAAGGGGTCACGAACCAATGCATCGGTTTCCACACATGGGGGATCTGAAGTTCACATCAATCCCTGTGTTTTCCACTGGAGTGACAAAATAAAAAAATCAAACCTCCGAAAGGAAGAGATTAAAATGGACGAAGGATACAGGACAAAACTGATTGATGCGGCGCGTGAATCGCGCGAGCTTGCCCACTGCCCATATTCTCATTACAAGGTCGGCGCGGCGGTTTTGGGCGAGGACGGCATCATATACAGAGGCTGCAATATTGAAAACGTCAGCTACGGAGCAACGGTGTGCGCCGAACGCACAGCGATGTTCGGCATGGTCGCTGCCGGCTGCAAAAAATTCAGCGCCATAGCGGTTGCCACGGGTGACAACTTCAACTCCGCACCCTGCTGTCTCTGCCGGCAGGTGATGCTCGAATTTTGCGACACGCTCGATTTGCCTGTAATAATGACCTGCCCCGACGGTTCGGTCTATGAGCACACTCTGCGCGAACTCGCCCCGATGCCGTTTATGGCGTTCGAGCCGAACAGCGACTACAGCCTATGAGCGCACCCGCGCCAAAAAAACATCTCGGTCAAAATTTTCTTATCAACACCGGGGTGTGTGAAAAGATAGCGCTCGCGTGCGGCGGCGGGGTCAATACCGGGGTGATTGAAATAGGACCCGGGCGCGGTGCGCTTACATGTGAGCTTGCGAAGTGTGCCGCCCGCGTCGTTGCAATTGAACTTGACGAAGATGTGATTCCCGTGCTTGCGGACAAGCTCTCTTCGTTTGATAATGTGGACATCTTGAGCGGCGACGCGCTCGAGGTTGATTTCCGAGAACTTGCAGCGCAGCACCTTGCGGGAATGGACGTCGTTATCGCGGGCAATCTGCCGTATTACATCACAAGCCCGCTCGTGATGAAAGTGCTCGAGAGCCGCACAGGGGCGAAGCACGCTGTGTTCATGGTGCAGAAAGAGGCGGCGGCACGGCTGTGTGCGGCGGAGCGCTCGCGCGAGTGCGGGGCCTCCACTCTTGCGGTGCGCTGGTACAGCGAGCCGGAGATATTGTTTGACGTTTCCCCCGGGAGCTTTTTCCCGGCGCCGTCAGTGATGAGCACTGTTGTTCGGTTCACTCTGCGCGAGGGGGAACCCGAGCAAGTGCGCGACGCGACGTTTATGTTCTCTCTGATAAAGGCGGCATTCTCACAGCGCCGCAAAACGGCAGCTAACGCGATATCTTCGGGTGCGAGGCTGGAAAAAGCTGCGGTGATCTCGGCGATGCGCTCACTCGGTATAGACGAGAGCATACGCCCTGAACGGTTGGGAATGAGCGAATACGCCGCGCTCAGCGATGCTCTCGGGCAAGCGTAGGATTCGGCGCGAAAACAAAATTCCGATCGTTCGCAGATTGAATTTGACTCAAACTCTACAGGTGCCGGTATCCGCTTAAGAAATTGCGCGGGTTTCCGAGCGACATAATGGGGCAAACGCGCTGTGACGCTGAAATGCCGCAGCGGATTTTAAAAACGACGGGTCTGCGAGCGACGAGTAAAAACTATCGGTGGTCCTCTTTATTTAGACCCGAAATTTTCAAGTTCAATCTAAAGCGACAGGAAACGTCTCCTGACATTCGGAATTTTTCGCCGCCGGTTTTGTTGTTTTCGCCCAAAGCCCTCTTATATTTTGGTTGAATATGCGAAGGCAGACTCGGACGGTCGCTACCATATATGCGCATAAACAGCTCGAACTTCTCAATATTTGTCAAGATTAACAAACAAAACTGGATTACAAGAAATCGCAGATAGATAAGATTTTGCATTTGGGAAATAATGCACATACCCCGCCGTAATATTTTGTTCAAATCTGTTGCAAAATACTTTTGATTTGTGTAATATGTATATATATTTGTTGGCAAAATAATACCTTTGCCGATTGGTAAAAATGACGAAAGAAAAAAACCTGCGCGTCGGGTCGATTAAAGAGGGGTACGCACAATGTCTAACAGGTTATTCCAGGGAATCGTCTTCCAGATGAAGGACGCGATTGACAGGGTGGTTGGTGTTGCTGATGAGACGTGCGCGGTTGTGGCGTGCAGTGACCTTGCCCAGATAGGAACCTCGCGTCCGGGGCTTCTTGTCGAGATACCGCAAGGAAACATCGCAAAACTCGAGGGCTACACCTACTACTATGTCGGTGACAA
Organism: Oscillospiraceae bacterium; assembly: GCA_036645935.1. Taxonomy (GTDB): domain Bacteria; phylum Bacillota; class Clostridia; order Oscillospirales; family Ruminococcaceae; genus JAUNBN01. The sequence goes on along the minus strand of JAVXNE010000001.1, from coordinate 68,804 downwards.
TCGCAAGACTGAATACGCCGTATTTGTCGAGGGTATCGACGAGGCCGCGCAGCGCTATGCCGCGATGGCCGCGGTTGCGCTCGCCAATGTCAAACAATATTTCGACGAAAAGTACGACAAGACAAACTTTATCAAGAATGTTGTGCTTGACAACATTCTGCCCGGAGATGTATACGCCAAAGCAAGAGAGCTGCATTTTGCGAGCGACGTGATGCGCGTTGTGCTGCTCGTTCGGGTGATGTCGAGCAACGAGATCTCGGCGCTCGACATAATTTCTGAACTCTTTCCCGAAAAACAGAAGGATTTTGTGTTTAATATCAGCGAGACCGACACCGTCATCGTCAAGGAGATACGGGCGGGGATAGATCCGCACGATATCGAGAAACTTGCGCGCTCAATCGCGGACACACTCGAGAGCGAGCACTATCTCAAGGCGGTTGTGGGCATCGGCACGACGGTTCCGGGAATAAAGGAACTGGCGTCCTCGTTCAAGGATGCTCAAGTTGCGCTTGAGGTTGGTAAGGTGTTCGACACCGAGCACGCGATTATTTCCTATGACAATCTCGGAATTGCGCGGCTGATTTATCAGCTTCCGACGACACTGTGCGAGATGTTCCTCAAAGAGGTGTTCAAAAAGGGCTCGATAGATTCACTCGATCAAGAGACGCTCTTTACAATCCAGCGCTTTTTTGAAAACAATCTCAATGTCTCGGAAACCTCACGTGGGCTGTTCGTGCATCGAAATACGCTGGTATACCGTCTCGAAAAGATTAAGAAGCTCACGGGACTCGATTTGCGGGAGTTCGATCACGCGATCGTGTTCAAGGTGGCGCTTATGGTCCGCAAATATCTCGATTCCAATCCCGCGCGATATTGAGCAGAGTGCTGATTTGTTAAATTACTGAAATTACCAGCAACGCCGAAAGGCGGCTCGTACACCTACAAACAGCAGCAAACCGTCAAACCGATTTCCATGGAGTGACACTATATGATTGAATTCAAAGGCGTCTCGAAAGTTTACGAAAACGGAACCATCGCGCTCGACCAGGTCGATCTGTTCATTGGCAAGGGCGAGTTTGCGTTCGTTCTCGGACATTCGGGTGCCGGAAAAAGTACGTTGCTCAAACTCATCTTGCGCGAGGAAGCGGCGACAAAAGGCCGTATAATCGTGGGTGATTACAATCTCGGCAAGATTAAAAACCGCGAAATTCCGTATCTGCGCCGCAACCTAGGCGTCGTGTTTCAGGATTTTCGCCTTATACCGACCATGACGGCATACGAGAACGTCGCGTTTGCGATGCACGTGACCAACATTCCCCGGAAGGAGATAAGGCGCAGAGTTCCATACATACTGCATCTCGTCGGCCTTACGGAAAAAGCAAAAATGCTGCCCAACCAGCTTTCAGGCGGCGAGCAGCAGAGAGTGGCACTCGCACGCGCGCTTGTGCACAACCCACAGATAATAATCGCGGACGAGCCCACAGGCAACATCGACCCCGAGCTTTCGTATGAGATAATGGAGCTTCTTGCCGAGATCAACAAGCTTGGCACCACTGTCGTCGTCGTCACACACGAGCAGGCGATGGTCAGCGATTTTCACCGCCGAACAATTCGGCTTGAAAAGGGGCGCGTGGTATCCGATATATCTAAGGGGGCGGGTGCATGAGAGGCGGAAGTTTCGGTTACCTGTTAAAGCAGGGAATTGTCAACACCTGGCTCAACCGGGTTATGTCGCTAGCGTCGATCGGAATATTGACCGCCTGCCTCATAATAATCGGAGGAGCGGGGTTGCTGTCTCTCAACGTGCGCGACATCTTCAAAGCGGTGGAAGGACAAAACGAGGTCGTCGTGTTTGTGGACGACGATGCGAGCGAAAAGGAAGTGACCTCGCTGGGCCAGACCTTGCGCAGCATGGAAAACGTGACGGATGTTAAATTTATCTCAAAGGAAGCGGCGCTCATTGAACAAAAGCAGTTTATGGGCGACGAGGGATACCTCCTCGACGGATTTGAGGGCGACAACCCATATCCCGCTTCTTACCGCATCACGCTCGATGACATCGGCATGATGAAGGGATTGCAGACAAAACTCGAGAAACTCGAGAGCGTCGATTCGGTTTCGGCCCCGACGTTCCTTGCGGACACTCTGTCCGGCATCGAACGCACGATGTTTATATTAGGGGCGATAATAATCGGAATTCTGGTGATCGCATCGATGGTTGTCATAAGCAACACCATCAAACTCACCGTGTTCTCGCGCCGCCGAGAGATAAACATAATGAAATATGTCGGTGCGACAAATGCATTTATACGAATGCCATTCATCGTTGAGGGACTTACGATAGGGGTTGTGTCGGCGACGATGGCCTTTGTGGTAATCGCGCTCGTATATCAGAGCCTTTCGGGGATGCTCGTGAATTCAGCAGTTCCATGGCTCAGCACAATTTCGCAGAATCTTCTCAGCTTCGGCAGTATCTGGTATTGGTTGGCCGGTGCGTTTTTGCTCAGCGGTATGATGATTGGAGCGATCGGAAGCGCGACGGCAATGCGCAAGCACCTGCAGGTTTAAAATGCGGACGGTTCCAATGCGAATTCGTCTGAAAGAGAGAGCTTCAGAAATAATGAGTGCGGATTGTTTTATGTAAAATCCGTATATTCGGCAGTGAGCCGATGCGGTTTCGTTGCCGTGCGCGTTATGCGGCGCAAATAGAAAGGCATACAATATGGTGAAGAAAAAGATAGTTGCGGTTTTGGTTCTTTTCTCAATGCTCGCAAGTCTGTTGCCCGCGGTCGGAGCGGCGACAACTTCTGAGGTTGACGCCGCCACCCAGAAGCGCAACGAGCTGCAGCAGCAGCTCGTTGAGATCAACAAAAAGCTCGCTGATATCAAGGATGAGGTTGAGCGCACGAATGCCAAGGCGAACACCTACGCCGAGCGCAAATCCATCGTTGAAAGGCAGATAGGTGCGCTCAAGGAGTCGCTCGTTCTCAAAACAGAGGAGCTCACGCTCAAGCAACAGGAGCTGGACGCGAAAACCGAGCTGCGCGAAGATACATATGAGCTGTTCAAACAGCGCACGCGCGCCATGTACATGAACAATCAGGCCACGACGCTCTCGACGGTGCTCGGCGCGTCCACATTCTCGGAATTTCTCGTTGGCGCAGAGATGCTGCGCAGGGTCTCCACTCACGACACCGAGCTTATCGACAAGCTTGCGCGCGAGCAAAAGGAAATTGAGGCCGCACAAGTAATCATCAAAGAGGAGCTGGATTCGCTCGAGGCGGACAAATCCTCCCTTGACGTCAAATACAGCGAGCTTGCCGCGCTCAAGCAAGAGGCCGACAGCGCGCTGAGCAGCGCTGAAGCGCTCAAGGAAGTGACCGAAGAGGACTACGCGCAGATTCTTGAGGAATTCCGCAAGGCAGATGCGGAGATGAACAAGCTGATGGGCAATGGCGACGTCAGCTATGTCGGCGGCTACTACGCGTGGCCGGTGCCGGGTTTCACATGGATTTCGTCCTCATTCGGCTGGCGCACTCTCTACGGCGCGCCCAACTGGCACGGCGGAATTGATATCGCCGGCGCGGGCATTGGCGGCAAGCCGATAATCGCATCCAACGATGGACGCGTCGCTGTGGCATATCCCGGATGGACGGGATATGGCCATTATGTCATGATAGACCACGGCGGCAACAACTGGACAGTCTACGGCCACATGAGCCGAATCGACGTCTATGTTGGGCAGAAGGTCAAGCAGGGCGAGCAGATCGGTTTAGTTGGAACCACAGGCAATTCCACGGGGTATCATCTTCATTTTGAGATAAGGCTAAACGGCGAAAAGGTCAACCCGATAAACTACGTCTCAAGATAAGTGCAAGGGGAGAGTATGAATAAACGCATTTCAGTCGGGGTTGCGGTGTCGCTCGTGCTCATAGCGATAGCGATAACATTTTCGGCGGCGACGATATTCTCGATGAGACTGTTCGACAGCAAGGTCAGCAGCGCGCAGGAGCGTGCGACAATGTACGACAAGCTGTCTGAAATAGACAAGATAATTCGCCAGAACTACTATGGCGACATCGACGATGCGGCGCTGTTTTCCGGAACCGCAAACGGCTTTATTGCAGGTCTTGGAGATAAGTATTCCGCATATCTCACTGCTGAACAGATAGCGCAGCGTGCTCTCGAGATGGAGGGCACGACGGTAGGCTTCGGGATTGGCGTCGAGCGCAATCCCGCAGGATATATTGTGATCAACAAGGTTGTCCCCGACTCTTCAGCCGATAAGGTCATGCTGAAAATTGGAGACATCATAACCAAGATTGATGGGCAGGACGTGCTCGCCGCAGGATATGACGTCGCCAAGGAGATGCTCACGGGGGTGGAGGGTTCAAAGGCAAGCGTGGTGTACAGCCGCGACGGTGTTGAGACCACCGTCGATCTGACCCGCACGACCACCGAGTCATCTTCTGTCGAGTATACGCAGCTGAATGACATCGCGTATGTGCGGGTTGATCGGATTAACAACACAACGGCAACCCAGTTTGCGCGCGCTATTACAGATGCTGCGGCGGCAGACGGCAGCGCCGGTATCGTCATCGATATGAGAGACACAAACGGAGGATATGATATCGCGATAGTTGCGGATATGCTCGACGTCATGCTTCCGAGAGGCGTGACAGTGACAGGAACGTTTGCGGGCGGCGAGGTCAAGACACTTTTCACCTCTGCAGAAAACAGCGTTCCGGTTCCGGTCGCTGTGCTTGTGAACGAAAAAACGACAGGGTTTTCTGAGCTTTTTACAGCGGTTATGAGTGACGCAGACAACGTCACGATAATCGGTAAGCCGACTGCGGGACAGGGCACACTGCAACAGCTCATCAAGCTCGGAGACGGTTCGGGTGTTTGTGTGACCGTCGCGCTGTTGGCAGCGCCCAAAAGCGGTCCGTTTAATGAGACAGGTGTAAAACCCGATTATGAGGTCTCCGCAGGAGAGAAATTCATTCTCGTCACTAAACCCGATGAAGCGCTCGACGCGCAATATCAAAAGGCTGCGGAAACGCTTCGGGCGAAGCACTAACCAAGATGCAACAGCAAAAAATTCCGTGATTCAAGCGTCCGATTATCCGTATTTTCGCGTGATAATCGGACGCAGTTTGCATATACTTGACAGTATACCGTGATTCACCTATAATGTACCCTTGTAGTATTTGCAAGAAAGAGAGAAAATAATATGGCTGCTGTAAAAGAAGAATTGATGAGCAAAAACAAGCTCGTTGCATATGAACAGGAGCTGGAATTTCTTAAAACCACAAAGCGAAAAGAAATTGCCGAGACAATCAAGGAAGCGCGCTCACATGGAGACCTCTCGGAAAACAGCGAGTATGATGAGGCGAAAAATGCACAGGCGATGGTCGAGGCACGCATCCTCGAGATTGAGAAAATGCTGCAGAATGCAAAGGTTATCGATGAGGATGAGCTGACAACAGATAAGGTTTGCGTCGGCTGTGTTGTGACCGGCAAATTTAAATATCCCGACGAGGACAGCGATATCGAGGAGGTTTATTCGATAGTCAGCTCGAGCGAATCGGATATCAACGTGAACAAGATCAGCAACGAATCGCCTATGGGCAGCGCACTTGTCGGCCACGTTGTCGGTGACAAGATAGAGATTACCGTTAAAGGCGGACTCATAACGTGCGAGATTCTTGCAATCGGCAAGCAGAACTTCGATTGACCTCGACGGCCGTTTAGCCGCGAGTTACAGTTTCCCGCTTTTCGGCGCGGAGCGCAGGTGCTCCGAAACGACGCGCGGGAAATTTTCATATCACAGCACACCGGGGGAATAGAGAGATGAGCGAGGACGCGAGAACACAGGATGAAGCACAGCCGCAGCTTTCCGAAAGCGAGCAGATTTCCATAAGAAAGGACAAGCTGCAAAAGCTTAAGGACAGTGGGCGTGACCCTTTTCAGATAACGTCCTTTGAGGCGCGCGAGCACAGCACCGAGATAGTGGAGAATTTCGATTCGCTCGGGCTGGACGGCAAAGATGTCTCTGTCGCGGGGCGCATTACGAGCTGGCGCGACATGGGCAAGGCGAATTTCATTGACATTCGAGACCGCGAGGGTAAGATACAGGTCTATGTCCGCAGTGACGACATAGGTCAGGAGGCTTTCGCTGCATTCAAGACATGGGATTTGGGCGACATTGTCGGAATCAAAGGGTTTGCGTTTAAAACGCGACGCGGAGAGGTGTCGGTTCACGCGAGAGAGATTATGCTGCTCTCAAAATCCCTGCGTCCGTTGCCTGAGAAATATCACGGGCTTAAAGATACCGAACTTAGATATCGTCAGCGCTATCTCGACCTCATAGTAAACCCCGAGGTCAAGGACGCTTTCATAATGCGTTCCAAAATAATCAAGCAGCTGCGCGCGTATCTTGACAGCCGCGGATTCTATGAAGTTGAGACACCCGTGCTACACACGCAGGCGGGCGGCGCGACAGCGCGTCCTTTTGTGACACACCACAATACCCTCGATATGGATATGTATCTCCGAATCGCGCTGGAACTTCATCTTAAGCGGCTGATAGTCGGAGGTCTTGAGCGGGTGTACGAGATCGGCCGCGTCTTTCGAAACGAGGGAATTTCGGTGCGGCACAACCCTGAATTCACCATGCTTGAATGCTACATGGCCTATGCCGACTATGAGCAGATGATGGATCTGACCGAGGATATGCTGCGCGCAGTTGCGATTTCAGTTCTCGGAGAGCACCCGATTGCCACACTGGACGGTGTGGAATATGATCTCTCTCAGCCATTTGCTCGTGTGCGCATGAAGGACGCGGTGCAGCAGGAGACTGGCATTGATTTTGACGAGCTGAAAACACTGGATGAGGCTCGGGCTGTGGCAAAAGAGCGTGGCGTCGCGTTTGAAACGCGCCACCTTAAGGGAGATATACTCAATTTATTTTTTGAAAAATTCTGCGAGAGCAAGCTTATTCAGCCGACATTTCTCACAGGTCACCCGGTTGACATCTCGCCGCTCTCAAAGCGGGATGCGCTTCGTCCGGAATACACCGAGCGCTTTGAACTCTTTATCGGCGGACGGGAATACTGCAATGCGTTTTCCGAGCTGAACGATCCAATTGATCAGCGCGAGCGCTTTGAAAATCAGGCGCGTCTCAAGGCGATGGGGGACGACGAGGCCTGCGGTGTTGACGAGGACTTCCTCACCGCACTGGAATACGGAATGCCGCCGACCGGGGGCCTTGGCGTCGGCGTGGACAGGCTTGTGATGTTGTTGACAGGGTCTTCCTCGATACGCGATGTGTTGCTATTCCCGACGATGAGACCACTCAACGAGTGAGGAATTGCGGCTTGCGAGTTTCACGAAAACGGTGAAGATATCGGGAAAGGACGCTTGAAATGAAGATAATGGCAGTGGATTTCGGCGATTCGCGCACGGGTCTTGCGATGTGCGACCGCACCGAGTTTCTGTGTTCTCCGCTCGGGGTAATTGAAGAAAAGAGCCTCCCGAAAACGGTTGAGAAGATTGTTTATGCTGCGCGCGAATACGAGGCTGCAATGATTGTTGTGGGATTGCCTCGCAATATGGACGGCAGCGAGGGCTCAAGGGCCGAGAAATGCCGACGTGTCGCAACAATGATCGAGACAATCATGCGGGATATCCCGGTTGAGCTGTACGATGAGCGATTGACCACAGCACAGGCAGTGCGCTACATGAACGAGACCGATACGCGCGGCAAAAAACGCAAGCAGACGATAGATGCGGCGGCGGCGGCGCTCATCTTGGAGAGCTTCATCGCGCGCCGACATGCAGATGAAAGCAATGAAGCCATCAATCCAGAATAATCGATCATGTCAAAAGCTGGGCTAAGCAATGAAACTAGGTATTTCAGATTGACGCGTCTTGCGCGAATGAACGCGGCGGTGACGGTGAAATTTTTAATAACCTAGTAAAATTGCAAAATAAAAACTCTCGGACTATTAGCCGAGAGTTTTTTCTGTCATAAGCAGTAACCGCAATTCTTGAAGCTCTGTTTGGACAGATCGCCATGTTGTCAGTCGGTCTCTTGAGAGGGCAAAACATCAAACAGAACTGTATGCGTTCTAAGTTTGAGATATAGCATGGAACTCTCGAAGTGCCATCTCAGATATATCGATTTTTGAGCAGCGAAGCCTCGGCGGCACGCACAAGCCGCAGTGAAAATCTCTCGAGTAAAAGCGAGATGAGTATTATAATTGTGGTGTATGCGAACAGTTCTGCAGTATCGAGATAGATTTTTGCCTCATAGAGTTTTTCACCCATCGAGCCTGCGGCAAGACCGATAACCTCGGCGGCAACTCCCGATTTCCATGCCATGCCGAGTCCAATTGAGCACGCCGATGAGAAGTAAGGCGTCACATAAGGCATGAATATAAAGCGAAAGCGATCACCCCGCGCCATTCCGAAAACCTCGGCCGCCTCGAAGCGCTCAGGTTCAACACTGCTCAGCCCAGACAGAATATTGGAATAAAATACAGGAAGCACCATCAAAAATGAGATGAGCGCGCTGAGGTTTTCGGAACCGGTCATTATCAGTGCGAGAATTATGAAGGACGCGACAGGGGTCGCCTTGACTACTGCCATGAAAGGTCGCAACAGCACGCGCGCAAGTTCACTTTTATACGCGAGCGCCCCGAGCGCACAGCCGACAGCTGCGGCGCACACAAATCCGAGTGTGATTCTCGTGAGAGAAAAGAGAACAGCGAGATAAAACCCTTTTGTTTGGAAAAGCTCCCCGAGTTTTTTCAGAACGCTCAATGGAGATGCCAAGAACAGCTGTTCTCCGACGATTACGGAGAACAGCTGCCACACGGCAAACCATGCCGCAGCACTTAAAATTCGGTATAATGCTCGTTTATGCCTCGTAATAAAAGTCGTCATTGGGCATAGAACCTCCGACAGCTTTTGGATTTTGTTTAAACAATACGTCAAGGTACGATGAAACGTCGGTTTTCATCTGCTTTCCGGTTTCAAAAACAATGTTGCAGTAGGGAAGCGCCTGCTGCGCGATATCGGCCTTTGCGACAATTCCGTAGCTCTCGATGAGCGCAGCTGAATCTGAGGGGTTGGCGTTGACCCATTCGACAGATGTTTCGTAATCTGAAAGGAACGCCGCCACAGCGTCGGGGTGCTGCTGTGCGAACTCGCCGCGCACAACAAGCACACCTGTCACGAGCGAGCCGCCATTTCCGGAGTTCTTCCATTCCTTTGTTAGGTCCAGGGCGATTCGGGTATCCTTGTTTTGCATGAGCACTGACGTGACGTATGGCTGCGGCAGAACCGCAATCGCACCGTTGCCCTCGGAGAGCAGCGCCGCAATCTCTGTTGCCTCCGACTTGTATTCGACATTGACGTCGCTTGCGGGATCCAGCTTGTTCCACGAGAGAATGGCGTTGAGAACATATTCGGGAGTGGTGCCCTTTCCGGTTGAATAGATATTCTTTCCGGCGAGATCTGCGACGGATTTCACGCTGTCCCCGGCCTCCACAACATAGAGAACACCGAGGGTGTTGACTGCCGCAACCTTAATGTCTCCGCCGGTTTTGGAATACAGCACCGACGCAAGATTACAGGGAATTGCAGCCATGTCAATTTCCTTGTTTACCAGCAGCGCGGTTATCTCGTCGGCGGTGCCGTGAATTTCATTTGCAAGAGTGTAGCCCCCGCTTGCGCTTTTGCCGTCGTTCTCTTGAGTGTCGTGAAGCAACTTTACAAGCCCCATCGTCGTCGGCCCTTTGAGCGACGCGAGTCTTATTGTCGCATCCTCGGCAGGTTTTTGGGGAGCCGCTGCACACCCGACAAGCAGACAGAGCGTGAGAGCTGTTGCCATAATAAATTTAAACAGTTTGTTCACTTTAAAGCACCTCATAATATTTTTTTGAGTTTGATTGTTTCGCACATAGTGTGCTTCCCGCCGCAGCAAGAAAAGGATTGATGTGATTTATCAAGTGTAGTACTATATACAATACAATTACGTTGCCACAGCAACAAAATGTAAGGATGACTAAGCGATGGGCACAGAGATTTTGCAATATATCAGCACGATATCGATATCGGCGCTTTTTAAGGGAGTGTGTGAGCGGGAGCTAATTCGGCTGCTTGATTTAATAGGGGCATCACTTGAAAGCTGCGATGAGGGGGGCTTTTTCATCATGCAGGGAGACGAACAGCCAGATATTTTCGTGATTGTCTCAGGTGGCGCAGTTGGAGAGAGAGCGGCAGAAAACGGGAAAACGGTCACGATAAATGAATTCGGTGAGGGGGATGAGTTCGGAGATCTGCTGTCGGGTAGCGATGAGCACAGCCCTGTTTCAGTGCGCGCTCATGGAAGGTGTTTGGTGCTGAGATTTTCATTCGAGCGGCTGTTGGCGCCATGTGCCGGATGTGAGGTGGCGCGGAACAGTGTCGTTCGCAATCTTGTCGCCGAGGCATCCCGTAAATATTTTGCACTTAATCGAAGGCTCGCCCTGCTGCTAAACCCGAGTTTGCGGGGCAGGATAGCTGTTTATCTGTTGGAACAGAGCGCGCGCTCAGGCGAAGATTGTTTTTCTGTCGAGCACGATCGAGAGGGACAATCCCGATATCTTGGTTGCGATCGCAGCGCACTCTCACGTGAGCTTTCACGAATGAAAAAGGAAGGGATCATCGAGTATCACAAGAATCATTTTGAAATAAGACTCCGATTAGAGCTTGAGCTAATTGCGCTGTGATATTTGACCGCTGATGTTGCAAATCCTCTGCAACCTTGTAAGACAAGCGTATGGATGCGTTTTCGGACAGTAGTGAAATATATTTTCCGCCACCATGTGCTTCAAACTTGCAAATGGAAATTGCTTAAAAGCAGAGATTGATTTTATGTTATAATAGTAAAAATACAGTGATATTTGCTGAGTTTGCAGGGTGAGATTGCACTTTGCGCAAAGCGTGCAAAAATATCCGACAGCGGGCAGGGTAAAGTGACATACGGGTTGTGCAAAATTTCCGTCACTTAAGTGCGGGGAGCAATGCGAAAAGTGGCAGAGCAGAAAAAATCCCCGAAAGTTAGCGCGGGTAAGGCCGATGTGGAACATAAGCTTTCTTTTTGGGGTGTGTTTCAAAGAAGTGCTAAAAACCTGATGGGTAAAGGCAGATATCGAAACCTGACGCTGACTGGAAGTTCCAAAAAAGAATTTCGGATTGCGCAGGGAGACAGGGCAGGGAGCACAGAAATAGGAATGAGCGGGATCAATCAAGAGAGATGGCAGAGCTAATCCATCACTGCGGTGCATGTTGATTTGCAATATTGATGCACAAAACATTTTTAAGGTGGGCGATATGGCTGCAACTGAAAAGAGAAATAAAACTATAATAATAATTTTGGTGCTTGCCGTATTTTTGACGCAGCTTGCGCTCAATTGTATAACGCCATATGTTGCGGACGAGCTCATACATATGCCGTATGAAAGAGACAGAACACAACTCATATCGAGGGCGTTCAGCGAAGCGAAAACGTATTATTTAGGGTGGGGCGGACGCGCTTTGGCGGTTTTTACAAATCAGATTTTCAACAAGCTGGACAAGGCGGTATTCAATGTCGCCAATGCTTTTATGTACACGCTGATTACCCTTGCCGTTTATATACTCGCAAAAGTTAAAAGAGATAAGTCCTCGCCGGTGTTGTACGCACTGACAGTTGCGATGATGTGGTTTTTCATACCGGTGATGGGGCAGACAACGCTGTGGTTGATGGGCTCGTGCAACTATCTTTGGGGGGCGTGCTATATTGTCTGTTTCCTGTGCTGCTTCAAGTACCTCATGTCCGAAGAACGGGAAAAACGCGGAAGTAATTATTTGCGCAAGGCGGTTTCATGCGTGGGAATAGCGTTGTTGGGACTGATGGCCGGAGCGAGCAGCGAAAACGGCTCACCCGCTGCGCTCATTGCGGTTTTAGCAATGATAGCATACCGCAAATATCGCCAAAAGAGGAAACTGCCGCTGAGTGGAGTCGCCGGTACGCTTGCGCTAACTTTGGGGTGCGCGTTTGTATTGCTCTCTCCCGGAAACGCTGTACGCGCAGCATATGTCGGAATAGAGACTGGGTCATTTACGTTTTTCATCGGGAAAATAGCGCTTGCAACCAATCACCTTGTTAAATTTGCGGTTCCGATAGTTGTTTTTTTTGCGGGATGCGTCGCACTGTGGACAAGAGGATACAGGGAGGAGCTATTCGCCCCCACGGTGTTGTTTATCAGCGGACTTGCAGCAAACTACGCGCTCGCGCTGGCAACGATGCTGCCCGAAAGAGCGCTGATATTTCCAGCAATCTTCATCATTTCCGCGAGCATTCGGGTGGTTGCTCTCTGCGTTGAAAACAGCATTGTCAATGTCAGCCGCGTTGTCGTTGCGGCATGTGCGGTTATATTTATAACAGACGTTGCGTTTGCGAGTATGGATATCGCATGCAGCGATAAATTGTCACGTCAAAGGGATGCAGCTGCGCGCGAGTTTGCAGCGGCCAATCACGGCAAAGGGGTTTTTGTGACATATTCGATTTCACCGCTTACCTCCCACAATGCGTTTTACGGTCTGGACGATGTTGAGGGTGAAAACGGATGGATTAACAGTGGTTACTCATATTGTTTTGGAATTGAAAAAACGGTGAGCACAGGAGTCGCCTACGATAACTGGGGCTCGGTGATGTCGATATTGCTTAACGGATACGAGACGGAAAAGTAAGACCACACCAAAAAACCACGCTCTCCGATGATTGAATTCGGAGGCGCGGTTTTTGATTTGGATTATTATTCAAAGACTTTTTCAGAAAGCGATTACGACGCCGCCGGCGCTCTCATAGACGGTTGAAATTCCGCGAGCCGGAACGATTATCGCCTCGGAGAAGGCACGGCTGTGCGCCATGATGTCATCGCGGATCTGCTCGGCGCGCTCCGCACAGTTGCAGTGCGAGATGGCAAGCACGCGGGAGTTTGCTGGATGAGTTTCGGCAAATTCGCAGACACAGGAAACCAGCTTGTCAAGCGAATGATTGAGTCCGCGAACGGTGTGCAGAATTCGTATCTCGCCCGAGCCGTCGTCGGCGAGCACGGGGTGGATTGAGAGAACAGAGGCAACAATGCCTTTCACCTTGCTCATGCGGCCGTTTTTGACCATGTTGGAGAGGTTCTCAAGCACAAACAGCGTGTGAAGCGAGTTGATGTACTCATCGGTTTTTGCGACAACCGCCTCAAAGCTCTCTCCGAGAGAGCGAAGTTTGTCGACAAAAAGTGCGATCAGAAGTTCGGCAGAGGCTGCGGATTTGGAATCAAATACCGCTATTTTCTTTTGCGGGGTCTCCTCTTTGACAAGCTCACATGCAAGCCGCGCGGAGTTATATGAGCCGCTGAGTTTGGAGGAAAGCGTTACGACGATGCTCTCGTCGCTGTTTCGCATGTGTTCCGCATAGGTCTCGACCGACGGGCAGGCGCTGTGGGTGGCCTCTTTGGACTCATCCATCGACGCAAGCAACTTGTCGGTGTCGAGTGAAAGGTCGTCGATAAAGCTGTTCGGTCCGCTTTCAATGGTTAGTGGCACCAATATAACGCCGAGCTTTTCTCTGATTTCCGGTGTTGTGTCGCAGCAGCTGTCCGCAATGATGGCAAGTGACATAGTAATCTCCGTTTCTGTTGAAAGAGAAGCACGGCCAAAGGCCGGAGGCATAATTACAATAGCCGCACATATGCGGCTATTGGTGCTGTCGAGAGTGTCGACAGGTTTGAAAGATTGATCTCAAATTTTGCATTTTAGCGCAAATAAAACACAGATCCGGCTGTGAAATTTTCCGACAATCGAAATTTTACAACGGAATATTCACATGGGAAGATGTACGCAAAAATGAACGCAAGCACAAACAACAGAATTTGCGCATACTTTTTCACCAAGAGGATACACAAATCTGCAACCATTATACCACAAACAGAGGTTAATTTCCGGAAATATGCAAATATTGCACGGTTAAGTGCAAGTTTTAATTTAATCCCAAAGTCCTATCATTTCCTCGTAAAGCCCAAGATAGCTTTTGGCGGAGCTGTCCCAACCGAAATCGCAACGCAGCGCTCGGCGGACAAGCACCGACCAATCCTGAGGCTTTTCATAGACGGCCTTCGCGCGCAAGCAAGCATCCAACATGTCGTGGGCGTTGTAGCTCTTGAAGGTGAAGCCATTGCCCTCACCGTCGCCGCTGTCTGTGATGCTGTCTGCAAGACCGCCTGTGACGCGCACGATCGGTATCGTGCCATAGCGCAAAGCAATCATCTGAGAGAGTCCGCACGGCTCTGATTTGCTGGGCATAAGCAGCATGTCTGCACCGGCGTACATCTTGTGTGCAAGCTCGGGGATAAATCCGATTTTGACTCCGCAACTGTCGGGATATCTGCGCGCAAAATCAGAGAAACAGTTTTCGTACATGTATTCCCCCGAACCGAGCACAACCACCTGCATTCCGCCGAGAAGGATGTATTCGAGCACGTGCTTTATGAGGTCGACGCCCTTGTGGGCGACAAGACGGCTGATCACGGCGATGAGCGGTGCGCCGTTGTTCTCAAGCGAAAACTTTTCGAGAAGCTCTGTCTTGCAGAGATCCTTTTTGCTCGCGCTGCGCGCACCGTAGTTTGCGGCGATGTAAGGATCCGTCGCGGGGTTGTAAACGTCGGTGTCAATGCCGTTGAGTATACCGCAAAGCTTATACTGCCGTTCGCGCAAAATGCCGTCAAGCCCGTGCGCAAACCACGGGTCGAGAATCTCCTTCGCATAGGTGGGGCTCACGGTGTTGACCTTGTCAGAGCACTCTATTGCGCCTTTCATAAGGTTGATGCAGCCTCCGAACTCGATGACCGCAGAGTTTGCGCGATCGATTCCGACGACATCCTCAAGCGTTTCCAAACCGTATTTGCCCTGATATTGAATGTTGTGGATGGTAAAGAGCGTCTTTATCGGATAGAATTTGGGATCATTGCGGTAAAACTGGTTGATATAGATGTTTACGAGCGCTGTCTGCCAGTCGTTTGCGTGAATTATGTCGGGGGCAAAATCAATGTGCCGAAGCATCTCAAGCACAGCACGTGAAAAGAAAGCGAAGCGTTCGGCATCGTCATAATAACCGTAGAGACTGGTGCGCTTGAAATAATATTCATTGTCAATAAAATAGTATGTCACTCCCGCGTTTTGCAGAGTCAGCAGACCGCAATATTGTTCCCGCCACGCGACCGGAACGGAGAATTCACACACAAACTTCATAGCGGTGCGGTGCTCGGCCTTAATCTCCCCATAGAGAGGCATGACGACGCGGCAGTCGACATCGGAGCGGCAGAGCGCTTTGGGCAAGGCACCCGAAACGTCTCCGAGCCCGCCCGAGGCGGCAAACGGCACGCACTCGCTCGTTGCGAATAGAACGTTCATAATTATGATACCTCCCGAAATTTCTGCGCGCGAGTTCTGCGCGGCGGCTGTTAAATATTGCTCAGTTTTTTGATATAGAGCGGATAGTTTTCATGCCCCATCAGCGAGCGGCTCGCACCCACGGTGACGTTTTTGTCGGTGATGATATAAGATAAATCGGAATTTTCTCCTATTATCGTATCCTGCATCACTATCGAATTGCGCAGCACGGCGTCCTCTCCGACAGTGACACCGCGGAACAACAGGCAGTTTTCAACATCCCCCAGCACGACGCAGCCGTCGGCGATAAGAGAGTTTTTGACTTTTGCGTTGAGCCCGTAGCGAACGGGGGCATCGTCTCGCACCTTGGTGTAGACGGGGCGCTCCGGCACGAAGAGAGCGTGCATATTGCACGGATCAAGCAGCGCCATGTTAGCAGAAAAGTAACTTTTAGTGTCGAACACGCGGCGGCAGAAACCCTTGAACATATAGCTTTGAACGTGCAGTTTGCCCAGCTGTGAGAGCAACACATCTCGCTCAAAATATATTTTCCGGCGACTTTGAGCCTGCTCGATCAGATTGACCAGTTTGTCGCGAGCGACGATAAAGACGTTCATGCTCTCGACGCAGTCTTTCTCGAACGCGTCGAAAAGCAGTTCTTTGACGCGGCCGTGCTCATCGCATTTCACCGCGACGCTGTCGCTCGTGGTGTCGTTGCCATCGAGTCTTGTGCGGCAGACCACCGTGACATCGGCCTTCGTGGCGATATGGTAATTTATTATCTCCTCGACATCGAGATTGCATACATGATCGCAATCCATCATGACGACGTAATTGGCCGCCGAGTTGCGAATGTAATCGATGATGTTGTGCAGCGCCTCAACGCGTCCGTGGTAGTAATCCTCTTGAGACAGCGAGTGGGGAGGGAAGATGGACAACCCGTCCCGTTTGCGCGAGAGATCCCACGGGCGGCCGCTGCCGAGATGATCCATGAGTGAATGGTAATTATTTTTAGCGATCACGCCGACCTTTGTGACACCTGCCGCAACGAGCGAGCTCAGATAGAAATCTATCAAACGGTAGCGCCCTCCGAACGGCAGAGAGCTCATTGAGCGAATCTCTGTCATTTCGCCGAGGTTGCTGTCGTGCATATTTGCAAAAACTATGCCGAGCGATTTGGTGTTCAGCATGTCTGCCCGCCCTCCTTAACGTCTCCGTAGATCATAGCTTTTGGAGCCACGACAACGCCGCTCCCTATGACGGCATTTGAGCCGACGACCGCTATTCCCCATTTTTCCTTATCCTCGACGTTTTCGGGACGCTCGCCTATTTTTGAACCCTCGCCGACAATCACGTTTTCCGCAATGATTGCGTATTGCACCAGCGCGCCTTTTTTGATCACTGCGCCCGGCATCACGATGCTGTCCCTCACAGTTGCGCCCGGCTCTACTACCACGCTGTCAAAGAGTACTGAGAAATCAATGTTGCCGTGAATTTCGCATCCCTCGGTCACAATTGAGTTTTGAATCACCGCTTCCTCGTCGATATAGTGCGGCGGCTTGACGGGGTTGCGGGAATAAATCTTCCATGCAGGATCCCACAGATCGAACGGCACATTGGGGTCAATGAGATCCATGTTGGCTTCCCACAGCGAATCAATCGTGCCTACGTCTTTCCAGTATCCGTCAAAGCGGTAGGCAAACATGCGCTCGTCGGCAGCAAGCATTTTCGGTATTATATCTCCGCCGAAATCGTTGGTGCTATTTTCGTCCTCGCTGTCGGAGATCAGGTATTCACGCAGCTTATCCCACGAGAAGATGTATATGCCCATCGACGCGAGGTTACTCTTGGGAGATTTCGGCTTTTCCTCAAACTCGTAAATCGAATAGTCGTCGTTGGTATTCATTATCCCGAAGCGCGGCGCCTCCTCCATAGGAACCTCAAGCACCGCTATCGTGCATGCGGCTTCGCGTTCCTTGTGATAAGAGAGCATCTCGGCATAGTCCATTTTATAGATATGATCGCCGGAAAGTATGAGCACATACTCGGGCTTGCAGAGATCGATGAAGTGGATGTTCTGGTATATCGCGTTGGCGGTGCCGAGGTACCAATTGGATCCGTGAGCTTTCTGATACGGCGGCAAAACATGGACGCCTCCGCCCATTCGGTCGAGATCCCACGGGCGCCCGTTACCGATATATTCATTGAGCTCGAGCGGTTGATACTGCGTCAGAACGCCGACGGTTTCGATTCCCGAATTAACACAGTTGGAGAGAGGAAAATCGATTATACGATATTTTCCGCCATATGGAACGGCGGGCTTTGCTATATCCTGAGTGAGCGCATACAGTCTGCTGCCCTGTCCTCCGGCAAGCAGCATGGCGACACAGTCTTTCATAGCAGTAAAGTCCTCCTTGTTTTATCTTTTGCTTTTTTTATGTGATGTCGGGACGTTAAATAACAGCGCTCCGAGCGGCGGAAGTGTCAGTTCAAGGCTCTGCTCAAAGCCGTGCATCGGAAGGGAGGCAGCGCACAGCGAAACGCTGTCATCGGGTGTCGACCCGCCGAAGGACTCCCAGTCGGTGTTGAGCGCGAGAGTGTAATTCCCAATCTCAGGTACTCCGATAAGGTAGTGCTCCCGCACCACGGGGGAGAGATTGCATATGATTGCAAGTTGATTCCCCTTGTGGTCGGTGCGCAGAAAAGAGATGACATTTTGAGCGGTATCTTCCGCCGATATCCAGCGGAAACCTTCCCATCCGTCGTCCAGTTCCCAGAGCGGAGGCATCTTGAGATATAGATTGGAGAGCGTCTGCATATAGTGCTTAAAACGGCGGTGCATGTCAAAATCGAGCAACAGCCAATCGAGCTCCTTTGAATAGTCCCACTCGGAAAATTGCGCGAATTCCTGCCCCATAAACGTGAGCTTTTTCCCGGGATGGGCGTACATATAGGCGAAGAGCAATCGCAATCCCGCAAATTGCTCGTTGTAATCACCGGGCATCTTGTTTATGAGCGAGCATTTTCCGTGCACGACCTCGTCGTGTGAGAGTGGTAATATGTAGTTTTCAGAGAAGGCGTAGCACAGCGAGAATGTTATCTTGTTGTGGTTGTCCTTGCGAAAAAAAGGGTTGAGGGAGAAATAATCGAGCACATCGTTCATCCAACCCATGTTCCACTTGAAATTGAAGCCCAGGCCGCCGACATCGACCGGTTTCGTCACGAGCGGCCAGGCAGTGCTCTCCTCGGCTATCATCAGTGCCAACGGGAAACGCTCGAACACGCGCGTGTTCAGATTGCGGAAAAAAGCCACGGCCTCATAGTTCTCGTGTCCGCCATCGGAGTTGGGAGACCATTCGTCTGCCTTGCGGCCGTAATCAAGATAGAGCATTGAGGCGACGGCATCTACGCGAAGGCCGTCGACGTGGTAGAAATCCAACCAGTAGATGGCGTTGCTGATGAGAAAACATGCGACCTCGGGGCGGCCGTAGTCAAAGATGCGCGTGCCCCATTCCTTGTGCTCGCGCCGCTGTGGGTTTTTATCCTCATAGCAGCAGCTGCCGTCGAACTCGCACAGACCGAACGCGTCTTTGGGAAAGTGTGCTGGAACCCAATCGAGTATGACACCTATGCCCGCGCGGTGGAGCGTGTCGACGAAATACATGAAGTCGTGCGGCGTGCCATATCTCGAGGTTGGTGCAAAATATCCAGTCACCTGATAACCCCACGAGCCGTCGAATGGGAATTCGCTGATCGGCATCAGTTCAACGTGGGTGTAGCCCATTTCGGGAAGATAAACCGACAATTTATCCGCGAGCATGCGATAGCTCAAAAAAGAGCCGTCGGGGTTACGGCGCCAAGAACCGGCGTGCAGCTCGTAGACATTCATCGGACGCTCATAAACATTTTCGTTCTCGCGTTTGAACCATGCGCCGTCGTGCCATACATATCCGGAAAGATCGAATAGCTTTGAGGCATTGGCAGGTCTTGTCTCGGCGTGAAAAGCGTATGGATCGCTTTTTTGAATGGTGCGTCCGTCCTTTGTGACGATGCTGTATTTGTAAGCGTCATAGATATTTGCGTCCTTAACGAAGCACTCAAATACCCCTGCGCTTATTCGGGACATCGGGTCGCGCTCGGCGTCCCAGTCGTTGAAATCTCCGACGACAGAAACATCAAGCGCATTCGGAGCCCACACGCGGAACACAAAACCATGCTCGCCGAGGAGGACTTCTGGGTGAGCACCCAAAAAGAGATGCGAGTCGGAGTTTTCTCCCCTGTGAAACAGATATAATGGCAGATTGTCATCGGATGCTTTGTTCACTGCGCAGTCTCCTTTTTTTCTTTAGTTATAATATAGCACACGTGACGTTGAATTCAAGACGAATTTGTAACATTTTTCGGAAAAAGAAGTAAAAGCTCTCGGCTATTTGCGCGAATTGCACAAAGAATTTGGCTTACTGATTGCCTAATTCACAAAAAGTAATTTTGCTGACGTATTTGCGGCGGCGCTCATATGCGCTGCGTCCGGGATAAAGTTAAAGGGGGCTTGCCGTCTGCGAATAGCAGACGGCAAGCCCCAAAATTGAGCCAATAGGAATGTTCAAACAACGCTGTGCGCTGATTATCACAGGGCGGTTTTTAACGCAACCGCTTCAGTTTGCTGTGGGCGATATGATCGGCGCAAGAAATCCGATATCCTTGTTTCGGAGTTTTGCCGCAAATGACAGTAAAAATCAAAATCCTAAACCACCATTAATAGAGATGCGAATATGCATGCATGCGTCAGTAGGGTGCTTTGTGCGAAAAACACAAACTTGCGATACTGTGTGAAAGACACTGTACAGGTCACAGCCACCCTATAAGGACAGTCGCCGTTCCTGCGCGGTTTGCGCGAGAGATGCAGCCGCACATCCACACCTCGAGTGGGCATACAGACCCTGAAACGTTGCGGCAGAGCGAGATGGCGATCTTCATAAAAGATGAATTACATTCCCTTGACAGCGCAGCCTACCGCGAGCAGCACAAATGCTGCAAGCATGACAATAGCGCCGACGATCGTTGTGACGCCGGGAACAACGCCGAGCGCGAACACAAAACCGAGCACAGCGGAGACGACAGAGAGCCAATAAACCGCTTTTGTGGGTGCTGAAAGACGCATATCAATTCCTCCGATAGTGTTTTTTTGGAATATCTTAATTGGTGTTGCCAATTACAAATTTAAAGGGGCCTTCCCGAAAACAGAACGGGACGGATCGTCGCTTGAAGCTGAGGCGCTGAGAAAAAATGAATAAATGCCGGCTGGCCGCTTTTTGAGATCAGTTCGTCACTTTTGCGCCAAAAGGCATCAGAGCAAGCTCTGCGAGCTTGAAGCACTGCTTGCCAAATGGAATTCCGATTATCGTCACGCAGAGAATCAGGCCGATGACCGCGGAGGTCACGGTGAGCTCGATTCCTCCGAACACGATCCAGAGGATGTTGAGCAATACCGAGCCGCCGCTTGAACTCAATTCGATATTTTTACCAAACGGCGCGAAGCACAGCCCTGCAAATTTAAAGCATTGTATGCCGACAGGCATGCCGATTATCGTGATGCACCACAGCAGTCCGACAAGGGCCCAGACAATACCGAGCCAGAGTCCGCAAAAGATGAACCACAAAACATTACCGATAAATTTCATGCAAAACTCCTTTAACTGGATTCCGGAAGGTTAAGTGCAAGACACAGTTCGTCCAGTTGCTTTTGAGACACGAGTGCGGGACATGCGGTCATGAGTTCGCTTGCGTTCTGAACTTTCGGAAACGCTATCACGTCACGGATGTTGTCACAGCCGAGCAGCAGCATGACAAGGCGGTCGAGACCGAGCGCGTATCCGCCGTGGGGAGGTGCACCGTATTTGTAGGCATCAATGAGGTAACCGAATTGGGTACGCATCGTCTCGTCGTCGAAACCGAGGGCGCGGAACATGCGCTCCTGAAGTTCGGGGTTGTTGATCCGAATTGAGCCGCCACCCAGCTCCATTCCATTGAGGACAATATCGTATGCCTTGGCTCGACACGCGCCCGGATCGGTTGAAACCTTGTCGATATCCTCGTTCATGGGCATGGTGAACGGGTGGTGCATGGCGACATAGCGGCCGGCCTCCTCGCTGTATTCAAACAGCGGAAACTCAATTATCCACAGCAGATCATATCGATCTTGTTCGATGAGACCGTGTTTTTTCGCAAGCTCGCAGCGCAGACCGCCGAGCGACGCGAAGACGATAGGGTCGCGGTCCGCGATGATGAATATGACATCTCCGTTCTTGACGCCGAGAGCGGAATCGATCGCGGCGATCTCTTCGGGAGCGAGAAATTTTTCATAGCTGCCGCTGCGGCCCTCAGCCGTCACGCGGGTGTAGGCAAGTCCCTTTGCGTGGAAGTTGTGTTTTATCCATTCGGAGAGCTTGTCAATCTCTTTGCGAGTCAGGCGGTCGGCGAGTCCCTCTGCGTTTATGGCGCGAACGCTGCCGCCATCCTTAACCGCGTTTGAAAAGACTCCGAAGCCGCAGTCCTTAACCAATTGGGAAATGTCGTGCAGCTCAAGACCGAATCGGGTGTCGGGCTTGTCCGAACCGAAGCGTGTCATCGCCTCATCCCAGGTCATGCGCGGGAGCGGGAGCGTTATATCACGGCCGAGTATTTCTTTAAAGAGGCGTTTCAGCAATCCCTCGTTCACCTTGATTATATCGTCGACATCGACGAACGACATCTCGACGTCGACCTGTGTGAACTCGGGCTGACGATCGGCGCGGAGATCCTCGTCGCGGTAGCAGCGCGCCAGCTGGAAGTACCGGTCAAACCCCGACAGCATGAGCAGTTGCTTGTACAGCTGGGGAGACTGAGGAAGTGCGTAGAAATGTCCGGGCTGTATGCGGGATGGAACGAGGTAGTCTCGCGCGCCTTCCGGGGTGGATTTGATGAGGGTCGGGGTTTCAATCTCGATAAAATTCTCTTCACAGAAATAATCGCGGACGCATTTTGCTATTTTTGAGCGCATGACGATGTTTCTGCTTAGCGAGGGACGCCGCAAATCGAGATAGCGATATGTGAGCGACAGCGCGTCGTTGACCTCGACCTCGTCGCGTATCTCAAACGGCGTCACGTCGGCGCCGCTCAGAATGCGAAGCTCGCTCACGAGTACCTCTATTGAGCCGGTCGGAATTTTGTCAGTCTTGCTTGAGCGCTCGCGAAGAGTGCCCTTTGCGATGAGGGTAAACTCCGATCGCAGTGTTTTGGCCTTTTCAAAAAGCTCGCGTTCAGTCGAATCATCAAAGGCGAGCTGGATGATTCCGGTCACGTCGCGGACGTCGGTGAAGATGAGATTTCCGAGATTGCGCGAGCGGGCTACAAAACCGGCGACCACAATCTCATCGCCGTATCGGCTTTTGAGCGTGTCGAGCGCGTAATGCGTCCGACGCAGATTTCCGAGAGTTTCCATATTCATACACTCCAAATAAAGTTGTTTTTAATTGTGAAAAGCTGTCATGTCCCGACAAGTGGGCAAAAGCGAACGACGGTAATCAAAACTGAAGATGCGGTGATGGGGATAAATGCATTAACAAATATTGGTGAGCGGAGAAAAGTTTCCAAACCCGAACGACACGCGCTGCCAGCACAACAAGGCGTGAGACAAAGTGTTTTCGCCGCAACTCCGCAGCGGCAAATGTCGCGGACAGAGGAAACTCAAAACTTGAACGCAAGAGAAACGCAGCACAGTACTTGCAGATTGCTCTGTGCGCTTGAGCCTGTCGTTATATCGACGCGTTCAGAGCTTGGAATTTAGCCTAGCAGTTTTGACAAGGCGGCCGTAAGCCGCACGCAGTCAAGAGAAACGGGTGTCTCCGTACCGTCGCGCATATCCTTGAGCCGTCCCTCGCCGCACTCGACCTCGTCGTCACCGATAACGAGCAACATGCGTGCGCCAGTCTTGTCGGCATATTTGAGCTGAGCTTTGAGGCTTCGCCCGCACAGGTCATACAGAGCGCGGACACCCGCGCCGACAAGCTCAAACGAGAGGGAGCGGGCAATCGCTTTTCCCTTATCGCCGAGATAGGCGATGAAGAGCGCCGGAGGTTCGGGTTCGGGAATGGGAACCCCCTCAGCGTCAAGCACCGAGAGCAACCGCTCAATCCCCATCCCAAAGCCGACAGCGGGGACGCTCGACCCGCCGAGTAGCTCGACGAGACCGTCATATCGACCGCCGCCGCAGACAGTCCCCTGGGCGCCCGCCGCGTCGTGGATGAACTCAAACACGGTGCGGGTATAGTAGTCGAGACCACGGACAATCCGCGGGTTGATTTCATACGCAATTCCCGCCGTCTTCAAAAGCATTCCGACCTGCGAAAAGTGCTCGCGGCAGTCCCCACAGAGATAGTCCAGCATGAGAGGCGCTGCTGCTGCAATCGCCTGACATCCTGGACTTTTGCAATCAAGGATGCGCATTGGATTGCGCTCGAACCTCTCGAGACATGTGCCACACAGCTCTGATTTGTGGTTTTCAAAGAAAGCCATCAGCGCCTTGCGATATCTCGCGCGGCATTCGGGACAGCCGATTGAGTTGATCTCGAGCCGCACATTGCGAATTCCCAGCTCAGTTATAATCGTGTTTGCGACGCGGATGACCTCGCAGTCGGTGTCGGGGGAATCCGCTCCAAACAGCTCAATGCCGAGCTGGTGAAACTCCCGCAGACGGCCGGCTTGCGGCTTTTCATAACGGAAGCAGGACATTATATAGTAAGCACGTGCCGGCAGTGCTCCCGAGAGAATTCCGTTCTGCAAAAATGCGCGGGCAACGCCCGACGTGCCCTCGGGGCGCAGCGTTATCGAGCGCCCGCCCTTGTCAATCATCGTGTACATTTCCTTGCCCACAACGTCGGTTGTGTCTCCGACACCGCGAGTGAAAAGCTCGGTGTGCTCGAAGGTCGGCACGCGCGCCTCTCGGTAGCCGAAGCGCTCGCAGACTTCCGCAAGACGCGATTCGACATATCTCCATTTGTAGCTCTCGTCGCCCAGCACATCCTGCGTGCCGCGCGGAGAATTTGTGAGTAAAGCCATGTTGTTTCTCCCTCGCTATTCAAAACACCTGCGGACTTTTTGCCGCCGGAACTTTTTATGTATATTAACAAATACGCTGGTGAAATGCAAGGAATTTGAACGCGGGTATAAGCGGGGAAATTGTTCAAAACTCGGAAAGTTTTGTCGTATTCGGGCGTCTGGTGAGTGCAAAAATCCCCATACGCAGATGGGGATTTTAAATCGGCAGACGCGGCTGAACGCATTTGAAAACGCGGCGCGGGATTTCAAAGCAAACACAGAACTTTGGAATTCAAACAGTGTCCGTGATGTCAGAGCTCAACACAGCGACGAGCAGGACTCGCCTCCGAACAAATCCCGTTATCACTCGCCGACTGACGCTCATTCGTGTGGCGTCTCGGAAAGGTCACCGCCCTCGGTTTTCAGGTAGCGACAGATGTTGGACCACGCCTGCTGCGCCTTCTGGAATTCATCCAAATGAGATCTGACATTTTTATTGTACTTTTCCAGCTCAGAGAGAACCTTCATGAATTCAGGTTTGTCAAAATATGCGCATACCTTCGGCAGTGTCTGCGCGAGTTTTTCTCTCATTTCTGCTATTCTGTCCTCGTAATTCTCGCGGTCTGTAATGTAGAGAAATAACGGTTTATAGCGTATCCAACCGATGCAAGCTTTGTAAAAACGGGAGACGACAATCTCCTCCTGTGCGGTCACCGCCGAGAGTTGGGTCGGAAGCACCCCGTCCATTATGTGCTGATAGGTTGAAAACCCGTCGTGAAAGGTGTAGCACGGAACTCGAAGCACGGTGCGATCTCCGAGCAGTGTGCTGAGAAATGTGTCTTCACCGCGTGCACCCGGAGGGTTGTAGAAGGGGAAAAGCCGTTCGGGATCGGTGAGATTTATGCATAGATTGGCTCCGGAAATGAATTTAGCTCCGCTTTTTTCGTGCACCAACAAAGGATCCTCACTTATCAGAACATTGGTGTCGGAGTAGCTGACGCCGCCCCGCTCCATGACATACTTGATCGTGTTCCAGTTCAAAATATCGTTGCTGATAGCTTCGATGAAGGTGCGAAAATCCTCTTCTTTTAGCTTGTCGTTGTATTCAATGAGCGGAATCGGGGAAACGTACCCGCAGTGGTACCCGTTGGTGATGTCGGCGTATTGAATGTTGCGCAGGTGGGTTTTCAGCACCTGCTGTCCGCTCCAGACGGCATAGGCGCGGGTGTGAGTGACAGCCAGAGGATATTCGTCGTCATCGAGAAAAAGCAGGTAATCGGTGCCGTGTTTCATCGCGTTAAAAAGCACCGCGTTGCGTTTGCCGGCATAGCCGCTTCCGAAAAGAATATCGGCGCTCTGCTCGTCAATCACATCGCGTGAAACCAGAGTGTGAATGTCGTTTTGAATTATCTTGTTGCCGATGAAATACACCTCGTCTATCAGATCGGCGACGTGTTTGCTGATGTTTGTGTAATCGCTGCGCTGTGTGTTGCTGTATTTCAAATCGTATGCCACAAACACGTTAATTCCGACGGTGTCAAGATCGGTAAGCCCGCTTTCCATGAAGCTATACATGTAGTTTTTGAGGACGCGCTGAAAGCTTTTGCGACCCGTTGCAAATCCGATACCGACGTTTATTTTTTTGTCTTCCATCGTGAAATTCTCCTCTCGTTACTCTATGAAAGGCGTTCGGTTTGCTGTCCCGATTCGGTCGTTTTTGAAATGCGGCGGCAAAAGCAAAGCTCGCCGCCTGAGGTTGAGTGTGCTGGATGTGTTGTTGATTATTATACAGGATTTTGACTGTTTATTCAACGACGAACACTCCCTATTATAGAATGCCGCGCTTCGACCAGTCGCGTTATCCGCGGGTCGGCGTGGACAGGCTCACAGCGCAAACCGGACAGCAGTTCGGCAGATTCCGAATCTGTTTCAAGTGTTTTCAGTGGATGACATTCGGCAAAGTGCACAGGAAGAAAGTTAATAATTTAACAACTACAACCTTGCAAAAAAAACAATATTGTTATACAATAAATCCGATTTGGCTTTCATTTCAATTGATTGTATGATCAACGGAAAAAAGGGAGGACGTTATGTCCGATAAAGACAAGAAACTCAGTTCGGCGGAACGGCTGTCCTTGCTCTTCGACGACGGCATTTATACTGAAATCGACGAGCATACGGGGAGCGAATGCGGCGCAAAGGCCGCATTCGGGAACGTTGGCGGCGCTAATGTATTTGCGTTCGCGCAGGACAGCGCAACGGCCGATGGTGCTATTGACCTCGCTCAGTCTCGCAAGCTTGCGAGGGTTTATGATCTCGCGGCGAAGACAGGTTCGCCCATTGTCAGCATTTATGATTCAAACGGTGTTAGGTTTGACGACGACAGCTATCAGCTGCTTCAGGCGATGTCCGAAATCATGCGCAAGAGCTCAGAACTTTCTGGTGTCGTGCCTCAGTTTGCGGTGGTATTGGGACAGTGCGGGGGCTTTCTTTCGCTGTGCGCCGCGCTCGCCGACATATGCGTGATGTCCGAGTCGGGAGAGCTGTTCCTCACATCGGGATTCAGCGACAGAGCCGGCGGCGGAAATGAAAAGGGCGTCGGAACGGCGAATTTTGCTGAGCGCGCCGGAGTTGCGGCGGTGTCGTGCCCGACAGAGCGCGATGCATTGCTCAAAACCGTCGAGCTTGTCAAACGATTTCCGCTCAACAACCTCGCCTCATTGCCGATTTTTGACTTTGAGCCGGTGAGTTCGGGGGTCAATCGAGCCGACGTCATTGCCTGCGTGGCAGACGAGAAGAGCACGGTAGGCATTTTCGACAATCTGGGTTCGGGAGCACGCACTGCGCTCGCCACCATCGGGGGTGTGCCGTGCGGTGTCATCGCGACAAGCGGGGAACTCACGCGGCGGGATACGGCGAAATGTGCGCGTCTCGTTGAGATATGCGATTCGTTTAGTATTCCGGTTGTATCTTTTGTCGATTCGGAGGGTCTTGAAAAGTCGGCCGACAGCGACAGACTCGGCGGAATAAGAAACGCCGCAAAACTTGCAAATGTGCTGTCCGAGGCGACAACTGTTAAAGTGACTGTTGTGACGGGAAAAGCCATCGGCACGGTTTATGCGATGTTCTGCGGAAAGATCGGAGGCAGCGCCGATATGACATATGCGTGGGATGACGCGGTAATCGGTCCTATGCCGTGCGAGATCGCCGTTGAGCTTTTGTGGCATGATCGAATCAAGGAACAGGGTGATATTGCAGCGCTTGCGGCAGAGTATGCCAAAAATGAAGCGAGCGCGTTCAAGGCTGCCGAGGCCGGCGCTGTCGATGCCGTGATATCTCCCGATAATACACGCGAGATAATAATTGACGCGTTCAAAATGCTATCGGGCAAGCGCGCGACGAGACTTCCCAAAAAACACGGCAATTTGCCGCTCTAAACACGAGAGGATGACACTGAAATGAGCAAGAATTTCAAGATAACAGTAAACGGACAGAGCTATGATGTCACAGTCGATGAGCTGGGTGCCGCGGCTTCTGCAGCGCCAGCAGCTTTCGCCGTTTCCAATGCTCCCGTACCTGTTGCAGCTCCCGCCCCTGTTGCGGCCGCAGTGAGCGGAACCCAGGTGAGCGCGCCCATGCCGGGGACAATTCTCGACGTTCCCGTGAAGGTGGGCGATGTGATAGTTAACGGACAGAAACTGGTTGTGCTTGAGGCAATGAAGATGGAGAACGATATCTCCGCGCCGTGCGCGGGCACCGTCGCGCAGATCGCGATCGCAAAGGGCGACAGCGTCACTGCCGGCGATTTGCTCGTCGTCATCGGATAAGAAAGGATATTACAGATATGGCAAAAGTAAAGGTCACGGATCTCGTGCTGCGCGATGCGCACCAGTCGCTCATTGCGACCCGCATGACGATGGACGAGATGAGACCGTCTTTCCCGCTGCTTGACGCGGTGGGTTACCACGCGCTCGAGGTATGGGGAGGGGCGACGTTCGACGCCTGCCTGCGTTTTCTCGATGAAGACCCGTGGGAACGGCTGCGCACAATGCGCCGCGAGATTCCACACACCAAACTCCAGATGCTCTTCCGCGGGCAGAATACCCTCGGATATCGCCACTATGCAGATGATGTCGTTGAATATTTCGTTCAGAAGACCGTGTCCAACGGCATTGACATCATGAGAATATTTGACGCGCTCAACGATCCGCGCAATCTTGAAACTTCAATTAAAGCTGCAAAAAAAGAGGGCGCGCACATTCAGGCGTGTATCTCATACACGCTGTCCCCCGTGCACTCGAATGAGTATTTCGCCCAATTCACGCAGCAGCTTGAGAGCATGGGCGCGGATTCGATATGCATCAAGGACATGGCGGGTCTGCTCAAGCCTTTTGCGACGAGCGAGCTTGTGAAGACCATAAAAGAACGCATCAAAATACCTGTTGAACTGCATTCCCACACAACTTCGGGTCTTGCCGAGATGTCTATTCTCAAGGGGATAGAGGCGGGTGCGGATATTGTTGACACCGTCATCTCGCCGCTTTCGGGCGGAACCTCACACATGGCGACCGAGTCGCTTGTGGCGGCACTGCAGGGAACCGAATATGACACTGGGTTGGATCTTCACAAGCTGAATGATGTCCGCGCGTACTTCGCGACACTTCGCACCAAATACCTTGCGAGCGGACAGCTCAACCCCAAGGTGCTCGGGGTTGACGCCAACACGCTGATCTATCAGGTTCCGGGCGGAATGCTCTCCAACCTGATTAAGCAGCTCGCCGACGCGGGCAAATCCGACAAGTTGGAAGCAGTGCTCGAGGAGGTCCCTCGCGTTCGCGAGGATTCGGGATATCCGCCCCTTGTCACTCCAACCTCACAGATTGTTGGCACGCAGGCGGTTATGAATGTCATCACCGGCGAGCGCTATAAACAGGTAACGAAGGAATTCAAGGAGCTTGTGCGCGGCGGTTACGGTAAGACACCCGCCCCAATAAAACCCGAATTCCAGGAGCAGATTCTGGGCGACGAAAAGCCGATAACCTGCCGTCCTGCCGATCTCATCCCCGACGAACTGGACAAGCTCACTGAGGAGTGCAAGAGCTATGTCGAGCAGCCTGAGGACGTTCTCAGCTATGCGCAGTTTCCGCAGGTCGCGACCAAGTTTTTTGAAAACCGACGTGCGAAGGAACTCGGAATTGACGCCGAGCACCTCAACCGAACAAGCGCAGTTATGCCACTTTGATCAACTGCATTTTTTAAGCGACAAAACCGCCGTCCCTGTGTCGGCGGTTTTTGGCTTTTTGGCGATTGACATATATACAATGAAAAGGTTAAAATAACATGATACACGGTAGACTGAACTTGAGTCTTTCGGGCGAGCGCACCAAAAGGGGTATACAATGACGTACAGCATGACCGGCTTCGGACGAGCCACGGGCAGCGCACACGGAAGGGAGATATCCGTCGAGCTGCGTTCAGTCAACCACAGGTATCTCGAAATCAGCGCGCGTGTGCCGCGAAGCTATTCTTTTATTGAGGATAAACTGAAAACGCACATCCAGCGCCGTGTCTCGCGCGGCAAACTTGATGTCGGGGTAACCGTTACATGCCCTGAAGAATCGGATACGCGCGTCGAGCTCAATTTAAAGCTCGCTCAAAGCTACGCGCAGGCGGTTGCTCAAATTTCGTCAGAGCTCGGTCTTTGCGGCGACATGACTGCGGCGACGCTCGCGAGATTTCCCGACGTGTTCACATTTGTGCGGGAGCAACCCGATGAGGATGAGATATGGAACGACGTCAAGGCGGTGCTTGATGACGCGCTCGAGAGCTACTGCACAATGCGCGCTCTCGAGGGGGAGAGACTTGTTGACGATATGCTCTCTCGCGTCGATTTCATCGAAAAAGCGCTCACTGAAGTTGAAAATGTAAGCGGAACGCGGCTTGAGCGCTATCGTGAAAAGCTGTGCGCGAGGATGCAAACGGTGCTTGAGGGCATCGATATCGATGACAACCGCATACTCCTTGAGGCGGCCATCTATGCCGACAAATCGGCAGTCGATGAGGAAACTGTGCGACTGCGCAGTCATCTGGATCAGTTCCGTTCGATTTTGGACGCAAAGGAACCGGTCGGCCGCAAGCTCGATTTTCTGATACAGGAGATAAATCGCGAGACGAACACCATTGGCAGCAAAGCGGGAGACCTCGACGTCACCTCTGCCGTCGTCGATATCAAGGCCGAGATAGAAAAAATTCGCGAGCAGGTGCAGAATATCGAATAACGGCGCATTGGCGCCCGCGCGAGGTTATAAAATGAAACTGCTTAATATCGGATTTGGAAATATGGTCTGCGCGAATCGGATCGTCGCGATTGTCAGCCCCGAATCCGCACCCATCAAACGTATTATTCAGGATGCACGCGATAAGGGAACGCTTATCGACGCAACTTACGGTCGGCGGACGCGCGCGGTTATAGTGACCGACTCCGACCACGTTGTTCTTTCTGCGGTGCAGCCGGAGACAGTTGCCAACCGGCTGGACGATACAGAGACCGACGAGGCGGAAGACGATGGTTGATGAGAGAAAGCTCGTCGTCGTATCCGGCCCCTCTGGATGTGGGAAGGATACCGTCGTAAAGCATCTGTTGGCGCTTCGTGAAGACGCGCTGCTAAGCGTGTC
Organism: Oscillospiraceae bacterium; assembly: GCA_036645935.1. GTDB lineage: Bacteria > Bacillota > Clostridia > Oscillospirales > Ruminococcaceae > JAUNBN01. The sequence continues at coordinate 37,577 of JAVXNE010000001.1, read as the reverse complement.
CTGCACAACGCGGCTTCCCCGTGAAAACGAGGTTGACGGAGTGCACTACTACTTTCTCGCGCGCGATGAATTTGAGCTGCGCGTTGCGGAAAAGCGTATGCTCGAATATACTGAATATGCCGGAAACTACTATGGAACGCCGATAGATGAGCTTGAGAGAAAGCTGGTTGGAGACAACATTGTCGTGCTTATAATTGAGGTTGAAGGCGCGAAAAACGTCAAAGAGAAATACCCGGGATCGCTCTGCGTTTTCATCGTGCCGCCCTCGATAGAGGCGCTGCACGAGAGATTGATCAATCGCGGCACCGAAAGCGAGTTTGAAATAGAAAAACGGCTGAAAATTGCCGAGCGGGAGCTCGAAGAACTCAACTTTTACGACGCCTCTATCGTGAACGACGAGGCAGTGGAATGCGCGCAGGAGCTGTCTGACATAATAGACAAATGGCAGCATAACGAAATAAACACGGAGGTAAATCATCAATGTTAAAACCCGAGATAAATAAACTCCTCAACGAATGCGACAGCGCCTACAGCCTGGTCATCGCGATTGCAAAGCGCTCGCGCGACATTGCAATGGAGGCACAGGACGCGAGAATTATGCTCGACGATAAGCCCGTCAATATCGCAATAGACGAGTTTGGCGCCCACAAATACAAAATTGTCGAGAAGCGGTAAGACAGATATCATACGACCCCAAGGGAGGCGGCGTGTTGTGCGTGACTGTGTGATGGTCGCGGTGGACAACGCCGCCTTAGAATATGACAAGCTATACAGCTACGCTGTGCCGGACGCGCTCCGTGAGCGAGCGGTCGTGGGCGCGCGTGTCACGGTTCCTTTCGGCACAGGCAGACCACGTGCGGGCGTTATTCTTGATATTTCGACAGCACAGGACGGCGCAGTGTTGAAAGAGCTGCTGGATGCCGAGAGCGGAGAACCCGCGATGACCCCCGAGCTTATGAGGCTTGTGAAGTTGCTGAGAGAGACGACATTTTGCACCTATGCCGACGCGGTGAAGGTGATACTTCCGAAGTTCAGCCGAATGACTGCCGGAGCGGATGATTTACTCAAATCTCACGGCGAGGGTCACCTCGAGACGGCGTATGAGTACCGCGAGGGTTCATTGCCGCCGCGGATCACCGAAAAACAGCGCGCTGTTTGCGAGCTTGTGCGGGATAACCCACAAACGGCATCCCAGATTACCCAGGCGCTCGGGGTGACACGCGCTGTTGCCGACCGTCTGGCGGACAAGGCAATACTTCGACGTTTTGAGCGCGTCAAGCCCGACGAGACATATGCCGACTATGCCCGACACGACATACCGCCGCTCACAGCTGCCCAGCGCGCTGCGGCAGACAAGCTTGTCTCACTTGCGGCGGATGAAACAAAACCGGACACGACGTTGCTTTTCGGCGTCACATCGAGCGGAAAGACACTCGTATACATCGAGCTGATACAAAATGCTGTCGCACAGCAGCGCGGAGCACTCGTGCTCGTTCCAGAGATAGCGCTTGCAACACAGATGATATATCGATTGCGTGAGCTGTTCGGAGCGCGTGTGGGGATAATTCACAGCGCGCTCTCGGATACCGAGCGGCAGATACAGTGGGAGAGAATCAAAAGCGGGGAATACGATGTCATCGTCGGCACTCGATCGGCGGTCTTTGCACCTGTGCGCTCCCTCGGAGTTATAATAATAGATGAGGAGCAGGAGAGCAGTTTTCTTTCAGAGCACAGCCCACGCTATGACGCTCGAGCCGTCGCCGCCTTTCGCGCTCGGGAAAACGGGGCGCAGCTGCTGCTCGCGTCGGCAACTCCGAGCATCGAGAGCTTTTACAAAGCGCAATCAGGCGCGTACAATCTCGTTCGGTTGGACGAGCGCTACCGCGATATGCCTCTGCCCAAGGTCGATGTAGTTGATATGCGAGCCGAGCTGCTCGCGGGCAACAGTCACTATATCAGTCTGCGGCTCAAAGAGGAGATCGACGCGCGGCTTAAGCGCGGGGAGCAGTGTATATTGCTGCTCAATCGTCGGGGTTACCGTACGCTGTCGATGTGCTGTTCATGCAAGAAAATTGTCAAATGCCCGAGCTGCGACACCCCGCTCGTCGTGCACAAGGGAAAAAACTGCTATCTTTGTCATTACTGCGGGCGTGCGCTGCCTGTCGACGACGTCTGCGACTCGTGCGGAGGCCGGATAAAGCACACCGGAATCGGCACGCAGAAAATCGAGGAAGAGCTTGAGACGCTCTTTCCGTCGGCGCGGGTGTTGCGCCTTGACGTCGATTCGGCCTCGCGCAAGCACGGGCTGGAAAACAGACTCCGCGAATTTGCGCGCGGGGAGTACGATATAATTATAGGGACACAGATGGTAGCGAAGGGTCTGGATTTTGCAAACGTAACACTTGTCGGAGTGCTCAGTCTCGATCTCCTTTTGCTCATGCCGAGCTTTCGCGCCCGCGAGCGAACGTTTGCCATGTTGACGCAGGTCGTCGGCCGCAGTGGGCGAGGGGACAAAAAAGGCGAGGCTGTCATCCAAACCCTCGACCCTGACAGCGACGTGATCAAACTCGCAGCAAAGCAGGACTATGACGCGTTTTACGCGATCGAGATAGCGTCGCGCAAAGCGCATCTCTACCCGCCGTTTTGCGCGATTTCAAGTGTCGGTGCAGTTGCGGAGAGAGAGACAGATGCCGCCCGCGCCGCACAGGCGTTTGCACTGCTCGCCGAGCGAGCTCAAAAGAGCCGCCGTAGCATGCCGATTCGCATTCTCGGACCCGCGCCGATGAGGGTCGCCTACATCAACGATCTGTATCGATATAGAATTGTCTTCAAAAGCCGGGGAGACCGCGAGTTTCGGGAGTTGCTGCGTGAGTGTCTGGACGAGTGGAGAACACTTGACGAGGCAAAGCACGCCAAACTGTTCGTGGATTTCGCGGGCGAACTTGACAACTGACGAGCAGCATGAGCCCGCTATAATAAAGAAAGGTTAAAACAGATATGGGACTTCGCAAGGTACTCAGCAGAAAAGACGAGATGCTGCGCAAAAAGTGCCGCCCCGTTACGGATTTCGGCGGAAAGATATCCGATTTAATGGATGATCTTCGGGAGACGATGGTCGCATCTCACGGCGCGGGATTGGCAGCGCCGCAGGTTGGAATACTGCGCCGCGCCGTCGTGATCGTGCGCGGAGATGAGATCATTGAGCTTATAAATCCGGAAATACTCGAGCGCAGCGAGGATAAGGTCGGTGAGTTCGAGGGCTGCCTGTCCTGCCCGAACCAGCGCGCGTGGATTATGCGTCCGCGCGTCGTCAAGGTTCGCGCGCAGGATCGCAGCGGAAAATGGTTTGAACTTGAGTGCGAGGAATTTGCCGCTCGCGCGGCCTGCCACGAACTTGACCATCTTGATGGCGTGTTGTTTACGGATTTTGCCGACAAGGTGTTCACCGAATCCGAGCTGGACGAAATGCTCTCCGAACAAGAGGAAGATGACGAATGAGAATTCTGTTTGCGGGCACGCCCGAAATAGCGGCTACAATGCTGCGCTCGCTTGCCTTTGAACACGAGATATGCGGCGCGTTTTGCCAGCCGGATAAGCCGGTCGGACGCAAGGCGGTGGTGACAGCTCCAGCAGTCAAACTTGCGGCGCTCGAGTTGGGGATACCGGTGTTTCAGCCCACGACGCTGAGAGACGGTGCTGCCGCTCAGATTATAAGAAATCTCGCTCCGGAGCTGATCGCTGTCGTCGCCTATGGCAAATTGCTGCCGAAAGAGGTTTTGGAGATACCGCCGCGCGGGTGTGTCAACATACACGCCTCGCTTCTCCCGAAATATCGCGGTGCGGCGCCCATTCAGCGCGCACTGATGAACGGTGAGCGCTCAATCGGTGTCTGCTCTATGTATATGGATGAAGGTCTTGACACCGGAGACATCATCGAGAGCGTTATGCTTGAGGTTTCCGATTGCGACGACGCGGTCACAATGTTTGCGCGCGTCGGTGTTTGCGGAGCGCAGCTGCTTTCTCGCACGGCAAATGCAATAGAGCGAGGCGACATTTCACGCACCCCGCAGCGTGGCGAGCTTGCGAGCTTTGCCCCGCCTCTAAAAAAAGAGGAGGGTGCCTTTTGTTGGACAGATGACGCTCGCGATATATTCAACAAAGTTCGCGCGCTTTCGCTGTGGCCGAACGCGTTTTTTGTTTATGCAGGTCGAACAATAAAGGTGATAAAATCTCGTGCGATCGAGTTTAATGCCCCTTGCGGAGAAATTATCTCGCTCAATCCGCTTACAGTTGCCGCAAGCGGCGGCGCAGTTGAGCTGCTTGAAATCAAGCCGGAGGGGTCAAGACAGATGACGGGGCGAGAATGGTCTGTCGGGCAAAGGTTGAAAATCTCGGATATTCTTGAGTAATTTCAATTGCTTTGCGAAATAGTCAAACGATATATTACAAATTGTAGTATTGCGTGCGCGGCCGAGTACGGCTGCTGCCGCACAGAAAGGCGGTTAAAATATGTTTTACGGTAACGGATACGGCGGCATCGATATCTGGTATCTAGTGCTGGTGCTTCCCGCGTTTTTGGTGACGCTCTTTGCGTCGTGGAAGGTGAAATCCACTTTTGCAAAATTCAACAAATTCCGCACAGTGTCCGGACTGACGGGAGAGGGTGCAGCCCGACAGGTGCTCGACGCCCATGGGCTTCAGCATGTCAGAATCGAGCGTATCTCGGGAAACCTCAGCGATCACTTTGACCCTCGGGATGATGTAATCAGACTGTCGGACGCAACCTTTGCGTCGCCGTCGATAGCTGCGGCGGGAGTCGCGGCACACGAGGCGGGCCACGCCTGCCAATACGCCGACGATTATGCTCCGATGCGCTTCAGAACCGCCATAATACCCGTTTGCAATTTCGGTGCGGGGCTGTCGTGGCCCGCAATATTGCTCGGATATTTTCTCGGATTTCGGCCGCTTGTTTTCATCGGGATCATCCTGTTCAGCCTCTCTGTTGTCTTTCAGCTCGTGACGCTGCCCGTCGAGTTTAACGCGAGCACCCGTGCGATTGAGGCTCTTGAAACGGGGAATATGCTAAACACGGATGAGCTTTATGGCGCAAAAAAAGTGCTGCGTGCCGCGGCGTTTACCTATGTTGCGGCGCTTGCGGTATCGGTTGCAAACCTCCTTCGGCTGCTGCTTATCTTCGGCGGCGGACGGCGAGACGATAATTGAGCGCGCAGAATCCGCGTCTGCTTGCGGCGCTCTGTCTGCTTGATGTCGAAGAGGGTGGTTACTCCAACCTTGTTTTTAAGCGAAGGGCTCCTGGAGCGGAGCTTGAGCATCGCGATTTGCGTTTTGCGGCGGCGCTGTTTTACGGCACGCTTGAGCGCAAGCTAACGCTTGATTACATTCTCGGAAAAAACCTCACTCGATCTCCGGACAAGCTCGACCGAGAGGTGCTTGCCGCGCTGAGATGTGGGCTGTATCAATGCCTGTATATGGATGCGGTGCCTGTGAGCGCTGCGGTGGACGAGAGTGTCAAGCTCTGCCGCACACTTAAAAAAAGTTCGGCTGCCCCGCTTGTAAATGCGGTGCTGCGCCGCGCCGGTGCGTTTGATTTGCGGGAAATTGCCAATATTAAAGATGAGGATGCAAGGCGCACTGTGCAGTTTTCCATGTGCGCCCCTCTCGCCGCAATGATATCCGAGCAATATGGTCCGCTCTCCGAAGAAATTATGAATGCGTTTTTTGCAAGGCCTAAAAATTGCGCACGAGTGAATACAATAAAAACCACAGGAAGCCGGGTGGCAGAAAAACTGGCGGCACTCGGCATTGCAGCGCGTCCCGGAGAGCATGCCGATTCGCTCATAATCGACGGTGAGGGCTGGCTGGACAGCTCACCTTTCCGCGACGGTTCGCTGCGGCTGCAAAGCGCGGCGGCGCAGCTCGCGGTGCACGCGCTGAAGTCAAAACCCGGAATGAGCGTGCTTGATATGTGTGCGGCTCCCGGCGGAAAGACCCTCACGTGCGCCCAGATTATGGATAACACAGGCCGGATTGTCGCGCTTGATCGCTCGGAAAACCGACTCAAGCTGCTGGAAAAACAGGCGTTGCTTGAGGGTGTTAGCATTGTTGAAACGAAATGCGCCGACGCGAGCACATATGATGATGGAGAACTTTACGACAGGGTGTTGTGCGATGTGCCATGTTCTGGATATGGTGAGATATCGTCAAAGCCGGAACTTCGCTACAAGCCTCCCGCGAAAGACAGCTCTCTGTGGGAAACGCAGCGCGCGATTCTCGAGCGCGGGGCAGACCGCGTGAAACCGGGCGGGATGCTTGTCTATTCGACTTGTACCCTCGATTGTCGCGAAAATGAAGATGTGTCACAGGAGTTTGAGGCTCGTCAATCGAATTTTCGCGTGATAGTGGCAGATAGCGGAGAAAAATACTCTAAAATAATCCCCACAGCAGATGATCCAGAGGGTTTCTTTGTGGTAACTTTTGAAAGAATGTGTTAAAATGACTATCGGCGCTGACATACTATCGCTTGATTTTGCGAACCTTGCCGCCGAGCTCAGGCAGGCAGGGCTTCCCGAATATCGCGCAAAGCAGATATTCGATTGGTTGCACGCGCGGCAGGTGGGCAAGTTTGCCGATATGAGCAATCTTCCCAAGCAGCTGCGCGAAGAACTTGCGAAGAAGTATCACATTGCGAGAGCACGCGCTGTATGCGAGCAGAGTTCACAGGACGGCACGCGCAAATTCCTATTTGAATTTGCCGACGGACAACGTGTTGAGACGGTGGCTATGCAATATCGGCATGGTTTGTCGGTTTGTCTTTCCACGCAGATCGGCTGTGCAATGGGGTGCGCGTTTTGCGCCTCCACGCTCGGAGGGCTCGTGCGCTCACTCACAGCGGGGGAGATTTTGGCGCAGCTCTATGCCGTGAGCAAGCTTACAAAGTGTCGTGCGGACAGCATCGTGCTAATGGGTATGGGAGAGCCGCTCGACAACTTCGAGAACGTGATGCGCTTTTGTGATATTGTGATTGACGCTCGGGGATACAACCTCGCCGCGCGCGGCATAACGCTCTCCACCTGTGGCATAGTCCCCAAAATTGATGAGCTTGCCTTGCAGAGAAGACAGCTGACACTGTCGGTGTCGCTGCACGCGCCATCCGACGCACAGCGCTCGCTGATAATGCCGATAAATAAGAAATATCCCTTGAGGGAGCTCGTTCCCGCCTGCGTTAGATATTTCAAGACTACGGGTCGACGAGTGAGTCTCGAATATGCCGTCATCGCGGGGAAAAACGATTCTGAAAAGGATGCGGCAGCGCTTGCCGATATAGCAGGGCAAATCGGCGCACATATTAATCTGATACCGGTGAATCCAGCAAGTGACCCGTCGCTTTGTGCAACGCGTCAGCAGGCAGAGAACTTCCTCGCCGTCTTGGAAGCGCGCGGAGCCAATGCAACGATAAGAAGGACTCTCGGAACGGATATAGATGCGGCTTGCGGACAACTGAGACGGCGAGCTGAGACAAAAGACAATGAGAAGGTAGCAGATACTGAAAGGATTATTTCCCAATGAGCTTGAGAATTACTGCGAGCACGGATGCGGGTTGCCGCCACGATGAGAATGAAGATTACTATCGTGCGGGCAGATTGTCTGATGACACGTATTGGATAGTGCTCTGCGACGGGATGGGCGGCGTCGCGGGAGGGGGACTTGCGAGTTCAATGGCTGCACAGTTTTTGCAGCGGGAGATTCAGCGCGAGCTTACTGATATAACGACGGCAGACGATGTCAAGACCTTTCTGCTCGAAGCGGCCAAACGAGCAAACACGGAGATTTACGAGCGATCAAAGCGAGAAAATGCGGGCGCCGCGATGGGCACGACACTCGTCATGGCGGTTGTGCGCAACAATCTCGCGCAAATTGTCCACTCTGGAGACAGCAGGGCATACGTCGTGAACAAAACGATTGTCCGCGCGCTGACGCATGACCATTCAATTGTGCAGGAGCTGCTCGACACCGGCAAGATTACACATGAGCAGGCGGTCAACCACCCCAATAAGAACATTATAACGAGCGCGCTCGGTGTGGACGCACAGACAAAGATAGACTATGACGAGTGCAAACTCGTAAAGGGAGACCTGTTCATAGTTTGCTCGGACGGGCTGACCAACATGATGAGCGACGATGAGCTTGCGGACATCGTGCGTGAGAGCGACTTTTTTGACAGTGCGGAAAAGCTTGTCCATCGCGCGGTTGAGGCGGGCGGGTTTGACAACATCACGGCAGTCGTGCTCGGCGTATAAAAGGCAGCAGTTTCGGAGGAGAGAATGGATAACTATATAGGAAAAAAACTTGACGGAAGATATGAGCTGCTCGAGCTTATCGGCGTCGGCGGGATGGCCAATGTTTACAAGGCTCGGGACAATCTTGAGGATCGCATAGTCGCCGTCAAGATATTGCGCGAGGAGTTTCTCGACAACGAGGAGCTGGTGCGCCGTTTCAAAAACGAATCAAAGGCGATAGGATTGCTCTCTCACCCCAACATTGTCAAGGTTTTTGACGTGAACTTCTCTGACGTGGTGCAGTATATCGTCATGGAATTTATCGATGGCATAACGCTTAAAGAATACATTGACCGCTCCAAGCCGCTTTCGTGGAAGGACACCGTGCACTTTACGGTGCAGATTTTGCGCGCGTTGCAGCATGCGCACGACCGCGGAATTGTCCACAGGGATATTAAACCGCAAAACATCATGCTGCTTGCCGACGGCTCGATAAAGGTGATGGATTTCGGAATAGCTCGGTTTTCTCGCAGCGAGACGCGCACGATAACCGACAAGACGATAGGCTCGGTACACTATATTAGCCCCGAACAGGCCAAAGGCGACATAACCGACGCCAAGGCCGATCTATATAGTGTCGGAATCATGATGTACGAGATGCTCACGGGAAAGCTTCCGTTTGATTCGGACAGCGCTGTTTCGGTTGCAATCAAGCAGATTTCCGACAACGCCAAGCGCCCTCGCGACATCGTTCCGGAGATTCCAGAAGCGCTTGAAGAGATAACGCTCAAGGCCATGGCAAAGAACTCATCCATGCGCTATCAGAGCGCGTCGCAGATGTTGCGGGACATAGACGATTTCAAGAAAAACCCCAGCATAGTTTTTGCGTATAAATATTTTACTGACGACGCATCGCCCACAAAGTATATTGATAAGACTGTGAAACCCGTGAAGAAGAAAAAAGAAAAAGGTTCACGTAAAAAGGGAAGTCTTTCAATCGCACTGATGCTCGGAATAACGGCTGCGTGCGTGGTGAGCACCGCGGCACTGCTGTTTTTTGCGTTTGGGCTGTTTCAAAGCGAGTCTCTTGACACCGATTTGCCTAACTTTGTCGGAAAAACGTGGGCTGGTATTCAATCGACACCGGAATATAAAAATTTCAAATTTATTGCAACAGAGGAATTCAACAATGATTTCCCAGTGGGCACTGTCTTTGACCAAAGTCCGCTGCCTCCCAAAAAGATCAAGGAGAGCGGAGAGGTGACGCTGTATATCAGCAAGGGCACACAGACTGTCACGATACCAGACATTGTCGGCATGAGTTCTGGAGAGGCGAAAACGACATTGCGCTCTCTCGATCTCGCGGTGCGGCAGGAGAGCGTGAGCGAAGAGGCCTTTGAGACGAACAAGGTCGTTAACGTCTCGCCGGTCGTCGGCAGCGAGGTGGAGTCGGGCAGCACCGTTACCATCTACGTCAACACGCTCACGATGTCGTCAACCGTCACTGTGCCGAAACTTATCGGGCTGCTGCATTTTAACGCGAGCACCACTATCACGAGCTTTGGACTCAAAAAGGGCGCTGTGACCGTTGTTGAGAGCAGCGAGCCTGCAGGAACCGTCATCAAACAAAGTATTGAGCCGGGCGCGCTTGTTCCCACCAATACCGTCATTGACCTCGAGGTCAGCTCGGGAGAGGTTCCGGCAAACGGAATTATTATAAGCTCCAAGACCGCAACGGTTGAGGTCGGAAAGACGGTCACCTTGACCGCGACGATCACTCCGGAGAATGCGAGCAATAAGGGTGTCGATTGGAAATCAAGTGATCCGACCAAGGCCACCGTTGCAGGCGGAGTGGTTACCGGTGTCGCGACCGGAAGTGTTACAATATCCGCAAACAACCACCGTGGCGACACTGTCAGTTGCACCGTAACCGTCACGCACGCAGCGCCTCCTCCCGTTAAACAATATTCGATAACAGCGACGAGCGCAGACGCTAACGGAACTTTATCGCCTGCTGGGAGTTCATTGGTCGGTTCAAGCCAAAGTCTGGTCTATACAATCACGCCAAATGCGGGATTCGCAGTTGCTGATGTTTTGGTGGATGGGGCGTCTGTCGGCGCGGTCACAACCTATACTTTCAGCAACGTCCAATCAGATCACACAATTAGTGCGTCCTTCAAGGCCACATCATAATGCAGGGAGAGCGGCGAGAAGGACTTATATTAAAAGGCATCGGCGGTTTTTACTATGTAAAAACCGCCGATGCTGTATTGGAATGCAGGGCAAAGGGAATATTGCGCAGACGCGGAATAACTCCACTCGCGGGGGACATTGCGGAGTTTGAGGGCGACGAGAGCGGCTTTGTCATTTCCAATATACTCGCGAGGGAGAACTTCTTTGTGCGGCCCCCAATAGCCAATGTGGGATGCTTTGTTTTGGTGGTGTCGTCAATCGACCCGCGCCCCAACTTGCAGGTGCTCGACGAGCTGTGCGCTGTTGCCTGTCATTGCGGAGTGGAGCCGGTCATCGCGCTCACCAAAACGGATTTGTCACCCGCCACAGACGCGGAGCGAATATACAGCGGAGTCGGCTTCGAGACTGTTGATGTTCGCAGAGATCAGCGGCTCGCGCACGAGCGCATATGTGAGCTTGCCAGGGGAAGAATTGCGGTTTTTGTCGGCAACAGCGGGGTCGGAAAATCGACGCTGATAAACGAGCTGTTGCCGCAACTCTCGCTCGAGACGGGGGAGACCAGCAAAAAGCTCGGTCGAGGACGGCACACCACCCGCGCTGTCGAGCTGTACGAACTGGGTGACGGTTATCTCGCAGACACTCCGGGATTTTCCTCTCTTGATATCGTGCAAAGCTCCCCTATTCCGAAAAAAAATCTGGCAGCCTGCTTTCCCGACATTGAGCGGCACGCACAGGGATGCAGATATACCGGTTGCTCTCACACGGTTGAAAAGGACTGCGCTGTCCTCGCGGCGCTCGCGCGTGGTGAGATTGAGAAAAGCCGCCATGAGAGCTATTGTGCGATGTACGACCGAGCGGCCGAGTCTGCATCGCACTATCGATGAGCTGTTAAGTGTCGAAATTGTCTGACCATATTTATAAATCAAATGACCCAAATTCACATCAGGGCGGCTCGGCTATCCCGGTGCGCACTTATGAGCGGTCTCGATGGCGATATCTCTCTCGGCAATTTCTTCAACCTCAACTCGACGGGCGAGAGAGCCTGGACCGAGAGGCAACTGATGTTCACAGGATTCGGAAACCTTGTATTGACAGAAGTTAGGTGCGAAGCTTGCAGATATGGCACAATGCTGTTCTAAATGTGTTTTGTCAAGTATTGGTGGCCGCAAATAAAAGCTATGGAAATATCGAATTTTGAATTATTCAAGCTGAGAAGACATCCCCTGATCATCACAAATTGATGCGCAGGGGATGTCTTTTGTGTGGCGGCTGAAAGCAGTGCGCTTAAGTTCTGCTGCGGGATGCCAACCAAACTATCGGGCACAGTAGTCCGATTCCGAGTGCCGCTGTCCCGAAAAACTGCGCTGTGCGAAATGCTCCGGAGCAGAGTGATTTTATAAAGATGTCGAGATTTCCGATTCCGGACACTGCATTGAGTGAGGACAGCAACGTATTAAGCCCGAGCGCGGTGGCAATCGGAGCGCAGAGCATCGGAAGTATTCCGCCGAGCATGAGACCAATGCCGATGGGCACGAGAAAACCGAGTCGTTTTCGCCATAAAAACACGAGTGCGGCCATGCTGATAATCGCGAGCGCAGCTGCGGCGAGCAGCGATCCGTTTCCAAGCGCAAACCGGATCAAATTCAAGCGTTGATCTCCGATTTGCGAGCCAACAGTTTCAAAGCTGACAAGCTTTTTCTCGAGCTTTGGAACTACCCGCGCAGCGACGTACGTCCGCAATGAGGTTTGCAAAACCTCATACCCACCACCTTTCAATTTGAAAGAATATCTGTCCTGCAAATCCTCAAGTCCATCCATCAAAACAGCGTACATTCCATCTTCATCATATGCGGGGACAGCCGCGCCTGTTTTTATGTATTTAATAAGGTTTATGATATAGCTTTCGACGACTGTCGTCCCAAGCGACGATACAAGACTATCAATGTCGTTGCGAAATGACACCCCGTGCTCACCGCTCAGCGCGATGAAAAAAAATCGGTCTCCGACAGTGCATTTTGTAAAGCAGAGGTCGCGGTCTACCAAGCGTCTCAAGTCATTCGTGAAATTGGCATATACCTCGATCGCGCATTTGTCGCGTTGACCGCGAGAGATAATTCCGCTGTCAACACAGAATTGAGCATAGGCTTCGCTGAAAACATCGGATATTTCGGTCAGATCAAGGAAGACCGAATTGTCCGCAAGATGCGTTTCAACTGCGTCAAGCGCTGCAGAGGTTGCATGTTGCGCCTTTTCTCCGCGCACAGCCTGTTCAACGGAGAAAGTTCCAATAATAGCGATGACGCTGTTTATTTTTTCGCGAAGAACCTCAGATGTGCTCTGCGGGGCGGTTGAAAGATCGAAGGTAGGGGCGGCGATGTCCGCATCGGTTTTTTGCATATCTGGGACCGAAATCTGTGCCTTCAAAAGCCGTGTCTCAACGTTTTTGTCATCGAGGGCAACGCGTGCTGTGAGCAGCACCCCCGTGAGCGATGTCGACACACAGAGAACCAACACACAGAGAACGCTCAAAACGATCTTCACGGTTTTGTTCAATGTTTCTCCCTTATATTGGATCAAATTGTGACCTGCGGCGCAAAGATGAACTTTTGACGACGCAGTTTTTTCAATCATATCAAATGCTGTGTGCGGTTTCAACATTATTGTCATAATACCCGTTAAATCAAGCAAAAATATGGTTATATTGCTCCTCACATATGACCTTGCCTTTAAAAAATCAAAAGTCGACAGTGAGCTGCGCAATTAGATTTGCGCGACAGTGCGGTGAGCAGAAGGAACAAATCACGCGCTCGCGTATATAATGTGACAGATGCTGCATAACGGAGGAGGCGCATGAAGTCGTGCAGGTTGTAGTTGTCAAGAGTTCCAGAATGTTGAGTTGCATACTGAGGTTGTTGTTCAAGATAAAGAAAACCGAAGAAAACTGACGACGATTTTTCCGCCGCGCTGTCGAGCGCGGCTTTTTTTATGTGATTTTGCGAGTGCATACGACACATGCGCGCCGAATATAGATTTGTATACGACGGGAGCATGACTTTTTGGAGGGGAAGCTTAGCATATGGAAATTAAAACCGATATCGACTATCCGCGCGCATTTGAACTTCTGTGCGACGCCAGCGCGGAGCAGCCGCTGGAGGGGGAGTTCACAATTCCGGAATATGGATTGGAGATATTCAGAATTGTGAAGGCCTTCGCGCAGCCCGAAATAGTACAGAAGCTGGCATCCGGATCGCGCGCGACAGTGGAAGGCTATGTTCGTCTGACGGTTATCTATCTTTCAGAGGTGTCCGGACGGATGAGCTCGCTCACACAGCGGCTGCCGTTTTCACGGCAGTTTGATCTTGCAAAGTCGGCGGGAAGCACGAGCGAGGTGTTCGCAAACGCCACAATGGCTTATCTAAACTGCCGCGCGGTCAACCCGCGCAGGATAGACGTTCGCGGGGCGCTCAACATAACTGCAAAAGTTCTCTCGCGCACGGGCGACGGAATTGTCCGATCGATCGCGGGGGACGGTGTTCAAAAAAAAGAAATAACACGCGAATATCTGTTTGAGAGCGCCTGTGAAGAAAAACAATTTACACTGGAGGAGACTCTTGAGTTCGATCGCGAGGGATGTGAGACACCGAGGCTTCTGCGCTCGAACGGATACGCTGTGGTTGAGGACGTCGAGCTTGGAGATCGCAGAGCGGTCATTTCGGGATATGTGAACGTACAGATCGCAGCGGACATCTCGTTGGAGGATGAGTGCCGCGTGAAGCGCGCGGGCTTCAATCTTCCGTTTTCACAGACGGTTGAACTTATGGGGGGCGCTGCGACAGATCTCATTCCGGCGTGCGACGCGAGCATCATATCCTGTTCTGTTACGCCGGAAAGTGATGGGAGCGCGAGTGTGAGTGCCGTATGCGCAATTGAGCTGAGATTGTTTGAGCGAGCGAGCGCGCAGTTGCTAAGTGACGCTTTCTGCACAAAGTGCGAGATTGCAATTTCGCGTGAAATTATATCTCTGTGCACCGAGCGTCGTTTTGTCCACCAGCCTGTTGGAGTGAGGTTCTCAGGCGAATGCTTGGGTGCTGGAGTCAAATTGGTCGATTACTTTATCACAGAACCTTCAATGACATACGAGCCTTTGGAGAGCGCGGTACACGGCGTGGCAACGCTCTGCTGCATTGTGTTCGACGAACACGCTGAGCTGATGAGTGAAGAGTACCCGTTTGAATTCACTGTACGCACCGACGGAGAAGCAGTTGCCGACAATTATTATGCAAAACTGGACGCGTTTTTTGAAAATATCGAATGTTCGATCAGCGACGGAAAAATATCGCTGCGCTGTGAGGGGGCGGTTGAGGCCCGCATAATGGAGCTTGCGCGAATCAGTGCGGTGACCAATGTGGTCGCGAATGAGAACGCGGCAAAAACGGGAACTGCGTCCGCGCTGCGGGTCTATTACGCCAACGCGGGTGAAGAGCTGTGGGATATTGCGAAGAGATTTAATGCGTCGGCCGACGAGATAGCGCTTGAAAACAGCATTGCAGGGTCGAGAACAGAGACCGCAGGGCCGCTGCTCGTGCCCGCTGCGGTCTGACGGGGGGGAATACACTGTGGAAAACTCTAACGTTTACAGGGACATTGCCGCCAGAACGGGCGGAGAGGTGTATATAGGGGTCGTCGGCCCTGTGCGCACCGGAAAATCGACCTTCATTAAGAAATTCATGGAGCAGCTCGTGCTTCCCAACATTTCAAATGCAGGGGCACGTGAGCGTGCGACCGACGAGTTGCCTCAATCGGCTGCAGGACGCACGATAATGACGACCGAACCCAAATTCATTCCGGAGGACGCCGTCGCGGTCGAGCTTGAGGACGGCGTGAGCATGAGACTGCGAATGATCGACTGTGTGGGATATATGGTTACGGGCGCACTCGGCCACATTGAGAACGAGGCGCCGCGCATGGTGATTTCCCCGTGGTTTACTGAAGCGGTGCCATTCGACGTCGCGGCTGAGACGGGAACGCGCAAGGTCATCAACGAGCACAGCACGGTTGGCATTGTCATCACAACAGACGGCACGATAAGCGACATTCCGCGCAGAGATTACGAGCCGGCCGAACAGCGAGTCATTGCAGAGCTTCACGCGATAAACAAGCCATTCGTCGTGCTGCTCAACTGTGTGAATCCCAAAACCGAGAGCAATGCGGAACTTGCAAAAGAACTGAGCCGCAACTATGATGTGCCTGTTCTGCCGGTCAACTGTCTCGATCTCACGGAAAGCGACATAAAGAGCATTATCGGGACGTTGACGCGGGAATTCCCGGTGCGAACCGTTGATGTTGGGCTGCCGAGCTGGATATGTTCTCTGTCACGGGAACACTGGCTACGATCAAGCGTATTCGATGCAGTGCGCGATTTTGCAAGCGGTGTCACACGGATGAGAGACGTGCCCGACCGCGTTGCGAATCTCACGGAATGCGAGTATATAACATGCGCAAAGCGATCCGAAGTGGATCTCGGGTCGGGAGCGGTTGAACTTGCGGTGACACTCGCACCTGATCTGTTTTACCGAATACTCGGTGAGACGACGGGCCTTTCAATCACAGATGAAGCGAGCCTCATGCCCTGTATAATTGAGCTGTGCGAGATCCAGCGTCGATACGAAAAAATCCGCGGCGCCATCGAGCAGGTTGAGGCCACGGGATATGGCATAGTAATGCCGTCGATTGACGAGCTGACGCTCGAGGAGCCGGAGATTGTGAAGCAGGGTGGCAAATACGGAGTGAAGCTCCGCGCCTCTGCACCGAGCATTCACATGCTGCGTGCCGACATCACGACAGAGGTCAGCCCGATAGTCGGAAGTGAGAAGCAGAGCGAGGAGCTGGTTCTCTATCTGCTCAAGGAGTTTGAGGCGGATCCTATCAAAATCTGGGACTCCAATATCTTCGGAAAATCGCTCAACGAGCTGGTCAACGAGGGACTACAAAATAAGCTCTACCGTATGCCGTCCGATGCGAGACAAAAACTTCAGGAGACGCTCGAGCGCGTGATAAACGACGGGTGTTCCGGATTGATCTGCATAATTCTTTAAAAATACCTCATAAAAGAGCTAAAGCCGACGGACGGGGCTTTAGCTCTTTTTAAAGATAATAAATATACAGGTTTCAAGTGTTTGAACACGGCAGAGCTTGCGGCGCTGCAAAGAGTTCGGCTATACTTCCCAATGAGAGAGAAATTTGTTCATCCAATCGAACACGTCAATTGAATACACCGATTGCAAATTCTCTCGTGAGAGCACGTCGGCCGTTTTGCCGCATCCGATTATTTTTCCCTTGTCCATCAGCAGCGCGTTCGTGCCGTATGTCCGCGCAACGCTCAAATCGTGCATGACAGATATCACCGCATGTCCGGGATTTTTTCTCCATTGCTCAATCAGCTCAAACGTCTGCTTTTGATACATGAGATCAAGATGATTTGTAGGTTCGTCAAGAATGAGCAGATTAGGATTTTGAGCGAAAAGCTGTGCGAGAAATGTCCTTTGAAGTTCGCCGCCCGAAAGGGTGAGGGCAGAGTGGGTGCGCAGGGATTTGATCCCGGTCATCTCAAGTGCGGATTCAACCATTTTGTCAGCATCGCTGTCCGAAGATGAGAGCACCCCGTGCGAGTGGCAGTAGCGCCCCAGCCTTACGATGTCCTCGACCGAGAATCCGTAGGAGATCGAGTGGCTCTGAGTGAGCACTCCGATATTCTGCGCGAGCGTGGAGGGCTTCATTCTGGCGATATCCGTTCCTAAATAGAGAACCGTTCCGGTATACGGCGCACACTGTGAAATTGCGCTGATCAAGGTGCTTTTTCCCGCGCCGTTTGGGCCTACAATCATCAGCCACTCGTTTTCCGCGACCGAAAAACTCACGGCGTCGACAATCGTGAGTTCGCGGTATCGCACACTTAAACTTTTTATTTCAAGCATACTGCTCCGTTCTCCTGGAAATATAAAATATATACACAAAAGCAATCGAACCGACAAGCGAGGTCACAACTCCTATCGGCAGTTCGAGGGGACGCAGCAGCACGCGCGCGGCGAGGTCTGCGAGCATGAGAAATATCGCTCCCGCAAACAGCGAGGCTGGCAGAAGCCTTTTGTGATTGGGGCCGACAATCATTCTCAGCATGTGGGGAATTACGAGTCCCACAAACCCGATTGTGCCGCCGATCGAAACGCAAACGCCGATGAGCGCAGAAACGGCTATCAGCAGCGTCAGCTTGACCCTTTTAACGTTGACGCCGAGGTGTCTTGCGTTGTCTTCACCTGTTGCAAATGCGTTCAGCTCGCGTGAGTGGCAGAATATCACCGCACCGAAAACGCCAAGGGTCACAAGCAGCGTCAGAGCGTTGGAGTAACTGCTGCCAGCAAGAGAACCCATCGTCCAGAACATGATCGATTTCACCTTTTCTCCCGCAAAGGTGACTATGAGGCTGGTTATGCTGTGCGCAAACATCGTGAAAATCACGCCAATTAAAATAATCGTGTTTGTGGAAAGCGAGCGGTCAAGTTTATATGCGAGAGTCAGAATTGTGACGAGAGACAAAAAGGCGAACATCATAGCCATGAGCATCGTTCCGGCAAAGGGCAGTCCCGGTATCGCAACGCCAAAAGTGATCGCGATAATCGCACCGAGCGACGCGCCCGCCGACACTCCGAGCGTCGAACCGTCGGCGAGAGGGTTGCGCAAAAGCCCCTGCATGGCGCCGCCGCACAGCGAAAGCGAGGCTCCGACAAGCGCAACGCACAGGACGCGCGGAAGTCTCACAAAGACGACAATTGCCTGCGGGATTCCCTTCGGAATCGGAAGTCTCCACAGAGTGTTCCATATGGCTGAAAGCGTCTCGCTAAAAGGGATGTTGACGCTTCCGAGACACACGCAAAGCAGGACTGTCAATATCAATGCTGCACCGAATATAAGATAATCAAAAAAACGGAAATTGCCGGAGCGATTTTTCATAGATACACCTATACAAACACGGGAGGGCGGTTGTCCGCCCTCCGTGAGATTTTCTTATGCGGTCTGCTTGTCCGCCATGGTTTCATAGACGAACGTATAAAGTGTTTCAGCCGCCTCGGAAAGCCGGGGACCCGGGCGGGAAATTTCGTTTGAATCGACGTTAAATATGGCGTTGTTGTGGACGGCTTTAAGTCCCTGCCATCCGTCGCGGCCCGCAATCTCCTGCTCGGGAGACATCCCGTCGATCGATTCCATGGCTATTGTCACAATATAATCGGGGTCGCGCTCTATTACCTGTTCTTCGGAAATTTCCGCCCAGCCATTTATGTCGGAAAAGGCGTTTTTAAGCCCGAGCATTGTCGCCAGCTCATCCATAAAAGTTCCGCTTCCCGCAGTCCAAAGACCGTATTCGAGAGGGGACACCTCAAAATAAACAGTTTTGCTGCCGTCCCCGGTCGCTTTTGCGGAAACATCTGAGAAGGTCTTTTTCATGCCGCTCACGACTGTCTCGGCTTCGGTACTTTTCCCGGTGATTGACCCGATAAGCTCGATTGCGGCGTAAACTCCGTCAATGTCTTTGGCGTCGCTGACCACCACCTTGATTCCTGCCTTTTCAAGGGCGGACACCTGCTCTTTCGTCTGCGCCATCGTCGCCATAAGAACGACCTGAGGCGCGAGCGCGATTATCTGCTCGAGATTTGTTTCCGCGCCTGTCTGTACGGAGGGAACGCTCGTTATCTCAGACGGAAAATCGCAGTATTCTCCGCGGCCGACGAGGGCGCTTTCCATTCCGAGCGCACACAGAATCTCGCAGTCGGACGGTGAGAGTGCGACAATTTTTGTCGCGGGGGCGTCAAAAATGATCTCTCTGCCCATCATGTCTGTGACAGTGACAGCGGTTGCTGTAGGTTGTGTGCTGCTGGCGGAATCGGAGCATCCGGAGAAAAATGTGGCAAGCAGCACGAGTGAGAGAACGAGCGAGATGATCTTTGAATGTTTCAAAACTTGTACCTCTTTTCGATAGTATACAATGAATAGCAAAAGGGGTACAAAAAAGTTGCTATCCCCCAAATTGCGGAAGCAACTCAAAAAATACATAGGCGACGCCCATGCACTGTGTTCCCAACCCCAGAGGTGATATTGTATATTCAGGTCTCCCGGCTTTGCATCATCCTAAAGAGCGTCTTCCCGCCTTAAAGACAGTGACATAGTGCTCCCTCGTCCGCTTCACGGTTACTGGGATAGTTCGGAAATCTCATCCGTATTCCCTCGGCGCAAAATCTTACATGCGCCGGCGCAGCTCCGCGAATATACAAGCTATTCAATTGTGTCTGCATGATAACACAGCTATTTTGTCAAGTCAATCTGCGTGTGGAGAACATAAAGATCGGCCACTGCCAAAGAAAATTCCGTCAATTGCAATGCGCGGCCACAGGATTTAGAGACTATCGCTTGCCATCTTCGGCTTTGCTGAAAAAAGAGTAGCGGTTTTTGCCCGTTTCTTTGGCTGCATAGAGAGCAACGTCTGCATTGTGATAGAGCTCATCAAAACAGTGGCCGTCATCCGGAGATAGAGCGATGCCGACGCTCGCGGAGGTGCGGACGGATTTTCCCGTCTCTTCGGATACGATAGTTTTATTGCGAAGTAGGTCGCAGATTTTCTCTGCCTTGGAAGCGAGAAGACCAAGATTTTTGTAATTTTTGATAAAAACGACGAATTCGTCCCCACCGACGCGGCCGATAATGTCCTCATCCCGGAAAGCACCGCGGAGATTTGAACCGAATTCCTCGAGCACCTCGTCTCCCTTGACATGACCCAGCGCGTCGTTGATTCGTTTGAAGCCGTCGATATCGATCATTAGTAGCGCGTGGTGGCCGTCGGGTTCGGCCTTTAAAAATATATCGATTTCCCGCTCGGTGGCAGCTTTGTTGAAAACCTTGGTCAGCGAATCCGTGCTGGCCATCTTTTTGAGAAATTTATGCTGTGCTCTCATTTCATCTGTGCTCGAAATAATCATGACAATAAGCAGGGTGATCATAACTGTGACGACGCCCAAAACGAGGCTTGATGCGAATGCCTGAATGCTGTTTGCGTGTTCATTCAGGGTTTCTTCATTGGAGATAGCAGAGATATACCAATCATTTATCCCGGTAGGTGTATAGGAAATGTAGTATGTTATGCCATCCGTCTCATAGGTCTTGCATCCGGATTTGCCGTTTTTCAAATCGCCCCGAATCTCATCGGGACTGCCGCTTCTAAAGCGCACTTCGTCCTTGCCGTACAAATCAAATATGTTCTCCCCAAGTTTCGGGGAAATATCGATCCCGCTTTGGGATATCAAGTGACCGTCCGATGTTGTGATGCAGATCGTGCAGTTTCCATCAAGAAAGTTGCTCGAAAACAATTTTTCAAAATCTGCAATGTCGTAATTTCCGATAAGAATGCCAAAATATTCGCCGTTAAGATAGAGCGGAGAGGATATTGCAATAATATTTTTCTGAAGACTTTGTGAAAATCTCGGTTGGGCGATAACGCCCTTTTTGCGCTCTAACGCCGCGCTGTATTCCTCGGGGTTGTATTGCCGAATACTCCCGTCAAAGCTGGAATATACCTTGCCGTCGACAGTCATGATAAGAGAGCGGGGCATAAAATCTCCGCGCGGAAAGTTTTTCAGCTCGTCGAGCAGCTGTTGGTCTGAGAGATTGCCCAACAAACTCAGCGTTCGCGCCTCATTGTCAAGATATCCGATGAATTGTTTTATTTCGATATTCAGCACAAAGGTGGCATTGTCACGAATTTCCTCAAGATAAGATTGCATCTCACCCTCGACATTGTTCTCAATGTTTTGATTGAAAACAGCGAGCAAAATTACGATCGAGGCGATGGCCAGCACGACAGAAACGATGACGATCCTTTGTTTTCTCAAAAACTTAATCATTCGGATATACTCCCCTCGGCTTCAGGCATGTGGAAAAGAGCCGTGCTGCTTTTGTTTAATAATATCAGAGTTCGGCTGAATTTGATATTGCTTTATTTACGAAAACAACACGGGGACGCCGTCGCCATATTTTAAAAATACATTCAAAGCTGCAAGAATTTGAACGCACGGTGCTCAAAGAAAAACAAGAGATTGGAAATACCGAAGAAAAATCTGCCTCAAAGGCGCATATTGCCATTCTGAATTATACATGCAGGGCGCATAACAATGCGTCGCATTGTATTAGGGATAACGCCGCAGCAGTGCGCCCTTGCGCAGTCAGTGGTATGAAGCAACGGTTAAGGACGCCGTACAGTAGCAGTGATAGCGATACGTATTACTGTTAAATTATTGACAGTTGGCCAGCATGATGATAAACTATCCAGATATAGCGCATTAAAGTTATAAATTGAGTCGCAATCCTCATCCAGCGGCAGGAGGACGGAGAATGAATTCAAAATTCGCCATTTATATCGGGAAGCGGTTGGGGCTCGCGATACTGACAATATTGCTTGTAATAGCCATAACGTTTTTCGTGATGCACGCCATCCCCGCGAGTCCGTTCAGCTCGGAAAAAGCGAAATCTGACGCTACCATAGCGGCGCTCGAAGCCAAATACGGCTTCGACAAACCAGTGGGCGTTCAGTTTTTTAACTATCTCAAAAACATATCGAGGGGGGATTTCGGACTGTCAACCGGTTGGGTCGGCAGCACGGTTATCGGATTAATACGCGACGGAGTTTCCTATTCTGCGAGAATAGGATTCAGTGCGGCTGTCATTGCCCTTACTTTCGGGATAGTGCTCGGTTCAATCGCGGCGCTCAAGAGGGCGTCGTGGATCGATAAGATTATTCAAATCGTAACGACGGCGCTCGTTTCAATGCCGAGCTTTGTGGTGGCGACGCTGTTGCTCCTGGTATTTGGACTTAAGCTGCGTTGGTTTCCAACGCTCGCGAGCCAGTCGGGCGG
Source organism: Oscillospiraceae bacterium (assembly GCA_036645935.1). Taxonomy (GTDB): domain Bacteria; phylum Bacillota; class Clostridia; order Oscillospirales; family Ruminococcaceae; genus JAUNBN01. The sequence continues at coordinate 15,133 of JAVXNE010000001.1, read as the reverse complement.
GCTGGTACTGCCGATAGTCTCTCTCAGCTTATATCCCATGTCCTACGTGACGAGACTTACAAGATCGAGCATGCTCGACGTGCTCGGTCAGGACTATATCCGAACTGCGAGAGCCAAAGGCTTGAAAGAGAGAAAGGTCATCTTCAAGCACGCCCTCAAAAATGCTCTCAGCCCAGTTATAACCTACGCGGGACCGATGATGGCATACATTCTGACGGGCAGCATGGTCGTCGAAAATATTTTCTCGGTGCCCGGTCTCGGAAGGCTGTTTGTGAACAGTATGCTGCGCACCGACTACATGATGATCATGGGCGTCACAATCTTTCTCGCCACGATGATTATTCTAATGAACTTTGTGAGCGACGTGCTTTACAAGGTCGTCGATCCGCGAATCGATTTGAGCTGAGGTGAGAAAAATGAACAGCAACGACAATCTGCCAAAGAAAAATCCTCTCAGCTTTCAGATAGACCCCAAGCGCTTTGAGGCGGCAACGGACGAAGAGAAAGAACAACAGGTTCAGATGCGCGAATCGGTGTCATTCATGAGAGACGCCATGCGACGGCTCGGGCACAATAAAATAGCGATGGTGTGTCTGACTGTGATAGTAATCATTGCGCTCGTCGCATTTATTGCGCCTACCATTTACCCATACACATATGAAGCGCAGGATCTCTCGAGAAAATATCTCGGCCCGATGGAATACTCCAAAGCCGAGGAAGCAAAGATTGCGGCAGGAGAAGATGTGTTTCCACACGTGATGGGAACCGACGCACTCGGGCGAGATTATGCCATTCGCGTTATCTACGGCACGAGAATTTCGCTCCTTGTCGGAATTATCGCGGCGACCATAGTTGTCATAATCGGAATACTATACGGATCCATATCAGGCTATTTCGGTGGCAAGATCGACCTCGTAATGATGCGCATAGTCGACATCATCTATTCGCTGCCTGACGTGCTGATAATCATTCTGCTTTCAGTCGCGATAAAAGATATCGTGAGTGCGAGTCACAGCCCGATTGTGGTCAAGCTCGGTGCGGGAATGATAAGCATATTCATCGTGTTCGGACTCCTCTATTGGGTCGGCATGGCCCGACAGGTTCGCGGACAGATACTCTCGATTAAAGAGCAGGAATATGTATTGGCTTCGCGCGCCATCGGTGCTCCGCCCTCCAGAATCATCCGCAAACACATGATTCCAAACTGTATTTCGGTCATAATAATAACCGCTGCGATGCAGATTCCGAGCGCTATTTTCACCGAGAGCTTCCTGTCCTATCTCGGACTTGGCGTCTCGATACCTATGCCGTCGCTCGGCTCACTAGCGTCCGACGCGCGCACGGGACTCGTCTCCTATCCGTATCTGTTGATTTTTCCAGCGCTGTCGATATTCCTCATAGTGCTGTCCTTTAATCTGCTCGGCAACGGACTGCGCGACGCTTTCGACCCGAAACTTCGCTCGTAATGCAAGGGGGGGAAAGACAGATGAGCTTACTTGAGGTAAAAGATTTACGCACGACGTTTGCGACGCCGGCCGGTGATGTAAAAGCGGTGGACGGGATTTCTTTCAATCTCGATCGCGGACATGTGCTCGGAATAGTGGGGGAATCGGGCAGTGGAAAAAGCGTCACGGCCTATTCCGTTTTGCAGATACTCACCCCTCCCGGCAAAATAGTTGGCGGAAGCATCAAGTTCGCGGGCGAGGAGCTTGTCGGAGCGTCCGATGACAGGCTGAGAGCGGTGCGGGGAAACAAAATAAGCATCATATTTCAGGATCCTATGACGAGTCTGACGCCTGTCTACACGATAGGTAATCAGCTTGTTGAGGTGATTTTGCTCCACACCGACCGCAACAAACAACAGGCGGAAGAGAGAGCGATCGAGATGCTCACGCTCGTCGGGATAAATGAGCCGGAACGCCGCGTCAAGCAGTATCCGTTCGAGCTTTCCGGCGGCATGAGGCAGCGTGTCATGATCGCGATGGCGCTTGCGTGCGAACCCGACATACTGATTGCGGATGAGCCGACCACAGCGCTCGACGTGACCATTCAGGCGCAGATTCTTGAGCTTATGACCGGGCTGCAAAAGAAGCTCGGAATGGCGATTATCATGATAACTCACGACCTCGGAGTCATTGCGAGTATGTGTGACGAGGTTATAGTGATGTACGCGGGACGTGTTGCGGAGCGTGGAAGCGCTGACGAGATATTTTACCGCCCGCGCCACGAGTATACCAAAGGATTGCTGCGCTCGATTCCCAATATCGACAACGACGAAAAAGAGCGATTGGTTCCCATCGCCGGAACTCCGGTTGACATGCTGAACCTTCCAGGAGGGTGTGCGTTTGCACCTCGCTGTGAGCGTGCAATGAAAATATGCCTCACAGAGCACCCCGATGAGGCATGGATAAACGACAATCACCTGTCAGCATGCTGGAGCAATGTCAAGGACGCGTCGGAGCACGGCTCAATCGAGACGGATAAGAACGGAAAGATAGTCAAACTTATCGTCAAGGGGGCGGACAGCACATTATGACTACCAACGAAACGATAACGACGAACTATAAGCCTGATCCGAACTATCTGCTTGAAGTGCGGAATCTCAAGCAGTTTTTTCCGATCACGACGGGTTTTTTGAAGACGACGATGCTCAAAGCCGTTGATGATGTCTCTTTTGCTATTAGAAAAGGCGAGACACTCGGGCTTGTTGGCGAATCGGGATGCGGCAAGACCACTGTCGGCCGCTCGCTGCTTCATCTGTATAAGCCGACGTCAGGAGAAGTTTGGTTTGATGGGGAATTGATTGAACCCGGCGAGAAGATGACCGCGTTTCGCCGCCGCGCTCAGATAGTATTCCAAGATCCGTATTCCTCACTAAACCCCAGAATGACGGTGGGAGATATCATCGCCGAACCGATTGATGTGCACAAGCTGTGCGCCAACAACAAGGAGCGCTACGACAGAGTGAACCAACTGCTAGGAGTTGTTGGGCTTTCAAGCGAACAGTCAACCCGTTATGCTCACGAGTTCAGCGGCGGTCAAAGGCAGCGCATTGGTATTGCGCGCGCGCTCGCGTCCGATCCGGAGCTGATTGTCTGCGACGAGCCAGTGTCTGCGCTCGACGTCTCGATTCAGGCGCAGGTTATCAATATGCTTGAAGATTTGCAGAGTAAGTTCGGATTGACTTATCTTTTTATCGCTCACGATCTCTCTGTCGTAAAACATATCTCGGATCGCATTGCGGTCATGTACCTCGGCAAACTCGTTGAATTAGCCTCGTCGGTCGAGCTGCACCGCAGGCCGCTGCATCCATACACAATCTCTCTGTTGTCGGCGGTTCCCATTCCCGATCCTGTTCGCGCTCGAAAAGCGCAGCGCATCGTTATAGATGGTGATATCCCAAGCCCACTGAATGCACCATCGGGCTGTGCATTTCGCACCCGCTGCCCGCGCGCGACGGAAAAGTGTGCCGAATGCCGACCGGAATTTGTGGAAGTTGAGCCGGAACACTTCGTTGCGTGTCATAATTTGTAATACTTTTATGTGTAATTGATGACCTGAAAACCGCGCTGAAAGGCGCGGTTTTGTTTAAAAAGCTCATTTAGCGGGCTTAATACAATTTTCCTTGACACGCGCGCTTCAATTAATTACAATAAAAAGAACACTTTATCAACTTAAAGTGATGCTTTGGATGAGACGCTGGGGAATTTCCCTTTTTCTCGCTAACAAGTGGGGAGTTGAGCTGTTGATTCCAAAGCGAGCGGCAGGTTGTAAAAGAGTAAACTGAAATTATCAAGGAGGAAAAGATGAAGAAATTATTTGCAGTGCTTGTTGTGCTGGCCGTTGCCGTTTCTGCGTTTGCGGCGTGCGGTTCGACTTCCACACCCCCGGCAGATGGTAGCAATGCACCCCAGACCGTCTCGGTATTCTACGGCGGCGGCACCCCGCTGTCCATTGACCCTGCGCTTAACAGCGCCTCGAGCGGTAGCAACGTGCTTAAATGCGCGCATGCCGGACTCATGGGATTCCAGGTCGACGAGAGCGGCAAGGGCGTTGTATCGCCCGAGCTCGCAGAGAGTTACACAGTCTCTGAAGACGGCAAGACATATGTATTCACGCTTCGCGACGGCCTCAAATGGTCAGATGGCAGTGACTTCAAAGCAAGCGAGATTGTCTATTCATGGAATCGTGCGGCTTCTGAAGAACTTGGCGCTGACTACGGATACATGTTCGAGATAATTGGCGGATACGGCTCCGGCAAGCTCGATGTCGTTGCTGATGACGCTGCTCGCACCGTTACAGTGACACTTGCGAACGCGGCGCCTTACTTCCTCGACCTGTGCGCGTTTCCGACATTCTATCCCGTTAAGGAGTCGGTTGTCGACAATGAGGGCAAATGGGCGACAGCGCCTGACACCTACATTGGCATGGGCCCCTTCAAGATGGCCAAATATGCTGTTGACGACGTTATCGAATTCGTCAAAAACGACAACTACTGGAATGCCGACAAGGTCAGCATCGCTGGTGTGAACTGCTACCTGTCCGAGGACAACGTGGCTATCCTCACCGCTTATGAAAACGATACTGCCCAGTTTATCAACTCGATTGACCCGACCGAGTATCCCCGTCTCAATACCGACTATCCCGGACAGCTCGTGTTCGGCGACTACATCGGAACTTATTATGTGCTCTTTAATGTGCACAAGGACATCTCCCCCGCCGGCAAGCAGCTGACGGTTCAGGAGCAGTCTGACGCTCGCTTTGCCATTGGCCGCATGGTCAACCGCGAAGAGCTCGTCAAGGATGTTGCTCAGGGAGGTCAGGTCGCGGCGAAGGGATTCTACCCCAACGCGCTCGGCGACGGACTCAACAAGGACGTCAGATCTGCCGACGGCTACGGCACATGGTACACAGGCACGAGCACTCCTTCCAAGGAAAATGCTCTGCTCACAGAGGATCAGGCCGCTGCTTGCAAGTCGCTTATTGACCTCGGTTATGCCTACACAGGCACAATAGAGGGTGGCGACATCAAGTTCACCGATTTCCCCTCAATCGACTTCGCGTTCAACAACAGCGGAGCGAATGCTCTCATCATCCAGTATGTCCAGGAGACATGGAACAAGTTCGGTATCCCCTCGACCATCAACACAGAGGCGTGGGCGACACTGCAGAACAAGCTTAAAGACGGAGACGCCGAAGCCGCTCGTATGGGCTGGATTGCCGACTTCAGTGACTGCGTAAACTTCATCGACATCTTTATCAGCGCCTCGGGCAATAACTACCCGCGTCTCGGCAAGGATGTTGGAAGTTACACCAAGGCCAGCGATGTGACCAAGGATGCCGGAATGGGCGCCTATTGGGGACTCAAGGGCGACCAGACATGGGCCGAGGCCTATGATGTGCTGTCCGGTAAGATCAAGGCTGAGACCGACCCTGCCAAACGCGCTGCATTGTGCGCTGAGGCCGAGAACGTGCTCATGAAGACCGGCGGAGTGGCGCCGCTCTACTACTACACCAACCCCTACATGATGAAGCCGAACATCAAGAACGTTATCATGATGAACACCGGCGACGTTATCTGGAACTACGCGACAGTGGAAGCGCCCAAAGCGTAATAACCACACTGTCTGATTGCAACGGTAAAAGTCCGCCTGTGAAATTCACAGGCGGACTTTTTCACACCAGAGGATCAGCATAACAAAAGATTCAGGGATGCCAATGCGCCCTTGAATAATTTGGATGCAAGACGAAGGGCACTTGAGCAGGAGGCAAAGGAAAATAAGCCGACAGAATTCAGAGAACTTGACAGGACGATTACAGATAACCTGCTGATGTTAATTAGGCTTGCCCTCAAGAAACGCACGATATCAAGAATGTAGAAAGCATCCTTTCAGTTTGCAGGAAAAACGCATTAAGCAATGCCTAATGAGATGCAATTTGAATTTAAAACACTTCCCGAATTCATACAGCAATGGAAATTCAGATGCAAGCGCTCTGGTTTTGATGGATGAGTTCTCGCAAGATGAAACGATGACTGAGCACATGCAGTAAGGCCAAATTATGAAGGATAAATGCAAGGAGTGTGCAGGGCATGCTGCACACTCCTTGATGTGTTATCATTTTTTACATGGGGGGAGGGGTGGGAAGTTGGCGACGGTGCTGAACAATTGAGGGCTATAGCGGCGTAGAGCGAGATTTTGTCCCACATATCTCAGGCAGACAAGATTTTTGCATTCGTGGGAGCTTACAGTTGTTGAAGGCGCTCGCATTCGTCTTGATATCCCGTTTCTCTGGCCTTTCCCAAATGGGGAGTTCAGCAAGAAATATGATTGTGTTGATCAATGAGAGTGAATTGGAATGAAGTTGCTATTCAGTTTTGCAAGGCGCAAGTGCACTCCCGTGCTCATCATGTGAAAGCTCGATTGAACCCGCAGAAAACGGCATCGCCATATCCGGTTTCATAAGCTCTGGCTCAGGGAAAGATTCAAGGCGTTTTTTGACAGGAGATTTTTTGGAATTTGAGGAATGGTAGGTTTTTAAAATGGCAAATGCAAAGCGTGTAAGCAGCCACAGATATAGCCAATATACTAAACTCCGCAAATTGGGTTTATTGATTAGACCAACCATTTGATTGATGTTCCGAACAAATAAAAACACATGCATTATTGAATCAATATAGAAATGCGGCGATAAGTACAGGAAAAATATCCACTGAAACACAAACCCATGAAGAGTCAATTTCCGAGTTATCAAAAGATGAATTTACGCAGTAAAACAATTTCGAACTTTTGATTGATAAAAGAGATAATAAATGAGGCTATATTCGGAGATTCCTGCTCTAAAAGCAGGAGCATTACAGCTATCCGTCATAATTCATCGATCATATCCGTTATCGCCATGTTCCGAATCCGTTTCGACGGAGCGTATACCGCAACAAAAGCCGAGGCAACGACAAATAGCAGTATAATCAGAATCGCAGTTACAGGCAAATGCCATGAGGCATAAGCAAAATGCGTCGTGATAAGGTTGTCATACAGCAGATTGCTAATCAACAAACCGACCGCACAGCCGACACCGCAACCGGATATGGCATAGGCAAAGGCTTCTGCCGCAATCATTTTTGTTATCTGATGTGCATCCATACCCACGGCGCGCATTACCCCATACTGCTTCGTCTTTGCGGACACACTCATTGATATGCTGTTCATGATATTGAGCACAGTGACAAACGTTATAATTGTCAAAAACCCATATGCGAACAGCAGAAACGCCATGTAAGTACTGGCAGTTCGCTCGTCGCGCTTGTCGTTAAAAGTATACTCCTCGCCTGCCGCACAGTGAATTGCTTCAATGTCTTTGTCTGTTGCCTCTTTTAACGTCTGTATCATAATGAGTGAATAGCCGGACACACCCGTTATACGTGCAAAGGTTTCTGCGGAAGAGATCAGGGTTATTGCTTCACCGGGACTGCCATCCTCGCTGAAGAGGTTGTATTTCAATATACCTGCGATTTCAATTTGCTCATCGTCCACCTTGATTTTGTCGCCGATTGTTAATGGAGAATCCTTGCCTGCAATTCCGAGCATATAGTTGCTGTTCCCATAAACCTTTGAAATGTCGCTGCCTTTTGCAATCTGCTTGTCTTTTGTGAGGCAGTCTAAATCATATGTATCATAGGAAATTATATCGATAGTATTTGTTTTGAGATTGATCTCTGCGGGAATATTAAGATAACTTCTCCTGCCAAAAACGCGTTTTACTCCCGACATGCCGCTTATCTCATCAAGCAGCGCACTGTCTATTGAATTTGAACCATCAACACTGGAAATGTTTACGTCGGAAGTATTCGACGACTGGGGCATCACGTAGCCCACAAGGTCTATCAAAACTGAAAAGCTCAAAAACAGGATTATGCTAAGAGCAAATGAACTCGTCATGAGAATCAGGTTTTTCTTTCCCGATACCGCATTGTGAACACCGAGAGCCGTTTCAATTTTTAAAAATCGGGTATTCAGCATATGGCCGGCATTTTTTGTGCTTTCCGAAGTGCCAGATACGGCCATTAACGGAGATATCTTCGCAGCTCGTTTTGCAGGCGATCTTGCGGCAATGAGCACCGTGACTATTCCCACAATTATTCCACTGAGAGTTCCGATTAAGCTCACTCCAAAAAGGGGCATATCGGAAAATTCCTCACCCACGAGAAAATGCAGTGTCGCGCACAGCCCCCAAGTGGCAAAAATGCCAAGCGCAACGCCGGACGGAATCGCGGTTTTGCACCAGTTAAGGGCTTCCAATCTTACAAATCGAATAATTTGTTGTCTGCTCATCCCAATACAGCGCATCATCCCGAAAAATTTTGTTCGTTGGGCGACAGTGCTGTTCATGCTGCTCGATATCATCAATACTCCGGCAACCAGCACAAAAATAAACAGTATTGCCGCCGAAGTAAACAAGGTCAGCGCCGTCGTGCTGTTCATCAATCCTTGCAGCACATGATCGCCATGCTTATCCTGTAATCTTGCTGTCTCCATCCTGACGCCCATATCTGCCATGCTAAAAACGGCAGTTACTAAAAAAACGGCAAATATAATACACAGCAGTGTCATTCGGCTCTGACGTCTGTGTGCTTTTGCGGAAATCGGAATTAGGCTGAGATAACTGTTCATTCCCGGCACCTCCCGAAATCCGTCATAACGCCGTCGGACACTTGCAGTACTCTGTCTGCCGCCTGAGAGATACTGCGATTATGGGTGATCATGATAATCGTCTGTTCGTACTTTTTTGTGGCTTCTTTGAGCAGTGCAATGACCTCGCTGCTGTTCTGTGAGTCAAGGTTGCCTGTGGGCTCATCGGCAAGGATGAGTGACGGGCGAGTAATCAGTGCGCGTCCGATTGCCGTTCTCTGCTGCTGTCCTCCCGATAACTGGCTGGGCAGATGGTGACGGCGATCTTTGAGGTTCAGCACTCTCAACAGTTCTTCCAGATACTTTGCGTTCGGTTTCTGATAATCCAGCAGAATGGGGAAAATGATATTCTGCTCCACCGTCAGTTCGGGGATTAGGTTGAATGCCTGAAAGATAAACCCGATGTTTCTGCGGCGAAAGACGGTAAGCTCGCTGTCTTTCATCGCAAAAGTATCGTTTCCGTCAATAAACACCTTGCCTGAAGTTGGGATATCCAATGCACCCAGCATATTCAGAAGTGTGCTTTTCCCTGAACCGGATTCTCCAACCACCGCAACAAACTCTCCTTTTGGAACAGAAAAGCTGACATCTTTTAATGCCGTCACGGCGGCTTCACCTTGGCCATAAGTTTTACAAATTGATTTCACTTCTAACAAGTTCATCGTATAACCTCTCTTTCTATTTTTGGAGCATATGGAAAGAGTATCGCGTTTACCTTACGGCGAGATGATTTTAATATTACAATTTTGTTGGAATCAGAAAAGTGAGCACAAAAACAGTCCCCACACCGAGCTCGCTGTCAACTTCAATTGTCCCGTTGTGCGCTTCAATAATTGATTTTGCAAGCGGCAGGCCGAGCCCAATACCCTGAATATCCTGAGAAAAGCGGCTTCGGTAAAACCGCTTGAAAATATGGTGCAAATCTTGCGGATGGATTCCGCTCCCATTGTCTTTTATGACAACTTGAACAACTGATGCAAATTGCTTCCATTCGATGCGAATACAGTCGCCATTTTGGGTGTGGTCGAGTGCATTTTTCACAATATTATCGATTGCCTCTGTCATCCAGCCGCGATCGCAAAGCAAGCTTATGGTATCATCGCCGGTCAAAAGGATTTCCTTATGTTCCTGCTCAGCTCGGAACATAAAGTGTTTTCTCACGCGCTGTATTATTTCAGACACAGTTTCTGTGCTTTTTTCAACTACAATTGTACCTGCATCCAGCTTTGTGATTTTCAGAAGATTCTGCACCAAGGTCTCTATTCTGTCCAATTCCTGTTCGGAAAGATCGGTGAACTTCTGAATCGTTGGCGAGGTTTCCGATTCACCTTGCATAATGCTGTTATAGATATTAAGCGCGGCAAGCGGCGTTTTTAATTGATGTGAAATCTCCGATATGGTGTCTTTTAAAAATTCCTTTGCCCTCAATTCGTTTTCAGCATGTGCATTCAAAATGGAGACAAGGGAATTGACTTCGTGAAACAATCTATATAGTTCGCCTTCGTTATTGCATCGAATGTGGGCATTTGAGTTGCCGGCAATGTATTTCGTAATTTCCGCCGCGGCGCTTTCCAGAATTTTGTGCTGTTCATCAAAATATCTGCCGCAGAAAATAAATATTGAGAGAGCCATGCACAGCGCACACAGAAAGATATAGAGCGCCGCATCTCTGAAGTTAAAGATTATCAGAGCCGAAGAAATTAAGATAAACACGGACACACACATCAAAATGGCACAAAAAAGAAGCTTAATTTTCCTATTAGCTAATATTTTCATGATGTACCTCAGTCAACAGCATTCCACTTATAACCCAAACGACGAACCGTTATAATAATTTTGGGCTTGCTAGGATTATCTTCAATTTTTGTTCGCAATCTGTGTATATACACCGTGAGAGTGTTGCTGTCCACATAGTTTTCGTTGCAATCCCACAGTTTACTTAAAATCTGCTCTGGTGAAAGAACCACATCGGGGTTTTCCATAAACAGACAGAGCAATTTATACTCGCCTGCTGTCAATTCAATCTGTTCATCTTCTTTGTATACTTCTCCGCTTAGACGCTGAACTTTTATGTGGTTGGAAATAAGCTCCTCGTTCGCCTCGCTGAAATTGTTGCTCCTGCGAAGCAAGGCATTGATTCTGGACAGTAACACCGCGAGCTTGAAGGGCTTTGTAATGTAATCATCCGCGCCGATATCAAGCCCCATGGTGATGTCCGTCTCTTCATCTGCGGCAGTGAGAAAAATAATTGGCACTTTTGATGTGCGGCGTAACTTTCGGCATATATCAAAACCGGAGCCATCGGGAAGGGAAACGTCCAAAATCACCAAGTCATATCTCCCGTTCACCCACATTGTCTCTGCCTCGCAGCTTGTACGTGCAATTTCCAAATCATATCCCTGCTTTTTAACAGCAAAGGACAGCCCGCTGATTAAACTCAAATCATCTTCTATTAAAAATATTCGTTTCATTTCTTTCTGCCATTCTTAGTTTAATTGGTTTTATGGCGCAAGCCGGTCGATGTCTTTGCAATTTGCGCATTTCATCTCGCAGAGAAATGCGGGCGTTAGTGCATTAACAGTTTTTTGCCTTGAGCATAACCGGATGTTGTCGCTCGCTTGTTTTGCAGCGTCACACAATCAATATCAGCACCTTTGCAATTTTTATTGTAGTTCTTCTTTCCCGACAACACAAGTTCTGCAACCCATGTAATATGTCAGCCTGCTGTCACAATCGGGTTTAGTAGTGGCAGAATATGAATGGACTTTTTATAAAGCGATAGCATAAAAACGCAATTTGTGTGCTGCGAGGGTTTCTTTGAATCAAGCAGTCACATCATGTTTTGCAATCAGCTCAGAGTGGGTATATAAGACAAAACCATTGTCGACAGAACAAATCATAACGATTGTGAAAATCATCGAAATCTCAATGAAATAATCACAGCAGCTATGTATATAGTGCATATTATTAGCGCCGTTACCGGTGCTCTCTCAAATTATATAACTTGTGATGTAACGATACAATTTTCCGGCGGGTTTTTGGCTGTGGCCTTTATCTTAAAACAGAAAACACGCCCCGAAAAAAATCGGGGCGTGAGCGGCACAGTTTTGTGCATTGAATCTTCAATTCATTTTCAAACGGTCATCAGACAACATTAGGCGATAGTTTGAGTTTAACATGTTTTAGCGGCGACACAGTCTTGCAAGAGTGGATCTATGCAATTTCTTTTACTCTTCCGCCCAAAAGACACATCGTTGCAATCTTGCTTTTTTGGACAAGTTTGACGAAATATACGCTGAATATGAGAACCAGTATCGGGTATGCAAAAAACAAAATCAGCGCTGTGTATGCTGTGACGGCAAAAAGCTTCAGTACCGCAAAGGAGAACAGTCTCAAGAGCAAACCGTGAGACACGTAAATCGTAAAACTGACTGACGATATGTTTTTGGGAAGCTTTGGCAAAGAAATCAAATCCAAAACGAACCACGTCGCAAGACAGCATCCAATTAAAGACATGCTCTTTAATGCAGGTATTTGCAGTGCGTTTCCGACAGCAAACCCGCATATTAAAACGGCAATCCCCGCAATGCCAATTATGCTTTTGCTTTTTGAATGTATTTCAACGATTTTGCTCGAATGCATGTCAAGCCACGCACCGATCAAGTAATAAAATGCCGAATCCCACCTCAATTGCAATGGGAACGGTACGTTTAGAATTTGCAGCACCGCAAATGCGGCAATCAGCGCAAGACCAGTAAATCTGTTTTTCATGATATAGAAAATGGGATAGCAAAACGCTGTAAAAACAATGAGGTTAAAAAGATACCAGGCAGCGCCATTGTCGCCATAAAACAAGACAGATGATACTATATCTCTAAAAGTTAAGTTCGCATCGAGTTTATGCGACAGTACAAAATATATAGTGTTCCAGCAGAGAAAGGGAAATACCAAGCTCACTGCCCTCGTTTTCAACTTTCTGGGAAGCTGATCCGCCGCGCATTGCGAAACATCATATATCCTGACATGACGAAAAAGACCATTACCGCGAACAAAACGACCGCGACTGTCCATTTAAATATAAAGGCTGTAATTCCCCTTGCAATGGCAGTGTCATTCCGCGCAAAATATCCGTTTGGGAAATGAAGCGTCACCACCAGCAAACTGAGCATCAATGTATACCAGTCCTTTTTGGTTGAAAAATCACCGAACGTTTTCATTTGATCTCCTCAGATTTCCGAATCGTTGTTTGATTTCAGTTTAGCACATCTAAAATACCTACACAAACAGCGTTGAAACATTTCCAAAAGAGCGCCCCAAATCTGATTTTAGCTGTTCTTTGGTCGGGCGGCTCTAAAGGCTATGGACATGTCGCCATCGTCGAGGCGATTTATTCTTATGGCTCAATACTCACGAGCAACAGCAACTACTCCGGCACAAGATTTTATACGTTGCGCATTGCAAAGCTCTATGTGTCGTGGAGCGGGTATAAGCTGTTAGGCTTATATCTGCCGCGGGAAAAAGATACTGAGTATTTCGGAGTGCCCGGCGAGCACGATACCTCAAAATATCAGGTCGAGGTAACGAGTAAGATGCTGCGCGCCCGCAAGTGCCACGAAATGTCCGACGAGGCCATAAACCTTAAACCTTGGGCTCATGAACAAGGGCACCTATGACGCCGTTGAGACGCGGTATATGACCGCAGAGACGAGTAACGGATATTTTTGGTATAGCCCCCGCGCCCAACCTGTGGTTTGCTCGAAAGGACGAGGAGTGGACGCGTGACCTGCCCGCCGAGGATGCAAAGGCGCTGTGAGTATAATGGTCCCCGGATATGAGACCATTTTTACAAAAGCTATCGTGAACATGGTAGAATAAAAGCGATAGAAAACAAGGAGAAAGAACCATGCCACGAACAATGTACACCGCAGAATTCAAAGCCAAAGTTGTGTTGGAAATCATCCAGGGTGACGAGGAACTGGGCACCATTGCCAATAAGTATAGAATCAACCCCAATATGCTTCGCAACTGGAAGAAAGAATTTCTGGAGAATGCAGGACGCGTTTTTGCAGAAAGCAAGATTGAGAAGTAAGCCCGACGAAAGGAGGACGGCCTGAAGAAAGAGCGCGAGCAAATGCTGAAAACCATTGGGCAGCTTACGCTGGAGCGGGATTATCTTCAGGACTGCTTTCGCATCTGCGGGCGTCCCGTCCCCGAGGTGCATAAAGACTGAGCACCCGTTATCCGTTCGGCGGCAATGCGAGCTGACCGGAGTCAATAGAAGTGCGCTTTACCGCAAAGCAGTAGCGCCATCCAAAGAGAAGCTGGAGTGGCTGGAAAAGGTCATGGAGCGAATCGATTACTGGCACACTGCCATGCCTTTTCTTGGCAGCCGGAAACTCGCCAAAAAGTTACAGGAAGAAGATATTTCAGTTGGCCGAAAGTTGGTTCGCCGGCTCATGTATGAAATGGCAATCTACGCGCTTTATCCAAAACCAAACCTGTCCAAGCGTAATTTTAAACAAGCTATAGTTCCGTATCTGCTGCGAAACAAGCAAGTCAACCTTCCAAATCAGGTGTGGTCGGTTGATATTACCTACATCAAACTAAACCGTGGGCATATGTATCTGACAGCGGTAATTGACTGGTACAGCCGCAAAATCGTCGGTTGGAACATCGCAGACACCCTTGACACAGCTTACGTCATTCAGACCGTCACGGCCGCTATTCAAGAGAATGGCTTTCCGAGTATTATCAACTCTGACCAAGGCTGCCAGTTTACAAGCAGCGAGTACAAAAGATTCTTGAGTGAGAATCGCATCACCCAAAGTATGGATGGAAAATCCCGTTGGGCAGACAACATCATGATCGAGCGCTGGTTTCGCAGCCTGAAGACAGAGGAGATTTACGTTAACGAGTATGCCAACCCCAAACAACTGCGCTCCGCTATTCGGCGGTATGTTGAGACGTACAATACCAAGCGCCCGCATGAAGCACTGGAATACGCTACGCCGAGCGAGGTGTTCAGTGCGGCCTTTGCCAATGTTGCGGCCTGATTGCAGGTGAGGCGCCCCGGCAGAAGATGCTGTTCCGCTACGCTCCACAGCCTTTTCTGCCAGAAATACAAACCAAAGCAGCAGCTATAATTGTTCACGATAACTTTTGAAAAGTTGGTCTTGACAAGGGAGCCATTATAGAGAGCGGGTCGATGAACTCGCGGCAGAGAATGCCGCGCTGAGGGCGTCGCTCGGCGATGTAGAGCGCAGATGCGGCTATAAAGACGCGCTTGTCTTCGTTGCCGCAACGGTTGACTCTATTCACTAACAAAAAGAGGGCATCGCTTTAACCACTGTGTTACAGGGAAACATTTTCAATTTAATAGTTTTGTTGCATTTGGGCAGACAGCTTTCACCGAGCTGTCTGCTCTTTGCTATTCTTATGCCACGCCT